>NZ_FMWR01000021.1 GCF_900103085.1 Gilliamella mensalis | reverse complement strand
TGATTTTGTTGTAGTTGCTGTACCCACGTTTTACGTGCCTTTGTGGGCACCAAAGCTTTTTTATGATTTCTTCCTGAAGCTGGGATTTTAAGCTCAGTTCGGCAAACATCTGTTTAAGCTTACGGTTTTCAGCCTCCAGCTCCTTTCAGCGTTTGATGTCCGAAGTTTCCATTCCGCCGTATTTTTCCCGCCATTTATAGAAAGTTGAATTACCCATGCCATATTTACGGCACAGTTCTTTAACGGGAATACCGGCTTCAGCTTCTTTTAAAATAGCCACGATTTGATGTTCAGTCATTTTTTTCATAATTAAATCCCCTTTACTTTTATCATAGATGAATTTTCTACTTTTTTGCTGTACTATTTTAGGGGGTAGTTACAAATGTCTTATAAATATTACCAATCAAGTGTCAAATATCTATGAATATACACCTTTTTTTATTTCCTAATGAACGATATAATGATTTATCTGATCCTGTATTTGAGTTACTTTTCATCATATCTCTTGAAATTTTTTCTATATTTGTTGGAGACATATCTTTTTTAGATTTTAAAAATTCTCTATAATCGTTATCAATGTAAGCACGTAGTATTTGAGGAAGAGTATTGATTTTATCAATTTCTATATTTCCAATAGTGAACTCTGTACCCCCTGATATTTCTGCGTCAGAAAATCCATCAGAAAATATATAAAAATACATAAAAGGTAATTTAAGTACAACATACCATCTATGAGGTTCATCTAAAAATCTAGCATCTGCTGGCTGAATACAGCGTTCTAATAAATATATATATTCTTGAGGTATATCATAATAAGGTTCTTTTCCATAAAAAGGTAAAAAATAGATTTTACTATCACATTTAGTATTAATTTGTCTTTTTAAATCCTCAATCAATAATAATAATTTTTCTGTATCTTCATTTGTTCTGTCGTTTTCATTATCTTTATATATAATAAGGCATCGCCAGAAAACAGATAGAATTAGAGTTTTCATGTTTTCTGTGACCGTTAGTGTTGTACTTTGGTTACGATAGTTAGCTATTTTTTTAAAAAAATTTTTTGCGAATTCATCCTCCAATTTCGATAAAAACTGTTCACATTCTTCGCAAAGTAAATAAAATTTAGGACCATCTTGAAGTCTCTGATTTATATTTTCAGATGATCTAATATAAGGTGTTTTAGATGTATTTTTGATCCATTCATAAACAAATCTAGGAATCAAATGAGATTCCATTAAAATAGACGTTTTATTGCATAACGAACATGTTTCAAGTTTAGTGTCCATCATATATTTAGTTTCTATCCTTTTTTTGTAAAATAAAATTTATTTTTCCAGAGATCTTAATGTAACTACCCCCTAAAATAGTACAACAAAAAAGTAGAAAATTCTCCATGATAAAAGTAAAGGGGATTTAATTATGAAAAAAATGACTGAACATCAAATCGTGGCTATTTTAAAAGAAGCTGAAGCCGGTATTCCCGTTAAAGAACTGTGCCGTAAATATGGCATGGGTAATTCAACTTTCTATAAATGGCGAGATAAATACGGTGGTATGGAAACTTCGGACATCAAACGCTGAAAGGAGCTGGAGGCCGAAAACCGCAAGCTTAAGCAGATGTTTGCCGAACTGAGCTTAAAATCCCAGCTTCAGGAAGAAATTATAAAAAAGCTTTAGTGCCCACAAAGGCTCGTAAAACGTGGGCACAGCAACTACAACAAAATCA
>NZ_FMWR01000020.1 GCF_900103085.1 Gilliamella mensalis | reverse complement strand
CACTAAATCACCCGCTTTAATTGGAAAGGGTTTATCTAAGACCACTACTTCGTTGTATTTTTTCCCTCTGACTATATTTTCAAGGCAATCATACCAAACTTTTTTCTTTTCTGTTGGTAACGGTAGTGTGGGTTTGCCATCTCGAACCACTTCCATTAACTCAACATAACTTTTCGATTTTTTCTCTTCTGATATTTTAACTTGTGTGCCCACTGGTAGCATTGAGTAAAGTTTTTTATCGTTTTTATCCTTAAAGTCATTCCAGACTCTTAAACCTTTAGATTTTACTAAATTAGCGTTCAACTCTTTTTCTTTTTTTTCTTTCGTCAATCCTGTATCGGTTTCACTGCCCAGTATTTCAAATTCTGATGTTGTTACTACTTTGCCGGTATACACCCAACCTAAAATATCGACTTCTGTTCCTGTTTTATCACATTTGTATTTTATAGGTTTTAATTCAGGAATTGAAAAATACCCTTCGACAAAATTCGAAACAGCATACCATTCATATTTTTCATCATGCAAATCTAGATTTAAATTGACTTTTGTGCCTTTTTGTAACACTGCGCGTATATTTTTATTATTTGAATTATCGGGTGTTTCTCGAATATTTAACCCATCTACGTAATCTAATTCTTTATGCCCTATACGGACACGATAAATATCCTGCTCCCAAAATGCGGGTGTTGGCTCGTTAGGATTTTTGTCGTAATAGTTTGTATCCGCTAAATGCATATACAAACTATAAAAATAAAGACGGTGTCCTGGCTGTTTTTCTTTTGCTTGCTCGGTAGTGTTGGGTGTTGTCTCTGACGTTGTCGCCGCTCCAGATGAAGCGGATGTGTCGGTCGCTGTCCCTTCTGTATTGGTGTTATTTTCGGTTGTATCGCTTTCTGAGGCTGACGCTTCTTCTATACGCTCCATTTCAAGTAAGTGCCTAACCAGAACAAAACCGGTTGAGAAAAAAACAACTTCATCGCCTTTATCTATTTTTTGATAACGGTCATTAACGCGGTAGGCGATAACCTCGCCATCAGCAATACAATGCACTCTACGCGCTTTTTCATTCCCCAACTTTTTAAGCACATTTGAATCAAAATGAACACCACTGTGTATAAGCTTGTTTACACTGACAGGATAAAACCCCGTTGATACCGACATTAATGCTTCGTAATAAGCATTTGCGCTTAATTTCTCTTTTCCATCTATAATAACGGGATATTTCCATTTTTTTACCGCTGATAATGTCATTTTTTAGTTCCTTAACCTGAAAAATTAATATGGTCACTCTCTATTAATCGCCTAAGCGCGACATCAACATCACTTTTTGAGAATTTAAGTTTATTATCATTTATACTTGCCGACCCCATCTTCTGCATCACATTACATTTAAGATAGATATTATCCGGTGTGCCAAGTTCGATGCCTTCACTGCTGATTTTGATATAAGAGCCACCGCAGATTAACGTTAGTTCATCGCTCGCTGTAATAGTTACCTCACCATCCACACTATCCACTTCGATATCTTGCTTGGCAGCTATATTGAGATTGGCGTTTTGGGCTTGCACTTCAATATCACCTTGGTTGGCAAATAGTTTCATGCCTGATTTTTGGGCAAATAAGCCAATCGCTTCAGCCGATGAAAGGGTGACGTTGTTTAAAGCGTTGATGTCGGTTTGATGTTCGCTGGTTAAGGTCAGGCTGTTAGCTGTTGTCAGTTGAATATTTTCAGGGCTGGTTAAAGCAATGCCTTCTTGCGCATAGGCTAAAATGCCACTTTGGGTTAGCTGAGTTAAGTTGGCTTTAAGTTGCGCTTGGCTGTCGGTATCGGCGCTGTGCGCCTCGGACTGAGTAGCCGCATTTTGTAGCGCTTTGGCAATAGAGAGGGCATTTTCAATTTGGGCAATCGCCGCTTGCATATCAAGCTGTTTGCCTTGCGCTTTCGGCTCGGTTTGGGTAGTTAAGTATAAGCCTTTGTTAGCGGCAATCGCCCCCCATTCGTCGGTGCGCAGTTCAAAACCCTCTCCGCGCGCTTCTTTATTTTGGTTAACTAAGTGACCTAGGTTAAGCTGAGTTTTGCCGTATTCGGTAGCCAGTTTAATATGCTCTTGCCCACGTTTATCATCCATGCGCAGTTTGTTGTTAGCCGGGGTGCGAATCACATTGCGGTGTTTGTTAATGGTGGTGACAAGGTCGGGGTGAGCACTATCATGCATCGCATGGGCAATATAAGGTCTGTCTGGGTTGCCCTGCATAAAGGCAATGGCCACTTCGGTGCCGTCAATTAAGGGAAAGTGAAAACCATAGGTGTTACCTGCATAAGGTTTAGCTAAACGTACCCATAAGCTTTCACTGCCATTTTTCCATTCTTTCAGGTCAACATTAAATTTAACTCGGTAACGCCCTTGGGTATCAATATAGCCATAAGTGTCATTGTCTGGACTGGTGACTCTGGCAGGTAACGTGCCACTGACTTGTGGCCAACGTATGGGCGCGGGGCGATAGGGTTTTAAGGCTTGATAGGGAATAGCGGTAAAGGTGAGTTCATAGGCATCAGTGCGATTACCTTGCCCCTGTACACTTAAAATGATGATACCGTCATTAATATCTGCTAGCGGACTGCCGTTGAGGTTAATCCATTGACCGGGAGCAAGGTTATAGCGGTTACTCTTGCCTTTGAGGATAATTTGCTGGCTAATAGCCTGTTCATGACGAATACGGGCATACCACTGACCGCTTTCAATCTGATTATCGTCATGCCTGTTATGCTCATTAGGATTATTGCCGTTATCACGATTATCATTATTATCTTGGTTATCATCATCATCGCTATTATCGCCACGAGTTGACAAGTTTTCTTGTCCGTTGCTATCTAAACCTTTATAGTGCTCGGCATAGCGATAGTCAGTGCCGTAGGTGGTAAGGTCTTTGGGTTGGGTGTTAACTTCCCCCTGTAAATCAGCGAGGGCATCACGGTAGTTATAGTCTTGTACCTTGATTGAGGAGGTCACCACTTCACTATGCAGGCTGATATCCCACACACTTTCCACGCCACTATCTGCCATACCACTGGGCGGTTTATAGTCAATATCGGCCACTTGCGCATAGCCTTGCTCATAATCACTTAACACCATCACATCACAATGATGTTCGGCATGCGTTTCAAAGCGAAACCAAATACCGACATCGGCCAATAAGCGTTGAATAAAGGCAAGGTCACTTTCTTGCCATTGAGTGATAAACGCCCGCTCTGGGTAGCTATCTTTTAGTTCTAAACGGTAATCAATGCCCGTCAAACCATGACTGCGCAGCACTTCTTCAACTACACTCACCACGCTTTGATTTTGAAATATCGCACTAT
>NZ_FMWR01000008.1 GCF_900103085.1 Gilliamella mensalis | reverse complement strand
TTTGTGCATCGTTATGCATCTAATTATGGTGCTAAGCACAAACGATTATGCAAGCAGAGTATAAACTATTAGCATGAGAAATTTAATGGTTTTTTAGTTAATTTATTGGGTTGATATAAATAATTTTAGTAAGTTAAACAAGTATACGCGGGCCGTTTAACTGCTGTATTAAAAAAGGAATTTAGGCAAAGTCATACGTTATCTATTAGACCTTTTTAAAATGGTTAAATTAAATAGAAAATTACATTACTCAGTGAACATCCTAAGCACAATAATAGAACAAAAAGATAACTTATTGATGATGGTCATTGAGCGTGTGATACGTTTTTACACTTCAGCGGTAGTGTTTCCTGAATATTTTTAACAAAAAATGCAGTCTCTTTTTAATAAAGAAAAGCCCTATTTTATTGCTAATAATATTATAACTATAATAAATTTAAAGATTAATTGGTAGAATAAAAAAAACACAATATTCTCTATATTACTCTTAATATTAATTTAATAAAAACAATACATTATAAAATAATCGTTATTTTAAGGATAATTGAAAAAGTTGGTAGAAATTTAAACATAAATATTTTATTTATAAAACAAAATGTTATAATTGGTCTGTTCCCTATGCACATAGGGATAAACCGTCATTAAACCTATTTTCCTTGAAGTAAAAAGAGCGATAAGCTCTTTGCCTAAGATGTACTATGCCAAGTATTCCAAGATGCACAAGAAAAAGATTAAATGATTTTCTGTAAAATTTTCAATAATATTTAGATAACTATTAACATACAGTATAAACAGTTCGGCGTTTTCTAATAGATTATGTAAGTTAAATAGGTTTTATGTGACTTTTAAAGGCGTTATTGAAACAACTTAACGTTTTGCACACCAATATTTATAAATCTTCAAATCAAAAATATTCTACTTGAAAAGTAAAATATATTTTTTTAAAGTAGGTAAGATCAATTTAAAAATGATCTTTTTTATCACGCTCTACAAGTCCCAAACAAAGTCTCTGGGACACAATATTCAAAAAACGATTGAGTATTTATCCCTCAAGGCTTTTTTAATATCATATAAAGGAGTGTTGCAATGTCAGAAAAAAAAGAACTAACCAATAATAACGGTGCCCCAATAGCCGATAATCAAAACTCTCGAACTGCCGGTCCCCAAGGTCCTGTGTTGATAGATGATTTTCAGCTTATCGAAAAACTTGCTCATTTCAACCGTGAAAATATCCCTGAACGACGAGTTCACGCCAAAGGTTCTGGCGCACATGGTACTTTTACTGTCACTAATGATATCACCCAATATTCTTACGCCAGTCTATTTGCCAGTGTTGGTAAACAAACTCCAATTTTTGCTCGATTTTCATTGGTAGGAGGAGAGAGAGGCTCATCTGATACAGCACGTGATCCACGTGGGTTTTCAGTCAAGTTTTATACCGACCAAGGCAATTGGGATATCGTAGGCAATAATACCCCGGTATTTTTTATTCGTGATCCACTCAAATTTCCTGACTTTATTCATACGCAAAAGCGTGAGCCCAAAACTAATTTAAAAGATCCACAAATGATGTGGGATTTTTGGTCTTTATCGCCAGAATCACTTCATCAAGTCACTATTTTATTTTCGGATCGTGGTATTCCTGATGGTTATCGTCATATGCACGGTTATGGTAGCCATACCTATAGTTTAATTAATAAAGATGGTATACGAACTTGGGTTAAATGGCATTTTCGAACCGAACAGGGGATCAAAAATATCCATCCTAAAAAAGCAACGGAAATAGATGGAACCAATCCAGATTCTGCACAAGAAGATCTATTTAAAGCCATTGAGCGAGGAGACTATCCAAAATGGCGGCTTTATATACAAGTTATGACTGAAGAGCAAGCCAATAACCATCCTGAAAATCCGTTTGATGTCACAAAAGTGTGGTCACAAAAACAATATCCATTAATCGAAGTCGGCGTGATGGAACTCAATCGTAATCCAGAAAACTATTTTACGGAAGTTGAACAATCTGCCTTTGAACCAAGTAATGTGGTGCCTGGAACAGGTTTATCACCAGATAAGATGCTACAAGGTCGAATTTTTGCTTATGCCGATGCACACCGCTATCGTATTGGTACTAATTATCAACAATTGCCGATCAATGCTCCAAAATGTCCTGTGCATAATTATCAACGCGATGGTGCAATGCGTTATTACAACCCTGATAATGCCCCTAACTATGAGCCTAATAGCGTAGATAGTGCACCAAAACAGCAACCACAATATGCCGAACCGCCAATGCATGTACCTGCTGGGACAATGGATAGGCATGATCATCGTGTGGATGGCGATTATTACTCACAGCCACGTGCATTATTTAATTTAATGAATCCCGATCAAAAACAACTGCTTATTGATAATATCGTTGGATCTATGAAAAACGTAAATCGAGACATTCAAATTAGGCAGCTCACACACTTCTACAAAGTGCATCCTGATTATGGTTCTGGAATTGCCAAAGGACTAGGGATCGATGTTGACCTAATAAAAAGCTAGTACTTAAAATAACAATGCCGACTAACTTCGTCGGCATTTTAGAATGTTGGCTACAACTAGCGACAAAAAATACACATCGATAACGGTAAAAAATTTACGGAAAGCTTTCATCCACTGGGCTACACGGTATTATTTCTATAGATTATAGTTAAATTAGCCTACCTTTATCAAAATGGTTATATTGAGCAATATAACTGCATGCGCTAAGCAAAATCACTTATTTTATTCATAAATCTCCATAATTTAAGATTGTTTTTTTATATCAATTTCATATAATTTTAAAAATTATGTATAAATATTAAACGGAGGTACTGTTATGAGTCAGCGGGTAGCTATTCTTGGCGATGATACCACGACTGGTGGCAAAGTAATTTCAGTATCGGGACAAGGTTTTTACGCAAATCAAGGTATAGCTTGTATAGGCGATTATGCATCATGCCCTAAATGTAAAAGTACAGGAAAAATTATTGAAGGCGCTTATAATTTTATCATTACAGGTAAACCAGCTGCTTATAATGGTTGTGTTATTGCATGCCAATGTACACCTATAAGTTGTAACAAAATTATAGCAACTAAAAGTACAATTTTTGTTGATGTAGAGAAAAAGAATAACGATAACAATCTAACCAATATGACCAATATAACCAATACTTTGGTTAGAGAAAATAAAATATACAATAATTTAACCAATCAAGCTAAAAACGACTACCCAGCAAGAGGTAGAGGCATATTTGTTTACTATGACTTATGCAGTTTCCATTTTGGGATATGATATTGTTAGACGTGATTCCCATTCCGCTCTATACCTTCATATCAAAGGTCAATCCCCATTAATTTTCGATCCTAATGGAGGCTATATGCGGCAATATCGAGGACAAGCAGAGGCTTTTTATGATGATGGGAGCATTCCTTTTTCAATAGAAGAATTTGTAAAATACCATGTAGAAGATGGTGATTATGTTACTCAGCGTAAAATTACTTTAACACGTGAGCAAGCGCTCAATATTGAAGAAAGAGTGCTTAATGGAAACTATGCAACTCGCGGTGGTGTTTTGTATTGTGCATGGGCTATTTCATCTGTTTTGGATGAATACGGGGTAAAAGAGCGTTGTTTTTTCCCTTCATCTTTAGATAAAGCAGTTAAAGAAATTGAAGATAAAAAAAAGCTAGTCAATGAAAATCATTAAGCTAATTATTATATTATTGTTTAATTGTGTTGGAGGATTGTTAAGTTATCAATGGTGTTATCGTTTTATCAAAAGACAATACCATACACCTGAATATTATTATTTAATGTATTATGGATTGTGTTATTTCTGTTTTATTCTTATTTCAATCTTCATTTTAAACAAAATAAAAAAACCGTCAGGTTTAGTCTTTTGTGGTTTACTTATTGGCATTTTAATTAGCCTCATTTTTATAATTATTTATCAGTTAATTCAAAATCCTTATTTATATCAGCGTTATTTAATCAATTCGATTGGTATTGATTTGCTGATATCATCATGGGTTACCCTTGATTTTATAGTATACCCAGCAATTTTATTATGCTGTCACTACTCGATTTTTTGGATTGAAAAAATATATAGCAAAATTAATTGAACCTGATAATCAATTATCAAACCGAATAGATATACTTTATTCAATGTATCTTTATCTCAAAGATTTTTATATGGATTGTTTTATCTGTTTTGGGTAAATATGGAGTAAAAGAGCGTTGTTTTTCCCTTCATCTTTAGATTACGTATTTATATCTAATTGCTGTATTAAATCACGTAATCCATCGGCATCCTTGATCTTAAATAATAGTTTTTCGGCTCCTTCTTTAGTCAATCCCACCATATTGGCCTATTCCTCCGGTATAATAATTGATTATGTTGTTAGCTTACAAAATACTAAAAATTACATCTAATCATTGTCTTATCATCAGTTTCTAAATCTCTAATTCCATTACATTTATAGACAGTTAATGCCTCTTTTAAAATGGTTAATAAATCCTCTTTCGACATACTAGGTAGACAACTCGGGGTCATTGACACAATATTCCAAGCAAATTGTATCGGATATAAGTCAGTAGATACTGAATCGCTAGGATCTAAATCGCCACGAGCCAAAATAAACTCAATATTCTGGCCATTAACATGCAGGATATATACCTCCTTATTAGTTGCTGCGGGTAAACCAGACGGAGTATCATAATTCAGCACATAGTCACAGTTAAATAACCAATACCCTCGTTCCTTATCCACACACCAAGCGTGTTGATGAACATCAAAACTGTTCAATAGTTCAGGCATTTTGGTACCAAAGCGGCGGTACTTATTCCATAAATTATCTAAATCATATTTTTTGGCATCTTCGTCCGACACATAGGCATTGACAAATGGCATGAGTTATTCCTTAATTCAATTGTGTTAAATAAGTTTGGATTGTTTTATATAAAATATAAAAAGAGATAAGCAAAATTATAAATAAGATAAATGGCTTGTAAATAAACAAAAACAGATTATAAATATTAATTGTCAGTGAATAATTTGATTAAATAATTGTTATGATTTGATCAATAATTGCGCTATAGCAATATTGATATATGTTTTAGCTACTACCCCTTATGTGATATTTGAGTTTCATTATTACCAATAAGCGTAAACATTCTTGTTGAATCTAACACCTTTATTACCCACTGTTGAAATTAAAGAAAACTGCCTTTGAATTAAAGATTGATTAATTTCTTGGAGTTCATTGTGAATAGTTCGCGCACTAATTTGATACTCTTCCGACAACATCTAGACGGTGATCGAATAGTCGATAGAAATAAATTTTTTAAATAATTCAATGGTTCTTGTTCGCATAAGCTTATTCGCCTATTGACTTCATAAATTAAGTATAGATGAAAGAATATAAATAAGACATTTTACCGAAAATCGCTTCAACTTTTGTTTTCTATTCTTTGAATCTTCGCATATTTGCTGATGATGCCACATTGACATTAAAGCGCGACTCTTTTTCGGCTTTCGCATTCGTTTGTTGGCGGGCGAGTTTGGTGAGTGTTTGATTGATCTGACGGTTATCACACGTTTTAATAAATAGATACTGCAAATTCGTAATTAATCACGAAACGGTATAGACTCCTGAATATTTTTTACAAAAATATAATCTAAAAGTGAACACCACATCTTTATTAAAATCGCTATCGCTTTCAGCTTTCCCATGCATTTAAGGATAAGCGGTTTTGTGTATATTTGATTGTTCTGACGGTTATCACACGTTTTAATAAATAGATACTGCAAATTCGTAATTAATCACAAAACGGTATAGACTCCTGAATATTTTTTACAAAAATATAACCTAAAAAGTGAACAAAAGGGTAAATACCTAGCTTATTTTCGTATTTTATATTCAATAAATTTTTCAACATTCAACAAACATTCAATACTGTAATTGGTGGTTTTATAACATTCTTTCTTATTGGTTAAGGAGCGAATAGCTTCTATCAAGCTTTGTTTAGCATGTTATCAATAGTTAGATGGTGACTATAAAAGGTTTAGTCCAACCTGTTGCGGTTATCTTTTTTTATGATATAAGCGCTAGATCGCTTGTCGGTGATCTGGCGTTATTATGTATATTTTTACCGTAGTTTCTAAAATTACCATAAACAACGCCTATATAAGAATAATGTGAATAAGATCATCTTAAACCGTATTGAGATAACCAATACGGTTATGACCATTGAGATTAGGTTTTGATAGCTGATTTTTGCCGAACAATTTCAAATAAACAAACACCAGTTGCTACCGACACATTAAGTGATGACACAATGCCAGCCATGGGGATGCTGACTAATTCATCGCAGTGTTCTTTTGTTAAACGGCGCATCCCTTCACCTTCCGCACCCATCACCAAAGCAAGTGAAGTCGCTGTTGATGTTTTATAAAAATCGGTTTGATAAAGTGTTCTATCCGCCTCGCCAGCAGTGCCCACAATCCAAACTTGATATTCATCTTGTAACATTCGCATCGTGCGTGCCAAATTGGTCACTCTAACCACCGGTACACTTTCAGCCGCACCACACGCTACTTTTTGTGCGGTGGAATTAAGCGGTGCTGAGCGATCTTTTGGCACAATAATAAAATCCACACCCGCGGCATCAGCGGTTCTTATGCAAGCACCTAAATTATGCGGATCAGTCACACCATCTAAAATTAAGATAACAGGATTTATCTGCCCTGCCATAAGTAAAGGAATATCATTTTCTTGATAACCTCGACTTGGTTTAACCATGGCTAAAATACCTTGATGTACCCCATTTTTAGATTTTTCATCTAACCATTGGCGATTAGCGATTTTGACTGGCAAGCCAAGTTGCTCTAATTGACGCACAACGGCGATAAGGCGTTTATCTTCACGCCCTTTAATAATAAATACTTCAATAATTCTTTCTGGCGAACGCGCTAATAATGCTTCAATGGCGTGCAGGCCATAAACTGTTTCACTCATTTATTTGCTACTCTTTTGTTTTATTAACTGATTTGGTTTTATTGACTGATTTTGGTTTCGATTTGTTACGTTTTTTACTTTTAGCTTTCGCTTCAACTTTCGTGCTTGATTTCGCACTCGGTTTAGCCTTTTTTTTAGTACTTGGCTTAGCACTACTTTCGCTAGTTGATTTTTTGCGTTTTCGCTTAAGCGGCAAATCAGCATGCTGATCGGTTTGGGATTGTTTAGACTTCTCTTTTGCTGTTTTACCTTGGCGTTTTGGCTTATTATTACTGCCAACCAGTGAAAAATCAATTTTACGTTCTTCTGGATTAACATTATCCACTTTTACTTGCACTTTATCGCCTAAACGATAAGTAAAACGTGTATTTTCACCAATTAAACGATTGTGCGAAGCATCATAAATATAATAGTCGTTTTCTAACGAGGAAACATGCACTAAACCATCAATGAAAAAATCGTCTAATCGAACAAAGAAACCAAAATTAACCACGCTTGAAATCGTACCGTTAAATACTTCACCGACATGATCTTGCATATAATCACATTTGAGCCAATCAACCACATCACGCACGGCTTCGTCAGCACGCCGTTCGGTCATTGAACAATGTTCACCAAAATAGAGCATTTCGCTGGTGGTATAGCAATGTCCGCCAGTCTTACTAGTTTTTTGCTGTTGGTCAGCTAAAATCCATTTAATCGCTCGATGTAATAACAAATCTGGGTAACGACGAATTGGCGAAGTAAAGTGCGCATACTCTTCAAGCGCTAAACCAAAATGTCCTCGATTTTCAGGATCATAAATGGCTTGCTTCATGGAGCGTAAAATTACTGTTTGCAACATATCATGATCAGGACGCATTTCAACCACCGTCATTAATTCGGCAATATCTTTCGGTTTTGGACTGGCGCCACCACCTAGCGATAAGCCAAGTTCACTTAATACGCTGCGCAGATTGCTCATTCGATCTTCATCTGGCCGGTCATGCACACGAAATAATGATGGCACTTGCGCATCAATCACTAATTTTGCTGCCGAAACATTGGCTAAAATCATACACTCTTCAATAATTTTATGTGCGACATTACGTTGTGCAAGCTCAATACTTTCGATACGTTTATCGGCATTAAAGATAAATTTTGGCTCATCTGATTCAAACCCTATCGCACCGCGTGCAATTCGTGCATTATCAAGCACTTTATATAATCCATACAGATTCTCAAGATGTGGCACTAACGCTTGGTAATGTTGACGTAACTCTTTATCACCCTCTAAAATTTTAGCCACTTTAGTATAAGTTAATCTAGCATGTGAATTCATCACTGCTTCATAAAATTCATAGCCTGTTAATCGCCCTTTGTTCGACACAGTCATTTCGCAAACTAAACATAAACGATCAACTTGTGGATTTAACGAACAAAGTCCATTAGATAATACTTCAGGAAGCATTGGTACAACTCGTGATGGAAAGTAAACCGATGTACCACGCAAACAAGCCTCTTTATCTAAGGCCTTATCAGGCCTAACATAATAACTTACATCGGCAATCGCCACCCATAAACGATAGCCCCCACCACGATTTTTTTGGCAATAAACCGCATCATCAAAGTCACGTGCATCTTCACCATCAATAGTCACTAAAGGCAATTGACGCAGATCTTTTCGTCCTTTTTTAGCACTTTCTGGCACTTGTTCGGTAAATTTGCTCACCTCTTTTTCAACAGCTTGTGGCAATTCATAAGGAATTTCATGGTTTCGCAGTGCAATATCAATCGCCAAATTAGTTCCCATGATTTCACCAAGCACTTCTTTTATGATGCCAACGGCTTTTTGACGACGTTCCGGACGTTGCTGTAACTCAACCACGACCACCGTTCCCATACGAACTGTGCGTTCAGGTTTGCCGGCAATTAAAATATCAAAGTTTAAACGGCTGTCATCAGGTACAACAAAACCAACGCCTTGCTCAACAAAATATCGCCCGACAATTTGATTATTGCGTGGTTCTAAAATTCGTACAACCCGAGCTTCCATTTTTCCACGGTATTTAGTACCCATTGGCTGCGCTAAGATCACATCACCTTGTAAAACTTTTTTCATTTGCTCTGGCGATAAAAAATAGTCCTCAGGGTTCCCCTCTACCCGCAAAAAGCCAAAACCATCACGGTGGGCAATAACCTTACCTTTGACCATGTCAAACTTTTCGGGTAAGGCATAACATTTGCGACGCGTAAACACAACTTGCCCGTCACGCTCCATAGCCCGCAAGCGGCGATGTAACGCCACTTTTTGTTCTTCATCTTTAATAGCAACAGCTTGGGCAATTTTTTCTAAACTTGCCGGTTTTGCTTCTTGTTTAAGGTAATCTAAAATAAGCTCACGGCTAGCAATAGGGGAATCGTACTTCTCAGCTTCGCGGTCAAAAAATGGATCTTTTATCATAAAGGGATATCCTGTGACTAATATTAGCGCTAGCATAACATAGAGTGCTATAACTTAAAATGAAGATTCAATTTATAAACAAGAATCAAAGAGTTCTTACTCTATTTCAAAGTAGAATTGTGTCTGCATTCGGTTCTATACTTAAAAAATAATAAGAAACAAAATCAAAAACAATGAATTACAAAAACATAGAAAAATCTTTACATCTGTATTAAAAATCATTGATTAGGCTTTAATTACACTGCTGGAGTTGTTCGTGGCAAGTTTGTTCGATTACTCAACAGATAATTGGTTTGAATTGATATATGAACATATTGTGTTGATTTTTATTTTGTTAACTATTTATGTATTAATGATATTTTTTAAATTAGAAATGATTAATTCCCTAACAATATCAATTACGCTCACCGTGCAACATCCATATCGCAATTTTATCACCGCCTGTTGCCTATTTTATCAGGGGATATGGTTTCTATAATTTAATGGCTTTTATACTTTTTATAATTATAAATATGCTGCCTGTTATCTTACTATCGACGTAACCTTAGTTTGTTTTCTCCACAAAACAGTCAAGTAAAAAATTAAATAAAATCAATATCTTTCCTGAACTATTTTTTGATGAAAAATAAAGCCTTTTTTTGCTAAATAGAATGAATTAAGTGTGGAGGGTTGGAGGTCGAACGTTTGCAGTTTAGTGTTCAAAATAACTATTGTGATCACGTCCGAGTTATAGAATTAGCAAATTCCCTAACAACCCACGCTTTGACTGCAAAATGTGACCTGCGCCAGCCCGCGCGAAGTAAAACAAACAACATAGCCAATTATTTTTTGGGGGGGTTATTATTTTTTTATAATTATCTGATTATTTTAATTACCGATTATACGGCGTTAAAGAAGATGGACATCATTATAAATATACACCGCTTTTTCTAAACCGCCTATACGGCGTTAAAGAAAAGGTCTTGTGCTGAAATATTTTTGATATTTTTCTAAACCGCCTATACGGCGTTAAAGAGTAGAGACTGATTCGTGCGCCGCTCTTGACTTTTCTAAACCGCCTATACGGCGTTAAAGGAATTCTACCGGCGGAAAACATCGCTCAAATCTTTCTAAACCGCCTATACGGCGTTAAAGAAAACACTTTACCAACAAACTTCAACGACCCGTTTCTAAACCGCCTATACGGCGTTAAAGCTTTTGTTGCTTTTTTTTAAAAGTTCCTCATATTTCTAAACCGCCTATACGGCGTTAAAGTAGAACTTAAGATTCGATAAATCTTTCTGTATAAAGATAAACAACAATTTTGGCTTTGAAAACCCTTTTTTTGAGCTGTTTTTTAATATTTTGATTTTATTGAATTTTAAATCATCGTTAAAAAAAGGGTTTGTAAGATTGTGTATTCAAAAAAACCAGAAAATAAATCAAATAAAATTAATATTTTTCCTGACACTTTTTTAGGTTAAATAGCTTTTATCTGGGTATGCTGTTTTTGGTTTTGCGGATTTATTAGTTACTAGCGTCCTGACATGGTTGTGTAAACTGTTTATTTTGCTTGACAATAAATAAAAACTTAAATAAAATCAATGCGTTTTCTAACAGTTTTTTGGATAGTGATGCACTGTTTTTTAATAAAAAAAGCAACTCATAAAAAACACCCAAGGCCATGTTGTTTTTGTTATTCCTGAGTCAGAATGTGCCGATAACAGAATAAGGTCACACGCCAAGCAGGAATGTTTGGCGTGTTTGTGCTTTGTCTGGAACATAAATTTGAACAGCTGAGCAAAGCGCAGATAATTTCGAATAGGCGAGTATCAAGATGATACCAGTACGTAACCGCAGACCACAATTCTGCAGCCAAAGCGTGGGTTGTTAAGGAAATGCGCTTTAATTTGCTAACTCGGACGTGGTCACTGTAGGTATTTTGATCATCCAAAGCTCAAACGTCCGAAACCACTACACTCAATACATGCCATTCACCAATAAAAAAATTTATTATTTTGACCCCAAAACTAGTCAGAAAAACCATTGATTTTATTTAATTTCTTATTTTGTTGTTTTTTCACAAAAAACAATCCATCACCGCTATTTGTTTTGCTCACGCTCAATCGCACGGTAACCAATGTCTTTACGATAAAAACAGCCATGCCAATAAATACCTTTTATGTGCTCATAAGCACGCTGTTGCGCTTCAAGTATAGTATTGCCTAATGCGGTAACACACAGCACACGCCCGCCATTGGTGTAAATGCGACCTTTTTCTAAGCTAGTACCCGCATGGAAAATTTTGCAATTATCACTTGATTCTGCCGGCAATCCAATAATTACATCTTGGGTATTATATTCACCCGGGTAACCGCCGGCTGCTAGGACTACACCTAATGCGGGTCTTGGATCCCATTTTGATTGTACGGTATCTAATTTTCCATCAAGCGCAGCTAAACAAAGTTTGACTAGATCCGATTGCATTCGCATCATTATTGGCTGTGTTTCGGGATCGCCAAATCGGCAATTAAACTCAATAACTTTTGGATTACCTTCTTTATCAATCATTAAACCCGCATATAAAAAGCCAACATAAACATTACCTTCTTGCGCCATACCATTGACCGTTGGATAGATGATTTCATCCATTATTCGTTTAAAAACAGCATCACTCACCACTGGTGCAGGCGAATATGCCCCCATACCACCAGTATTTAAGCCTGTATCACCGTCGCCAACTCGTTTATGATCTTGGCTTGTTGCCATGGGCTCTACATGTTTGCCATCCACCATGACAATAAAGCTGGCTTCTTCGCCATCGAGAAACTCTTCAATCACTACTCGGTGACCAGCATCACCAAAGGCATTACCGGCTAACATATCACGCACAGCATCTTCAGCTTCTTCCACTGTCATGGCAACAATCACCCCTTTACCAGCCGCTAGCCCATCAGCCTTAATCACAATCGGTGCGCCCTTTTCACGAACATAGGCAATGGCTGGAGCAACTTCGGTAAAGTTTTGATATTCTGCGGTGGGGATTTTGTGGCGAGCTAAGAAATCTTTAGTAAAGGCTTTTGACCCTTCAAGTCGTGCAGCGGCTTTAGTTGGTCCAAAGATTTTTAACCCCGCTTTTTGGAAGCTATCAACAATGCCAATCACTAACGGGGCTTCGGGGCCCACTATAGTTAAATCGATTTGTTCTTGCTGAGCAAAATTGAGTAATCCCCCCACATCGGTTGCTTTGATATTAATATTTTCTAAACCTAATTCAAGTGCAGTACCGGCATTACCTGGAGCAACAAAGACTTTTGATACTAATGGCGATTGTGCGACTTTCCAAGCAAGTGCATGTTCACGCCCGCCATTACCTATGATTAAAACTTTCATAAAAGCTCCTTTAAATACTTCAACCTAAAAGGGAGTGTCAATTTTTAAGTTTGACAAAACCAAGCAATCTATTTTTAATGAATTAATGACTCACTGATTTTATACATGATTAATGTCTAAAGTGGCGCATATGGGTGAAAATCATTGCAATATTGTGCTCATTCGCAGCTTGGATCACTTCGTCATCACGGATCGATCCGCCGGGCTGAATTACACAAGTGACGCCTGCAGCGGCAGCAGCATCGACCCCATCTCTAAATGGGAAAAATGCATCTGATGCAACAACAGAACCTGCAACGTTTAAATTTTCGTCTTGCGCTTTAATGCCTGCTATTTTTGCGGAATAAACTCGGCTCATTTGCCCGGCACCAATACCAATTGTCATGTTATCTTTTGCATAAACAATGGCATTGGATTTAACAAATTTAGCCACTTTCCAACAAAATAGCGCATCAGAAAGTTCTTGTTCTGTAGGCTTACGTTTGGTGACTACCGTTAATGCATCTGGCGATATCATGCCTAAATCACGATCTTGCACTAACAAACCGCCATTGACACGTTTAAAATCTAAACTTGCTGACGCTGATGTTGACCATTCGCCACATTCAAGCACGCGCACATTTTTTTTTGCTTGAATGATGATGAGTGCTTCTTGGTTGACTGAAGGTGCAATAATCACTTCAACAAATTGTTTATCAACAATAGATTGGGCAGTTTTAGCATCTAACGGTCTATTAAACGCAATAATGCCACCAAAAGCTGAAGTGGGGTCTGTTTTAAAGGCTTTTTCATAAGCGTTTAAAATGTTATCGCTAACGGCAACACCACAGGGATTTGCATGTTTTACAATCACACAAGCGGGCTCGTCAAATGATTTTACGCATTCAAGTGCAGCGTCAGTATCAGCAATATTATTATAAGAAAGTGCTTTACCTTGCAGTTGCTTTGCCGTTGCAATCGAAGCTTCTTTGGCATCTTGCTCAACATAAAAAGCCGCTTGCTGATGGGCGTTTTCGCCGTAACGCATATTCTGTTTTTTAATGAATTGTAGATTTAACGTTCTAGGAAACTCGCCCGATGGCTCATTGGTTTCGCCCATATAAGGGGGGACTAATTGCCCAAAGTAGTTGGCAATCATGCCGTCATATTTAGCCGTGTGTTCAAAGGCTTTAATAGCAAGGTTAAAACGATATTCAAAAGAAAGAGAATTTTGGTTATCATCCATCATGTTAATGATATTGGCATAATCACCACAATCAACCACAATAGTGACATCTTTATGATTTTTAGCGGCAGAACGCACCATCGTTGGACCACCAATATCAATATTTTCAACGGCGTCTTCTAACGTACAATTGGCTTTAGCTACCGTTTGTGCAAAAGGGTAAAGGTTGACAACAACCATATCAATTGGCGTAATTTGATGTTGTTGCATCACATCATCATCAACTCCTCGTCGCCCTAAAATGGCGCCATGAATTTTGGGATGTAACGTTTTAACTCGCCCATCCATCATTTCAGGAAATCCAGTATAGTCAGATACTTCCGTTACCGGTATCTGGTTTTTCATTAACAATTTTGCCGTCCCCCCTGTTGAAAGAAGTTCCACATTTCGTTCTGATAAGGCTTTGGCAAACTCTAAAATACCGGTTTTATCGGACACACTAAGTAAAGCACGGCGGATAGGACGAAACTGCTGCATGAAAGGGCTCCGAAGTTAATATCTAAAATCTTAGTTATTGGGCCAACATTATATATAAATTCAAATTAGATGTTTAGCATTAACTTGTTAAAAATGATCGAAACAGTTAAATGATAATATTTGACTTTTATTCTAACTTAACATACCTACTATGATTGGTTCCAAATAAACTTAATCTCACTAAACATCCTTTTGTTTAGCATGTTAACTTGTCGGCACATGCTGACGCTGGATGAATGGCAATGTTGACTGTTGGGTGTTTTAAAAAATTGGCGTGCTTATACCATAAAAAAAACATAATTAATTAATTTAAATAAATTTTTTAAATTAATATCTTTCATAAAATCAGTTTTTTATAGGTTGTTTTTGTTGCTTATGGATTTAAGTACAGTTTATATGAATATCTGCTAACTCGACGTAATTACTGTAGCTATTTTTTACATCAAAAGGATAAAATGTCTGAAATTCTACCGCACCAAAATGCTTTTATAAAACCTAAAAAACTGACAAAAAAGTCATTAAATCTATGACTTTATTTAAGTTTAAAAAACATTAAAGTAATATAAAAAATCAGGCATAAACATGCCTGATTAATGACAAAAGTCGAGTAAGATCTTTAATCATCACTATAGCCTAAACTCCGCAATGCCCGCTCATCATCCGCCCAACCTGCTTTGACTTTGACCCAAAGCTCTAGATGGACTTTGTTGTCAAAAAATGACTGCATATCTTTGCGGGCTTCGATGCCTATTTTTTTGATTTTTTCGCCTTTATTGCCGATGACCATTTTCTTTTGTCCATCGCGTTCAACTAAGATTAATCCGTTAATGCGATACATTCCATTGCGTTCGTCTACTTTGAATTGTTCAATTTCAACAGTCACGGAATAAGGTAATTCATCACCTAAAAAACGCATAAGTTTTTCGCGGATGATTTCCGACGCCATAAAGCGTTGCGAGCGGTCAGTAATGTAATCTTCAGGAAAATGGTGTTCGCCCTCGGGTAAGTGTTTTTTGACGATATCTTTGATAATATCAATACCCTCTCCTTTTTCAGCACTAATTGGCACAACATCAAGAAAATTAACTTTTTGGCTAATAGTTTGAATATGCGGTAATAATTGTGTTTTGTCGGTGACGTTGTCAATCTTATTAATCACTAGCAGAACTGGACTTTTGCAGTCTTTGAGTTTGTTGGCGACCATTTCGTCATCGTCAGTCCAATGGGTGCCTTCCACCACAAAAATCACTAGCTCCACATCACCAATTGAGCTACTTGCTGCTCGATTCATTAAACGGTTAATGGCTCTTTTTTCTTCAATATGAAGTCCAGGGGTATCGATATAGATAATTTGGTTGTTATTTTCTGTATCGATACCGACAATACGATGACGGGTCGTTTGTGCTTTACGTGATGTGATCGAGACTTTTTGCCCAAGTAATTGGTTTAATAGGGTTGATTTACCTACATTTGGTCGCCCAACAATGGCGACAAATCCACAATGTTGTATTGTTTCTGTCATTTTATACCTAATTGGTTGAGAGCTTCTTGTGCAGCTGCTTGTTCTGCTTTTCGGCGACTTAAACCACGACCTAAATACTCGTGGTTATCGTTGTCGATTTTGCATTGAATTAAGAATTCTTGCTCGTGGTTATCGCCAGTTACTTCAAGAATTAAATAACATGGGCGGGGACGATGAGTTCCTTGTAAATGCTCTTGTAATCTTGTTTTAGCATCTTTTTGTTTAATGCCGGGTTGAATTTGGTTTAAGCGACTTTGGTACCACGCTAAGATTAGCGGGCGAATTGTGTCGATGTTGCTATCTAAGTAAATGGCACCGATAATGGCTTCAACGGCATCTGAAATAATCGATTCACGGCGAAACCCACCGCTTTTTAGCTCACCTTGTCCTAAAATAAGGTGATCACCCAATTTAAAATCTTTACCGATTTCGGCAAGTGTTTGACCACAAACTAGTGTTGCGCGCATTTGGCTTAGGTCACCTTCGTCTTGTTGAACAAAACGGTGATAGAGTTCGTCAGCAATGACAACACTTAAAATAGAGTCCCCTAAAAACTCTAAACGTTCGTTATGCAGTTTATTAGCACTTCGATGAGTAAGTGCTAATTCAAGTAGGGAGATATCTTGAAACTGATAGCCTATTGATTGTTGAATTTGACTAAATTTTTTCATAATTATAGTTATTAATGTATACCACCAATACGACTAAAGCGAATTCCAGTAGGCCATTGGTCGGGCTGTTTTTCAAAGCTCATCCAAATAGCAGTTGCTTTACCAACAAAGTTACCTTCAGGCACAAAACCAAAGTATCGACTGTCACCACTGTTATCGCGGTTGTCGCCCATCATAAAGTAATGACCTTGTGGCACAACCCAAGTCGCTATAGGTTGACCATTTTGATGATAATAATATTTTGGATCTTCTTGTGAACCTTGTGTTGTTAAAATATCGTGCGGTGTGTTGCCTAGGGTTTCTTGTTGAATGTTCACATTCAATGTCACGATAGATTCAGAATCGACAATACCTTTGTCGACATATTGATCTAAAGTATAGAAGCTAGGGGATGATTTAAACTGTTCATGAACTTCTTTCCAATTACTTGGTTTAGGTTCACTATAATGTAAATCAAGCGGCTGAGATTGTTGCCCTACACAATTAGTATCAGTGATTTGGCACGCGGGGTAGATCAGAATTTGTTTTTCTTTAACCAGATAGACGATTTTATCACCCGGCAAACCAACAACGCGCTTAATTAGATCCATTTGGGGAACATTGGGGTGTTTAAATACGGCCACATCACCACGTTTAGGGTGCCCTATTGGAATGATAACGGTGTTAGTAATAGGATCACGCAAGCCATAAGAAAATTTTTCAACCGCAATAAAGTCGCCAACGAGCAACGTTTGCATCATTGATCCTGATGGAATCTGAAACGGTTCGTATATAAATGAGCGAATAACAAATACTACAAACAAAACGGGAAAAAACGACGCTAAGTTTTCAACCCAACCTTTGGGTTTACCAACTTCAGCAAGTATTTTCCCATCTACTTCGCCATTACTTTGGGTGCGAACTTCTTCAACTTTACGCTGTCTTGCCGGTTTCCATTTGAACTTTTCTAAAAACCAGAAGATACCCGTAATGAATGTTGCTAATGTTAATATGATGGCAAATGTTCCAGCCATTTTTTTTCCTCTTTAAATGAATCTTTTACCAATTCGTTTTAATTAGTTAATCTTTTCCTACATGCAAAATCGCTAAAAATGCTTCTTGTGGTAATTCGACATTACCCACTTGTTTCATGCGTTTTTTACCTTCTTTTTGCTTCTGTAAAAGTTTCTTTTTACGACTTACGTCACCACCATAACATTTGGCTAATACGTTTTTACGTAACTGTTTGACTGTTGATCGTGCAATGACATGATTGCCGATAGCCGCTTGAATGGCGATATCAAATAGTTGACGAGGAATAAGATCTTTCATCTTTTCGACTAATTCTCGTCCTCGATAGGGTGCATTATCTTTATGGGTGATTAGGGCTAATGCATCCACTCGCTCACCGTTGATTAATACATCCAATCTTACCATATCGGCCGCTTGGAATCGTTTAAAACTATAATCTAATGAGGCATACCCACGCGAAGTCGATTTGAGTTTATCAAAAAAGTCTAATACAACTTCAGTCATTGGAATTTCGTACGTTAAAGCAACTTGATTACCATGATAAACCATGTTGGTTTGCACGCCTCGTTTTTCAACGCATAGTGTGATGACGTTACCTAAATAAGTTTGCGGAACTAATATGTTACATTCGGCAATCGGTTCGCGTAATTCCTGAATGTTATTCACTGCAGGTAATTTTGCTGGGCTATCAACATAAATTGTTTCGTTCGATGTGGTTAGCACTTCATAAACAACCGTTGGTGCAGTAGTAATAAGATCAAGATTGTATTCACGCTCTAAACGTTCTTGGATGATTTCCATGTGTAGTAAACCAAGGAAGCCACAACGGAATCCAAAACCTAAAGCGCCAGAATTTTCCGGTTCGTAAAATAGCGATGCATCGTTTAGGCTTAATTTGCCAAGCGCATCACGAAAAGCTTCATAATCGTCGGAGCTGGTTGGGAATAACCCAGCATAAACCTGCGGTTTAACCTTTTTAAAACCCGGTAATGGAGTTTGTGCAGGTGCTTTTGCTAAAGTTAAGGTATCACCTACTGGGGCGCCTAATATATCTTTGATAGCACAAACCACCCAGCCCACTTCGCCACAATGCAAGCATTGTTTGTCAACTTGTTTAGGGGTGAATATGCCAAGTCGATCAACGTTATAAGTCATACCTGTGCTCATGACTTTGATCTTATCACCTTTGTTTAATTCGCCATTTTTTATGCGAATTAATGAAACTACACCCAAGTAATTATCAAACCACGAATCAATAATCAGTGCTTGTAATGGTGCTGTTGAGTCCCCTTCTGGTGGCGGAATGTCGCTAACTAATTGTTCAAGTACATCAATAACACCAACGCCAGTTTTAGCCGAACAGCGAACAGCATTGCTTGCATCAATGCCAACAATGTCTTCGATTTCAGCTGCAACGCGCTCTGGTTCAGCAGCCGGTAAGTCAATTTTGTTAAGGACAGGAACAACTTCAAGATCCATATCTAACGCGGTATAGCAGTTTGCTAGCGTTTGCGCTTCAACACCTTGCCCGGCATCCACAACTAATAATGCGCCTTCACAAGCAGCAAGCGAGCGCGAAACCTCATACGAAAAATCAACATGGCCTGGCGTGTCGATGAAATTGAGCTGATAGGTTTCGCCATTTTTAGCATGATAATCAAGCGTGACACTTTGTGCTTTAATGGTGATCCCTCGCTCACGCTCGAGATCCATTGAGTCAAGCACTTGGGCTTCCATTTCGCGATCTGAAAGTCCACCACAAATTTGAATTATGCGGTCTGAAAGCGTTGATTTACCATGGTCAATATGTGCAATAATTGAAAAATTGCGGATATTTTTATTCATATTAATAAATTATAATTAGTATCTTGGTTATTAATGGTTAACTATCTAATTAACTACCTAAAATGCCCTTCGGTTATTACCGACATTGTAAATAATTACATAGTCAGAAAGAGGAGCATTTTACACATTTATCGCTGCTAAGCATAGCGATATCGAGAAGTTTGCGCTTATTTCTGGATGATATTTTGTGCAATACGTTCAACAGTGGTACGTGGTAAATTACCAATGACAATAATATTTTTGTGACCCACGTTAGTTGAATAAATAGTCCGTCCACCTTGTTGAATAATTTGGTTAGATTGCTTAACTTGATCAGATGAAATATTAATCGTAAACGAAAATACACCATCTGAAAACAGTTTAGTCGCAATGTCAGAACTATAAAAATTCAAATTATAGGCGGCTATTTCTTTAAATCCTTTAGGCAACCAAGCCAGTTGCCATTGTTCGAACGCATTATTTTGTTTTTCGATCGATAATAAAATTGGATAAGATCGGCTGTTAATGTAGTTGGCTAGCGCTTTCTTATCGAAATTTTTATCAAGTTGGAGCACTTTTATCTGGTTAATAATGTCACTATTTTGATCTAATAAATCGATCCTAATCGGTAAATAGGTTTCATCATCAATCCAAATCACATAGCTATAACGATCCTGTTCTTTAGCCACGATTTTAATCAACTGTACACTTCGATTAGCAGTTCTTGCTTTACCTAATGCAATAAAGTCGTAAACATCTTTAAGTTCATTCAAATTACTATAGATAACATCAGGAAAAGCCTCAATAATGCGCGAACTAGTGATAGAAAATGATGGACTATCAGGTTGAAAGTAACTAGTTACGCCTTTATGTAAGATGATCTCTTTATCAGGACCTTCAAGATAGCGCAAACAGGCGTTGATATCTTCTTTTTTAACTGCCCCTAAATGGTTATATTCGAATGTGGTTACATACTGGTTTTTATCTTGAGACAAAAAATAAATTCGATAATCTTGCGTTTGTACAGCATGATTCATTTTGTTTAATAATGCTAAGGCATCCTCAGTATCGTTGGCATAAATGGATACTGAAAAAAACGCAAAAAACAGAGTGAATATAATATTTCTACTCTGTTTTATAAAATGTTGAACGAAATAATTAGGTAATTTCATTTCGAATTAGTGAGCATTTAATCTTTTTTGTAACTCATAATCTTGTACGAGCAATCTGATTTTGTCGTATTGTCGTTTTTCAAGTAATTGCTGATCGTTTTGTTGATGAATCCCCCCCACAGGCGCCACATTCACACCAACAGGTACCGTGGTTAATGTAGGGTTTGCATTTGTATTATCTGTTTGACCTTGATGATATTGTACACCAGCAATAATACCAAGGGTTACGCACGCAGCAAGCCCAACTTGGCTTACTTTGGCAAAAAAGTCTTTAACGTGAACCAAAATTAGATTTTCAGCCTTTGGCAGTGTGGCTGTGTTAATATTTGGTTGATCAGCAAGTTGATTGTATAAATCTTCAGTTGCTATCGCTTCAGCGATTTGATTAGAGATATCTAAAGTTAATGAACTACTATGCAATTGACCGCGCATTGTGTCTCTTACAATATGGTAACGATGCCAGTATGATTGCAAACTTTCATCATGTGAAACTTCATCAACAATGTGATCGTTTGTAAACTCACCATCCATAAGTAATGAAAGTTGCTCTTTCTGTTCTATTTGCATAGTAAACACCTTAAATTTATGACTACTGTTTATCAATGATTTTGTAGCCATTAATTGAGTAATGGTTTAATTTTTTCATCTATTGCATCACGTGCTCTAAAAATACGTGAGCGTACTGTTCCAACAGGGACATCCATAATTTCAGCAATTTCTTCGTAACTTAAGCCATCGATTTCGCGCAAGGTAATTGCGGTTTTTAAATCATCAGGTAGCGCTTCGATCGCTGCAAATACTGTTTTTTTTACTTCATCTGAAAGTGCTAAATTTTCCGGATTATCAAGATTTCTTAATGAATCTGCACCTTCGTAACTTTCGGCCTCACTAGCATCAATATCTGATAATGGCGGTCTTCGTCCTTGAGAGGTCAAATAATTTTTTGCCGTATTTACCGCAATTCGATATAACCATGTGTAAAAAACACTTTCACCTTTAAAAAGACTTAACGACCGATAGGCCTTAATAAAAGTCTCTTGTACCACATCAGGCACTTCAGATGCTAGTACATAACGAGAAACTAAATGAGCTAATTTGTTTTGATAACGAACCACAAGTAAATTAAATGCGTTTTTATCTCCGTGAAGAACGCGATCAACTAATACTTGGTCTGTTATTTGCTCCCCCATTAAAGGCCTTTCCTTATGTTAATAACTGTCAATCGGCCCTAAAAATTGTGCTGACATACAGTTAGATTCTTAAATTCAAAAAAAGTTCCCATTATTTTACTTATTAATTGTAAATTTTCACGCTTTTTATACAATAGCACATACTTTTCTGAAAATTTTTGACATGATTATATTGAAATAAGATCGTTTTTAGCCTTTTAATTCAGAGGAATGATCTCCCGTTCGTTGAATCCATTATAAGTAATTTGATAAAATTGAGGCAGATTAAAATTCACTGAGGTACTAGTCGTAAACGTAAAACGATCATCAGATAGGACATAAAATTCGTTGATGTCTTTAACCATGTTGTCTTTTGACCCGTTGCAATTACGGTAAATTTCGACTTGGTTATGTTCATTTAAGATGTAAAGATCAAAACCTGAATCGGTATCTTCAAAAAAGAATTGAATGATCCCTGCATAAGCAACGCTGTCAATTTCTGTCGGTAATTCATTGGTTTCGTCTAAAATATTAAGCGGTCTACCTTGTACTTTGTTATTAGATACCGCCCCATAAAAATCAATCGCATTTTCAAACTGATGACATGAAACACCTAATCGCTCAAAAAACAGATACCACGAACATCCCCCTATTCTTAATGGTTTGACTTGCGTTGAGTTATTTTGAGTCGTAGTTAAACGTAGATCAATACATTCATCCATGAGCTTTTTCATTTGCTGTTTGATCTCAGCGCTTAAATATTCACTATAACAAAAAATTTTGATTGAATTGGGCAAGTCTGCATCTTTATGCATGCGGTTTAATAATGCCTTAATTGCCTCAAGTACAGATAGTGCACCACTAAAATGAAGTACGCGAATTTCATTCCACGAATTGCGATAAAGAAGATCAATTGATCCCACCAAACTTCGCTCATGTTTGCCATAATTGAGCACACTATTGGTCACTTCATCATCTAATTCAATGTTCGCGGTCGGATCGTCTTCTATATTTAAAATAATAGCTAAGTGACGGATTTCGCATGGACCATATAACTGTTCTTCGGTTGCTGCTGGCACGTCAATAGGAAAGTAATTTTTTAGATCTGCGATCAATTTATTAATTTTTAAGTTATTACGATTTTCGCCATCGTGATAATAAAAAGCTGTAGTATCAGCTATTAAGCCGTTAAAATAACACCACCCAACCAGTTTTACTAAGTATTTACTGTATTCTAAATATTGATGTCCAATAATTGTTTGTATTATAGGTTTTTGATTATAAACATACCACCCCGATCGATTTATGCGATCTTCAGCCACATGAATAAATGTTAATACATCTTCTTGCAAATTATCTGATATATTGAGCTTTAACGTTGTGATCTTGCCTGGTAATACTTCAAAAGCGGCATAGAGCTTGCGCGTTAAGATCGCCAGATCTTGAGGGCTAATCAATGAGTCTAAATTATTACGACGACCAAAATTGAGTAAATTTCGATAGCCTGTCATCATAGTGTGTAACAAGATCTCATGTATTTCTCGTACTTGTCCTATTTTCCAAGTTTGACAAGCATCTAATTTGGCAATTTGTTGCTTATTCCATCCCCACTCTTTCACTAAATCACTCAAAATAGTGCGACGCCATGATGGTGACTGCATTGGAATGGACAGTTTTTCATTTACTTTTAAGTAAAAACAGTTACGAATTAACTCAAGACGCTGGAAATCATTAATTTCAATGAGATAGTTACTAATTCTGTCTAACAGCATGTAATACGAATCTAGATACATACCTTTATGTATTTCACCATTTTGAATGAGTTCTCTCATTTGATAAGCAACTGGCTTATTTTGTGGGTAAATCCATGAATACGCTTCTAATAACAGAGTTTTAAGTACCGCTTTAAATGGTGAATCAATACTTTTATAAAGTTGCCATAAACTTGCGCCAAAATACTCTTCAGCTGATAAACTGGTTAGCGGACCAAAATCAATCCATTGATCTCGTTCGATTAACTTAAGATCAACCATGGCATTAACACACTTTTCATAAGTAGGATAAGTGACATTATTCACGGTGAAATTGTAAGGTACCGCAAACCACAATAAAAATTTGCCTGCTAATAAATTGGCTGAACGGTAAAACTCTTCAAGCAACAAAATATGCTGCGCAGATCCGCAATTTTCGCCCATTAGACACTCATGATGCTTATTAATAAAACGATCGGCATCGACCACAAATAACGTTAATTTGACTTGCAACTTGGCAGCCCAGTTTTCGATTAAACGACATTTTTGTTGTAAGACTTCTTTTTGTTGATCAGTTAAACTGTTTTCAATGCATATCCAAATATCAAGATCAGATTGCACCGATTGCCCAATAGAACAAGTACTGCCCATTGAATATAAAGCTGATATTGCAGGGGAAGCAAGAGCTGTGGTTTCGTTTTTAGTTGCTGAAAAATTGAATTTTCTTTTAAGCAGTTTATTTACATCATCAGACAATTGATAATAAGCAATACCTGAAGGTATATTATCTTCCATATATCCCGGTAATTCAGGAGAATGATAATGAAAAAGAGCAGGAAGTAATAAAAATACCTGTTGAAATTCAGCAGACATACCAATAAGCGCTCGCTTACGTTTCAAATTGGCAAGATCTTTAAGTTCTTTTTTTATGTTATTGATATAATATTGCATAGCTTCAATTAGGTAAAACACGCGTATTAAACTAACGCATTTGGTAAATCTAGCATGTTATTAGTGTAAGGTAAATAGGACAAAATTTTAAACTCCAAATAAAATGAATAATTATGATCACAATTGAAAACATAGCTAAACAGATAAAAAAACAAGAAAGCATTAAATTTGTTGATAATAAAGCGGCGGTGTTATTGCCGATCGTGGATATTAATCAACAATTGCATATTTTATTTCAAGTTAGATCGAAAAACCTAAAATGGCAACCGGGAGATATCTGTTTGCCTGGAGGGCGAGTTGAATTAACTGACATCAGCCCCGAATACACAGCCAAACGTGAAACTGTTGAAGAATTAGGTATAGCCCTTAATCAAATAACGATTTTAGGACAATTACCCAAATTTATTGCTACATTAGGCATAATCATTTATCCATTTGTAGGCAAAATAAACTCGCTGGATACTTTACAACTAAACCATGACGAAGTTGAGCAAATTTTTACCGTTCCTATCGAGTGGTTTATTCATAATCCACCACAGTGCGCAACAATGTTTGTTGGGCATAAACCTGCCGATGACTTCCCATTTGATATCATAGCTAACCGTGCACCAGGTTGGCAAAAAAGATCCGAGCATCCAGTCTATTTTTATCAATATCATAATTGGGTTATTTGGGGATTAACCGCACAAATCATTAAGCATTTTATCGAAAAAATTGGCGAATAATTATATCGACAAAATAGTTTAAACAAAGTGATAACAGGTTTAATTAGTACGAAATTAACACCTTTTTTAACAATTTACTTCATTTTAAGCAATTTGTGCTAGTCAATCTGCCATTTTATTAAAATATCTTGAGGATTATTACTGAACGTCTTATAAAGGTAGTTAGTTGTTTTACAATTCATTCCTGCCAAAACAACTATTTGTCTTAACGCTTTTAACAAGCAGACAAGGACAAAACACTGTGGATCTCTACAAGTTGGAATAATCTTAAGCAATACTATAAATCTGTAAATTAAATAAGCGTTAAACAGTGATTTTCTATTTTAATAATCCAAAAGTGAAGGACTCAATCATGAAACGTTTCACCAAAACATCTATTGCTTTAGCTGTATTATTATCTTTACCTGTTGCCAATCTTTATGCTGCTCAACCGTTAACAGCTAAAGAAAGCAGTCTTTTAGTACCATTGAAAGAAATCTCGGTAACCGGGAGCTATTTACAAGCCGATAATGCTGCTGATGATATTTCGCGTGCTGCCGACGAAGCAGGTGCTAAATATTATCATATTACAGCAATGGAAAGCCCAGCTAATGGGACTTCATCAGATCGCGCTATCGTTTATGCCAATATTTATCAATCTAACGCACCAATAGCCGTCCAGAAAGATGAAACAACTTATAATGGGGTGGTTTCTTATGAACGTTCAAAAGCCCTTTACTATTTACCATTTGAAATTGTTAAATTTAAAGGTAATTACAATAACACTTCTGAAATCACCCAAGCCGCAAGTAAATTAGCTGCTGAAAAAAATGCTTATGCGTTTTATATCGATTCAATTTCGTCTGCTGATATCAATAATCAAGCAGAAGACATTGAAGTTTCTTTATACAAACAAGAGGCTCCAGTTAGAAATTATATCGTTACCACCGCAATAGAAGGTCAAGATGCTTACGAAATCAGCAGCGAAGCGTTTAAACACATGACCCCATACAACACAATTAGCTTCCATGGTGTATTTAACAATACAGCAGACATTAGTGCGGCCGCACAAAAACATGCTATTGCTAATGGTGCACATTTTTATTATGTAAAAGAAGTATCAACCAATGCTGCAAGTACAGCGCAAACTGTTTTTGTAAATCTATATAAATAATTTTGTACTTTAATTAAATAAAATAACACCACGTGAGCAATACGCTTTGCCCACGTGGGCTTCTAGTAAAAAAATGCAGATAAATTATTAATTTTAGTAAAGCCACTTATTTTTATTTAACATAAACAACTTAAACATCCTTACTAAATCTGTAATATTCCATTACGCAAATCTTATTCAGCAAAAAATTGATATTTTAATTTTAACTAAAACTACAGTTTAATTTAATAGCATAAAAAAAGATTCAAGTAGGCAATTGATTTTATTGACTGATGCACAGGGATTCGAATCTACCAATGCGGAATTGGAATTCTCATACTGTCTTTTTAAAATCAATGGTTTATAAAAAAATCAATTGGTTAAAATCTGAATATAACTGATGAAAACCGAGTATAACCGAACTTAACCGCCATTTAACCGCCATTTATTTTATATTAGATAATGGATTTAATATCGTTGCTTCTTCTAGGTGATCAGGGGCGAGGTGGGCGTATCTCATTGTTGTTTTTATGTCTGTATGACCAAGTATTTTTTGTAAAACTAGGATATTGCCCCCATTCATCATAAAATGACTCGCAAATGTGTGGCGCAATACATGTGTTAATTGTCCGTCTGGTAACGCTATCCCTGTTCTGTCAATTGCGCTTTTAAATGCGTTTTCATGTGTGCCACTAAAGATTTTGTTGTTTTCTTTTGGGATCTGTTCATATAGTTCTTTTGTTATTGGTACTGTTCGATTACGTCTTCCTTTGGTCTTGATGTATGTAATTTTGTATGGCGTGATTTGAGATAATTTTAGGTTGGCTATTTCTGACCACCTTGCCCCTGTAGAAAGTCCTATTTTTACCATTAATGATAAATGTATAACGTTGCTATTTTGGCATTCGTTTAATAATAGTTTGATTTGGTCATTGGTCAAAAACGCCATTTCTGATTCATCAGTTTTAAACTGTTTGATATTTTCAAGGGGGTTTGGGCGTTCCCACTCTCCTAATCGTGTCAATTCATTAAACATGGCTCGAAGATAAACCAATTCGAGGTTTAACGTGCGTAATGATACTGTTTTTACTGATTCGGTTCTGTACAGTTCGCCATTCATGCGTTTTTTTCGATAATCGGTAAAGGTTTTGGTGGTAAAATTACCCGCTATTAGATCACCTGTTGATTGACAAATAAATTCAAGTATCTTTCTTACTCGTTCACCGTCTTTGAGTGTTTGTCCATGTGATTGATACCATGTATTAACTAAATCAGATAATCGCCTACGATCTTGCTTTTCAGCAATCCACGGCTTAGTTGCTGCTTGTTCATCAATATACGCCTGGTAGGCAAGCGCTTCCCCTTTTGTTGTGAAGGTTTTGCGAATTCTACGCCCACTTTCCAGGTATTTTTCAAATAGCCATTTACCGTTATTTTGTTTTCTGATACTCACGTTATATTAAGACTCCTCAGGATCTTCCACGGTAGTATAACCTTGTTTGGGAATGTTTGGCATATGAGGAAATGCCATACGAAGAATACCTTGTTGGGTTAATTGTTTAACATACCCTTGTCGTAATCTATCAGGTGTTCTATTAACTAGTATAGCAAGAGCAGATAATGAGATATAGTGTCCTTTACAAAGTGAAATTAAGACTGTTTTCATTTCATCAAAGTTAATTCTCTTTTTTATCGTTGGTCGAGCTATTTTTTCTAAGCTTTGTCGGAAGTTATGGTCAAGTTGTGTCAATTCGAATATAAATGGTTTGTCTACACGTTCATCTATTATTCTTCCAAATGAATCTTTGTTGGTTGTTGAGTTTTTATGATGATTGGATGAAGTGTCGTTGTAACCGGAGTTAGGCTGCTTATAACCGGAGTTATTATTTTTATAACCGCAGTCGGTATCGTTATAACCGGAGTTATTGCCCTTTGATGTCAAAGGCGCTGCGCTTTTAATTACATTATCTGTATCTATTTGACTATCATTAATATTAAGAATATCTTCTGGCATGAGTAATTCTTCTTCACCAAATAGCTTATATATTTTATTTTTTTTCTCTCCTTGAGATACAAGAAATCCTTTTCTTTCTAAATTAGGTAAGGCGAGTGTGACTTCTCTTGAATGCTTAGAGGTTAACTCACAAGCTCGTTGGTGATTTATCCAATTTTCTTGTGCGGTTGTTGCTAATATCATTTTTTCAAAATCATCTAATTTTGAAAAGTTGTCATGTCCGAATTTTTTAATTAAATAATCGACAATATTATCCGGTATTAAGCTCGTTGTTGATAACTCTAATAAAGTCTGCTCGATATCATATCTTTCTCTTAAATTGGGCACTTTCCAATTAGCTTGTTCCCAACCTGAGTATATTCGTGGAATACCAGAACCGGCTCGCTCCCCTAAACCAATATATAAAAACATTTGATGCATTTTGGGGTTGCGACATTCACTGTTCCCGCCTTTTATGGCATCTTCTTTAGAGATGAGCATTAAACCGGGATTTCGAAATCCAAACAGATCAGGTCTTTTAACCACTAAAATCGAAACTCTGCCGGTTAGGTAATCAGCGTGAACTAAGGTATTAACTAAAGCCTCACGAAGTGCTTGATGTATTTCAGAATCAGATTGCCGTACACCATCTTTAATCTTGAAAGGCACTTTTAAATCAGATACTAATTTAGGATAAATAAGTTGATAAAAATCAAATACATTACCTGACCAACTACCATCATAAAATACGCGATCTATCCAACGTGTATCTATTTTATTTTCAGGTCGTTCTATGTAGTCCAAGGCATATTTGGGGTTAAGTTCAGTAATAGCATCCCATTTACCAAACATGAGTAATCCTGCAATGGTTAATCCGTCTTTTTTCGTATGTCGATCTTTTCTCCAACCACCAATTTTACTTAAAAATGAAAGTAAATCGCCTTTTAAAAAAGGATGATCTGGATGCCTAGCAGAGAATAAATTTCTGTATTGTTGCAAGCTTTTTATGTCGATGTCATCCATCGTAAAATTATCTAAAATGCGTGAGTCTGTTCCTTGTGGATCTTGCTCTACAATCATTTGCCGTATTTTTGCTTCATCACATTTAATATCACTGTCATTCATTCTAATGTAAGCATTAACTAGGCTATTGTTAATATAAATAGGTTTTTTATCTCTTGCTGCTGGATGAATACGAATAATTAATATCGTTTTGTTATCAATTTTTTTTTCTAAAATATCCTTATCAGTTAATAAATTATAATTAACTTTTTCTTTATTATTTAATGAGGTAACTAACTCTTTCTTTATTTTGGTTACATCTTTAATACCAATAAGATTAAATTTATTGGATTTTTCTTCCACGCCAAGAATAACCCAACCACCTTTAGAATTTGCCATTGCTGAATAAGTGGGCCAGAAATCTTTGGGTAGCTGCCCTTGGTGATCTTTCCCTTGTGCAGATTTAACCTCGATTTCTTCTGTTTCGGTTAAAGATTCAATATCAGCGAGCGTGTTTATTTCAATCATGATATTCACCTAAATATTTATCAGATCAACTTAGCTTATAAATCATTAATTGCTTACCGGCTTATTCCACACAGGTGAAATGCAAATGTATCAATTTTTTGGCAATTATGAGCGATACAACTGTGCATAAGCGGTTGCCTATTTTGATTAGATGTTATATTTATGCCTTGAAGATAATGGACAATGCGAACTAAAAGTTCTTTATTTTTATTCATATCTGTAAAGTTTAATTTATCTACCACCCGAACGCTCACTCATCTTTTATCATTAGTCTTTTTTTAAAATACTACCTTTCAATAATTGATATTCATCATTAGTTATTGCACCGCTATTTTTTAACGCCACAATACGCTCTAATTTTTCCAATGTTTCATTGGATATTTCGATTGATTTTTTCTCTGTTTTTACGCCGTCAATGTTCGATTCACCTTCGCCAGTACAAAGCCATAATAGATTAGCACCCGTATCTAATGCGCACTGTATTATATATTCTGCAGGGATTGTATTTCGCACTACCCTATTGGAAAGAACGCTAATGCCAACACCAAAATATTCACATAACGCTTTCATTGTTTTTAATCTGTAAGCGCTAACCATTCTATCTATTATGTTTTTAGCACTGTCGAACTGAATCATATTAACTCCAAAAAATACCAAAAAGAAAAAACATACCCATAAGGTATTGACACAAACCTAAAAGGTAATCATAATAAAAAATACCGATTCGGTTATTTTTTTATCCTAATCAAACCGAATATAACTGAATATAAACCATAAAGAGGAAATGATGCACTATGAAACAAGATTTATCAATAACTTTCGGTGCGGCATATATGACTGTTGAGGAATATGCAAAACACTCAGGCATGAAAGAAAAAACCATAAAAGATTATGTCCACAAGGGTTATTTACCAATTCGAAAAAAGACTATCACCGGCAAGCGCTCAATCATTTTAATCAATAACGCAGCGTTAGTTGCCGAAGCGCTCGCAGACAGAAGCCCAACAATTAATATTTAAAAGGTTTAGACATGAGCCACGCAATCTATTTAAGCCCTAAAGTCGCAAATAAACCAGTTTTAATTTATATCCAAATTAACAACCATAATCCTAAAGGTTGGGTTGAGAAGCCAAATGGGCATGTCATTAAATTGCATCAGCCGATAACAGGTGATCAGCATGAACACAACGCAAAACAACCAAGCAACTAATCAACGCAGTATTTTGCGTGAGTTTCATCAGATATTAAGCGGTAAGCGTAGTTTAGCCAGATCGGCTTTTAACCGTTTAAAGCCGGGTCAAAAGCGTTTACTGCTGAGCGCATCAGGCATCGAACAGCGTACAACAACTATTTACAACGCAGATAGTCAATTTACCCACACTTGGGAGATGCGTTATGACGATCTGAACGACAAAGAAATTGATGCGCTAAAAAAAGGTTTGCGTCGATTGCAATCAATCATTGATGCGTTTGCAATTTGCGAAGAGCAGGATTTTATCAAAGAAACGAAAAAGGTGGCATGAATGAAAATAACTACATTATCTGGCGATGCATTATTGCAAGCGTTAAAACAAGCAAAAGAAGAAACCAAACGTGGACTATGTGACGTATTTACAGCAAAACTTGAACGGTTAGCCGCTCACATTCGTACTGATTACTTAACGGCCTCTGAATCTGCCCAACTCCTTGAACAAGAAGCCGAAGCGATGCGATGCGAAAATTATGAGCATGATTCCTGATGCGTGATGTTATCGACCAAGCCAATGAGATTGCTCAATTAGAGCTTGATCATCTCATTGCGGAGCGCAAAACGTTTCAAGGTGAATCAGCAACACACTGCATTGAATGTAACGAGCCGATCCCTGAAAAACGCCGGCAATTAATTAAAGGATGTCAACTTTGTGCAGACTGCCAGCAATTAAATGAAATGCAAAGGTCAGTTAGCAGAAAACAAAGATAAACAAATATGGTCGGAATTTAATACCCTGCGCTCAAATTGTCATTGGTTAGCAACATCTAACAATAACTTTAATAATACAATTGAGAATAAAAAAATGTTTAATAGATTTCCAGAAAATTCACATAAAATCATAAATGTAGAAGCTACTTTATTTGAATTAATTGCCGGTTATAACCAGCGAGTGATTATCGTTCCTAAAGAGCAGTCTAATACCTTAAACCACAACTCAATTTTTGGGATTTCATGTGGTGATGCAGTCATAATTTGTGAAACCATTGGTGCATATGATTCAGATGTTGATCGATCATTCGATATTATTGAATTTGAAATCAAAGACGCATAAGCAAAACAAATTTCACTTATCAATCATCTAATTGGGGCACTTGCCCCAAATCTTTTCAATCTCAAATAACATACATCTGGATTAAGGAGTATCAATGAATATTAAAAAATCATTTTTAAAATGGCCAGGGGGAAAGGGGCGCATTATAGAATTATTACGACCTCATTTACCTACCAATGGACGATTTATCGAGCCATTTGTTGGTGCAGGCAATGTTTTTATTAATGTTGATGCTAAAAGTTATATTTTAGCAGATAACAACCCTGATTTGATTAACGTTTATCGATGGTTAAAAAGTGATTCAACCCTCTTGATAAATGAAACAAAAGCACTTTTTGATAGCCAGATTGATTATTATGATTTAAGAAGCCAGTTTAATTTATCCCCTAAAAGGCATACCTTAGCACAGGCAGCAAAATTTATTTGGTTAAATCGACACTGCTTCAATGGTCTTTGCCGATATAACAAAAATGGCAACTTCAACGTGCCAAAAGGTAAATATAACAATATCTATTTCCCCAAAGAGGAACTTATCAAATTTAGTAAAAAATTATGTGATGTCGATGTTGTACTTGTTGCATGTGATTTTAAATCAACCATTACGCATGCAAAATCTGGCGATATTATTTATTGCGATCCGCCATACCTGAGTCCGTTTAATGGATCATTTGTAGGTTATACTCCCAGCGGTTTTGATTACTCCAAAACTCAAGCGTTAGCAAATTGTCTGTTTGATGCAGTTAAGCGCGGTGCAATTGCCATTATTTCCAATAGTGATAATCCTCAAACACGTGAACTATTTAATAAATTCAAAATTCACGCAATCCAAGCTCCACGTATGATTGCCGCTAACGGTAACCGAAAGCTGGCAACAGAAATTATTGGCGTGTTAACACCAGCAATGATTTAACCACTGACTATACAAAGGAGCTAACAAAATAATGAAATCCACATTTAAAACCATTTTACGATCAAATTGTGCCACATCAGCACATCACACAATTAACGCCATGATTGCTGCTGACAATAAAGCGACAGTAATAGAATAAAAAATTCAAAAAGGTAATAAAAAGGCAAAAAGGTGCACTAGCCCACAGGCATAACACGGCTCGCAGCCCGCTAAAAAGATTTTTAATAAACAAGGTAGCAAATAATATGACCACTATCACGCAACTCCCCCCTCTTAGCAACAGGGCTAAATTTGCCCTGCTTTGTGGTATGCGTGATTTTTACGAAACCGTCGGCAAGTTTTTGCCAAGCAAATCTATTCAACCTAAATCACAATATGCCACAGATCGCAAACCACCAAAAGATTTAACAATTATCGAACGTCCGCTTTGGGAGCAAATCCCGGATGAGTATGACTATTTCCACCCCTATTTTAGTGATACGCCTCAGTTCATTGGCAGATACTTCGCCCGAAAATACCTAACACTATATCAAGAAAAAGGCGCAAAAACGGCTAACACCTATTTGCGAACCAGTGGGCTAACTCGCTGCACTGAAGTGCAAAAAAAATATTCATTAAATACCGGTAAAAGCCTAATCGCTCAAGCATTCTATAAACAGCTATCGATATTACCAACCTTAGATAAAGTCGATGTTGAACAGCTTGGTGGGCAAATTGCTAGCTATATGCAAAATCTAATCATCAAATTTTTAGAAACAGATGAATTTAAGTTAAGCAATAACGCCCATGAACTGGCTATCTATAAATTTGCATTAGAGCAGCTCAAGCCGTTAAAAATTACAGCACCCTACTTTGCTGATTATAAAAAAGATGAAATCAGTGAACAGCAAATTGTTATCGCCTTAGCAAAATTATCAGATGATAGCTGGTGGCAAAGCAAGTTAAAACGCACTTGGGCTTTTCAACGAGAACACTTGGCTATTGCTGCCGGACAAGTTCAGAAATCCGCAAGCCCATATGCCAGTCGCACATGCGTAGGTGAATGGAGAGAGCAAAAAAGGAAAAATCGGGAGTGGCTGAAAAATCAATGTATAGAAAATACTGAAACGGGTGAGCAATTCGAACTCGTTTTACAGGTCGATAAATCCAATGCCAACCCAGCCATTCGTCGTTGTGAGCTTATGGTCCGTATGCGAGGGTTTGAAGATATTGCGGATGAATTCGGCTACGAGGGAGCATTTATTACATTGACTGCACCGTCAAAATATCACGCCGTACATGCTAAAGGTGGATTTGTCAAAAACTGGAACGGCGGTACACCACGGGACGCACAACGTTACCTATGCGGCGTATGGGCAAAAATCAGGGCAAAGCTCAATCGTGAAAATATCAAAATCTTTGGATTTCGAGTTGCCGAACCCCATCACGACGGCACACCACATTGGCATATATTGGTTTTTATGCTACCTGAAAACAAAGATAAAGTTCATAACATTATGTACTCGTACGCACTAAAAGAAGACGGCAACGAACCGGGCGCACAAGAAAACCGTTTCAAGTTTGAGAATATCGAAAAAGAAAAAGGCTCGGCAACCGGCTACATTGCCAAATATATTTCTAAAAATATTGACGGTTATCAACTTGATAACGAAGTCGATGATGAAACCGGGCAAAACTTAAAAGAGATGGCGAAGAACGTAACGGCGTGGGCTAGCCGTTGGGGTATTCGTCAATTCCAACAAATCGGCGGCGCGCCGGTGACTGTGTGGCGAGAACTGCGTCGGCTCGGTAGCCAAAAAGTTGACAGCGCTGCAATCGACCCTGTGCTTGCGGCAGCTGATGCGGGCGACTGGGCAGCATACACACAATTACAAGGTGGCGCTATGGTTAAGCGTAAAGAGTTGCGGGTCAGGATTGCATACGAAGAAGCACAAAACCAATTTGAGGAGGACGTCAAAAAGATTAAAGGGGTATTTTCCCCGATTATTGGCATGGTCTCTTTTATCTGTACACGTCTGATCAAGTGGGCTATTGTCTCTAAAAATAGGAGCGATAGCGACGCTCGGAGTTCTGTCAATAACTGTACGCAGATTAAAAAATCATCGCAGTACGATCGGCGTCAAAAAGTGATAAATGCGCTAAAAAAATACCAAATAAATTACAACCCGCATCAGTTAAATCATCTTTTGGCGGGGTTAGAACTAAAATTTAGTGACAAATTGCTCATAAAATGGGTTAACGACAAGTTGATTATCATCGATTTACGCCAAAAATAGCGCGGAATAGAGCCAAATATAGGTTGGAATAGCTAAAATTTGTAAAAAATATTCAGGATTGTATACCGTTTGAATATTAAAACGATAGATATAGTTACATAAAGTGCCTCTGCTTATCTAACGGCTAAGCAAACAAGATCACCTAATAAGATAAACTATTTAAAACTCAACGAGGGTTTTGAGCATATTGTTTTCTGTTTACATTGTTATAGTTTTTTCTATTCCTTTATTTTGATACTCTCGGGTCTGATAATCAGCCTTTTTAATCGCTTGTTATGCAAATTTATCGTTTGGTCTATTCAATAACCATATTTTTTATCATGCTTACCTCAATCTTCCACAACTGGTCAATAACTTCGCCGATTATTAATGGGATAAATTAATCGTAGCTTATTTAAACTGCGATTGATATTTGAAGAGATCGAAAAAAAATAACGTTTCTTTTAGCTAATCACTTGATAACAATCTGAAAATATGTAATATTTTGCTATATATGTAATCACGATTAATGATGTACGGAAAAACAATGGTGGGACGGGACCGTCACAACGCTACATCTAAACAGTGCGATTATTGCAGTGCAAAATCATGTACATTTCTGGCGGTTAGCCAACAAGCCGAAAGCTTTACATCTATAAATGAGTTAACAAACGAATTAATCAATAACGAATCAACGTATTGAATTCTATATAAGCAAGCGGTTTATTGATGAATAAATTAATTTTAATGTAACCGCAAAAGCAAAAAGCGAATATAGACAGAACGGACAATGTATATCGCAATGCACATTATGCAATTTGTGATATTTTAGGCAAATGACGATCAACCCTACAATTGATTTAATGATTGTTTATGCAATGTCAAATAAACCGTTGATGCCCTAGCCTATAGCATTTTTAGCAAACCCCAAAAGCTTGCTGAAATTATCTATCAAAATAACTCAATGCTATAAAAATCACCTGCAATATTGCCAATCAATACCGTGTTAAATGTGCCCGAAGCAGTGCCTGAGCAACATACGTTTAAACTAAAATGAGATTAATGGAATGACAGAACAAACTACAACAACATTCACAGCTATTATCAACCATTTTTTGATATCGGTTATCTATCCAAATATCGAAAATGGCGTTATTTTAGGCGCACTTTGTGGCTCAATATTACTGGTAATTAGTGAAGATCGCATCAGCACACTTCGCCGTATCATCCTATTTTTTATCTCTTTTTCGATAGGCATGCTACTGTCCGAAATGACGTTAAATCTATTGATACCGTTCTTTCCATCGAATATTCAACCAACAATACCACTCGGATTTGGGGCATTAGTCTCCTCGGCGGTGAGCGTCAAACTACTGCTTTGGATAATCAAAAAATTTGATGACCCAACCGACATATTTAATAACTTTAGAGGAAAAAAACCATAAATGATAACAATTGAACTATTACAAAATATCGCCAACAAACTTGGCATTGAATTAGCCATAATGCAGGCTATAACAAAAGTGGAATCTCGATCAGCAGGCTTTCAAAAAGGGTTACCGGTAATCTTATTTGAGCGGCATATTTTCTATCGCCAGCTACAAAAACAGGGATTTAATGTCGAACAGCTTGCTAAAAAACATCCTGATTTAGTCAACTCATCTGCAGGCGGTTACTTAGGTGGAATAAGTGAAAATTATCGATTAGCACAGGCAAAAAAAATTGATATTGATTCGGCAATCGAAAGTACTAGTTGGGGGCTATTCCAAATCATGGGCTTTTACTGGCAATTGCTCGGTTATCCCTCAGCCCAGCACTTCGAACAACATATGATTGAAAGCGAAGCACAACAGTTAGATGCGTTTTATCGTTTTATCTCGCATCAATCAAATTGTAAACTATTAAAAGCGATGAAAGATAAAGATTTTTCAACGTTTGCAAAACTATACAACGGCCCAGCCTACAAAAAAAATAACTATGACATAAAACTCAAGGAGGCATACGAAAACTATGCAAAATAGACTGACAAGCAAACTGTTACCCTGGTTGCTATTGCTTATTTGTTTGTTATTTAGCTATTTTCAAAATCGGCTATTGAGCACCAAAAATAAACAATTATACGCCAGCAATCAGCAACTACAGGATGATAAGCAAACATTAATTGAACTCATTGATGTTAAAAACAATGAATTTATTAAACTCAGCGATCAGTATCAAGCCAATGAGCGCAAACTAATCGCACAAAAAAATCAACTGCAAGTAGCAGATACGTTAAATCGTCAATATCAACAACAATTGGAGCAACTTATTAATGAAAATGAACAAATACGTATGTGGTCTGATAGTGATCTGCCCGATACTGTTAAACGGTTGTACACACGGCCAGAAATCAAAGGAAGTACAGATTATCAAAGCTGGTTGTCCAGTCGTAACACCCTGCTATCTTCCCATGAATAATTTAAGACATAATCGATCATTACTTGATGATAACCAAGCAATCTTAACAGCATGGCATCAATGTGCGTTACAAGTCGAAATAATTTACCAATGTCAGCAAGAACAAAATCAACACTAACATTAAAAAAATTAACTCGCTTTAAAAAGTACTCGAAGATTGTAATAACAAGAAAAAACACCTATCATCGACGGCTAACCGTTGTTAACGTATTTACACAAGTATGTTAATAATAATAAACAACACTGTTTCCAACAGTGTGCTTGTTAATATTTAGTTATTTAAATTCAGCCTAATTCCCACACAGCACCAACAAATAAATGCCCAATATAAATAAAAAAACTGAACCCTGTAAAATCACAGGATTCAGCTTTTGCCATAAAAATAATTTATAGACCTTTAGATTTCAAGCGTGCAGCATGTTCTAAATAAAGTTTTACCGGATCTGGTTTAATCGGATGCACACCAGCAATTTGATTGACTGCATCGAAATGGTCCATCTGGTAGTTAGAACTGATAACTTTACCCAAGTGAGTGCTATAACGGCCAACCAGACCATCATTTTGTCTACGCTCTTTTTTGAAGAAAGTACCTAATGCAACCAAAATAGCATGCGATGGATCTGCCATATTTAAACCTTCATTAAGTGGTTTTGATTTAATAATACCACTCCAAGAATAGTAGTAAACACCATTAGTTTCTAGCTCTTTACCCTCACCACCCCATCGTTTAGGTAGACCTTGCGGATATTTTTTATTAAACGCTTTAGTACCTTTAGTCGACAAGCTTTTTAGGGCGCTTCTAAAATCTTGTGGTAAAAATGGCTTAGTACTAAATAGACCAACAAACTTCATAAATGTTTCAACAATCACATCAGCAGTAGGGCCAACCAATTTGCCAGAAAGAATTTCCAACATTAAATCTGCAATTTCAGAACCGAAATTCACACCATTTACAGAAGTTACTGAACCGACAATTTCAGGATGGATCGCAGCAACATAACGGCTCGTAGGCGCACCTTGGCTATGACCAATCAGATTTACTTTTTGGGCACCCGTTTTTTTAAGTATTTTTTTAACTTCAGCCAGCAGCTGTTCACCACGTGTTTCAGTTGAATTGGTAGCTGAAATTGCAACAGTATAAACTTCAGTACCTTGTTTTCTTAAAGATTCAGCAATATTAAAGAAATATGGATATCCCATAATTCGGTCGAAACCAAATAACCCATGGACAAGTACGAGTGGATATTTTGTTTTAACGAGTTTTTCTTTAGGTTTAATTTTATACATCTAAACTTCCTTACTTATTATTATTTTATAATTATTGTTATTTTATTATTGTTATTGTTGTCTAAAAACTTCACAAAAACGTTTTGAAAAAAAGAATTAAAAGCGGTTACCTTGTATTTATCTCGTATGGCAATGTTTTTACGAAGATGACGACCGCAAAAAAAACGATATCACTTTCGACATAATAATGCAAATTTAATTTACAAAAAATTTAGTTTATTTTACAAATAAAATTCTAAGCGTAATGCGATATAACTTAATAACTCTATTGCTGGCATCAACTCGGAACTATATTAATGGTGTTTATCGTTCATTTAATTATTTTGGTGGGGTTAATAATATTTAATGTTAAATATTCAAACTGCACAGGTTCGTGTAAAAAAATCTTTGTGCTGTTTATAGTAATTAAAAAAATGGTTGTTAATAAATATAAATAAAAAACGGGGCTTTCCCCCCGCTATTATTGATTGCCTTTAACTTCAGAATCATTTCTACTTTTAATCTTCAATAATAATTCATGCAATAAACACAACCCTATTTTTATATCATCTTCTGATAGCTCTGCATCTATCATTAATTTATTAACAAATTCGGCTTGCTCTAGTTTAATATGATTTGTTACTTCACTTCTTTCACCCATCGCCTATCCCTCTTTATACTGTAATTATATACAGTATATTTATTATAAGACTGATTATCAAGTAGAAATTTTACAACTTATAGGTCAATATTCTAATATATTAATATTTAAAATATAAAACCACATAAAAATCAGGAATAAATTAAAATATTAACACAATAAATAATTAGATCATTTTTAAACCAAAAGCAACCGCCATTTTACCGCCATAAAATAAACAATAAAAAACAACTATAAAAAAATATATTTCAACAAATTGATTTTAATTTATTTATTTTAAATTATTTAGGTTTTATGAAATACCAATGCGGAATTGGAATCCGCTTTGGAGATATTCGATTATACCGCAGTAAAAAAGTGATATTTAATACAAGTTGTGAGGGTTGAAGCAGATAGTTTTCTAAATTGGAATTTGAATCTCGCGTACAGTTTATTTCACTATGCCTATAGTGTGATAACTAAAAAGGTGAAACATGAGAAAATAAATTGAATAAGAAAAAATAAAACGCCGATTATATTGAAATGGCTGGGGTACCAGGATTCGAACCTGGGCGTGGCGGGATCAAAACCCGCTGCCTTACCGCTTGGCTATACCCCAATAAAGGATAGAGTTTAAGATTAAATGGTGCGGGTGGAGAGACTTGAACTCACACACCTTGCGGCGCCAGAACCTAAATCTGGTGCGTCTACCAATTTCGCCACACCCGCACTGAATACTTCCGGTAAAAGTACTATCTAATCTTTGTGGTGGCTACGACGGGATTCGAACCTGTGACCCCATCATTATGAGTGATGTGCTCTAACCAACTGAGCTACGTAGCCATTTCATTCGCAACGTCGTAAGCAACACTGCGAGGCGCATTATGCTTGTGTTACGCCAAATCGTCAACCCTTTTTTTAAGATATTTTGAAAAAAAGTGACGATTGATTAAGATGCAATCAAATCCAGTTTAATAACGCTTCAATTCTCCTTTTTTGCAACTCAAAATAAATTTGTTTTCCTACATATCCTTCAGCAAGGATAGGTTGCACATTAACTTTATTGGCTATTTCATAAGCATCTTTTAAATAATTTCCTTGTTCAAATGATGTTATTTTAGCAAAAGCTTGGCTTGCAATAATTAATTGTTCAAGGTGCAAAGGATTGCGCCATACATCTATACTATTTAGTAAAGAAACAATTTGCTCAGCAGATAGTGTTTGCACTCGCTCAAGATCGTTACGATATTGCTGAACCATGATGGCAACTTTCGTATAGTTGTTGGGTACTTTAATTTTTCTACATAACGCTTCGACTGTTGACTTGTTAGGTAACTGAGCACACAGCACGGCAAAACGGATAGTTAAATCGTCAGTTAACAAGGCTGATTTTTTTAGTGCTTCAATAATATTGGTAGTTAAATCTAATGATGGAAACAGTAATGTAAGTGCTCCACATTGTGCCAGTACTTGAAAATAGATTTGAGGATTTAAAGCCGATAAGGCCTTTTCGGTTTCCTTCCATATGCGTTCTGGTGTTAGGTAACTAACTTCACCAGCTGATACCATCTGTTTCATTAGTTCTAGAGTTTGTGGCGCGACTGTAAAATCTAACTGATGAAAACGCGCTGCAAAACGCGCCACACGCAATATACGTAGTGGATCTTCTCGGAAGGCTGGTGAGACATGGCGTAAGACTTTATGTTTAATGTCATCAATACCATGATAAGGATCGACAATATTGCCGTTTTCGTCCATGGCAATGGCGTTAATAGTTAAATCTCGGCGAATCAGATCTTGCTCTAATGTAATTTCTTTACCAAAATCGCAAATAAATCCAGTATAACCTTTACCTGATTTGCGCTCAGTGCGAGCCAATGCGTATTCTTCTTTTGTATCGGGATGCAAAAATACTGGAAAGTGTTTACCGACTTGTTGATATCCCAAAGCCAAAAGTTCGTCAGGTGTAGCACCAACAACAACCCAATCATGGTCGGAAACAGGCAAATGTAACAATCTATCGCGTACACTTCCGCCTACAAGATAGATTTTACTCATCTATCGCATCCAACGTTCTTTTTTGCGTCTGCTAGTGATAATGCTTGGTAATATAAGCCCTAAAATAAGCCCCCCTCCAGCAACAAGACCACCATAAGTAAACCAAGTTACAATAAGATCACGACGTTTATCATCAACTTGATTTAGCATTGACTCAATTCTTGCTCCTTGCTCCTTGACCTTTTCCTCTAAAGCTTCATTTTTATTTTGTAGTGTTTCAATTGATTTTTCGGCCAATTGCAACTTTTGGATATATTCACTCACCAATTTTTGTTGATTTGCCTCAGCGTTATCAACTTTATCTTGATATTCTGCAAGCTTTGCTTCTAATAATGGAAAGCGTTCTTTATAGCTAGGTTCTTCATTTAATTTAGCAGTTTCAATCCAAGCTGCACGACCATTTTTAAGCTGGATGCGAGTGTATTTACCATCTGCGCTTTTTTCAAGCTCGATGACCTTTTCGCCGGCTTTCACTGCGTTAGAAAACGCATATTGTGAGCCAGGACCACGATGCAAATAAACATCAACATTATCAGTCACATATTTGTCTATAGCGTAAGTATCAAAAGAAATCGCAAAAAGTGAAAGCATCGCAATAATATTTTGTTTTTTCATTACATTCCTAAATAATTACCCATAAATGATGACATAATAACACAAAAAAACAGCAATTCGCATATTCATTTTATGATAAATGGTTTTAAAGTTTAAGACTAAGATAGTAACTACCACAAATGAAATCGTTTACATTTTATGAGATCTTAATCACAAAATATAAAATTTAAGATACTGTTTGAGACAAATAGCCCTTATTTTATAGGAGTAATTAAATTATAAATTTGGAGCCATTATGAATTACCGTCTTAAAAATAGCTATATCGATGTCATATTTCACACAACACCTTATCCTGAATTATGTTATTTTGGTAAACGATTACAAAACTTACAATCTGAGGTTGTTGACTTGCTAATCCCGGCTGTACCTAATTCTCGTATAGATGTCCATGTACCATTTACCCTTTGTCCAGAAGAAGGATTAGGTAATTTTAGTACACCAGGACTTGAAGGTCACCGAAATGGTAAAGATTGGTCTCCCGTTTTTACTACCAAAGAAGTTAATCAAACCGATAATGACATTACCATTATTAGTGAAGATAGCATTGCTAAACTCCGTTTGACCAACCATTTCATTTTAGATAACAGCGGCGTGCTACAATGCCAAAATACTTTAACCAATTTGGGAGACGAACCATATCAAGTTAACCGACTTTCGGTTACGTTACCCATTCCTGAACGTGCACAAGAACTAATGGCATTTAGTGGTCGTTGGATTAAAGAGTTCTTCCCTCATAGAACAAAAATATCACACTGCGGTTATTTACAAGAAAATCGTCGAGGTCGAACATCACATGAGTATTTCCCTGGTATGATGATTGGTACGGAAGGTTTTAAAGAACAAACAGGAGAAGTCTGGGGAGTCCATTTGGGTTGGAGTGGCAACCACCGAATTCAAGTTGCCGTTAAAAGTAACGGTAAGCGTTTTATTCAAGCCGAAGCCCTTTATCTTGCTGGTGAAATATCTCTGGCTAAAGGTGAGTCGTTAAGCACACCTTGGTTATATGCAACCTATAGCGATGAAGGCTTAAATAAAATGAGTCAGCATTTTCATCAATACTTGCGTAATAATATTATTAAGTTTTGTCATAACAAATCTAGACCAGTCCATCTTAATACATGGGAAGGCATCTTTTTTGATCACAACCCTGATTACATTATGAAAATGGCCACTAAAGCGGCCCAAATTGGTGTTGAACGTTTTATTATTGATGATGGCTGGTTTGGGAAACGTGATGATGATTATCAAGGGTTAGGAGATTGGTATATTGATAAGAGAAAATATCCAAACGGATTAGAACCAGTAATTAAACACGTTAAAGACCTTGGTATGGAATTTGGTATTTGGGTTGAACCAGAGATGATTAATAAAAACTCAGATCTTTATCGTGCTCATCCAGATTGGTTGCTCGAGCTACCAGGTTACCATCAACCAGAAGGTCGCCATCAGTATTTGCTGGATTTACAAAACCCTGATGTTTTTGAATATTTGCTTGAAAGACTAACATGGTTACTTGGTAGTTATGATGTTGATTATATAAAATGGGATATGAATCGAGAAATTGTGCAACCAGGTCATGAGAGTAAGCCTGCAATTGTAGGTCAAACTAAAGCGCTTTACCGATTACTTGATATTTTGCAAGAAAAATTCCCGAATATTGAAATTGAATCTTGCTCATCTGGAGGTGGACGCATTGATTATGAGATTTTAAAACGTACACAACGTTTTTGGACTTCAGACTCTAATGATGCATTAGATAGACAAATTATTCAACGAGGCATGAGCTATTTCTTCCCTCCTGAAGTAATGGGTGCACATATTGGTGGTGCATTATGTCATACCACATTCCGCGAACTACATATGAATTTGCGTGGTCTAACAGCCTTATTTGGTCATATGGGTGTTGAACTCGATCCAGTAAAAGAGTCTGAGCAAGAACAAAAAGGGTTTGCGCATTATATTAGTTTACACAAACAATTGCGCCCTTTATTACATAATGGTAGCTTTGTGCGTTTAGATGTTGATGATACTCCAGCGATGCAAAGTTATGGTGTTGTCAGTCAAGACCAAAAAGAAGCTGCATTTATTATTGCTCAACTAACATTACCAACTTATGCTTTAAGTGGCAATTTGCGATTGTCAGGTTTGTTAGCCGATAAGCAATACCAAATTGAGGTGCTAGATATGCCTGATAATATCGATCCTAAAATAAACGGTCATGTGATGAAGGCTTTACCGCAATGGATGATGACTGAAACAACACTGTCTGGTGATTGGTTAATGAATGTAGGCTTACCTTTGCCAGTGCTTGATCCTGCAACAGCAATGTTAATAAAAGTGACCAATAGGTAATATTATTAACACTCTTAATTTAATTGTTTAACAATAAATAAGGGGGAATTAACCATATCGCTAATTCTCCTTAATTTTGAATTACTACTGAGAAAATTTAGGTTGTTAATACATTAATGATATTATTGGCAAACATTTTTTGTTACCTTATGATGGCTAATTTAGTCATATATCAAAAGTGTTGAAAACTAATAAGCTTAAAGTACCAGCCAAAAGATCATTAACTTGCGTTTTATGCGCCTATTTTGTCTTATATTGTTTATAATCAACAAAACTCTATATTGACAAACATTAAACATAGAAATTATAAATATTTTATTAGTAGTAATTAATTAAAAGGTTTTTTATGGCGACAATAAAAGATGTTGCACGTTTAGCAAAAGTTTCTGTTGCAACCGTATCCCGCGTGATTAATAACGCAAATAACGTACGAGATAATACGCGAAATATCGTAAAAAATGCCATGGAAAAGTTAAATTACTATCCAGATGCTAATGCGCGAGCTTTGTCACAACAAAATTCGAATACCATTGGTATTATTGTAGCCGATGTTTCAGATCCGTTTTTTGGAGCAATGGTTAGCACCGTTGAAAAAGTTGCTTCACGAACTGGGCATTTTTTGTTGATTGGCAATGGTTATCATAATGAGCAACAAGAATATAATGCCATTACCCAATTAATTGAGCATCGCTGTTCGTCGTTAGTTGTGCACGCCAAAATGATCCCCGATAATGCACTTAAGAAATTGATGCAACAAGTGCCTGGGATGGTTCTGATTAACCGTATCTTAAAGGGATTTGAAAAACGCTGTATTGCGCTTGATGACCGTTACGGTTCTTATCTTGCCGTCAAGCATTTAATTCAACATGGGCATACCAAAATTGGTTATTTATGTTCAAATCATAACATTTCTGACTCATCTGATCGTTTACAAGGTTATAAAGATGCTTTATTAGAACATGGAATCGATGTTAATGAGAACTTGATTGCTATTGGCTTACCCAATGAAATAGGTGGAGAACAAGCAATGATGTCGTTGCTTGAAAGAAACTGTCATATCACCGCAATCGCTTGTTACAACGACTCAATGGCAGCTGGTGCAATGTCGGTACTTTATGAGAATGATATTAAGATTCCAAATAATATTTCGATTATTGGATTTGATGATCTTGTTTTATCGCGTTATTTACACCCTAAATTAACCACTATTCGTTACCCATTACAAACAATGGCAGAACAAGCCGCTGAATTAGCATTAAAGCTGGCTAAAGGTGAAGCTCCACCATCAAATTTAATTAATATTTTTATACCAACACTTACCAAACGTTATTCAGTAAATTGTATAAAATAGTTAATATTTAATGAAATTTACACATCCAGTATATAAACATCAACAAGCTATTCACTTTTCATCTGAACTATATAAGTAACTTTGACTTAATAATAGTTCAGATGATGAGTTTAATATTATCTCCTATTATGTGAAATTGTCATTAAAACCATACTTCTGTTTGTACACCAAAACTAATTTGATGATCTTTACCATTAAAATCAAATTGACTAATATCATTTTGCAACGCTTCTATATAAGAAACATAAAAACGGATATCAGGTCGTGAAGATAAAATACTTTTTCCAACTTTGAATGAATGATAAAGTGTAGTTTTATATCCTTCTTCAACATAAGTTTTACTTTTGACTTTATTCTTTTGCCTAAAGTAACCTAGTTCAATACCACTTTGGTTGTAAGTGTCCCATATATAAGCGGGTCTTATTGCTGATTTAAAGCTGGTAAAATCAGTATGAGGAAGATTAAGATCATAAGAGTAAACATCATTACCTGAAGTTAACGCCAAAGCATGAGCAACAATAATATCATCGCTTAAATAGGCTTCACCTTCTGATACTAAGCGATAAGCTTTACCACCAGTATGCGTACCAATATAGTCGTTATCCGAATTGCTAGCAAACTCTGGATTATTAGTATTAATGTTAGCTAACTGTGAAGCAACGGAATTGGTTGCTGTCTGTAATGTAAACTGATTAAATCCACCAAAAAATTCATTTTGACGCAAAACAAAGCTACCAAGCCAAGCATTTTTAACAGATACATTATCTTGGATTTTAGATTTATTGGGTGCTGAATAACGCGCATTCACACCAAGCGTTGCACCTTTCCATAATGGAATATCACGATAGCGGATTTCTAGTTCGTTTAAATCAACTTCTTCTTTTTTATACTGGGTAATTTTATTCCCATTACCATCATCTTTAACGACTTCTTTTTTATTTTTTACATTTACATCTGCTCTAACTAAAGCTAAATCAAGTGTACCCATTCCAAATTTAAGATTTTCAATACCTATCCCCCCGCCTGCTGGCGTTTTTTGCGTTTTCCAATCAAGCATTTGTATTTCATTATAAGGTAAAGAGTGTTTACCAACCCATAATTTTGCATCAGGAAAACGTGGCACAAATCCTTTTGTTTCTAAATAGATATCTGAAAATTGCATCAGATTATCATCTTGAGTATTAAATAAACCCGCAGCTTTATTTGTTGCAACGTTTCCATCAATCATAACAATTGCATCAACGCGTCTGCCATCTTGATCATAGACTTTTTGCTTAAAGATAAGATCATACCAACCACCATATTCATTACCAAATCGACCTAATGCACCTTCTGCATAATTTTTAGGTTTACCATTACTTGAGGTTGACCAACCACCACGAAAGTAGCCATTATAAGAAAATCCTATTTCATCTTTAATATAATCTTTAAATTCAGCTAAAGTAAATGAGGTTTTTTCTGGATAATTTTCACTTTGTATGGTTTCAGCTTTTGGTGTGTTAACAAGTACAATTTGATTATTACTTACTTGTACAGGACTAACAGGCGCCTGTTGTTTTATAATTATTGCTTTTTGACTATTTTTAAGCGATTTTTTCTGATTATTGATAACCATTTGTTGTTTTTGAAGATGATTATTTAATTGAGCAAGCTGTTTATTAGACTCTATTACTTGCTTTTTCAAATCATTAGACTCTTGACTAAGTGCTAATAATTTTTGCTCTAATAACGCAATTCTTGCTTCTAACTCATCTTGAGTTGCAGCCATAGCATTTGGTACATAACACAAGCCCAGCATCGTTATTAAAACAATTCGTTTTAGCTTCACTTTACATACTATTTTTTTTGATAATTTCATTTTTTCCCCTACTCATTATTTTAAAAATATATATAAACATCTTTTAAATTTGAGACAAAAAAAAACCTAAAGAATAGTTATAACTATTCTTTAGGTTTTGCCCGCTAGAAGTCGGTAACAATCCAATACCTTTTAATAGGTGGTTTCAATATAACCAATAAAAACGACTATTCAAAAACTAAATACTAATATTGTGATTGATATCACATTAAAAATTATCACTTTATATAACAACACAAACAAGTGTAATCGGTCATTCTTAAAAAGATTGCAAAACAATAAAACACATATCATATAAAAATGTATACGATTACATAAATGTTAACTTCATCACTGTTTTTAATCACCTGTAATTTATAATTCATAAAAGCACAATGATAATGCTAGTAATTGAGTTATCAGCATTACACAAACAAACTGAATTAGTGGGTGAACTATATGTATCCTTCCTTCAATGAAATAATAAATCGGCACGATTGGAATAACTTATCTGTTTTAAGTATTAATCGACTTGATACTCATCCAAAATTTCATAGCTGGCGAGATAAGCAACAAGCTAAAAATAACAGTAATTCCAATTCGATATTATCACTAAATGGCGATTGGTTTTTTAGCTATTACTGTAACCCCAAACACGTACCTGAATCTTGGTTACACAAAGAGGTTGATAACACAACCATTGCTGTCCCTTCTAATTGGCAACTGCAAGGGTATGATGCTCCAGTTTATACTAATATCCGCTATCCATTTCCTTATAATCCGCCATTTATACCAGAAGAAAACCCAACGGGCTGTTATTCTCGATATATCAATATCACCAAAGAATGGCTTGCTAAAGGTAATACAAGAATTATATTTGATGGAGTCAGTTCTGCATTTCATCTTTGGTGTAATGGCAAATGGGTTGGCTATTCACAAGATAGCCGAATTGCAGCAGAATTTGATTTAACACCTTTTTTAAAAGTCGGTCAAAATCGCATAGCAGTATTAGTTTTAAAATGGTGTGAGGGAAGTTATCTTGAAGATCAAGACATGTGGCGATTAAGTGGTATTTTTCGCGGCGTCTGTTTACTAAATAAACCTAAATCACATTTACGTGATATTCACATTGACACCTTACTTGACGCTTGTTATCAAAATGCCACTTTATCACTACAGGTTGATGTCCAACATGCTGGAAATATGGACTTGTTAAATGTCGGTATTGAATTATGGCGGCAAGATAAATTAATTGTTAATCATATGCAATCGATAGACCTACCTTTTGTTGATGAAAAAGGAGGATATACTGACCGCTTACATTGTCAGATACCGATTACCAAACCACAATTATGGAGCGCTGAAACCCCAAACCTTTATCGTGTTGTTGTGAGTTTATATCACACAAAAACAGGATTAATTGAATCAGAAGCTTATAACATCGGATTTAGAACCGTTGAAATTAAACATGGACAACTATGTCTCAACGGTAATCCACTACTGATTAAAGGGACAAATCGTCATGAGTTTTACCCTGATTTAGGATATGCATTGACCGAAGAAGCAATGCTACACGATATTAAGCTTATCAAACAACATAATTTTAATGCGGTGCGTTGTAGCCATTATCCTAATGATCCACGTTGGTATGATCTTTGTGATCAATATGGTTTGTATTTAGTTGATGAAGCAAATATTGAATCGCATGGTATGTTTCCTATGTCTCGCCTATCTGATGATCCTAGCTGGTTTGCTGCTTATAGTGAGCGAGTAACACGGATGGTTCAGCGCGATCGTAATCATCCATCCATTATCATCTGGTCTCTCGGAAATGAATCAGGACATGGATCAAACCACGACGCCCTATATGCTTGGATCAAAAGTAATGATCCAACCCGCCCAGTACAATATGAAGGTGGTGGTGCCAATACTACCGCCACTGATATAATTTGCCCAATGTATGCGCGTGTTGAACAAGATCAGCCCCACCCTAATGTGCCAAAATGGGCAATAAAAAAATGGATCTCAATGCCTGATGAAAATCGTCCACTTATTTTATGTGAATATGCCCATGCAATGGGTAACAGCCTAGGTGCTTTTTACAAATACTGGCAAGCATTTAGACAATACCCTAGATTGCAAGGTGGATTTATTTGGGAATGGGCTGATCATGGTATACGTTGTCAAAAAAAATCAGGTGAAAGTTATTGGGCTTATGGTGGTGATTTTGGTGAAGCTTATCATGATAGGCAATTTTGCTTGGATGGATTAGTGTTTCCTGATAGGACTTCTCACCCTAGTTTAATTGAAGCAAAAAAAGTACAGCAACCATTCCAATTTAAGCTAATTAGTCAAAAACCGTTGATTATTGATATTACAAACGAATATCTATTTCGCCATACTAATAATGAAAGTTTATATTGGGAACTGTTAATTAATGGGAAAAAACATCAAAGCGGAAAAATTAAACTTGATATTCAGCCCGATAGTGCATTACAAGTTACCCTACTTAACGATATACCAAGCAATTTACACTGTGAGGACTTACATTTATCAGTAAGAGTTATTCAAAATAAAGCGACACCATGGTCACCAGCTGGCCATATAGTTGCATGGGAACAGTGGCGACTAGTTAATTCATATATTGCACCCTTAGCTTTTTGCCAAACAAAAAGTAAGCTCACATTGACTGAAACCCAAGATGATTACCTTGTTCATTATAAAAACCAATGTTGGCAATTTAATAAAATAACAGGGCAGCTTTGCCAATGGACAAAAGGAAACAAACCATTATTATCCTCGGCTTTTGCTGATCAGTTTATTCGTGCACCTGTTGATAATGATATTGGTATTAGTGGTGATTTTGATAGTAATAATAATCCATTTGCTTGGATTGAACAGTGGAAGGCAGCTGGTTATTACAACCTTACTCATCAATGTTTGGGCATAAATATCTCACAATCACCCGATAAAATTGTGATTGAAGCACTACATGGATATTTCGTTAACAATAAAAAAGTCATTCAAAGTAGATGGCAACACCTGTTTGATCAAGAAGGCAAGTTGACTTTATCTGTGCAAGTTGATATTGCCAATGATATGCCAGCACCCGCGCGAATTGGTCTAAGTTATAAAATAAAACAGATCCCTAAAAAAGTAAAATGGCTTGGTTTAGGCCCTCATGAAAATTATCCTGATCGAAAAGCCTCGGCTATTTTTGGTGATTGGTCATTACCTTTTGCCGAACTTTATACACCTTATATTTACCCGTGTGAAAATGGTCTACGCTGTGATGTAAAAAAATTGCAACTTAATGAGATGACAATAACTGGGCAGCAATTTAAATTCAACATTAATCAATATGGCACTGAGCAACTAATGGCAAAAACACACCGTCATTTATTAGAACCCAAGTCATGTGCGTATGTCAGCATTGATGCTTATCATATGGGGATTGGTGGTGATGATTCTTGGACACCAAATGTACATCGTGAATTTTTGCTGACAGATAAGCATTATAACTATCAACTGATTTTTAAGTGTTAATTAAAAATACTTAATTCTAAAAAAATAAGGCACAAATAATTAGTGCCTTATTTTTAATTAGTTAACACTTCACCCTCAAATAACTTATCAAGCTCTTCGATAAACGCTTGCTCAGGTAGATGGTAAAAGATGCCATGCTCTGGCATACCACGCAAAAACAGATAGTAAACGCCCCCAAAATGGGTTTGATATTGGTAATTTGCTAAGCGACTTTTTAAAAAGCGATGCAAGGCTAAACAATAAAGTTGGTATTGTAGGTCGTAGCGATGTTCACACATCACTTTTTCTAATGCTTCTTGGTTATAAGAATCAGCGCATTCCCCTAACCAATTAGATTTATAATCGACCACATAATATTTACCTTCAAATTTAAAGACTAAATCAATAAATCCCCTTAGCATGCCTTGTACCGAATCAAAATCTAACTCAGGACATATTCTTGATAAGCTATCATATTTTTTACATAAGCTATCTAATTGCTGGCTAGTTACTGTTTTACGTATAGGAAGATAAAATTGTAATTCATTAATATGCTGCCCCATTAATACTTGCGATAATATTAAATTTGGCTCATGCAGTTGTGTTGTCAATACTTGTTGCATCCAATTTGTTACTACACCACTCCATGCTGGCTCTAAATTGAGTTTTTTTACCATTTGATTACATAATTCATCAAGATTATCTGGTGTGATCTCTTCCATAATGCTGTGCATTAATGTACCCACATATGCCCCTTTCGGAAAGTGGTGGATATCATATTGTATATCAGTTGACGGAGCACTAGCAGATTCAAGTTGGAGTTCATCCCAATCATTAATAATATCGGGATTGTAAGTCGATACTGTATGATTGTGTTTTTGTAACTCAGTATAGCTTGTGACCCGCCAATCACTCGAGAGGTTACGTGAAAACGCATTAGCCGATAAGGATTGGCTTGGCAAAATTTGGGGAATATACTGCTTGCTATCAATTGGTAGTTGTACATCAACCAGATTAGCTATACTTGCAATTGATCGTAATTCACTTTTTAATAAATGATTAATCGCTGATTGGTTTTTCTTCAACGAGGCAAGCCCAATACTACAATGATAAACCGAACGGGTCATGGCTACATACAATAATCGTAAATCTTCGGCAAGACGTTCGTTTTCTATCTGTTGCTTGATCTCATCAGTCAGTAACCATGCATAAGTTAGCTGATAGTCATTGTCTTTATCATGATAAAATTGACTGTCCGATGCACGACACATCGAAATAAATGGTAACCAAACAATCGGAAATTCCAACCCTTTTGATTTATGAATGGTAATAATCTTCACCAGATTTTCATCACTTTCAAGGCGTTGCTGATGATTTTCTAAATTAGGGTCGGGACTAACGATTTGTTTTGTCAACCAGCGAATTAACGCATGTGGACTATCTAATTCATTTGACGCTTCTTGGAGTAATTCACCTAAATGCATTAAGTTAGTTAATATTCTTTCACCATCTTGGCGAGCTAAAATATTTTCAGCTAAATGACGTTTTTTCATCATTCGGCGTAACATAACTAACACACCATAGTATTGCCAAATTGCTTGGTATTGTTTGAACTCTTCCACTAAACTTTCCCATTTATCTTGATCATCAGTGATTTGTTCAAGTTCAGTCATGGTTTGCCCTAATAGCGAGGTCATTAATGCAAGCTTGAGCATTGTTTCGTTTTCAGGCATTAAGACAGCTTGCAATAGGCTCAAAACATCTTTTGCCTCTATTGAAGAAAAGACGCTACTATGGTTTGATAAATAGACACTTTTAACGCCACAATTAGCTAATTTTTGTTGAATAATTTCGGCTTCACGCCCAGTGCGCACTAAGATCGCAATATCAGCTGTAGTTACAGGTCGTTGCTGTTGTTCATTATCAATTAATATTGTCGAATTAGACAATAAAGTCACAATTTGATTAGCACAACAGCTTGCTATATGTTCTTGATAATCTGTATTGTTGGCAATCTCATCAGGCAGTAAATAAGCCGTTAATGCTGCAAACTCTTGGTTGTTAACTTGCAAAAACTTTTGCTGATTGCGTTTTGCTGCCTCCATGGGTAAAAAAGGAATATCTTCAAATATAAATGGATTATTGCAATTAGCAAACAATTGATTAACCGCTTTAACCATCGAAGCTGATGAACGATGGTTGACATCCATGGTAAAATAATTTTCTCCAGTCGATTGTTTAGCCTTTAGATAAGTGAATATATCAGCCCCTCGAAAGCTGTAAATCGCTTGCTTTGGGTCGCCAATAAATAGTAAACCTCGATCTAGCCGTTGGTTATCATAAATACGGTTAAAAATTTGATACTGCGTGGGATCGGTATCTTGGAATTCATCAATCAAAGCAACGCAGTATTTTGACGCAATACTTTGCGCTAATCTTTCACCTGTTTTTGCTTGTAATGCGCGATTAAGTTGCCCTATAAGATCATCAAAGCTCATTTCGCCATTTTTGCTTTTTTCGCTATAGAGCCCTTGTTGAATCACACTGACAATATCCATTAAGATTTGGCTACGTAAGTCAAGCGGTTGTGAATATAGATCATCAATTTGTTCAAAGACAAAATGACAAGGTGCGCTCTTTCCTTCTTTTGTCTTTTCGATTAATACCGATTGCTTAAATTTTTTAAGTTCCTCTGGTAATTTAAACGTTTGAGTTGCGCTATTAGCCCATGCTGATACTTTAATTACCCAATTGGGTAAATGTCGGCTACTATAAGATTGTTTGCTAACACCTGATTGCGTAATGATATTGACTAATTCATCAGACAAGGCTAACCAAGACTGTTTGGCGCTTTCAATTCTTTCAAAATTTTGTTGGTAAAATGCCTTAATTGTTGTACCAATATCTGGATTTACCTTGTTAGTATTATTAATTTCCAAACTTAAATAAGGATTGATATCTTTTAATAAAGCGGTTGGATCTTGCCATGTTGCAAGTACTAAATAAGCAAGCTGTTTATCAAGTGGCGTAAAGTAGTGACGCCAAAACTCTTGTGTTACCCTTAATTTCAGTTGAGATTCATCAGAAATTAGCTTTTGTTCAAATAAAACACCAGACTCAAACGCATGGCTAGTTAAGATACGCTGACAAAAACTATGAATAGTATAAATTGCCGCATCATCCATTGATTGTTGAGCATCTGTTAGCCGTTGTATTGCTAATTGGCGATCATCAATTAACTCTATCAGTTGTTGATAAATCGGATCTTGATGCTGCCCTTGTAGCAGTCCAATTCGCAATTCTTGAATATTTTTTCTTATTCGGGAACGTAGTTCTTGAGTTGCAGCTTTAGTAAAAGTAACAACCAGAATTTCGTTAACTTCTAAAGGTCTTGGATAACTATTTTGACCGATACCAAGCAACAATCTTAAGTAAATAAAGGCAAGTGAATAAGTTTTACCTGTTCCAGCCGATGCTTCAATTAAGGTTCGACCAGTTAAAGGTAAATCAAAAAGATTGAGTTTTTTTACTCCACTTGATGAAACCATTCAAGCTTTCCTGCAGAGTCTGGCAATAAATTAATACAAGCAATGGCAGCAGTAGGAAACATAGGCGGAGAAACTTGCGGGCACAGTTCATTAACTAAATATCCCACCAATGGCAAATGCGACACCACGATCACATTATCAACCCCATCAGCTAACAATAATGTTAATACGTCAACAATATGAGATGGGCTACCACCGGGCACTAAAAATTGATTAGTTTCAACTTTTTCAACATGAACATGCGATGATAATTCAGTCAATGTTTGTTGTGCTCGGAGATAAGGACTCACTAAGCCAAAATCAAATTGATAATCCTGCTGTTTAAGCCATATTCCAGCTTGATTTGACTGAATAATACCATAATCTGTTAATGTTCGACTTGAATCGGATGAAGCAGAAAATCCTGCTTCACCATGTCTCATAATACAAACTTTCATCAATATTTAATTAACGTAATTTTAATTGAAAAATCATGGATTCTGCACCACAGCAAAAAGTGAATTTTACTGATAATTTAAAACCATCATTAATTTTTTCAATATTACTTTCAATTTTGCAAGGCTCGGTTTCAACATCTTTGGCGGCTTGTGTTAATGATGCCAACTTTTGTTGAGCTTCAGATTCTGTCGCAAAAACACGCTCATATTCAGCGCTACAATCTTCGTTGTCAATGATTGTACCAACATCCACACAACAGCATGCTGCTGTTTCGTTTGCTTTACATTTGTTTAAAGAATCTGTCATGCTACACCTCTGTTTAGCCATTAATATTGCTAGTAGTATACTCTCTATCATCACTTAGGGCAAAGTGCTAACTCTGTTTTGTTTTAGTTTTGTTATTTATAATAACTCGATAACTAACCGCTTTAACAAATTTTGATTGAGTTTTTAAGTCATATATCGGAATTATTCGCGTTGTTTACCGTAATTTGAAAATCGACTGTATAACGCCGTCTCCCCCAAACAAGCGATACGGTGTTTATACTATAAAAAATCACGTCTCTGATTTGGCTAACTACTTTATATTTATGGCTAATCGTCCAACTATTTATAGCACTGAAAGATCTCATTAAACATTCAATAACATGACTGCTATTGAATATAAAACACAAGAACAGATAGCATCATTTTCTAGATGAGTTGCGTGCTCACTATCGGATATTTACCCAACTATTCACCTTTTAGGTTATATTTTTTGTAAAAAATATTCAGGATTCTATACCGTTTCGGGATAAATTGAGACTTTGCCATCGTTCATTGGTTAAAACGTGCGCTCGCCATCGTATCCATTAGAAATACACAAAACCAACCAGCCCTAAAATAAATGGGTAAGTCAAAAGCGTAATACGTACTTTAATGGCGATGTGCCATAATCCGCAAATAATGAGTCATTCAAAAGATAGAAAACTAAAAGTTTAAGCGATTACAGGTAAAACGTTTTATGAGCTTTTTAGATGATTATTTTCATCATGAAGTGTAAACAACCCGAAGTATTCCGACCAGCCATATAATTAGTTTTCTGAATAAATGTTAGCAGTATATAACGCCAAATTACTTTGTTAGAGGTAGGATAAATCGGGTGAAGTGAACAAACCTCTGCCTGACGGCAGAGGTCATATCATTAAAATTTAGGTGCTGAAGGACGACCTCGTTTTTTAGCAAATCCTTTATCAGATGTATCAGATTTATTACCTTTACGACCTCGCTTAGGTTCGGACATTGTGCCATTAACTAGGCTCATCTTCATTGGTTGATTAAGCACTCTTACCTTTTCAAAGTGTTTTAATATATCTTTCGGCATGCCTTTTGGTAACTCAACGGTTGAATAAGTATCATAAAGCTTGATATTACCAATATAACGGCTACTAATATCGGCCTCATTGGCAATTGCTCCAACAATATGACGCACTTCAACACCGTTTTCTTTACCAATTTCGATACGGTACATATCCATATCACCCACATCTCGGCGTTCACGACGCTTTGGTGCTTCACGATTGTCTCCTCGTAAACGGCGCTCACCACCACGATTATCACGATCACGACTATCGCGTGATGGTTTAAATACCGGATCAGGTGGAAGAATCAATGGACGTTCACCTTGTGCTAATTTGAGCAATGCAGTTGCAATTGTTTCAAGATCAGCACCACTTTCGGCTTGTATTTGCGCTAATAAATTTTGGTATTGATCTAAATCACTACTCTCTAACTGTTTTTGGACTTGCTCCGTAAATTTAGCTAAACGACGTTTTTCGAGCAGCTCTTTAGATGGTAAGCCAACTTCAGGAATCGGTTTTTTGATCGTTTGTTCGATATTTTTGAGCAAGCGACGTTCACGGCTATCAACAAATAAAATAGCGCGACCTGCTCGACCTGCTCGACCTGTTCGTCCGATACGATGCACATAAGATTCAGAATCTAAGGTAATATCATAATTGATAACCAAACTAATACGCTCTACATCCAAACCACGAGCTGCAACATCAGTTGCAATTAAAATATCTAATCGACCATTACGTAAACGATCTAATGTTTGTTCACGCAATTGTTGTGTCATATCGCCATTTAAAGCGGCACAACTATAACCATGTTTTTCAAGCACTTCTGCCACATCCAAAGTTGCTGATTTTGTTCGAACAAAAATAATTGCTGCGTCAAAATCTTCTGCTTCTAAAAAGCGAACAATCGCTTCATTTTTACGCATACCTCGAACAAGCCAATAGCTTTGATCAATATCAGGTGCCGTTTGTTTGGTTCCTTTAATTTGAACTTCTTTAGGATTATGCATAAATCGTTTAGTAATACGACGAATTGGTGCAGGCATCGTTGCTGAAAATAATGCTGTTTGATGATTTTCGGGAATCGTTGCCATGATGCTTTCAACATCATCAATAAAGCCCATTCTTAACATTTCGTCAGCTTCATCAAGCACTAAACCTTTCAAATTGGAAAGATCCAATGTTTTACGATTTAAGTGATCAAGCAAACGCCCTGGTGTACCAACCACAATTTGTGGCCCTTGTTTTAACGCTCGTAATTGCACGTCATAACGCTGCCCGCCATATAAAGCTAGTACTTTTACTCCTTTCATATATTTTGAATATTCAGAGCAAGCATCAGCAACTTGCATAGCCAGCTCACGTGTTGGAGCTAGAACTAAAAGTTGTGGTGCTTTTAAGCTTGCATCAATGTTCATTAGAAAAGGAATTGAAAATGCCGCTGTTTTGCCACTACCTGTTTGTGCCATACCCAATACATCGTTACCTGCTAATAATAGAGGTATACATTCAGATTGGATTGGTGATGGTTTGTTAAAACCAAGATCATTTAATGCATTAAGAATATCCTCGGATAAACCAAGGTCAATAAAAGAAATGTCTTTTGTCATGTAAACTCGCTTAAAAATTTTGAATATATAAGCTTGCTTGTTTAGTTAGCAAAAAGATTGATAATGATTAACTAATATTAATTAAAATTTATCTTATTTTTGCTGAAACAAATAAAGCAGATATAAATTTATGCCAGCTCACTAAATTGAAAATTTACAACTCACCCCAATAACTAACTGCCAATATTGACTCAACAACTAACTAGTATAAAAACAGCATAAATTTAAAGGTTAATGATGTTTATATAATCGGAGATAAAACTCACTGCATTATCTTATGTTGAGTACATATTATTTAGCAAATCAGAACTACGCTATAACAATATTTTCACTTTTAAAACTGGCATGACCCTTGTTACTTTTCTTTTTCTTCAAGTAACTTTATTTCGTAGAGTGCCTGTTGATGTTCAACAAAGTTATAAATATTATTGGCTAAAGCATATTTAAATAACATTTTGGCACGCTCGTTGTCACCTTTACTTTGATAGTATTTACCTAAGTAAAAGTAGGCTTCACAAAGGCGTTCAGCTAACTGCCGATTATCTTCTACACCTTGTTGAAGGTTCTGCATTAATTTAGACTCGCTTATTTGACCTAAATAAAATGCAATAATATTGCCACTATATATCGTTTTGTCATTAATCAGATCATAACGTTTTTGTAGCTCGTTTTTGGCAACTTTATTGTCGTTTTCCTGCTCAATCAGATAAAGCCATAAAATTCTAAGAGGATCATTCACATCATATTGATAAAACTGCAATGCATCTTGCTCAGCAGCTTGATAATGCCCCGTGCGATATAACGCAATTGCCCGATTTAAGTAGGCATAAGCATAAGTAGGATCTAGCTCTAAGGCTGTATTAAATGACGTTAAAGCTTCATCAAAGTTACCTTCTCTAAGCGCATAAGTCCCCAAAAAATTATAGATATCGGGAACTTCAGGATTGAAATTTAATAAATACGAAAAATCGCTTTGTGCAAAGGCTTTAAAACCTAGTGAATCGTAAGTAATACCGCGCTCAAAGATGAGTTGCATTTGCGTTACAGTATCAAGATCTTTTCGTGATAACTGTTGGCTGATTTGAGCAATTTTTAATTCATCATCATATGAAACTTGCTCAGGCACAGCCAGCAAAAGCTGGGAGTTAGAACAACCCGACAAAAGAATAACGGCTAGCAAAAAGCAGTATACAGTTCTCAGGTTGAATAATCCCACTTTTATCCCCTAGTGAATAATACTTTTATTCGGCTGTTGGAGCAACTTCTGCTACCGGCTCAACAGCATCTTTCATACTCAAACGGATTCTGCCTTGGCGATCAATTTCAAGTACTTTAACATTTACTTCTTGTCCTACTTTTAGATAATCAGCCACTTTTTCGACTCGATGATCAGCAATTTGAGAAACATGGACAAGTCCTTCTTTTCCACCAATAACAGATACAAAAGCACCAAAATCAACAATTCGAGTTACTTTTCCTGCATAAATTTTACCAATTTCGACATCAGCAACTAAATTAGTAATACGCGCCATGGCATCTTTCGCTTTATTACCATCTGAAGCGGCAATTTTAACTGTACCATCGTCAGTAATTTCAATAGTTGTTCCTGTTTCTTCAGTTAAGGCTCGAATAGTTGCGCCACCTTTACCGATAATATCGCGGATTTTATCTGGATTTACGTTCATTGTATAAATACGTGGTGCAAATTCTGATATTTCTTGACGAGGTTTATTAATTGCTTGTTCCATTACACCTAAAATGTGTAAACGTGCGCCTTTCGCTTGATTAAGTGCCACTTGCATAATTTCTTTAGTGATACCTTCAATTTTGATATCCATTTGTAATGCACTAACACCTTCACGTGTACCTGCTACTTTAAAGTCCATATCACCAAGGTGGTCTTCATCACCAAGAATATCTGACAATACCACAAACTGCTCGCCTTCTTTTACCAGCCCCATCGCAATACCAGCAACCGATGACTTAATTGGCACACCAGCATCCATTAGAGCAAGTGAAGCACCACAAACAGAAGCCATTGAAGATGAACCATTTGATTCGGTAATTTCTGACACAACGCGGACAGTGTATGGAAATTCTTCACGACTTGGCATTACGGCTGCAACACCACGTTTAGCTAAACGACCATGACCAATTTCACGGCGTTTTGGTGATCCAACCATGCCAGTTTCACCAACAGAATAGGGTGGAAAATTGTAATGAAGTAAGAAACGTTCAGTATATTCACCCGTTAATTCATCAATAATCTGAGCATCACGCTCTGTCCCTAAAGTTGCAGTAACTAATGCTTGGGTTTCTCCACGAGTAAACAAAGCACTACCATGTGTTCTTGGTAAAACACCTGTACGGATATCAAGCGCACGAATCATATCTTTTTCGCGACCATCAATACGTGGCTCACCAGCAATGACACGCTTACGAACAATTTGGCTTTCTAAATCGACGATGATATTGATAACTTCGTTTTCATCTAATTCTTCATTCTGTTCTTTTAGTGCTGCTAATACTTCTTCTTTGATTAAATCAATTTGAGCATAGCGCGCTTGTTTTTCAGTGATACGATAAGCCTCTCCTAGGCGCTCTTTAGCGAGTTCAACAATAGTATTATATAGCGCTTCATTTTTAGCTGGCGCTACCCAATCCCATTTTTCACAATTGGCTTTTCCTACAAATTCATTGATATTATCAATAACAACTTGTTGTTGTTCATGACCAAACACTACTGCAGCTAACATTTGATCTTCAGTCAGTAGATCAGCTTCAGATTCAACCATTAATACTGCACTTTTAGTTCCTGCAACAACTAAATCTAAACGACTCGTTGCAAGCTCTTTTACTGATGGATTTAATACAAATTCATCATTGATAAAGCCGACACGTGCAGCACCGATAGGACCATGGAATGGTACACCAGATAAGCAAAGCGCAGCAGAAGCGCCGATCATAGCAACTAAGTCTGGGCTCACATCAGGATTAACGGAAACAACTGTTGCAATAATTTGGATTTCATTAACAAATCCTTCTGGAAATAATGGGCGAAGTGGGCGGTCAATCAAACGTGCAATTAAGGTTTCACCTTCACTTGGGCGACCTTCTCGTTTAAAAAAACCACCAGGAATACGACCAGCAGCATAGGTTCGTTCTTGGTAATTAACTGTTAGTGGGAAGAAATCTTGACCTTCTTTCACTTTTTTATCGGCAACAACTGTAACAAATACAGCGGTGTCATCCATATTAACCATAACAGCTGCTGTTGCCTGACGTGCCATAATACCGGTTTCTAAAGTCACAGTATGACGACCATATTGAAATTTTTGATATGTCGGATTAAACAAAATAATGTCCTCTTGTTATTTATTATGTTGAAGTTTGATATTTCGACAGGACGCACTATTACACTGCGCTTATTGATACTCTCTTCAACAATGTGGGGATATATTCAACAAAAAGATTATTTCACTGTCACGACTAATGACAAATCTATAAATTATAGAGCTCTCATTAGTCGCGCGAAACATGAGATATAATCTTTATTTTATTGAATTAACATAAAATATTAATTTTTTTAGCTCAGTATTATATCAGAGCATCAATTTTTCACAACGAAAAAGAGGCCTAAGCCTCTTTTCAAGTAGATTATTAATTAGCGACGTAAACCTAGTTTTTTAATTAATTGGTTATAACGTTCAATATCCTTACGACGTAAATAATCTAATAATTTACGACGGCTAGATACCATACGTAATAGACCACGACGGCTATGGTGATCTTTTTTATGCTCAGAAAAATGACCTTGTAAATCATTAATACGCGCAGTTAAAAGAGCAACTTGAACTTCAGTTGAACCAGTATCTTTAGCATCACGACCATATTCAGCAACAATTTTCGCTTTAGTTTCTACAGTTAGAGACATAACAAACCTCTTAAAATCAAAATAAAATGTGGAGTGACCGATCTCTAATTCAGACACTCCTCGCTATTTTTCATATAGTTCTATATGAACTGCGTAATTATACTGAAATTTATTAAAATAGCAATTCGATTTATTTAGTTAATAGTAGGATTTACTTGAGTTCAAAACCGTACTCTTCTTCAATGAGCTTTTTAAGCGCCTCAATATAATTTTGTGCTGATAGACTTAATTGAGCTTTTTGCGATGTGATCCAACCAATTAAAATTTTTTCTTCTACATCTAACGGTATTGATAAAATATCAGAGCCATTTAAATCAGTACTTAAAACCCCTGTACTAATAGTATAACCATTAAGTCCATGCAATAGATTAAATAACGTTGCCCTATCACTAACATGAATACTTTTTTTATGGTAAACCGTACTTAAAATCTCTTCGGAAAAATAAAATGAGTTATATTCACCCTGCTCAAAAGAGAGATAAGGATAATCCTCTAAATCATCTAACGTTAATGACTTCATTTCCGCTAATGGATGATGAGTACTAATAAATACATGAGGATGCGCTTCAAAAAGTGGATTAAAGGTCAATCGATGTTCTTTCAGTAGTCGCAAAATTACCTTTTGGTTAAAATCAGTCAAATATAAAATACCAACTTCACTGCGTAAATTTGCGACATCGGTAATAATATCGTATGTTCTTGTTTCTCTGAGTGTAAACTCGTATTCGTCAGTATGATTTTTTTTAATTAGATTAACAAAGGCATTAACCGCAAAAGCATAATGTTGAGTTGATATGCTACATAACTGTTTAGATGGTGCTTTTTTAGAATAGTGTTGTTCCAATAGTTCAGCTTGGTCTAAAACTTGTTTAGCATAACCTAAAAACTCAACGCCATCGGTAGAAAGTGAAACACCTTTAGAAGTACGCACAAAAATTTCAATTCCAAATTCAGCTTCTAAATCCTTTACCGCCGTTGATAAACTCGGTTGTGTAATATACAAATTTTTAGCTGCCTCATTAATTGAGCCTGAACGTGCAATTTCTAAAATATAACGTAGTTGTTGAAGTTTCATAATATCAGTTAATGTCTTAACACAAACTATCTTGCTTAACACAAATATATACTAAATCATATTTAAGTGAAGTAAATAATTGTTATTGTTTTTATACTCAAACATATGCTTTCCTGAAAGTTTTTAACAACGATTTTGTTGCGCTATAAAATAGTGATGAAAAACAAATATTAATGATTAGGATGATGAGTAATTAAAAGAAGTTTTCGTAAATTAATTTTATACTCATAAGCGTTGAAACAGTAATTAGCATTGGTCTGATTAATTTGCGACCTTTAGCAATGACCATCTTAGCGCCAAGTCTTGCACCTATAAATTGACCAACTAACATGACAAGTCCAATTGACCATATCACTTCGCCACCAATAATAAAAAACAGTAAACCGGCTAAATTTGAAGTGAAGTTTAACACTTTGGTATGTGCTGTGGCTTTAGTTAAATTAAAACCTGCCAGTGTGATATAGGCTAACGCATAAAATGAACCCGCGCCAGGCCCAAAAAATCCATCATAAAAACCAATTGCCAAAGCTGGTATTAGTGCAAATTGGATAACTGAAAAGCGACTTTTACAGTCGTTTTCACCAATGGTTGGAGAAAGTAAAAAATAAAGTCCGACGCCAATGGTTAAAATAGGTAGTAATAGCTTTAAAAAATCAGCTTGGATATGCATAACCAGTAACGTGCCAACTGCCGAACCAATAAATGCAAACGCGATTGCCCATTTTTGCTGTTTTAAATCCACCATATGCTGACGGATAAAATATAAACTAGCTGAAAATGAACCACCACAGCTTTGTAATTTATTGGTTGCCAAAGCACTGGCTGGTGGCAGTCCAACTGCAAGTAAAGCCGGCACAGTCAATAGACCTCCGCCACCAGCAATTGAATCAATAAAACCGGCTAAAGTAGCAATAATAAACAGTAAAATAAGTAACTCATAACTCATAGCGAATTGACATCATTACATTGAGCACGATAACGAAGATAATGATCCATGAGCACAATAGCGACCATCGCCTCGGCTATAGGTACTGCACGAATTCCTACACACGGATCATGTCGACCATGAGTTGATACTTCAACGGTTTCACCATGAATATTGATTGATTGCCCTGCAATTTCAATACTGGGTGTTGGCTTTAAGGCAATACTGGCTAATATCGTTTGTCCTGAGCTAATCCCCCCTAAAATGCCACCAGCATGGTTAGACAAAAAACCTTGCTTGGTTATCTCATCTCGATTTTCACTGCCTCGTTTATTGATAACCGCATAACCATCGCCAATTTCAACACCTTTCACCGCATTAATACTCATTAACGCATGTGCAAGTTCAGCATCTAACTTGTCAAATACAGGTTCACCAAACCCTACAGGAACATTTTCGGCAACAATACAGACTTTAGCCCCAATTGAGTCCCCCTCTTTTTTCAGCGCTCTGAGTAACTGATCAAGCGCCTCTAATTTACTTTCATCAGCACAAAAAAATGGATTTTGTTCAACTTGTTGCCAGTCCTTTAATTCACATTTTACATCGCCCATCTGAGCCAAATAACCACGAATGGTTATGCCAAGCTTTTCTTGCAAATATTTTTTGGCAATCGCGCCAGCAGCAACGCGCATGGCAGTTTCACGAGCAGAAGAACGACCACCTCCACGATAATCGCGTATGCCATATTTATTTTGATAAGTATAATCGGCATGACTCGGCCTAAAGATATCTTTAATTTTACTATAATCTTGAGAACGTTGGTCAGTGTTTTCAATTAGTAATCCAATACTTGTACCTGTTGTCACACCCTCAAATACGCCAGATAAAATTTTAACTTGGTCGGCTTCTCGGCGCTGAGTAGTATAACGAGATGAACCCGGTCGACGGCGGTCAAGATCATGTTGCATATCGGATTCAGTTAATGCAAGTCCAGGAGGAACACCATCGACAACACATCCTAATGCTATGCCGTGTGACTCACCAAATGTGGTCACTTTAAATAATTTTCCGATTGAGTTTCCAGCCATAATAAATTTATTCCAATTGTTGAAAACAGTTTATTTAAAACATTCATGATATTGAACTAGCTCTTTATAGGTGATCGAAAATACGCCCAGACCACCACGTTCAAATTCTATCCAATTAAAAGGAACATCTGGGTATTGTTGTTGTAAGCTAATCCAACTATTGCCAACTTCACAGACTAATACACCCTCTGGAGTTAAATAATCTATCGCATCTCGTAAAATTCTTTTTACCAAATCTAAACCATCAAAACCCGCCTGTAATGCTAATTTAGGTTCATATAAAAACTCATCGGGCAAATCACTCATATCTTCACTATCAACATAAGGCGGATTTGTGACAATTAGATCATATTGTTTTGCAGGCACATCATTAAATAGATCTGATAAAATAGGCTTAACTCGAAAATCCATTTCATGCATTTCAATATTCGTTTGTGCAATATCTAATGCCTCTAATGAAATATCGGTTATATCAACTTGAGCATCAGCAAATTCATAAGCACAAGCAATACCAATACAACCACTGCCAGTACACAAATCTAAAATATTTTTTGGCGTAGTTGATATTAGCGATGCAAAATGATTATTGATGAGTTCACCAATAGGAGAACGAGGTATTAATACACGTTCATCGACATAAAAAGTATGTCCACAAAACCAAGCTTGATTAGTTAAATAAGGAGTTGGTACGCGATCTTCAATTCGTTTTTGTATAATATCAAAAAGTTGTTTTTTCTCATCATTAGTCAGATTTGCCGAATAAAATTCCGTAGGAATAAACAACGATAGTCCTAATGTTGCTAAAATGAGTTGTTTAGATTCATCAATAGCATTATCCGTACCATGCCCTAAAAAGACATCTGATAGATTAAGTTGCGATGCTGTCCAGCGTATAAAGTCCTGAACTGTGCGTAAGTTTTCCATAATGACTCCAAATGATCCAGGAGAGGAAGGTGTTACTTGTCATTTTAGGTGACAACCCTCAATAGGGTTTTGCAAAAGTAACCTTGACTATTACTTCTTACAATAATGTTAAGCCTGATGTTCTACCCTTAAATGACTAACTATTTATGGCGGTGAGGAAGGGATTCGAACCCTTGATACGTTGCCGTATACACACTTTCCAGGCGTGCTCCTTCAACCACTCGGACACCTCACCAATTATTAGTGCCTGCTTTTTTCAGCAGGCTGCATACTATAATAACCAAGCGATAATTAATCAAGCTTTTTTAATTCATACAAACAATGATACCAAATGTGGCTAAAACAGCGAGTATACCAACTGTTGTGAGCAAAGCATATTTTATATCTGAACACATTTTATTATCTCCAATTATTTTTTATTATTAATCTTTTCGATTGGTGAATCAAACGAAATAATCTTGTTAATAGAGCCATTACTTTCAATTTTTGGATATTTAGAGGCGAAATCAAGAAGTATCTCGATCGATTCATCTAAGTAAGCATCAGGCTGTTTATAATCTTTTGGTAAATCTTCTAGCTTAATAATTGTTGGTAAACCGGCTTTATGCAAACGTTCGTTCATTCTTTTTAAACCACGTTCCTCATTAGTTTTTTGTTCCGCTTCTCGTGTTTCCTTATTAAGCGAAACAATATATTGTCGATCTTTCTTACCATTAAGCGTTTTGATATCTTCATCAATATAAATAAATTCAGGATTATTTGAAATGCGAGCCAAATGTTGCGATTCTAAATCAGGTAACAATGGCTTAATATTAGCAAGAGTCAAATAATCAGCTGAGGGAATTTTATCCCAAGGTAATGCATTGTCTAAGAAGCGCTCTCCCGTCTCATCGACATATTTCACTTTATTCATGTCAATGTCTGGTTCAACACCTTTTAATTGAGTACTTCCCCCATTGATACGATAGAACTTCTGAATAGTGTATTGAGCACCACCAAGCTCAGGCCATTTTGGATGCAATCTTGCGTCAATCGGATAAGAAATATTACGAGATGTTTGTACAGTTCCTTTACCATAAGTTGTTTCACCAACGATTAATGCTCGTCCATAATCTTGCATAGCGGCAGAAAATATTTCTGATGCTGATGCGCTATAGCGGTTAACCATCACAACAAGTGGCCCAGCGTACTCAATACCTTTCTTCTTGTCATCGTAAGTAATGACTTTTTGTAAATTATCACGAACCTGCACTATAGGCCCGCTATCGATAAACAAACCTGTTAAAGTAATAGCTTCGGCTAATGAACCCCCTCCATTATCACGTAAATCAATCACCAACCCTTGCAAATTATCTCTATTTGCTTTCGCTAAAAGTGATTGAACTTTTTCGGTAAGTCCCAAATAGAAACTTGGTATTTCAATAATACCTACTTTACCGCGCGGATTATCAATAATCTTTAATTTTGCCTCGCGATCTTCAAAATGAATTTTATCTCGAGTAAGTTCAATGACTTTGGCCTTACTATTATTACCTGTAGGTAAAATTTCTAATTTCACCACAGTTCCTTTTGGTCCACGAATTTTATCGACAATATCATCTAAACGCCAACCAATAACATCTTCAATTGCAGAATTGCTTTGACCTACGCCAATAATTTTATCCCCTACAGAAAGTTGCTTGCTTTTTTCAGCAGGACCACCGGTTACAAAAGACATAATCACTGTATAATCATCTTGCTGACTTAATGTTGCGCCAATACCTTCAAAGGATAAACTCATTTCAGAATCAAAATCTCGTTTTTTACGTGGCGCTAAATAGCTAGTGTGGGGATCAATCTCTCTTGCAAATGCATTCATAAATACTTGGAAAGCATCTTCATTATTTGATTGCATTACTGTTTTTAAAACGCGATTGTAACGTTTAGTTAATACTTCCCGGATCTCTTTTTCATTTTTCCCCGATAAGGATAAACTTAGCTCATCATATTTAACGCGTTTATCCCAATAACTATTAAGTTCGGCCTCAGAAACTGGCCATGCAATCTCTTCACGATTGAAATCGATTTCATCATTAGCAGAAAAATCCATTGGGCGTAATAAAACTTCAAGTGCATATTGATAACGGTTATAACGTTTTTGTAAAAAAAGATTATAAATGTCATAAGCCGTTTTTAAATCACCATCAAGTAATTCCTGACCTAAATTCTCTTGTCTATTTCTAAAGCTATCAACATCACTTTGAATAAATATAGATTTATTACCATCTAATAATTTGAAATAGCGATCAAAAATCTGAGCAGAAAATGCACCATTCAAAGCAAAATTACGATAATGTGATTGAGTAAAAAAATTGGTTACACGTCTAGCAACAACTTGATGGACCTCGTCTTGCATTAAAACCGGTATTTGTTCTTTTGCTTGCGGTTTTGCCTGAACGTTTTGGCTAACAATCCCCAAAACAAGGCTTAGTGTAATAATACCTTTCAGTAATTTATTCATTAAAATTCTCTACTTATTGATAATAAGTTCAGGTTTTACCGTTAATTCCATACCCGCACCAAGCTTTACTTTAATGTGCTCTTTTTCAATGTTAATGATTTGTACTTTTATAGGTTTATTGCCTACAACAACTTTAACAAAATCACCAATTTTTAGAGTTTTCGCTTTTTTAGAAGGTGAACGAATAAGTTTACGTTTTTCTTTTGAACGCCCTTTAAAGCGCTCTTTAGCTTTTTCTTTACTCTCTTTCAACTGTTGTTGAGCATGATCCATCTGTTCTTGATTGATAACTTCATGAAGTTTACCATCTAAATCAACACGGTTAGCTCCTTCTTTTATACTATACAAGTAGCGCCAACTCATTGTGTATGCGCGCAGCGCAGCACGCAGTTTAGTTTTACTAAGCGCTTCACCACTACCCTCTAGACGAGAAATAATATCTTGAAAAATACCAATTTTTAATGGTTTTGCTTCACCCTCAAGGGTAAAACAATTCGGGAATTGTTGAGCTAAATAAGCAATAATCTCTTTACTATTTGTTAATTGAAACTGACTTTCCATTGTTTATTCCATAGTAACTAAATTTTACAAGCGTTAAAGTATATCGCAGCTTACACAATAACACTAATCATCTTTTTTCTGTTTATTAATAAAAGTAATAAAATCTTTAATACCGTTTCGCATCAACCACGAAGCAACAATAGATTGTTCATCAGTGGTTAACTGTTCAAATGCAGTCATCCACAGTTGTAACGGTTCAATCGGCGAAACAACATAACTAGCACTCTCTTCTTCACTATATAATGCTCTTTTGACATTAGGCGGTAAGCTACCAATATGATATTCTAAAGCTTTCCCTCTAACACCCACTCTTTTTCGTGCAGTCCAATTTTCAACTCTTGCTTTTCGATTAACGCCTTGTATCGTTGATGGCATCCCAGCAATACTTGATAGCTCTTTTGATGAAAACCACTCTTTCATTTTCACTATCCTATTTTAACACATTAAGAAAAAATTACAGAAACTAAAGAAACTTTGATACAATAAATAAGAAACACATAATTATTAATAATTCAAGTTCGAAAGCAAACTTACTCGCTTTAGTAACTTCAGAGCATAACATAGATATATAAGGTTATAAACTAAGAGGAAATAAAAAATGAAAATAAAGTCGAATGATTGGCATCCTGCAGATATTATCGCCGCTCTAAAAAAGAAAGGTACTACACTTGCAAATCTATCTCGCCAATCAGGTTTAAGTTCATCAACACTTAGCAATGCATTAGTCCGTCCCTGGACGAAAGGAGAGATCATTATAGCCAAAGCATTAAATTTAGAACCCCATCAAATTTGGCCTAGTCGTTATATTAATTCGAAAACAAAGCAACCGATAAAGCGCGTAATCAGGCAGAGTAAAGAATAATTTTTAGAATAATCTATAAGCAAAAAACAAATCAAAAACAATACTATAGAAAATATGGAAACATACAGAAACACAAATAATTGTTTCCATATTCTTTTATTAATAACGATTTTGGTGTGATTGAATATTAGTTGATTTTTCAAAAAATATAAATATTAGTTCATATTGAACGTTATCCAACATATGTTATTATTAGTGATTACCAATAAAAAGTATTAATCATCAGGTAATAATACAATGAAAAATGCAAAAAAATACCTTATCGCATTACTCTCCATCATACTATTATCAAGCTGTTCACAAAAAAATTTTGTAGAGCAAGGTACCCCGCTAAGTAAAGAAAAAGTAAGGAATATAGTCGAAGGTTCCACGACACAATCCCAGATAATGACCCTATTTGGTAAACCAACAAACCAAAAAAAAATTAATGAAAATGAAACACAATGGACATATAAATATGTAAAAAAAAGTTCAACCAGCCATATGATTATCGGTGAAACACAATTCAATATTATTGAAGGCACGCTTGATATTATCCTGTCAAACGGCGTGGTAACTTGGTTTAACTATGATGAATCTTACGAACAGAAAAAATGGTAGTTAAATTTATACCCTAAACTCAAAGCACATCGCTGGATGTGCTATTTAGATAGTATCGGTTATTTTATCAATAGATACCCTATTTCAAAACAATTTTTCCCGTGATTCTTTCATTAACAAAATGATTAAAAGAAAATACAATGCTGGACAAAATTATACATTACGTTATACTCAATCGGTGAAATTAACCAGACAATCGCTGCTTTGTTGTTGTCCTTGATTAAAGGAGACAAACAGAGGGGAGGAAAGTCCGGGCTCCATAGGGCAGAGTGCCAGGTAACGCCTGGGGGATTTTTGTGAGAGCGAAAATTCACGACTAGTGCAACAGAAAGTAAACCGCCGATGGCTTATGTTATAAGATCAGGTAAGGATGAAAGGGTGTGGTAAGAGCACACCGCGCAACTGGTAACAGTTGTGGCACGGTAAACTCCACTCGGAGCAAGGTCAAATAGGGATTCATTGGCGCGGCCCGCGTTGAATCCGGGTAGACTGCTTGAGCTAATACGTGAGTATTAGCCTAGAGGAATGATTGTCCACGACAGAACCCGGCTTATCGGTTAATTTCACCTTCTAATTTTTATTATGATTTGATGCAACTTTAGATTGCTTTTTATTGCTGACTGAGCGTTTAACTGCAAGAAAAACCGAAAAGATCAATCCTACCACCAATAAAAAGATAGGTATTAACATTAGCAGAACCATGATCTGCTTTTCATAATCTTTGAAAATTGCCGATAACCCAAACAGATAACCTAAGGTCACAATCAAGAAAATCCATAATGTTGCACTAATCAAATTATAAATATGGAATTTTCGGCTATGTAATCCTGATAATCCAGCCATCATTGGTAATAATGTACGTACGAAAGCAATAAATCGTCCAATAAATAGTGCCTGTAATCCATAGTTATGGAATAATACTTCAGATTTATGATGATATTTTTCTGGTATATGCGCCATCCAACCTTGTACAAGCTTAGTATTACCAAGCCACAAACCTTGTGCATAACCTAACCAAGTACCTAAAGCTGCGCCAGCAATCAAAATAAGATTAATTAAACCAAAATGAAACACATTTTGACTAATTAATACACCCGTTAAGAATAATAGACTGTCTCCAGGCAAAAAAGCTGCTGGTAAGACTCCATTTTCTAAAAGGATAATAACAAACAACATGCCATATAGTGTCCATAGCACATTAGGATTTGAGAGCGTTGCAATATCCAAATTAATAAACGCATGATAAAGTGTAATTATTGTTTCCATCTATTTTGAAATCCTATTGATGTATCGTTATTAGTGGTTTTAGTGGTTAATGGTACCGCCAACGGTCAAATTATTCACTTTCAAAGTCGGTTGCCCAACCCCAACAGGAACACTTTGACCTGCTTTACCACAAACTCCTACACCTGAATCTAGTTCAAGGTCATTACCCACCATAGATATTTGTTGCATGGTTTCAATACCTGAACCAATTAGTGTTGCACCTTTTACCGGCGTTGTTATTTTACCCTTTTCAATCAAATAGGCCTCTGAGGCTGAAAAAACAAACTTACCGGAAGTGATATCAACTTGCCCACCAGCAAAATTCGGTGCATAAAGCCCATAATCAACACTGCTAATGATATCGTCAAAAGAGGAATTCCCCGCCAGCATATAGGTGTTTGTCATTCTTGGCATAGGTAGGCAAGCATACCCTTCACGACGCCCATTGCCCGTTGAATGCGTATTCATCAGTTTTGCGTTGAGTTTATCAAACATATAGCCCTTTAGGATACCATTTTCGATAAGGACTGTTTTTTGGCTTGGTGTACCTTCGTCATCTATAGAAAGTGATCCTCGGCGATTGTCGATGGTACCATCATCGACAATGGTACAAAATTCTGAGGTAACTTGTTCACCAATTTTTCTGGAAAACACTGAACTATTTTTACGGTTAAAATCACCTTCTAAACCATGGCCTACAGCTTCATGTAACAATACACCAGGCCAACCAGCACCTAAAATAACAGGCATAGTGCCAGCGGGTGCGGCTTTTGCTGACAGGGACACGAGTGCTTGGCGTACGGCTTCTCGCGTGTAGCTATTAGCATAACTTTCTGATGTTTTAGGATTGATTGTTAGGAAATATTCATACCCAAAACGTCCCCCTCCGCCACTACTCCCACGCTCACGTTTACCTTCTTTTTCGACCAAAACAGAAATCGACAAACGAACTAAAGGACGAATATCGGCACATAGTGTACCATCTGTTGCTGCAATTAGAATATCTTCATAACTACCCGTTAAGCTGGCTGATACTTCAATAACACTTGGATCAATTGAGCGCGCTAACATGTCAACTTGTTGCAACAACGCAATTTTCTGCTCCTGGCAAAACGAATTGATCGGATTGGTTGATGAATAGATTGATACTGTTTTAGTAGATTTAATCGGCGTCACAGCTATGGGTGTTTGTAATTTAGTGATTGAATTTGCCGCTAATACACTTTGTTCTAAACGTGCTAAGGAAAGCTGATCGGTATAAGCAAAGCCTGTTTTTTCACCCACAACAGCTCTAACACCAACACCTTGATCACGATGGAATGAGGCATTTTTTATAATTCCATCTTCAAGTAACCAGCTTTCATAATAGCCAGATAAAAAATACAAATCACCAAAATCAATTTGCCTTGAACTTAGCATATCAAGTAAATGCAAAATATCTTGTTGGCTTAGATTGTTTGTATTGAGCAATCGTTCGCTCACTTGAATTAGTGTCATAAAATCCTTAATTTTAATTGTGGATGCAAGCTTTTTGATGACCGTTTATAAATATTCGATCATAATAATTTTTAGCTTACATCATTTTTATACTCAAACGCATAGTTCCCTGAAACTATTTTTTTAATAGTGGTTACTACATTAACACTACATCATATTGTTCTTGAATATAAAGCGGTTCAACTTTTACTTCAACGCGTTTACCAACGAACACCTCGACTTCAGCTAATGCATGAGACTCATCATTAGTTAAAGCATTAGCTACAGCTGCTGAGGCATAAACCAAAAAGTACTCTGAGTGATGCGCTTTATAAATACGAACGATTTCACGTAATATTTCGTTACAGATAGTTTCAACTGACTTGACCATACCACGACCTTTACATGCGGGGCATTGTTCACACAAAATATGGCCTATACTTTCGCGTGTTCGCTTGCGTGTCATTTCGACTAAACCTAAGGTCGAAAATAAATTAACAGTCGTTTTAGCCCTATCTTTAGATAAAGAATCTTGAAGCGATTGCAAAACTCTCTCACGATGCAATTCTTCTTGCATGTCAATAAAATCAATAATAATAATGCCGCCCAAATTACGTAAACGCAATTGACGAGCAATCGCTATTGTTGCCTCGATATTGGTATTAAAGATAGTTTCTTCTAAATTTCGGTGGCCAACAAATGCACCAGTATTAATATCAATTGTTGTCATAGCTTCGGTTTGATCAATAATCAAATATCCGCCGGACTTTAACTTTACTTTACGATCTAGTGCTCTTTGAATCTCATTTTCGGTATCATAAAGATCGAATATCGGAATATTACCACGATAATGTGATAATTTACTGGTCACTTCGGGCATAAATTCTTGCGTAAACTCAACCAGTAAATCATAAGTTAATTTTGAATCTACCAAAATTCGTTCAATGGGATCACCAACAAAATCACGTAATACTCGTTGTGATAATACTAATTCCCCATAAACTAGATTCTTACTTACCGGACGAGCCATACGCTGTTGAATTTTAGTCCAAAGTCTTTTTAAAAAATTAGCATCTTGCTCTAACTCATGTGCATTCGCACCTTCAGCAGCTGTTCTAACAATAAAACCACCTTCGTCAGTCACATATTGCTCAACAATATTTTTTAACCTTTCGCGCTCTTGTTCGCTCTCTATGCGTTGTGAAGTTGCCACATGCGCAGAATTTGGACCTGGCATTAATACTAAATAACGTGATGGCAAAGTAATATCGGTTGTAAGTCTAGCGCCTTTGGTTCCGAGTGGATCTTTCACCACTTGCACCATTAAGTCCTGTCCTTGGCGCACAAGTTCAGAGATATCTTTTACTTGGAATTGTTCTTGATCAGTATCAGATACACACTCTGTATGAGGCATAATATCTGATGCATGCAAAAAAGCGGCTTTCTCAAGGCCGATATCTACAAACGCAGCTTGCATACCCGGTAAAATACGGATCACTTTTCCTTTATAGATATTCCCAACGATACCACGTCTAGATTCACGATCGACGTGGATTTCTTGCAATACACCATCTTCTATGTAAGCAACTCTAGTTTCAGATGGCGTTACATTCATTAATAATTCAACAGACATAAGATTCCCTTTTAATCGATAGCAAAGCTTCGTCTTATTAGTCGTAAAAATAGATAGATGGCAATCCATAATAAGCCATCAATAAAACTTGATAGCAAAATCAATGGTGATATCGTTATCGTATGATAAATACTGACTTGAAATAAAAATACCAATAAATTATAACAAATCGAAATCCCTAAAATGATAAACGACTGTTGCCATAAAGCTAAATTGCGTATTAATTGGAAATTAAAAACAATTAAATAAGCAATAAATGAATAAATAAAAGCGTGGATCCCCAAAATTGAGCCAGAACTTAAATCCATCATCACACCAAATACAAAAGCGGTACCAATCCCAACACGATGAGGAAGCGCTATCAACCAATAAGCTAAAATGAGGATCAGCAAATGTGGTTTAAATATGTTATATGATGATGACCACGGGATAATTTGTAAACATAAGCCAATTAATAGTGTCATCCAAATAATCAATATTCGATTACGATCCCTCATATTTTACTCCTTGATTTCCCCACAATAACAATAAATAACGTAAACGCTTCAGATCTGCTGTTGGTGTTGCTGAAATAATCGGGGTTGAATCGGTAATATCAAGTTTTACTGAACTGACTACTGCTACTGGGTATCCTTCCGGAAAACGACCATCAAGTCCGGAAGTCACTAAAACATCACCTACTTTTATATCAACGTTACTAGGCATAAACTCTAATGTTAAATCATTATTACACCCATTACCCACAGCAACCATGCCAATATCGTTCCTTAGTACTTGTACTGGTATTGCATGTTGATAATCACATACTAAAATTGCACGGCTGGTGGACTGAGATGTTTCATAAATTTGTCCTACAATACCTTTTTCATCAACGACAGGCTGTCCAACATAAACTCCATCTTGTGCGCCTTTATTTACAACAAATTGATAAGCATAAGGATCCGTATCAGCAAGCAATACTTGTACAGCCATTTTATGTTCATCATGTCTTAATGGGGAACCTAATAATTCGCGAAGTCTATTGTTTTCATGTTTTAAATGCTCAAGTAATAATAAATCGTTTTTTTGTTCCAATAAATCTGCGTGTAATTTTTCGTTTTCTTTTATTAAGGTTTCTCGCGTTTTTGACATCTCATATAGCGAATCAAACGAAGATCTTGGTGCATTTGATACATAATAAAGAGGCGAAATAATGGTATCTAAATAATAACGAATTTCTTTAAACGGGCGATAATTGATATCTAATACAATTAGCACCAAGGCTAACGCCAAAGAAGTAAATAATTGTACACTGAGGGGAGAGCGCTTAGAAAAAAGTAATTTCATTGTCCAGTACTTACCTGTTTTATATTCAAGATCTAATTATTCCAAGAAATGAATCCGCCGACAATGTCGGCGGAAGAAAATATGAGATGTTTACTGACTAATCGCTTCATCAACATGAAACTAATTAACAATCAGGTAGCAATTATTCTTCACTAAATAGATCGCCACTATGCATGTCAACCATATCTAACGCTTTGCCTCCACCTCTTGCTACGCATGTTAGCGGATCTTCAGCCACTACAACATGGATACCGGTTTCAGCTGCTAATAATTTATCAATATTACGTAATAAAGCACCACCGCCAGTTAAAACCATGCCATGCTCAGAAATATCGGAAGCAAGTTCTGGTGGACACTGTTCTAACGCAACTTTAACCGCACTGACAATGCCACTTAATGGTTCTTGTAGCGCTTCTAAAATTTCGTTAGAATTTATAGTAAAGCTACGCGGTACACCTTCAGCAAGATTACGTCCACGAACCTCAATTTCAAGCACTTCATCTCCAGGATAAGCACTACCAATAAAATGTTTAATTTTTTCAGCCGTCGCCTCACCAATTAATGCACCATAATTACGACGAACATAATTAATAATCGCTTCATCAAATCGGTCACCACCAATACGTGCAGATGCAGAATAAACAACACCATTTAACGAAATAACAGCGACTTCCGTCGTTCCACCACCAATATCAACAACCATTGAACCAGTTGGTGCAGAGACAGGTAAATCAGCACCGATAGCAGCTGCCATTGGCTCTTCAATTAAATACACCTCACGAGCACCTGCTCCTAATGCTGACTCACGAATAGCACGGCGTTCAACTTGTGTAGCGCCGACAGGAACACAAACAAGTACACGGGGGCTTGGTCTTAAAAAACTATGGCTATGAACTTGGCGAATAAAGTGCTGTAACATTTTTTCAGTGACTGAAAAGTCAGCAATAACACCATCTTTCATTGGTCTAATGGCGGCAATATTACCAGGCGTTCGGCCTAACATCAGTTTCGCAGCATGTCCAACAGCAGCAACACTTTTGGGTGTGCCTGTGCGATGATCTTGGCGAATCGCTACAACTGATGGTTCGTTTAAAACGATACCTTGTCCTTTCACATAAATAAGTGTGTTTGCTGTACCTAAATCTATCGATAAATCATTTGAAAACAAGCCACGAACTTTTTTTAACATAATAAAAACTCTTCCTAGAATTAATCTTGATTAAGTATATTTTAATATTTAAAAACAAACCATGGAATCAAAAAAATATATATTTCCAAATTTATTCAAACAAAATAGAATATTATTTACCTCTTTCAAACCATAGCCAACCTCAATTGTAATTGACACTAATTATTGTATCGCAATTATAAAATAATACCTAGAAATAGTATAACAAGTGTTTGTAAAGGAGATATATAATGACAAATTCGGTTTTACAGTGTATTCTTCCGCGTTAATGTTGAGTTACAACCTTATTATCGGCGAAAACAACACTGTTAGCCAATAATAAGGATGCATTAAATAATTGTTACTTATATCAAATAAACACGGTGTAATTCATGGATATACGCAAAATTAAAAAATTAATTGAATTAGTTGAAGAATCAGGTATTTCTGAACTTGAAATTTCTGAAGGTGAAGAATCTGTTCGAATTAGTCGTTCAGCGCCTACTACAAACTATTCGGCGCCAGTACAAAATATACAAATTCCTCAACCAGCTCCTGTTGTTGTAGCTCCAACAGTTCAAACTGAAGTCGTAACAGAGAGTGTTGTAGCTGACGGCTCAACAATCAAATCACCAATGGTTGGTACTTTTTATCGTACACCAAGTCCAGAATCAAAAGCTTTTGTTGAAGTTGGTCAAACTGTAAATGTTGGCGATGTGCTTTGCATCGTTGAAGCGATGAAAATGATGAACCAAATCGAGTCAGAAAAAGCTGGTACAATAAAAGCCATCTTGGTTGAAAATGGTCAACCAGTTGAATTTGATCAGCCACTATTCATTATTGAATAATCTGAATTTATTATTGACTATACGATTAAGAGATTGAATATGCTTGATAAAATTCTTATTGCGAATCGTGGAGAAATAGCTCTACGTATATTACGAGCATGTAAAGAACTTGGAATTAAAACTGTTGCAGTTCATTCTACGGCAGATAAAGATTTAAAACATGTTTTACTAGCAGATGAAACAGTCTGCATTGGCCCTGCCGCTTCAGCAAAAAGTTACCTTAACGTTCCGGCATTAATTTCAGCAGCTGAAGTAACCGGTGCATCTGCTATTCACCCAGGATATGGATTCTTATCGGAAAATGCCGACTTTGCTGAGCAAGTCGAGCGTTCAGGCTTTATTTTTATTGGTCCAAAACCTGACACTATACGCCTTATGGGTGATAAAGTGTCAGCAATTCACGCTATGAAAAATGCAGGCGTCCCTTGTGTACCTGGTTCAGATGGACCACTAAGTAATGATATTGAAGCCAATAAACAAATCGCTAAACAAATCGGCTATCCTGTTATCATTAAAGCCTCTGGCGGTGGTGGCGGCCGCGGTATGCGTATTGTTCGTGAAGAAAAAGATCTGGAACAATCAATCAAAATGACCAAATTGGAAGCCAAAACAGCTTTCAATAATGATATGGTTTATATGGAAAAATTCCTAGAAAACCCACGTCATATCGAAATTCAAGTACTTTCTGACGGTCAAGGCCATGCTGTTTATTTAGGTGAACGAGATTGCTCAATGCAAAGACGTCATCAAAAAGTTGTGGAAGAAGCTCCAGCACTTGGCATTACCCCTGAAATGCGTAAATTCATTGGTGAGCGTTGCGTTAATGCATGTATTGAGATTGGTTATCGTGGTGCTGGTACATTCGAATTTTTATTTGAAAATGGGGAATTTTATTTCATTGAAATGAATACCCGTATTCAAGTAGAGCATCCGGTAACTGAAATGGTAACCGGTGTTGATTTAATAAGAGAACAAATTTTAATCGCTTCAGGTAGACCACTTTCAATTAAACAAAGTGATATTGAAATCAAAGGCCATGCGATTGAATGCCGAATTAATGCTGAAGATCCAAAAACCTTTATGCCATCACCAGGAAAAATTACCCGTTTTCATGCGCCAGGTGGCTTTGGTATTCGTTGGGAATCGCATATTTATGCTGGTTATACTGTCCCTCCTTACTATGATTCAATGATTGGTAAATTAATTGCTTATGGTGAAACTCGCGAAGTTGCTATTGCCCGGATGAAAAATGCCTTAGCGGAGCTGGTTATCGATGGTATTAAAACCAATATTGATCTTCATATTGAAATCATGAATGATGAAGGCTTCGAAGAAGGTGGTACCAACATTCATTATTTAGAAAAAAAATTAGGTATTTATGAATAACAAAATAATCCCTATCAATTAGGGATTATTGCTATATTTAAGTATCAATAAGATATGGGTAGATATAAATGAAAAATTGGCAAAAAAGTGCTGAAGAAATTTTAACCATGGGGCCTGTTGTTCCGGTTATTGTCATTGAACGACTTGAAGATGCTGTACCACTAGCCAAAGCTCTCATTGCTGGTGGCGTCAAAGTATTGGAAGTGACGTTACGAACAGCTTGTGCAATTGATGCCATAAAAAAAATCATCAAAGAAGTTCCTGAAGCAGTGGTTGGAGCAGGAACAGTTACAAGTGTTGAGCAACTAAAACAAGTCACCGAAGCCGGCGTTCAATTTATTATCACTCCTGGTATTACTGACGCTATTTTAAAAGCTGCAGTTGATGGCCCTATTCCTGTTATTCCAGGTATTGCAACTATTTCTGAACTATTAACAGCACAAGAATATGGTTTAACGGCATTAAAATTCTTCCCTGCTGAAATCAATGGCGGCGTTGCAGCTTTAAAAGCTTTTGCTGGCCCTTGTGGATATATGAAATTCTGTCCAACTGGGGGAGTAAACCCTAAAAACTATCGCGATTACCTTGCACTGGATAATGTACTTTGCGTCGGTGGCACTTGGTTTATTCCAACTGATGCAATTGCAAAAGGTGATTTTGCTAAAATTACTGAAATGGCAAAACAAGCCGTTGCTGGTGCGCAATAACTGTTATTATTCCGCCGATATAATATCGGCGGTTAGCTACTACTAGCCATCTATCTTTATTAACTTCTTAATCCTCGCCCACTTTCAATAAGTCTCCATGCAATTACATATAGTCCGGTAACAAACAAAATCAGCATTGAAAATGTGATCCATAACGACACGTCTGTCACGCCCAAAAATCCATAACGAAAACCGTTAATCATATAAACGATTGGATTAATTTTTGAAACCCACTGCCAAAATGCCGGTAACATAGTAATTGAATAGAAAACACCACCAAGATAAGTTAATGGTGTTAATACAAATGTTGGAATAATGCTTATATCATCAAATGACTTGGCAAATACAGCATTTAATAAGCCAGCTAATGAAAACAGAATTGAGGTCAATAGCAATGTACAAACAACAAATAACCAAGAATGAACTTCGTAACGAACAAAAAATAGTGATACGATAGTCACTAAAATACCAGTTAAAATACCACGCATCACGCCACCACCAACATACCCCAAAATAAGAATATGCGTTGGTACAGGTGCGACCAATAACTCTTCAATATTACGTTGAAATTTAGCGCTAAAAAAGGATGAACAAACATTGGTATAAGAATTGGTAATAACTGACATCATGATTAATCCCGGTACAATAAATGCCATATAGCTAAATCCCCCCATCTCACCAACACGAGAGCCAATTAAATTACCAAAGATAATAAAATAAAGAGACATGGTAATAACGGGTGGAATTAGCGTTTGAACCCAAATTCTTAAAAAACGTGTCACTTCTTTACGCCAAATACTTTTTAAGGCAATCCAATATAAATTATTCATTAAAAACACCTTTTTGGTTGGTATCATTATGCAACAGATCAACAAATAACTCTTCTAAACGATTTGCTTTATTTCGTACGCTGATCACTTTAATATTTTGTTGATTTAATTGTTCAAATAATTGGTTTAATCCATGTTGCTTATCTACTTGCACTTCTAACATGCCGGGCTCCACATCAGAATAATTATAGCTTTGTAATTTAATTGGCTCAGATGTGGGGACATAATCAATAACAATTGTTTCAGATTGGCTTTTCGCCAATAGATCACGCATTGAGGAGTTCGCAATCAATTGACCTCTCTGAATAATACCGATATTTCGACATAGCATTTCCGCTTCTTCTAAATAATGGGTGGTTAAAATAATTGTGATACCTTGCCGATTTATTTCGCGTAGAAAATCCCACATAGAACGGCGTAATTCAATATCAACACCTGCGGTTGGTTCATCAAGAATCAATAATTTGGGTTCATGTATCAGTGCTCTAGCTATCATTAATCGCCTTTTCATGCCACCGGACAACATGCTAGCTCGACTGTGGCGTTTGTCCCATAAATCTAAGATTCTCAAATACTTTTCAGCACGCTCTAATGCAAGTTTTCGTGGCAATCCATAATAACCACCTTGATTAGTAACTATTTGTAGCACCTCTTCAAATTGATTAAAATTAAATTCTTGCGGGACAAGCCCTAATTGCCTTTTAGCATTGACAACATCGTTATCTAAGTCATAACCAAAAATTTTTACTTGCCCTGATGTCTTAGTAACTAATGAACTGATAATACCAATAGTTGTTGACTTCCCAGCACCATTTGGTCCTAGCAAGGCATAAAAATCGCCGTCTTGTACAGTTAAATTGATACCTTTTAATGCTTCTATACCATTTTTATAAATTTTTTTCAGTGAGATTAACTCAAGTGCAGGAATTGATGGCATAAATATATCCTAATTGAATAAATTGCTATTGGAATAATATGATATCATGTTAAATCAATAGGCAATATAATCAACCATTGTAAAGGTATTTTTAGATTTATCTATATCATAAATTATTATGTATAGATTATAGAGTATATATTATTGATCGGGCACAAATAGTGTGGTTTCAAGTTTGGAGCGAAGTGCCTTTATTACTTAAGGGATAAGTATCATGTTTAAAATTGGATTAGTTTCAGTATCAGATAGAGCTTCAAGTGGCGTTTACCAAGATGAAGGCATTCCATCATTAGTTTCATGGTTACAAACCGCATTGAAAATGCCTTTTGTAACTGAAAATCGTATTATTCCCGATGAACAATCTATCATTGAACAAACATTATGCGAATTTGTTGATAATCTACATTGCCACTTAATTTTAACTACCGGAGGCACCGGTCCTGCAATTAGAGACGTAACACCTGATGCAACACTTGCGATCTCTGATCGGGTGATGCCGGGATATGGAGAACAAATGCGTCAAATCAGTTTGCATTTTGTACCAACCGCGATTTTATCAAGGCAAGTTGCTGTTATTCGCAAAAAGTGTTTAATCATAAACCTACCAGGCAGACCAAAATCAATCAAAGAGACACTTGAAGGCGTTAAAGACAATCAAGGCAATGTAATTGTTAGTGGTATATTTGCCAGCATCCCCTATTGTATACAACTATTAGGAGGCCCTTACATTGAAACCCATGATCAAATAGTTAAATCTTTCCGTCCTAAGGATGCAATTAAATCAAATCTTTAATTTTATGCAAATTTAATGCATAATTATGTATAAAAAATGACTGCTAATACATTTAAAATGGCTGAAGTTATTTTTATTTAAATAGCAAAAAAATTTTATTATAAGTGTTATAACTTCATGTATTAGCAAAAACAGTAACAATGTAAAAGCCAAGGAACATTATGAAACAAGCTAATCTCACTAAAACATTTAAAGAGATGCTTCGTCAAGAGAAGTTTAGTTCGCAAGTAGAAATCGTACAAGCGCTACAAGAACAAGGTTTTGATAATATCAATCAATCCAAAGTTTCACGCATGCTAACCAAGTTTGGCGCAGTGAGAACTCGAAATGCAAAATCCGAAATGGTCTATTGTTTACCTGCTGAAATCAGCGTACCAACTACAAGTAGCCCATTAAAAAATTTAGTAATTGATATTGATTTTAATAGTTCAATGGTGGTGATACGCACCAGCCCAGGTGCAGCCCAACTCATTGCTCGGTTACTCGATTCAATTGGTAAATCAGAAGGTATTTTAGGTTCCATTGCGGGTGACGACACAATTTTTAGTACACCAACTAAAGAGTGTACAGTAAAAAAATTGTATCAAACCATTATCGAATTATTTGAACGAGAATTATAGTAATTGCAATGTCCCCGCATTACAGCTAATAATTTTTAACATTTAACCTATTGACACAATTAATAAAATCGTTAATCTTATATAACGCTGACTTCGTTACAGAAGTTGCAAAACGAAGAGGCGCATTACTCAGGTAAATCATTTTAGGGACTGGAACCATTAATAAATGATTGAGGGGATGTAATGCCGAGGTTTGATTGCCTATCCAGAAACAATCAAATCGACTGCAAGGGCTGAATCCCTTGGGTTGTCACCTTAACAGGTGGAGCACTTCATGGTTTGTACTTTTTTAATTGTAAATAGGACACGCCCGCTCTAACTCTGTTAAAAATAAAAATTTTTAATATGAGGAATTCATGGAAACATCATTTGTAATTGCTAAATTTGGTGGTACTAGTGTTGCCGATTATCCTTCAATGGTAAATAGTGCCAATATTGTAATAAATAATCCTAACGTAAAAGTTGTGGTACTATCGGCATCTGCTGGCGTGACAAATTTATTAGTCGCCTTAGCTGAAGGACGTGATATCGAAGTTCGATCTCAACATATTGCCAAAATCCAATCAATCCAATACAACATCTTAGAACAATTACCTGAAAATCCCGCACTACGAACTGAAATTGACAAAATTATTGCTAACATAGCCTCTTTGTCAGAAGCCGCAAGTTTAGCTACTTCACCAGCATTAACAGACGAGCTTGTTAGTCACGGTGAAATTATGTCTTCAAAACTGTTTGTCGAAATATTGAAAGAAAAACAAAAAAATGCCATATGGTTTGACGTCCGTAAAGTTATGCGCACCGATGATAAATTTGGTAAAGCCACACCTAAAATTGAAGATATTAAACAGCTTTGCTGTGCGCATTTAAAATCACTAAACAGTCATAGCATCGTTGTAACACAAGGATTTATCGGTAGTGAAAGTTCAGGCAAAACCACCACTTTAGGCCGTGGGGGAAGCGATTATACCGCAGCGTTATTAGGTGAAGCATTGAATGCCACCCAAATTGACATTTGGACTGATGTTGCAGGAATTTATACTAACGATCCTCGTATTACGCCAGCAGCTAAACGCATTGATGAAATATCATTTGCAGAAGCAACCGAAATGGCAACATTTGGTGCAAAAGTACTACACCCAGCAACACTAGTACCAGCAGTGCGTAGCAATATCCCTGTTTTTGTTGGTTCAAGCAAAGCGCCTCAAGAAGGAGGAACTATTGTTTACAACACTAACAGCATTACATCTAAATTACCAGTATTTAGAGCGTTAGCGCTACGTCGCAAGCAAACATTATTAACACTTACTAGTTTAAACATGCTACATGCACAAGGTTTTCTAGCTAATGTGTTTACAATATTAGCCAAACATAATATTTCGGTCGATTTAGTCACAACATCAGAAGTAAGTATCGCATTAACTATTGATACTACAGGCACTAACACTAACGGCAATAGTTTGTTAACAAAAGAATTATTTGATGAACTATCAACCGTGTGTCATGTAACAGTTGAAGAGGACTTAGCATTAATTGCTATTATTGGAAATAACCTAACTTCAACACAAGGTATAGCAAAAGAGGTGTTTGGTGTATTAGATGATTTTATTATTAGACTTTGCTGTTATGGGGCAAGTACTCACAATCTTTGCCTATTAGCAAAAAGTAACGACGCAGAGTCAATTATTAAAATTCTGCATAAAACCATTTTTGAATCATAATACTAAAAGGGAGATTAACTCTCCCTTCTTACCTCAAACAGATGTTAAGATTTAGAAAATCACTGTAAAATAAATTAACTTTCATTAAAAATGATTATAAAATATCATCAATGAATCAATAATTTTTTAACTATTGTATTCATAACGTTAGTCTTTAAATTAAATATCTATCTTCTTTATTATAATTAGTTATTAATATATTTTGAATATGATTTATTACTCTTAATTAATCGATTAAAGCTATTACATTGAACATCAACTTCTGTTAGATTTTTTAATTAATTTGAGTAAACTAAAATTAATTTCAATAACAAGAGGAAATTATCATGGGTATTATAAGTTGGATAATTCTAGGATTAATTGCCGGCTGGATTGCCAAGTTTTTTATGCCACTAGGAAGTGTAGGTGTACTTAAAACTATTTTATTAGGCATTGCAGGTGCTTTAGTGGGTGGCTATATTAGCACCTTCTTTGGTTGGGGTAGTGTGACTGGATTTAACTTCCCTAGTTTGTTAATTTCAGTACTTGGTTCGGTTATAGTCATTTATATCTATCGTCACATAAAGAAATAATTTGTTTTTAGTTAAATTGGCGGTTTTACCGCCAATTTAACTAACTCTTAAGTTTTATACCCTTAAATATATTTCCCTTTTTAGTTCAAAGTTCGTAATAAGTAATTTCGTCATATCCAGAATTTTGTTATATTATTTAATTAAACCTATCAATTTCAACTTGTAGATTATAATGTTAAAAATATTCAACACATTAACCCGAGAAAAGGAAATTTTTCAGTCTATTATCCCAAATAAAGTTGGGCTATATGTTTGTGGAGTAACCATTTACGATCTTTGCCATATTGGTCACGGGCGTACTTTTGTTGCATTTGATGTTGTCACCCGTTATTTACGTTTTTTAGGTTATGATTTAACTTATGTACGTAATATTACTGATGTGGATGACAAAATCATTAAACGTGCACTCGAAAACGGCGAGAGTTGCGATCAACTTACCGATCGAATGCTACAAGAAATGTATGCAGATTTTGATGCACTGAATATAAAACGCCCTGATATAGAACCACGTGCTACTCATCACATGCCACAAATCATCCAATTAGTTGAAAAATTAATTGCCAAAAATCATGCTTATATTGCCGATAACGGCGATGTAATGTTTTCAGTAGACAGTGATCCTAATTATGGTGTTTTATCGCGACAAAATTTAGAACAACTACAAGCTGGTGCTCGTGTTGATGTGGTTGATGTTAAACGTAATCCAATGGATTTTGTGTTATGGAAAATGTCAAAACCGAATGAACCAAGTTGGGATTCGCCATGGGGTAAAGGTCGCCCAGGTTGGCACATTGAATGTTCGGCGATGAATAGTTATCAGTTAGGTAATCACTTTGATATTCACGGTGGTGGCTCAGATTTAATGTTCCCACATCATGAAAACGAAATTGCCCAATCAACCTGTGCGCATGATGGTCAATACGTCAATTATTGGATGCATTCCGGCATGGTTATGATAGACCAAGAAAAAATGTCAAAATCACTCAATAATTTTTTCACAATTCGCGATGTATTAAAACATTATGATGCCGAAACAGTGCGTTACTTTTTACTATCAGGTCATTATCGAAGCCAACTCAACTATAGTGAAGAAAATCTAAAACAAGCGAGGATGGCACTAGAGAGACTCTATACAGCACTACGAGATACGGATCCAACTCATCCACACATAACACCTGACAGCGATTATTATCGCCAATTTTGTGATGCAATGAATGATGACTTTAATACACCGGAAGCTTATTCAACTCTTTTTGATTTGGCTCGTGAAATCAATAAAGCCAAAGCTGACAATAATATGTCACTTGCAAATGAATTAGCTGCCGAATTACGTTATTTATCAGCAGTACTTGGACTATTAGAGCAAGATCCCGTAGAATTTTTACAAAGTAATCAGCAAGATGATGTTGACATTACATTAGTCGAAGCGTTAATTAAACAACGAAACGAAGCCAGAGCAAGCAAAAATTGGGCACAAGCCGACGAAGCTCGCGATAAATTAAATGCAATGAATATTGTACTTGAAGATGGCGCGAATGGTACAACATGGCGGAAAAAAAGTTAATATTATCAAAATAAGAAGTTTGATGAATAAATAGCGCATTAAACATTGTCGATTGAAAAATAACACCCACAACCTCGTGGGTGTTATTATTTGTGATTAGCGTAACGTTTTATCAATCGAAGTTAAAATACCTCGCAAAATATTCAGCTCCTGTTGTTCAATACGTGCACGTGTAAACAATCGACGTAAACGCCCCATAATTTGCCCCGGATGGTTGGACTTAATAAAACCTGTGTATAATAAAGTCTGTTCTAAATGCTGGTAAAAACGCTCTATATCGGCATCAATAGGAAATTCAGTTTCTGACATATTCATATTTTTTAGCTCTGATATGTTATTTTCAAGGTTTAACATTGACATACGAATTTCATAACACAAAACTTGCACCGACATGGCAAGATTTAAAGAACTATAATCAGGATTAGCAGGAATGCCAACATGATAATGGCACTTTTGCAATTCTTCATTCGTTAAACCGACACGTTCACGCCCAAACACCAAAGCGACTTGGGCATAGCTCTTAGTTGCTTCTTGAATAATCTTATCTCCACATGTTTTTGGAGTTAAGTGTGGCCATTGCAAACTACGGGAACGGGCACTAGTGCCAATCACTAAAGTACAATCGGCAATAGCTTGTTCAAGCGACGAAAAAATTTGTGCATTTTTAATAATATCACTTGCACCTGCCGCTAACGAAATCGATTGAGAATCAGGCTTGATGACGGGATTAACTAAACAAAGATTCGTTAATCCCATAGTTTTCATTGCTCTTGCAGCAGATCCCATATTACCTGTATGAGATGTTTCAACCAAAACAATCTTTACATTATCTAAATAACTCACATTATCCTCATTCATTGAAAATATCTTATAACGCAGAATAAACTAAATACTTATTGACACAGTATATAGTAAAATCAGTTTCAGCCCCACTGTTATGCAATAGCTAATTAATAGAATCTATTTTTGAATTAAATTCACAAAAATGTGATCAATAACCAATATCTTATTGACGAGACTAAAATAATTTGCCAATGTAGTGATAACAATTTTTAAAAAGGTTAGATTTATTGATAAAAAGCGGAGGTCAACTATGGCGTTAAGTATTACCAGTAAACAAATGGATATTACCCCTGCAATTCGTAGCTATCTAGAAGATAAGTTTTCAAAATTAGATAAATGGAGAGCGCAACTAATCAACCCTCATTTTATTTTATCCAAAGAACCAGACGGATTTATTGTTGATGCAACAATTGCCACCAAAGGAACGCCATTAGTTGCATCTGCCAAACATATTGATATGTATGCTGCAATTAACGATCTTATTGATAAACTTGAAAAACAACTTAATAAGCTACAACATAAAGGCGAAGCTCGCCGTGCGGCTAACAGCATAAAAGATGCAGTATTAGAAGAAGAAATTTAATTAATCTATTTTCACGATCTAATAAAAAGGCACTTTGATAGTGCCTTTATTTTTTTGCTTGTTATAATACAAACTATCTTTTTTTACATATCTGATGAAAATGAGCGCAAACCCTTTATTACCTTTACGAGATAAGATTAATGAGCTAGATAAAACGTTGTTAGAACTTATTGCTGAACGTCGCAAACTCTCAACGCAAGTAATTCATACTAAAATTGAAGCAAACATTCCGGTACGTGATATTGAGCGTGAGCGTTTACTTATAAAAGCTTTAATCAATCAAGGCAAAAATTATCATCTCGATGATCTATTCATTAAACGCTTATATCAATTAATTATTGAAGATTCTGTACTATTACAACAAAAAATCTTACAAGAAAAACTTAATCGCGGCACTATTGTCACGGCCAAAGTTGCTTTTTTAGGGCCAAAAGGATCTTATTCTCATTCCGCAGCACGCCATTATGCAAGCGCTCATTTAGATGAAATGATTGAATTAAGCTGTTCAACCTTTAAAGACATTTTTGAACAAGTCGAAAATGGTGCTGTAGATTATGGAATTTTACCAATAGAAAATTCTAGCTCGGGCTCAATTAATGAAGTTTATGATTTATTGCAAAAAACCAATTTACACATTATTGGTGAGCTTTCTTTACCTATTGATCATTGTGTTCTTGCCGGGCCAAATTCAAAAATTGAACAAATTGATACCATTTATAGCCATCCACAACCATTCCAACAATGCAGTAACTTTCTAGAAAGCTATCCACATTGGAAGATTGTATACTGCGACAGTACATCGTCAGCAATGGAAACTGTTGCAAAATTGAATCAACCTAATGTTGCTGCAATGGGTAATAAAGATGGCGGTGAATTATATGGACTGCAAGTCCTTGAACATAACTTTGCGAATCAAAAAGAAAACATTACTCGGTTTATTGTGCTGGCTCGTCAGCCTATTGAGGTTTCGGAACAAATTCCAGCTAAAACCACAATTTTAATGAAGACAGGTCAACAAGCAGGTGCTTTAGTTGATGCCCTATTAGTATTACGTAATCATAACATCATCATGACTAAACTTGAGTCGCGCCCAATTCATGGTACACCATGGGAAGAAATGTTTTATATTGATTTGCAAGGCAATATTCATTCTTATGAAATGCAAACAGCACTCAAAGAACTAGCATCAATGACGTTATATACCAAGGTGCTCGGATGCTATCCAAGTGATTCCATTGTTGCTGTAATGTAAATAACTATGACTATGCAACAGTTTTCGCAAGCTGTACTTAACTGGTATGAACAGTACGGTAGAAAATCGCTACCTTGGCAAATCGAAAAAAGCGCTTATCATGTTTGGTTATCAGAAGTGATGTTGCAACAAACTCAAGTTGCAACGGTAATCCCTTACTTTAACCGTTTTATTGAACAATTTCCCAAGGTTACTGACCTAGCAACATCACCAATTGACGATGTGTTGCATCTTTGGACAGGGCTTGGCTATTATGCAAGAGCGCGCAATTTACATAAAGCAGCACAAATGATTGCCGAACAGTTTAATGGCGTGTTCCCTACACAATTTGACGACGTCATCGCCCTACCCGGTGTTGGGCGTTCAACTGCAGGAGCAATTTTATCACTTTCACAAAATCAGCATTATCCAATTTTAGATGGCAATGTAAAACGTGTTTTAACCCGATATTTTGCAGTTGAAGGCTGGCCAGGTATTAAAACTGTTGAAAATAAGCTTTGGCAATTGAGTGAGCAAGTTACCCCTCAAAAAGAGGTTGCAAAATTTAATCAAGCTATGATGGATATTGGGGCAATGGTTTGTACTCGCACTAAACCTAAGTGCACTTTATGTCCTTTACATAATCATTGCCTTGCCTATAAAAATGAAACTTGGCAACAATATCCAGCCCCCAAACCTAAAAAGACTATTCCTGAAAAAACAGCCTATTTTTTAATGCTTGAATATCATCAAGCTATTTGGCTAGAAAAAAGACCACCATCGGGTATTTGGGGAGGACTATATTGTTTACCTCAGTTTTCAAGTAAGCAAGCATTAACTGACTGGTTAAAAAAACAAGGCATTGAAACAACAAAACCAAAGCAACTTATTGCTTTTCGCCACACCTTTAGCCATTTTCACTTAGATATTATTCCTATCCATTGTGTTATCACTAATTATACAAAATGTTGGGATGAATCTTGTGGCTATTGGTATAATCTTAACTCTGACAATGCCAAAATAGGCTTAGCAACGCCGGTTTATAACTTATTAAAACAAACGAGTTATTAACGCCTCTTTATCAGAATCTACATTATTTTTAGTATATAATTACTCATTATTTTTTACTCTATTAAGTTATGCAAAGCAAACAACATCAAAGCTTATCTGGCTACTTAGTGTTTTTAATGGCTTTTGCTATTGGTATTACTATAGCTAGCAATTATTATGCTCAGCCGCTATTACATTCGATTACAAATAATCTGCATATAAAAGTAGAAAATGCAGGATCAATCATTATGGCAGCACAATTTAGTTATGCTGTAGGCTTACTTTTTATCACACCACTTGGTGATAAACTAGAGCGTAAAAGATTGATTATTATTTTAATGATATTATCCACTTGTGGACTGATGGTAAGCGCTTTATCTCAAAATATAGAAATGCTTATAATAGGCACAGCTATGACAGGGTTATTTTCAACGGTAGCACAAGTCTTAATTCCTTTTGCAGCTACATTATCAAGACCAGAACATCGTGGTAAAATCGTGGGCACGTTAATGAGTGGTATGTTACTAGGTATTTTATTAGGTCGAACCTTTGCGGGTGCCATTTCAACCATTGCCGATTGGCATGATGTGTATTGGATTGCAACAGGTATTATGGCCATTGTGACGCTATTACTCTGGGTTTCGCTACCCAGTTATCGTTGCGATGTTAACATTAATTATTTTAAGCTGTTATGGTCGATTGCTTTATTATATAAACAAGAGCCAACACTTAGAATTCGTTCACTATTAGCCATTATATCATTTGCACTATTTTCGCTATTATGGACACCTCTTGCTTTCCTACTAACTAATGCACCATACCACTATTCTGATTTTATTATTGGCTTATTTGGACTTGCTGGTGCGGCTGGTGCAATGGGATCACCAATAGTGGGAAAATTATCAGATAAAGGCAAAGGTTTTATTGCAACCACTATTGGATTATGTTTATTGCTGTTAGCTTGGTTACCTCTATCGTTAGCGAAATATTCAATTTTCGCCTTAATTTTCGGCGTAATTTTGTTAGATTTAGCCGTACAAGTTACCCATGTGTCGAATATGAATGCTATTTATCAAATCAGACCCGAAGCACGCAGCCGAATGAATACAGGTTATATGGTATGTTATTTTATTGGCGGAATGCTAGGATCTGTGGGTTCGACCTATTTATTTAGTCATTACGGATGGATAGCGATAATCATTGCAAGCACGTCTTTAGCAATATTAGGTATCATGTGCTGGCTTTTTTATACTAAAACGCATGCCTACCTGAAACTTTTTGACAAAAATCACATTAACTAAATGTTGACCTAAATCAAATATGCATAGCGTATTTGATCAATTGTTTTTTTAATAGTGAACTGTGATTAATAGCATTCATGCCAATGGTTCTTAATGTCTTTTTCAGCACATTATCTCCATTAAACATATCTTGAATTGTTCTCATGGCTGTGAGCATCACTAACGTATCTTTACGACGGTTAAACTCAAATGACTTTAAATTATTTACAAGTCCAATATCTTTTTGTGTATCAAGTGATTGTTTAATAGCCGAAACTAATAAAGCGGAGTCTTGAAACCCTAAATTCACGCCTTGTCCAGCTAAAGGATGAATCGTGTGCGCAGCATCACCAATCAGTACTAAGCGATGTCTAACAAATTGTTTTGCAAAACGCGCTTTTAATGGAAAGACCATGCGCGGATTAATTAATTGGCATTTGCCTACTTTATCGCCCGTTAACGCTAGTAATTGATTTGAAAATTCAGATTCACAAAGCGAGGTTAAATTTGCCGCATTATCCGGTTTAGTAGACCAAACTAAGCAACTTTTATTGGCATCCCAAAGCGGAAGAAAAGCGATAATCCCATTAGGATAAAACACTTGTCTAGCACAAGATTGATGTGGATACTCAGTTTCAACAGTTGTAATAACAGCATGATGAAGATAATCGCGTTCAAAAACAGAAATATTTTTGCATCTACGTACCCAAGAATGAGCACCATCAGCACCAATCATTAATTTAGATTGTAAAACAGTTTTATCTGCAAGTGTCAAAAAGGCAAAATCGTCATTAAATGTACAATCAATTGCTTCAAAATTATAAAAATGAATATTGGAACACTTTTTAGCATATTGGTAAAGATAATGAGAAATAACATTATTTTCGATTATATATCCAAGATTTGAATAACCATAATCTTTAGCATGAGCAGACAAATGAGCTTGACCATATTTTTCCCATACACCTATTTCGGTAAACTCTTGTACACGTCGACTAGCGCACAGATTATCCCATATACCGATTTGCGAAAAATACCGTTGGCTTGCGCCATTAATAGCTGAGGCTCTAATGCCTATTTCACTATGTGACAATGATGCATGCTGATGAATTTTAGCATCTATAATTGCAATGTTTAGTGCATATTGACTAAGTGCGCAGGCTGTCGCTAACCCTACTAATCCCCCACCTACAATTGTCACATCAAATTGAATATTCATACCGGTAATTATCACTATTTATTATCTAACTTATCATCTTGTTTTGATTCAACTTCGTCATCATTCATCGCTTTTTTAAAGCCTTTTAATGCAGTACCAAGATCCGAACCTAAATTACGCAATTTTTTAGTGCCAAATAATAAAATAACCACGGCAAGAAAAACTAAAAGATGTGGAATACTAAAAGACATAATCAAATCCTCTCAATAAATATAACTCGTTATTTAGGGTAGGTTTTAAAACATATTTAATAAAGTGTTAATTATACTCTTTTGGTGGGATTTCATGAATAGTTCAAGAATAAAAAAGACCTGTATAAAACTATACAGGCCAACATGAAATATAAGGAATATAAGGAAAGAAAACAATGAAAAATCCTTACCATTCTTATTATCCATTTTTTTTCGCTTTAGTCAACGCTTTTGTTTGCTCCTATTTATTGAATCATTATATAAATAAAAATAATAAATAAATAAAAAACATAATGATAGCAAATAAATCGACAATAAAAAAATATTTGATCCATATCAAATTTAAGTAAAAAAAAACTTAATAAATAGAATACCACGATAAATTTAGCAGAAAAAACAAGCAATCAAGCAGAAAAACAATATTCATTCTTTTTTTTAAATAAATTTGAACTCGTACTAAAAAATAAAAATAGTGCGAAAATTCGCAAATATAAAATCAAAAAAGAGCATTAACACAAAAAATAAAAAAAATATTTGATTTTCCACGTTTTACAGATATATAAATTCCAAAAAAAATTCACTATAATTAATAAACTTATGCAAGAAATAAAGGGTCAAAGATGAATACAATTAAAAATAATAATGTTAAAACTTTCAAAGATAGATTACATAGGTCAATGCAAGGTTTATCTGTATCTGCTTTCGCTAAAAAATGTGACATGTCAGAAACCGTAATCCGAGATTATTTATCAGGAAAAACATACCCATCACTGACACGCTTAGAAGTTATTGCTGAAAAATGTAATGTTTCTTTTAATTGGCTTGCTACTGGTCATAAACTAGAATTTGTAGACTCTAAAAATGATGAAGATGTCTATAGCGAAAATATTTATCGTATTCCTGTTTACAAAAAACAATTACCAACAAAAGAAGAAGCGCAAAAAGAACGTTTTGTTAGAGAAACACCGCCATTAATGAATTATCCTATTATTGAAGGTTGGGTCAAGCATCGTGGGTTAGATGCTAAAAAATTAATTATATACTGGGCTAAAGGCGATTTAATGTCGCCAGAAATAGAAAACAATAATGGGTTAATTCTTAACACTGAAATCACTGATATTGTTGATGGTGCAATATACCTAATTGAATATGAAGATATTACCTTTTTGAGAAAGGTTCGATTAACACTCAATGGTTGGTTGTTAATTTGTAATAATAACCAGCATCCCACAATTGAAGTACCAAAGGCAGACTTTCATAAACATCATATTGTTGGTCGCGTTGTACTTATTATTAAAGACATATTTTAATATCTTTAATAGCCATATATTAGCTTTCAAGATATAATCGGATAATGAGGAAATGTTGAATTTTTTATTTCCTCATTAATTTCTCTTATGTTTATAAAGTCAGTAATAACAGATATATAGCACATTGATGTTTATTTAAAATTTCATATAAAATATTCATGCAAAGCTGATTAACATCTGTTTGCACTATTTTTGCACTATCCGCATTTATCTATATCATTGATAATATTCTTATTAATTAGGTCTAATATGTATCGATTTTTTGAAAAATTGGTGTCATCATATCCTAAAGATGAACCTCAGCCTATGGCTAAAAATTTTTTTAGTTTCATATGGCAATCCACTAAAGGAACTCGTTTATTTCTACTGTTATTAATTATTCTTAGCGCATTAGGCGGAGCTTTTGAAGCCTTTTTGTACGCAGCCCTTGGTAAAGTGATTGATTGGCTTGCGGTCGTTGAACCTAGCAAATTTTGGCAACAAGAAAAAACAACATTAGCAATATTAGCCTTAGTTATCCTTGCTAGTACAATTATTATTGGACTACAAACGACTATTAAACACCAGTGTCTAGCGGGAAATTTTCCAATGCGAATGCGCTGGAATCTACATCGGTTAGTACTAAATCAAAGCATGCGTTTTTTTCAAGATGAATTTGCAGGAAGAATATCAGCCAAAGTCATGCAAACATCACTAGCAGTTCGAGATACTTGCTTTTTAGTGGCGGATATTTTCATCTATGTCCTAATTTCGTTTATTACTATGGCAACAATCATCGGCCAATTAGACATTTGGTTATTAATTCCATTTATAACCTGGTGTCTAATTTATGCTATTGCCATGTATTATTTTATTCCCCGATTAAGTAAAGTGGCTAGTATGCAGGCTGATGCTCGTTCTACAATGACAGGACGAGTGACCGATGCCTATACTAACATTATGACAGTAAAACTATTTTCTCATGCAGGCAATGAGGCAAAATATGCTCAAGAATCAATGGATGAGTTTTTAGTGACCGTGAATAAACAGATGCGTCTAGTCAGTAGTTTTGAAATTGTTAATCATTTATTGTCTATTTCGTTAGTACTAAGTACCACAGGCGTTGCCTTATGGTTATGGACCGATCAATTAATTGGTGTTGGCGCAATTGCAACAACAACGGCTGTTGCACTTCGTTTAAATGGTTTTTCACACTGGATCATGTGGGAAATGGCTGCCCTATTTGAAAATATTGGGGTTGTTAAAGATGGTATTAATACTTTTTCAGCAACTAAAACGGTTGTTGATCAACCCAATGCAACATCACTTAATGTTACTCAAGGAAAAATCGAATTTAAAAACATTTATTTTGCCTATGACGAAAAACAACGTAACTCAGTCATTGAAAATTTAGATTTAACAATTAAATCAGGTGAAAAAATCGGATTAGTTGGTCGTTCTGGGGCAGGTAAATCAACACTTATCAATTTATTGCTTCGCTTTTATGATTTACAAAGTGGCAAGATTGTTATTGATGATCAAGATATTACCGCTGTGAGTCAAGAAAGCCTACGAGCACAAATTGGTATGGTGACACAAGATACCTCATTATTGCATCGAACAGTACGAGAGAACTTGCTCTATGGTAATAATCACGCAACCGAAGAACAAATGATTGAAGCTGCAAAAAAAGCACATGCTGATACCTTTATTCAAACGCTAATTGATGCAAAAGGTAGAACTGGGTATGACGCATTTGTTGGTGAGCGAGGCATAAAATTATCTGGCGGGCAAAGACAGCGTATTGCAATTGCTCGCGTCATTCTTAAAAATGCCCCTATTTTATTATTAGATGAAGCAACAAGTGCGCTGGATTCGGAAATAGAGCAAGCCATTCAAGAAAGCCTATACTCTTTAATGGAAGGTAAAACCGTTATTGCCATTGCTCACCGGTTATCAACTATTGCAGCAATGGATAGATTAGTCGTTATTGATCAAGGTAAAATCATCGAGCAAGGAACACACCAAGAATTACTGATGAAAAACGGACTGTACGCCCAGCTGTGGAAACATCAAAGCGGTGGATTTTTAGCAGCTAATATTTAATTTTATTAGTAAGTAAGTTTTAGGACACATATTCATTTTCGATAAAACTTATGTGTCCTTCTTACTAAATTATTAATTAATAAAATTTTTATAAAATTCTGATTCAAAACGCATAATTGCACTATTTTTTGGCTCATTTTGTCTATCGGCGTGGTAACCCGATATTAACTGCACAAAAGCCACATATTTACCATCAGATTTTTGGATAAATCCCGCTAAATTATAGCAACCTTGAATATAACCTGTTTTAGCCAATATTGTTTCTTTAAAAGGAGCCTGATTAAAACTCTTACGATTTTGCAACGTACCATCAACCCCGGCAATTGGCAACATTTCAATAATCCTTAATTGCGTATTATGAGCAGCAATGTATTGCAAAATTTCCATTAATTTGTCAGCACTTACCAAGTTTAATCGAGATAACCCAGAACCATCAACAATAACTAAGTTCTCAAGATTAATACCTGCTTTTTTTCGTAAAATTTGCTTAACAGCATCACCACCATTACGCCATGTACCTTGAACATGATAATAATGAGCACCTAACGTTCTAAAAATAGCATCTGCATATAAATTATTGGATTTTTTAAGCATCACCATTAACAGCTCAGAAAGCGGTTGTGATTGGCTAGATGCTAACAAAGTCAACTGAGCATTAGTCCTTTGATTACGTTCTAAAAGTGAACCTGTATACGTTATTTTTTGCTGTTTGAGCTCATTTTTTAAAATAGTAGAAAAATACTCCACCCCATTAATTACCGCAAATTTTAATGCTGTTTTATTCGAGTTTGTAGCAATGCAGCCCGATAGATGGTAACGATTTTTATCTGAATAGCTAACGTCTAATTCACAATACTTATCATTAAGATCTTTACTATTTTTAACGATCGTTTTCACATTTCCCGTTACCATAACAGGAATATTAGGCGACTTAGATATTGTGGCCTGCTCCCCCACTTTACCTGGCGTCACTGTTGCATAAAAACAATTATTATCAATAATCGCAGCTGATGGTGGAGCATTATAACAAGCTGTTAAATTATTCCACGACCATCCCTCTGCTTTATCGTGGCTGGTGAATATTGAAGTATCTAAAATCACATTACCTGCAATTTTTTCAATGCCTTTTTTACGCAGTTCAACAATCATTTGTTTTAATCGAGCTCGGGTAAAAGTAGGATCGCCGCTCAGCTGAATAATAAGATCACCATTTAACTGTTTATTGCTAACTGTGCCACTAGTTTGCATGCGTGTGATAAATCGGAAATCACGCCCTAATTCGAGCTCAGCAGCCAAAGCAGTTATTACTTTTTGAGTACTTGCAGGTTGCTTGAACTGATCACTTTTATATTTTGCTAATGTCTTAGGATTATTTTCCACAGATTGAACTAAAATAGATAAATCACTTCCTTTAGGTAAAGAAGATATATAAGATTCTATTTGTTGTGCATGTAATGATCCCGAAAAAAGAAGAAAAATAATTATCCTAAATTTTGTCATGAATGCTGGCTCAAAATATTATTAAATTAAAACCGTTAAATATAGCTCGCAAATATAACTTTTTTTGATTTAGCTAGCAATATATACTCAACCACTTTTATAATTATGCTCTATTGAATAATTCAATATAACCAAAACACGAAATTCACTCCATATAGCTATTAATATTAGGTAATATAATTATGATTCAAGATTCATTAGGCTTTCCAATAGAAACTATATTGGTATTTATTGGACTTGCCTTGGCGGCAATTATTATTGATTTATATGCTCACCATAACGATAAACCAATTAGTTTAAGAAATGCCATTTTTTGGTCTCTATTTTGGATAATCGTAGCATTGGTGTTTGCACTCTATTTGTATCTTCATCATGGCAGCACTATAGCCAGCTTATTTATTACAGGGTATGTTCTTGAAAAAGCATTATCGGTCGATAATTTGTTTGTGATTATGGCTATTTTTTCGTGGTTTGCAGTCCCAAATAATTATCGTCATCGCTTACTTTATTGGGGAGTTATTGGGGCTATTATATTTCGCGCCATATTTGTTGTAATTGGTACAGGTTTGTTATATTTGGGTCCTTGGATGGAATTTGTATTTTCAATCTTAGTTGCTTGTACAGGAATTATGATGTTGAAAAATCAAGACAAAGACCAAGATATCAAAGATTACTCAAATCACTTTGCGTTTCGCATTGCCAAACGTATTTTTCCATCTTATCCCAAAATTGTCGGCCATCACTTTCTATTGTCTCAAAAACAACTTGATACAGAGCTTATAAAACCTGAAAACAAAAATTTAGTTGATACAATACCTAAAAGTACTTTTTATGCTACACCGCTGTTTTTATGTATTATTGTAATTGAACTCAGTGACATTATGTTTGCCTTTGATTCTGTTCCTGCTGTAATTGCTGTCAGCCAAGAGCCACTAATCGTCTATAGTGCTATGATCTTTGCTATTTTAGGTCTTAGAACTATGTACTTTATTTTACAAGCCATGAAACAGTACTTAGTTCACCTTGGTAAGGCGGTTATCTGCTTACTCTTTTTTATTGCCGGAAAATTAGCTTTAAATGCAAGCAATCATTTACTGGGATATGGTATTGATATCGATCCAAGCACAAGTCTTTATATCGTTTTAGGCATACTTGCTTTAGGTATTATTGCCAGTATTATATGGCCAGAAAAAAATAAATCTCAATAAGTACAATAATGATATGGCAGGATTTCCTGCCATTTTGAGTTTAGATTTATTAGCGTTTTAAAGAGCGAATAAAATAGCTCACACCTAAAATAACAAACCAAATAGGCGTTGCTACTAACGCTTGGCGGGTATCAGCCTCAAAAGTAAGTAACACAATCACGAAAGCAAAAAACGCTAAACAGACACCGCACATCAAAATCCCACCGGGCATTTTAAATTGAGATTGTTCATGTAAGCTTACTTTTTTACGACGATAAGCAATATAAGAAATAAGAATCATCGACCAAATAAACATAAATAAAATAGCCGAAATTGTGGTTACTATAGTAAAGGCTTCCATGACATTAGGCACTAAGTAAATCAAAACCACACCACCAAATAAACAAGCACACGAAAATACTAAACCATTCGCTGGCACTGAACGACTTGATAATTTGCCAAAAGGCTCTGGCGCATCTTGTTTTTTAGCAAGTCCAAATAGCATTCTGCTTGTTGAGTAAATACCACTATTAGCAGAAGATGCAGCTGATGTTAGTACTACAAAATTAATAATACTTGCAGCCGCAGGCAGACCAATTAAAGTAAATAACTCAACAAATGGACTTTTATTTGGAGAAATTAACGTCCAAGGTGTGACACTCATAATAATGATTAAAGCAAAAACATAGAAAAAGATAATACGTGCTGGCACAGAGTTAATAGCACGAGGTAAATTTTTGTTCGGATCGACTGTTTCTGCAGCGGTTGTGCCAACTAATTCAATTCCCACAAAAGCAAAAATAGCAATTTGAAAGCCAGCAAAAAACCCCATAGTACCATGAGGGAATAAGCCACCGTATTTCCATAGATTTGAAAATGTAGCTATGGTATCAGTTTGTTCAGAATGGAAAGCCGTTAAAATAAGCATTAGTCCAATACCAATCAGAGCTAAAATTGCAACAATCTTAATCATTGAAAACCAAAACTCTGTCTCGCCAAACATTTTTACAGTTAATAGATTTAAAGTTAATAGTAAGACTACTGTCAATAACATTGGTATCCAAGATTGCAGCTCAGGAAACCAATGTTGCGCATATCCAGCAATTGCAATAACATCCGCAATTCCTGTAACCACCCAGCAAAACCAATAAGTCCAACCAGTAAAAAATCCAGCCCAAGGACCTAAAAGGTCGTTGGCAAAATCACTAAAAGACTTGTACTTCAAATTAGAAAGAAGAATTTCCCCCATCGCACGCATAACAAAAAAAAGGATAAAACCAATAATCATATAAACAAAAATAATAGAAGGTCCAGCAAGGCTAATTGTCTTTCCTGAGCCCATAAATAAGCCAGTACCAATTGCGCCACTAATTGCAATTAATTGAATATGACGGTTAGAAAGGTTTCGCTTTAGATCATGCTTTGAGGATGTAATGCTCATCGCTTTTATTACCTTTTATTTTCAAAATTTTCCAATATTTCTTTTATCCTAGGACTATAAAGTCTCCAACGTTAAATCGCAAGCTGAATCTTTATGAAAAATTTTTATGGTTAGTTCATAATTATTGGTAGTTTCTTATAATAGAATTGTGTAGCATAAATAGCTATATTACTTAACTTATTATAATAATCTACCAAGATGAAAGAAAAAAAACACTATTATCGTTTTTATTTTTTATGTACTTTGTTTATTTTATCCCTTCTAACTACTAGTAGCCAAAGCGTCTCAAATAAACCAATCAAACAAGGTCAACAATATCAAGATGGAAACCTTTTTTTACCACTTAACATAAACTACCCTAAGTTAAGTACTCCTGTAAATATTTCAGACTACATTATCCAAATTGCCAAAATTAAATCATCATCACCATCTTTGTATCGTAAAAATGAACATATTTATAAGGCCATCGATGCTTGGATTAATCGTTCTTTAGGAACTGATGAGTTTAATAAAGTTGGACTTAATAGCTATGAAATGTCTGGGCAAGATGGGTATGGAAATGTACATTTGACCGGTTATTATACCCCAATAATCAAAGTAAGAAGCCAACCTACCATAGAATTTAAATATCCTATCTACAAAATGCCCACTGACAGTGAAGAGCAATTACCCAATCGTGAACAAATTTATAATGGTGCACTTGCCAATAAAAATCTTGAAATAGCCTACAGCAATTCTTTGATAGATAACTTTATTATGGAAGTACAAGGTAGTGCTTATGTTGATTTTGAAGATAATTCACCTTTAGTCTTCTTCAGCTATGGTGGTAAAAATGGTCATGGCTATTCAAGTATTGGAAGATTATTGGTAGAACAAGGTGAAATAGAAAAAGAAAAAATGTCGATACAAGCTATCAAAAATTGGGCTAACAATAACAGTGACAAAAAACTGAAAGACTTGTTAATTCAAAACCACTCATTTGTGTTTTTCGAACCACAATATAACGCTGAAGTAAAAGGAGCTGCTGCAGTACCTTTAGTTGCCAATGCCTCTATCGCCTCTGATACTTCACTAATACCTCTTGGTTCTGTAGTATTAGTTGATGTTCCTCTCCTTGATAACGATGGCACATATCGTGGCAGACGAGAAAATCGTTTAATGGTGGCTCTTGATGTAGGTGGTGCGATAAAAGGCCAGCATTTTGACCTTTATCTGGGAATTGGTGATAAACCAGGTGAATTAGCAGGATACTATAACCACTATGGTCGTGCATGGGTGATAAAACCTTAGCTGACTAACATCGACGCCGTTAGAAGAACCTGTTAAAATGAAGCAATATGAGCTGAATTAAGGATAACCCATGAGATTATGCGACCGAGATATCGAAGCGTATTTAAAAAATGGTAAATTAAAAATAACCCCACAACCGGCAGCAGGTTGTATTAATGGTGCAACTGTTGATGTTAGATTAGGTAACCAATTTCGAATTTTTCGAGAACATACTACACCTTATATAGATTTAAGTGGGCCTAAAGAAGAAGTATCTGCAGTGTTAGAACGAGTGATGAGTGAAGAAATTGTGTTACCTGAGGGTGATGCCTTTTACCTACACCCTGGTGAATTAGCATTAGCAGTAACATTAGAATCAGTCACCATTCCTGACGATTTGGTTGGCTGGTTAGATGGACGTTCATCGCTTGCCAGACTAGGACTTATGGTTCATGTCACAGCTCATCGCATCGATCCCGGTTGGCAAGGACAAATTGTTTTAGAATTTTATAATTCCGGAAAAATCCCACTAGCGCTTAGACCAGGAATGACAATCGGAGCACTTAGTTTTGAAACATTAACTGGACCTGCTGCAAGACCATATAATCGAAGGCAAGATGCAAAATATAAAGACCAACATGGCGCTGTCGCCAGTCGTATTGATAAAGACTAAACAACTTATAACTTTAACAAAGGAACATTAATATGATCAAAAAAATATTGGTTATTCTATTTGCCTTAATTTTAGTTATCACAATTAGTATTATTTCGCTTATTGTTTTTGTCGATCCAAATAACTTTCGTGGTTTTATTTCTGATACAGTGAAAAATAAAACAGGTTATGAATTATCTATTGATGGCAATTTACGCTGGCATATATGGCCACAAGTGAGTATTTTAACCGATTCAGTAAAGGTATCTGCTGCTGGCGCTAAAAAACCCATTTTAACTGCAGACAATATGAGACTAGATGTTGAATTACTTCCTCTTTTCTCAAAAAAACTAGCAGTCAAAAATGTATTAATAAAAGCAGCGATCATCAACATTACTAATGAAAGTAAAGGCGATGTTGCAAAAAATGATACTAAAATATCCTCTACTACAACTACTGATGAACCTACTGCTTCCAAAGATAAAAAAAGTTCATCTAATTGGAAATTTAGCTTAAATAAATTTAAAGTAACTGATAGTACTGTTGCCTTACAACATAATGGTGATCTAATTAACTTTAGAAATATTAATCTAGTGGTAGAACGAAATAATGACAACAAAGTTTCCATTGATTTAAATGGTAATATAGACAAAAATCAACAAGATTTATTTTATCTGGCACATGCCTATGTCGATTTAAGTCAATTCCCAGAACAAGCGATAATTGATTTAAAAAAATTAGATTTCAATTATAAAGGTGTCGCCAATTCAGCAAAAGAACTAAAAGGTAACATAAGTGGGGTATTTAACTACCAACAAACCCCAATGTTGTTAAAAAGCAAAAATTTATCTTTTTCAGTAAATGAAAACCGTTTTACTGGTGCTATCGATGCCGATTTAGCAAATAAACCGTATATCGATTTGCAGTTAAATTCGGATAAAATCGATCTCTCTTCGATTTTGGAAATAGATGAAAAATCGAATGAAAAGATAACTAACCACCAAACCTCACCTGTGGTATCAAATATCACGAAAAACACTAATGAATTAAGCTTTCTAAATACTTTTAATGCTAAAGCTAAGTTAAATATCAAACAGTTCAATGCCAACAAAATAACATTAAACAATATAGACGTTGATATGACTAATAGTGATGGTATTACAATATTTAAAAACATTAGTTTAGATTTTGCTAAAGGACATATCATTGCAACGGGTATTGCAAATGGAAAACAAAAAAATACACTCATAAAACTTAATACAAAGATCAATGATATTGATTTAAATACTTTCTTTAACCAAGTAGATACAGCTCATGATTTAGAAGGTTTATTTAACGCTACTGGGGATTTAGAAAGTAACAGCGTATCAGGCGCTAAATTATTAGCTAGCTTACAAGGTGATGTGGCAATTATTGTGACTAATGCAAGACTCAACAATATGAATATTCAAAGTATTATCCAAAATGCTGTAGCTCAATATTCAAAAGATGTCATAACACCTGAAAATCAAAAAAAATATACCGAATTTCATAAAATTTCTGCCAATGCTTACTTGAAACAAGGTAATTTGGAATTTTCAACTTTAACTGCTAATTCTGAAACACTTGATGTCATTGATGGTTCAGGAAGAGTCGGGATCTTAAAACGAGACTTGGATATTAATTTAAACTTAAAAATGCTAAGCGGTTGGAACGGTAAAAGTGAAACAATTGGAAAACTACAAAAGTTAACTATACCTCTGCATATTTATGGCCAATTCGCTAATCTCCATTACCAGCTTGATATTGGAAAACTACTCACTGATGTGCTAAGTGATAAATTACAAGAGCGATTAGACAAACTTCGTGAAAAATTAAAGCATCATGACGATAAAGATAATTCAAAATCTAGATCAAAAGCTACCGATATTTTAGGAGAATTACTGAGAAAGTAACAATAAAAAAAGGTGAGCAAACTCACCTTTTTTTATGTCTAAGATATAAGATGATTATAAAATAAACTTACTTAAATCTTCATCTGCAACAAGTTTATCTAAATGATCACCAACATATTTAGCATCAATTGTGACAGTTTGTCCATCAAGTTCACTAGCTTCAAATGAGACTTCTTCCATCAAACGCTCTAATACAGTATGCAATCGACGCGCACCAATATTTTCATTTTGCTCATTCACTTGCCATGCTGATTCGGCAATCTTACGAATACCATCAGGAGTAAAATCGATATTAACGCCTTCAGTAGCCATTAGCGCCTTATATTGAACAGTAAGTGAAGCATTTGGCTCAGTTAAAATACGCTCAAAATCCTCACTGGTTAGTGCCTGTAATTCCACTCTAATTGGCAATCTACCTTGCAATTCAGGAATTAAATCAGATGGATTGGCAGTTTGGAAAGCACCTGATGCAATAAACAAGATGTGATCTGTTTTAACAGCCCCGTGTTTAGTCGACACAGTACAACCTTCAACCAATGGTAAAAGATCTCGTTGCACGCCCTCACGTGAAACATCTGGACCTGAAGAGTTACCTCGTTTACAGACTTTATCTATCTCATCAATAAAAACAATTCCGTTTTGCTCTACCGCTTCAATAGCTTCATGTTTAAGATCATCAGGATTAACCAATTTAGCCGCTTCTTCTTCGATGAGTTGTTTAAACGCATCTTTAATCTTCATTTTACGTGGTTTAGTTTTTTGTCCACCTAAATTTTGAAACATCGACTGTAGTTGGCTTGTCATCTCTTCCATACCTGGAGGAGCCATTATTTCGACACCGATATTAACACCCGCTAACTCAATTTCTATCTCTTTATCGTCAAGAGAACCTTCACGCAATTTTTTACGAAAAGCTTGTCTTGCTGTTGAATTATTATTATCTTCAACTTGCCCCCACCCATCTTTAGCTGGTGGTACAAGCACATTTAAAATACGGTCTTCAGCAAGTTCTTCCGCTCGATTACGATTTCGTTCAATCGCTTGTTGACGGATCATTTTTACCGCTGAGTCAGTTAAATCACGAATAATGGAATCAACTTCTTTTCCCACATAACCAACTTCAGTAAATTTAGTTGCTTCTACTTTAATAAATGGTGCACGAGCCAATTTTGCTAAGCGTCTTGCAATTTCAGTTTTACCCACACCAGTTGGACCAATCATCAGTATATTTTTAGGCGTAACTTCATGACGCAATGTTTCATCTAGCTGCATCCGACGCCAGCGATTACGCAATGCTATAGCCACAGAACGTTTTGCTTTATCTTGTCCTATGATGTGTTGGTTTAATTCGCTTACAATCTCACGAGGAGTCATTTCAGACATAGTTAAATTTCTCTTAAATCAGATTAATAATTAAGTTCTTCAATTGTTTGGAAGTTATTAGTATAAACACAAATATCACCAGCAATCGATAATGATTTTTGCACAATATCATGTGCAGAAAGTGAGGTATTATCTAATAAAGCCCTAGCCGCTGCTTGCGCATAAGGACCTCCGGAACCAATAGCAATTAAATCATCTTCTGGTTGAATAACATCCCCAGTACCTGTAATAATCAGTGATGCACTTTCGTCGGCAACAGCAAGTAATGCTTCTAGTTTACGTAACATTCTATCTGTTCGCCAATCTTTAGCTAATTCAACAGCGGCTTTGGTTAAATGCCCTTGGTGCATCTCTAATTTTCGCTCAAACAGCTCAAATAGTGTAAAAGCATCAGCAGTACCACCAGCAAAGCCTGCAATCACTTTGTTATTATATAAACGACGAACTTTACGGGCATTCCCTTTCATAATAATACGTTCGCCTAACGTGACTTGGCCATCACCACCGATAACGACTTGCCCCTCACGACGGACACTGACAATTGTTGTCATGTTCTGCTCCTTCTTTTACTTAAATAACTTGATTCAAAATGAATAGAGGATATATTGGGATGATTAATGTAATTTCAATATTTACACTTGAAGATATAGATAATTTATTGTAAATAAAGTTTAACAAAACATAATGCTTACGTATAAAAATTATTTCGGTTGAAAGTCAATTGTCATCGTTTTTACTTGATCATAAAACCTACTTGCTGGTTTTGGAATTACAGCTTGTTTAGTCGCTGCAAGTGCTTCTCGACATAATGCTGCATCACCATCTTTCGCACTCACATTAAGTAATAAACCATCAGGTGCAATTTGAATTTCTAATACACAATTCCGACCACTATATAATTTATTAGGATTAATAAATTTATTACTAATAGCATTTTGAACTAAAGATTTATATTTATCGAGTTCTCCATCTGAAACACCTTTACGACTAGCAACACTACCTGATGGGCCAGGCGTACCTGATGTAAGCCCACCTAACAAATTATCAAGTTCTTTATCTTTTTTTGCTTGCGCGGCTTTTTTTGCTTTTTCAGCAGCAGCTTTATCCGCCGCAGCCTTTTCTGCAGCGGCTTTTTCAGCGGCTTGCTTTTTTGCTTGTTCTGCTTTCTGCTTAGCTAATTCTGCTTGTTTACGTTCGTTTTCAGCTCGTTGCTTTTCAATAAGTTCTTGTTCAGCTTTTGCTTTAGCTTCTTGTTCGGCTTTTTGTTTTGCTAGCTCTTCTTGTTTACGCTGATTTTCTTCACGCTGTTTTTGCAATAATTCTCGTTCTGCTTTTAATTTAGCTTCTTGCTCCGCTTTTTGTTTTGCTAACTCAGCTTGCTGTTGTTCTAAACGCTGTTTTTCAGCTTGTCTTTGTTGCTCTTCTAACCGTTCTTTCGCTTTGCGATCAGCTTCTTCTTTTTGTCTTGCAACCCGTGCAGCCTCCGCGGCTTCTGCTTCTTTCTTTTGCAGCTCTTCTAATTTCAGACGCTCTCTTTCTAACTCCTTAAGTCGCTGTTGTTGAGCCAGTTGCTGCTCTTGTAGCTTGAGGGCTTGCTCATCTATCTGTTGCTGCCTTTGTTGTTCAGCTTGTTTTTGGCTAACCTGTGTCTTTAATTGTCTTTGATATTGTTCGGTCATGACGGAAGGATCAACCATAATAGCGTCGATAGAATTTCCATTAACACTACCATAGTTAGCATCATTATCATGCATAGCCCGATACCCCAAAATGATAATTAAAATCACATGTAAGATAATTGATATTATAATAGCTATACTTAATTTTGAATTTGACTTATAAGACATTGCAAACAACTTATTATATTATTTTTGTTTAAATTGGTTGAGTCATTAAACCTACAGACTTAACGCCTGCAGATTGTAATAAATTCAACGCTTTTATAATTTCTTCATAGGGAACATCTTTAGCCCCACCTACTAAAAAAACCGCTTTGTCATTCAATGACATTTGTTGCTTAACTTCTGCAACAATTTGTTCTTGTGGTAAATTAGCTTGACGATCCTGATCAATAATCAGTGCATATATGCCTACACCAGAGACTTCAATAATAATTGGTTTATTTTCTGAAGACGAAACTGTTTTTGATTCCGACGCTTCAGGCAGATCAACCTCTACACTTTGACTAATAATTGGCGCTGTTGCCATAAAAATAAGCACTAATACCAATAGCACATCCAGTAAAGGTACTATATTGATTTCAGATTTAGCTGAATAACGTGAACGTCTATTTCTGCGCATAATTATTTCCTAACAGCAACAGCTTGACGTTGTAAAATTGCAGAAAACTCATCAATAAAATTAAGATAGCTTTGTTCGATTCGGCTTACCCCTAACGACAAGCGATTATAGGCAAGAACCGCAGGAATAGCTGCAAATAAACCAATTGCAGTTGCAATTAGCGCCTCAGCAATCCCAGGTGCGACCATTTGTAACGTGGCTTGTTTAACTGCACCTAACGAAATAAATGCATGCATAATCCCCCAAACTGTACCGAACAAACCGATATATGGACTTATAGAACCTACTGTTCCTAAAAAAGGAATATGTAATTCTAGAGTATCTAACTCACGATTCATTGCTAAGCGCATAGAGCGTGATGCACCATCTAAAGCCGATTCAGCCATATTTGGGTTAATTTGATATAGACGTGAAAACTCTTTAAAACCTGAATAGAAAATATGCTCTGTACCACTAATATCTTCTTTATTAAATTTTGCCTTATCAAATAACACATTTAAATCATCAGCAGCCCAAAAGCTATTATCAAATTGTTCAATTTGTTTTGTCGCTTTACCTAAGATTTTAGTTCGTTGAAAAATAATAGCCCATGACATAACAGAAAAAGTCAGTAGCAGCAACATAACACATTGCACTAATAAGCCTGCTTGCAAAAACAGATCAATAATATTCAGATTTTCCACTTATATAAACTCCAAAACTAATAACTTAGGAAGCCCACATGGCTTCATCTTAGTGAGATCCACACTAGCAATAAGAACTTTTGCTGTGCAAATAACTTGATTATTTTGATTAAAAATAGTCTGTTTAAAAATAATAGACGCCTTACGAACTTGTTCGACCCTTGTGCTAACAGTCAGCATATCATCTAAATGAGCCGGAGAATGGTAGTTAATATCCATATTTTTTACCACAAAAGCAATACCTTCTTGTAATAATTTCTGCTGGCTAATATCAAGTTGCCTTAGTATTTCCGTCCTGGCTCGCTCGAAAAAAGCAAGATACCGAGCATGGTAAACAACACCGCCGGCATCTGTGTCTTCATAATAAACTCTTACATTCCAATTGAATTGTCTCATATCCAAATAACACTAATTAAGTTTAGCGCTATTATATCTGAATATAAAATTCGCTGCACTATGATATAAAAAATCACAAATGAAAACAATTATCATTTATGATTTACGCTTAGCAACTCTATCTGTAAATTAAAAAGGCGGCTATTTGCCGCCTTTTTATTACTATTTAATTGATATTATTTGTTGTTAGATTCTTTTTCACTACTGTCTCTCTCAACCCATAAACCAGTTACAGCTGATAACATACATGCCGCAATAAGTCCTATACACCATAAAACATAATACATAATAGTTCCTTAATAAAGAGAATGTTTATTATTTTCGATATGATTTTTATCCAGTCTTCCAAACATTTTGATATATGACCAAATGGTATAAAAAAGAACAATAGGTAAAAATATAAGAACAACAACAAACATAATATTAAGCGTTAATTGACTTGATGATGCATCCCATATTGTCAAACTTGCATTTGGCATAATGCTTGAAGGCATAATAAATGGGAAGGTTGCTATACCATAGGTAAATAATACACAGACAATTGTTAATATTGATGAAATAAATACTAATGCATTTTTATTTAAACTAGAAAAAAGAATAGTTAATAGTGGTAATATTACACCCAAAGCAGGTACTATCCATAAAATAGGATAATTCATATAATTGGCTAACCACGATGCATCAGTAGATACTGTCTTGCTTAGCGGATTAGATGACGCATTATAATCAATCACACTAGTTACTTCATAACCATGAATACCAAATGCCACCCAAACACCTGCTAACACAAATGCAATTAACATGGCTAAACTAGCAATTTGTGTGGCCTTTCTAGCTCTTAAATAAAGCTCACCTGATGTTTTCAGCTGTAACCATGCTCCACCATGAGCAACAAATAACATTAAGCTCACAACACCGGTCAATAGTGCAAAAGGATTAAGCAGGCCAAAGAAGTTACCATCATAAAACACGCGATAAGAGTTATCAAATCTAAATGGAACACCTTCTAATAAATTGCCAAAAGCGACACCAAAAACAAGTGCAGGTACAAAGCTACCAGCAAAAATACCACCATCCCATACATTACGCCATTTTGAGTTTTCTAGCTTACTGCGATAATCAAAGCCAATGGGTCTAAAAAATAGTGCACAAAGCACTAAAACCATCGCAATATAAAAACCGGAAAATGACGCAGCATAGGCCATTGGCCAAGCTGCGAATATCCCTGCGCCAGCAGTGATCAACCAAACTTGGTTACCATCCCAATGAGGCGCAATTGCATTAATCATAATACGACGTTCTGTATCTGTTTTACCGATAAATGGTAATAAAATACCCACACCCATATCAAAACCATCTGTGACAACAAAACCGATTAAAACAACACTAATCAGCACCCACCAGATAACGCGTACAATTTCGTAATCAATCATTGTGTATACTCCCTATGCCCTATTTTGTTATCGGTTGTGTTTTTTCATAATGATAGTTGCCAGTGCCCAAAGAACTTGGTCCTAAACGAGCAAACTTAAACATTAAGAATAATTCAACAACTAAGAACAATGTATAAAGTCCACAAATAAGTACCATAGTGAATAACACTTCACCCGCAGTTAATGATGAATTTGCCACTCCAGTCGGTAAAATATCTTGAATTGCCCAAGGTTGGCGTCCATACTCGGCAACAAACCAACCACATTCACATGCTAACCAAGGGAACGGTAAAAATAGAACTAATAAACGATGTAACCAACGTTTTTCACCAATTTTATTTTTATATGTTGTCCATAACGCAAATCCAGTCCCAAGAATCATTAATACACCTAGACCAACCATCACTCTAAATGCCCAAAATAGTGGCCATACTGTAGGAATTGAGTCCTCTGTCGCAGCTTTAATATGTTCTTCTGTCGCTTGAGGAATCGTTAAATTATCACGATCGGTAAAACGTTTAACCAGATAACCATAGCCTAAATCAGATTTATTATCCTCAAATGCTTTAAGGACGTCAGGATCTTGATTGCCTTGTTGAATTTTTTCTAAATTTGTATAAGCCAAAATACCTTTACGAATTCTCGTTTCGTTATTCGCTAATATGTCTCTTAATCCAGTTACTTGCGTGTCAAATGAACGAGTGGTCATTATGCCCATTGCATAAGGAATTTCTATTGCAAATAAATTTTCTTTATTTTTTTGTGATGGAAAGGCAATAACATTGAATGATGCTGGTGCCGGTTGAGTTTCCCATTCAGCTTCAATGGCAGCAAGTTTGGCTGGTTGGACAGTTGTCATTTCATGCCCAGCTTCATCCCCCATTAGAGCAACTGCAATCGACATAATAAACCCAAATGTCGCGGCCACAGCAAAAGAGCGTTTTGCAAAGGCAACATCACGCTTTTTCAGCAAATAGTAAGAACTAATACTTAAAACAAAAATAGCACCTGTCAAATAACCTGCAGCAACGGTATGAACAAATTTATATTGAGCAACGGTGTTAGTAATCAGCTCAAAAAAGTTCGCCATTTCCATACGTGAATTAATTGGGTTAAATTCAGATCCTACTGGAAATTGCATCCAACCATTAGCGACTAAGATCCAAAGTGCCGAAAGATTAGAACCAAATGCAACACACCAAGTCACCATTAAATGCTTACCACGGCTTAATCTATCCCAACCAAAAAAGAATAAACCTACCATAGTTGACTCTAAGAAGAATGCCATTAAACCTTCAATGGCTAACGGCGCACCAAAAATATCACCCACATAATGTGAATAATAAGACCAGTTAGTTCCAAACTGGAATTCCATGGTTAAGCCTGTTGCCACACCTACTGCAAAGTTGATAGCAAACAGCTTACCCCAAAATTTTGTCATATCCTTCCAGACTTGCTTACCACTAACAACATATACCGTTTCCATAATTGCTAGCATAAACGCCAAACCTAGCGTTAATGGTACAAAAATAAAATGATACATTGCAGTGAGTGCAAACTGGAGGCGTGAAAGTTCTACTATATCTAACATAAACGCTCCCTAAATCTTAAATGCTCACAAATTTTTTACGTTATTGGTGAGCATTATACACAGATAACCATAGAATAAAAATTGATATATATCAAAAAAACTATATTCTCATTTGTTTTTTTACAGCATCGCCAATATCGGTAAGGCTTGTTACAACCGTAATGCCCGCCGATTGCAATGCTTTAGATTTTTCCGCCACAGTGCCTTTATTACCTGAAATAATCGCACCGGCATGCCCCATGCGTTTTCCTGCTGGGGCAGAAACACCGGCGATATAAGCAATCACAGGCTTAGTTACATGTTTTTTAACATATTCAGCAGCTTCTTCTTCGGCGCTACCACCAATCTCGCCAATCATCACAATAACTTCAGTTTTAGGATCTTGCTCAAGTAAGGCTAAAATAGAGATAAAATCGCTACCAGGAATAGGATCACCGCCGATGCCAACACACACTGATTGTCCTAAACCAATATCCGTTGTTTGTTTAACCGCTTCATAAGTTAGTGTTCCAGAACGAGAAACGATCCCCACCTTTCCTGCTCGATGAATATGACCTGGCATAATACCTATTTTACATTCATCTGGGACAATAATACCCGGACAGTTTGGTCCAATCATTACGACATCATTTAGCCTTAATTTTTCTTTAACAACTAACATATCTAAAGTTGGGATACCTTCAGTAATACAGACAATGAGTTTAATCCCCGCATCAATTGCTTCTAAAATAGAATCTTTACCAAACGCTGCCGGCACATAAATAACACTTGCTGTTGCACCTGTTGCTTCAACCGCTTCTTTAACTGTATTAAAAACCGGTAAACCTAAATGAATTGTACCACCTTTGCCTGGCGTCACGCCACCAACTAACTTTGTACCGTAAGCAAGCGCTTGCTGTGAATGGAAGGTTCCTTGACCTCCCGTAAATCCTTGGCAGATAACTTTGGTTTCTTTATTGACTAAAATTGACATAATAACTATTCTCCTCGCGTCCTATTATTAGGCAACAGCAACGATTTTTTGAGCCGCATCGATTAAACTTTCTGCAGTAATAACATTTAATTTGCTTTTAGCCAAAATTTCTCGAGCAAGCTCAGCATTATTACCTTCAAGACGTACAACAACAGGAACAGTAAGACCTATTTCTTCAATTGCACTAATGACACCATCGGCAATTAAATCACAACGAACAATACCACCAAAAATATTAACCAAAATCGCTTTCACGTTTGTATCAGATAATATTAACTTGAATGCTTCAGTAACACGCTCTTTCGTCGTGCCACCGCCCACATCCAAAAAGTTAGCAGGTTCTCCACCATGTAGTTTAATAATGTCCATCGTTGCCATCGCAAGACCTGCGCCATTTACCATACAACCGATATTACCATTTAATGATACATAGCTAATACCTTGTTTTGCAGCGATTGACTCACGTTCATCTTCTTGCGTTGTATCTCTTAGAATATTTAAGTGTGGGTGTCTAAAAAGACCATTATCATCTAAAACAACTTTTGCATCTAAACAAACTAGCTCATCTGAATCAGTAATCACTAACGGGTTGACTTCCGCTAATGAAACATCATTATCTAAAAATAGTTTTGCAAAATTAACAAATAATTTTGTAAACTGATTAACTAATTTTCCTGTTAATCCCAATTTAAACGCAAGTTCGCGGCCTTGGTAAGCACAAGGACCGATTAAAGGATCAAGTGAAGTTTTATAAATTAAGTGTGGTGATTTTTCGGCGACACTTTCTATATCAACGCCACCTTCTGTCGATGCCATAATCACAATACGCTTAGAACTGCGATCAACCACCGCGCCTAAATAAAGTTCTTTATGAATATTAGATGCTTTTTCTATCAAAATTTTATTAACTGGCTGCCCTTTATCGGTGGTTTGATGAGTAACAAGATATTGCCCTAACCATTTTTCAGCAAATTGCTTTATTTCGTCATAACTTTGAGTGCAAATAACGCCACCAGCTTTACCTCGTCCTCCTGCGTGAACCTGACATTTAGCAACCCAGGAATCTGAGGTTGTGCCTAAGGACAATTGAGCTAATGTATCTTGTATTTCATCAATTGAGTTACAAACGTACCCTTCTGGTACGGGTAAATTATATTGTTTAAAAAGACATTTAGATTGATATTCATGCAGATTCATAAAGCAATTCCACAGCCTAAGTTAGTAGAAAAATAGGCAATAATTCTAATCCAAGATGAATAAATTGTATAGCAAAGAATAACTTATGTTATGTTGCTCAATATAACTTAGAATTATTGATGATAATAAGTGACAATGATATACTGCTGAAATATTTTAATATCGTAAATAGTAAAGGACACATATGAAACAAGTTGGTATTTTTTTTGGTAGTGATACTGGCAATACAGAAAATGTAGCAAAGCAAATCCAACTCATTTTGGGTAGCGACAAAGCGGAACTTTTCGACATTGCAAAAACCACTAAAGAGAACATTGAACAATACAATTGCTTATTTTTCGGTATTCCAACTTGGTACTATGGCGAATCACAAGCTGATTGGGACGACTTTTTCCCTAATTTAGAAAAAATTGATTTTAGTGGCAAAACAGTAGCTATTTTCGGTTGTGGCGATCAGGAAGACTATGCCGAATATTTCTGTGATGCTATGGGAACACTTCGCGATATTATCGAGCCTAAAGGTGCAAAAATTGTTGGGCACTGGTCAACTGAAGGTTATAGTTTCGAAGCGTCAAAAAGCTTAGTGGATGATACACATTTTGTTGGTTTAGCAATTGACGAAGATCGTCAACCCGAATTAACCGAAGAACGCATCAATAAGTGGGTAAGTCAAGTCAAAAGCGAAATGAAAATTTAATCTATCAAAATGATTTCTTTTATTTACCATACATAGTTCCTATAATAGGTAGTTGTTCATAACTTAATGGAAAGTAATATGATAAATCATGAAAATGATAATAATGCGGCGCTCAAAAGCGCTGGTTTAAAGGTTACGTTACCACGATTAAAGATTTTAGAATTATTACGCGATCCTTCATGTCAACATATTACAGTAGAAGATCTTTATAAAAAACTACTTGATATGGGCGAAGAAATCGGACTTGCAACCGTTTATCGTGTTTTGAATCAATTTGACGATGCAGGAATTGTGACACGCCATAACTTTGAAGGCGGAAAAGCGGTTTTCGAACTAGCTACACAACAACATCACAACCATTTAATCTGCTTAGATTGCGGCGAGGTATTTGAGTTTAGAGATGATATTATCAATGCTAGACAAAAAGAAATCGCCGAACAATATGGTGTTAAATTAACTTTTCATAGTTTATATCTTTATGGACATTGCCAATCGGGTAATTGTAAAGAACATCCAGAACTTCATCATAAAAAATAAGCCTATTCCAATAGGCTTTTTACTTATTTACAATATACCAACTCATCTTTTGTACTAGGTTAATAATTAAATGAAACAACTTTTAAACTTTATTCCGCTTATATGCTTTTTTATTTTTCTAACCATGTATGATGTCTTTGTTGGCGTTCAAGCATTAATGATCGCGGCAACAGTATGCTTTCTTCTCATTCTTATTCTATATAGAAAAATAGATAAAGTAGAGCTGATTTCTTATCTAATGGTGATGATTTTTAGTGGATTTACACTCTATTTGCGTGACCCGAATATAATCAAATGGAAAGTCACTATTATTAATTTTTTATTTGCCACAGCCTTATTAGTTAGCCAATTTATTTTTAAAAAAAATCTACTTCAAAAAATGCTTGGCAAAGAAATACAGCTCGATACCGCTATTTGGAATAAACTCAATTTATTATGGATATTCTTTTTTATATTGTGTGGCGCCATTAGTTTAGGTGCAACCTATTACACTACTGATGATTTCTTTTGGATATTTAAAGTATTTATTTTACCTGGTGCATCGTTACTATTATCGTTAATATCAGGTATCTATATTTACAAAAATATGAATAAAGATATAGACAGCAAATAATAAATAGTACAAATGGAGTATTTCAGAATGACACAAGATACAACCCCTAAAGGTCAATTAGTGCTTAGAACGCTTGCCATGCCGGCTGATACCAATCCTCACGGACACATTTTTGGTGGGTGGATCATGTCTCAAATGGATCTTGCTGGCGGTATTTTATCAAAAGAGATCGCGAGAAATCGAGTTGTAACAGTAAATGCTAGTAGCATTACATTTTACAAACCAGCAATGGTCGGTGATGTTGTTTGTTGTTATGCTCATTGTATCAAAACTGGAAAAACATCGATCACAATTGGTATTGAAGTTTGGGTTAAAAAAGTCATTGATACATCAGACAATACACAACGTTTTTGCATAACAGATGCTGTTTTCACTTATGTTTCAGTAGATAAACATAATAACCCCAAACCATTACCTGAGATTTTTCAACATTATGATTGTACTAAAGATCCAATTGCTAAATTGAACCTAACTAATAGCTAATTAACTATGCAATTTACCTCATTTCATGCATTAATAAGTACTTTGATCTTCCTTGCTTATTGGCTGATCATTGTTTCAACAACATTACGCATTATCTTCAAACGAAGACCAACCACTTATGTTATTGCATGGATGTTAGTCATTTATATCTTACCGCTTGTTGGTGTGTTTCTTTATTTTGCTCTGGGCGAAGCGCACTTAGGTCAGCAACGCGCTAAACGAGCGCAAAAAATGCGCCCAACAATTTCCAAATTTATTAACCGATTAAGTGAATTTCCAGATATCTTCACTAAAAACGTAAGCCAAGTTAGCAAGCCAATTTTCCAGCTTTGTAAACACCAAACAGGGCTTGATGGAATTAACGGTAATCATATTGAGCTATTGAGTGAAACAAATGTCATTTTCGACCGCTTAATTGATGATATCAATGGAGCAACGTCAAATATTGAAATGGTATTTTATATCTGGAATGAAGGTGGTCGGGCAGACGAAGTCGAGCAAGCACTCATTCAAGCAACACAGCGAGGGGTAACTTGCCGATTAATGGTTGACTCTGCCGGTAGCAGACACTTTATTAAAACTAATGCCAGTAAAAGAATGCGTGATGCGGGCATAATCATTGTCGAAGCGTTACAAGTCAACTTGCTTCGATTTATGTTTAGGCGACTGGATTTACGTCAACACCGTAAAGTAGCTATTATTGATAACTATATCTCTTATACTGGTAGTATGAATATTGTCGATCCACGTTTTTTCAAACAAAATAAACATGTTGGTAAATGGGTTGATATTATGGTCAGAATGAATGGACCGGTTACAACACTCATGGGTGCGATATATGCCTGTGATTGGGCGCTAGAAACAGGTAAATATCTAGCCCTACCACAAATTACTGATTTTGCCGAACCACCAGAAGATAAAAAACACATTATGCAATTAATCGCATCGGGTCCCGGTTATATGGAAAACATGATCCACCAAGTGTTATTAACTGCAATTTATTCAGCACAACAACAAATTATTTTTACTACACCTTATTTAGTACCAACTGATGATATTTTACATGCTGTATGTACCGCAGCTCAACGAGGTGTCGAAGTCATCATCATCATGCCCAAAAATATTGACTCACTAATGGTAAAATGGGCAAGCCGAGCTTTCTTTTCTGAGTTATTAAATGGTGGCGTAAAACTCTATCAATTTAATGATAACTTATTACATACCAAAAGTGTTTTAATTGATAACCAACTCAGTCTTGTTGGCACTGTTAATTTAGATATGCGCAGCTTATGGCTTAATTTTGAGATTACAACGGTAATTGATGATGCAGAATTTGCTAAATCACTATCAACGCTCTTAGAAAAATATTTATCTAATTCAGATAAAATAAATACTGAAAAATGGAATCAACGCCCAATTTGGCAACGTGTTGTCGAACGACTGTTCTACTGTTTTGCACCTTTGCTATAATTTTTAAGTTAGATTTGAGAACGGACTGATTATTACTGTCTGTTAATAACCGCTTTGAGAAACATCGGGTAAAAACTGATTATCCGCTAAACGATAAACCTCGCTCTCGATAGAACCATCAGTATTAAGCGTAATTTCTCGCCAACCAGGCGCATCGTCACTTGATACTTGAAAATCATAACATTCAGGCTTAAATTGAAAACACGTTGAAGGGGTTGAAAACGCATTACAATGATGCCAAACATAATCTTGTTTTTGATGAATGTGTCCCCAACCAATCCCTTTTACATTAGAATGTTTTTGAATAATTTGTTCTAATTGATCACTATTTTTTAAAATATGGTGATCTAACCAATGACAACCAGAATTAATTGGATGGTGGTGTAAAAAAACTAATGTATTTCGATCATAATGCTCAGTTAAAGCATTATGTAAAAATTCAAGTTCAGATTCAGGTAAAAAACCATATGCTTGACCAACAACTTGGCTATTTAATAAAACAATCAGCCAGTTATCCCCTAACTGCACTATTTTATTATCGGCCAGTTGATAAGTTGCAAACACATCTTGCATACCCGTATAATTATCATGGTTACCAGCCAACCACACACAAGGCATATTAAACTTGTTAATTTGCTCGGCAAAACGAGCATAAGCTTTTTTAGAACCATCTTGCACAAAGTCACCGGTTGCCACAATCAAATCAAACTGCTTATTATTACGTCCAATTTCATTGATAACTGCTAAAAAACTTGCATTGGAATTAATACCAAGCAATGAACCATCGTCATCAGAAAAAAGATGAGTATCAGTTATATGCAATATTTTACCGCAATTTTTATTACGAATTGGAAGTTTTAACAATGACCTCAAAATTCACCCCAATTATTTATCAATCTATAATTATGGTTAATAATATCAACAACAAAATAGACATTGTGACAGGAAACACAATTTTTATTGTAAATCTTAGCGTTATACAAAAGTGTAAAATAGATCACACTTTTATGAAAGAAATAATTAAATATGAATACTAAAAAGTTATTCCCACTCTTTTTTTAATAACTGATGATTAAGTTCTAACCATTGTAGCGCAATAATTGATGCAGCATTGTTAATTACTCCATCTTTGACCCATTGATAAGCTTGATTACGACTGACAACATGAACTTTAATATCTTCGTTTTCTTCAGCAAGCCCATGAATACCTTTAGCTGTTGATGAATCGACTTCACCCACCAAAATATGCAATTGTTCAGTTATACCACCGGGCGATGCTAAATAACTGATGATAGGTTTACATCGACCAATAACAACTCCAGCTTCTTCTATTGCTTCACGTTTTGCCACTTCTTCAAATGATTCATTTTCATGATCCATCATGCCTGCAATAAGCTCTAACATCCAAGGACTCTCTTGGGTTTCAATAGAGGCAATCCGAATTTGTTCAATTAGCACAACTTCATCACGTTTTGCATCATATGCTAAAAGCACAACTGCATGACTACGTTCTAAAATTTCACGAGTTACAACCTCGCTTATTGAACCATCAAATTTACGATATTGAAAACGATATTCAAATAAAGAAAAAAAACCTTTATACAAAATTCGTTTAGTTAGATTAAACACATCGTTTTTGTCAAAATGTACCGGATTATTTTTCATTTTCATATAAGATCTCGATGTTAAACTTAATTTTAATAAAAAGTGCGAATGACATACAAACTATGCTTACTATATACTAATAATCTGTTAAAATTATGCCATTAAAAATACTACTATATTTTAATGATTTTTAAAGAGAAGATTAATGAAAAAAACTTTAACCTTTTTAATTGGCTTAGCATTAAGCCAATCTGTATTTGCTGAAAATTTGATTCAAGTCTATGAACAAGCAAAAGAAACTAACCCTGATCTACGCAGTTCATTAGCTGAAAAAAATAAAGCATACGCGGCAATTTCAGGTTCTCGAGCGAGTTTACTACCGCAAGTTGGTTTAAGTGCTTCTTATGGTGTAACTCATGGTCGACGTGATATCAGTGGTGTAAAATCCAAAAGTGGCAATTTATACCAAATTGCAGTATCTCAAAGCATTTTTAATTTCTCAAATTGGAAAGCCTTAGATATTACTAAAAAACAAGCAAGTGTTGCCGATATTGCCTATCAATACCAAGGTCAAACATTAATCTTAAATACTTCAGTGGCTTATTTTAATGTATTAAAAGCACTTGATGCATTAAGTTTTATTGATGCCCAGAAAAAAGCCATTGGCCGTCAGTTAGAACAAACGAGTCAACAACACCAAGTTGGTTTAGTTGCCATTACTGATGTACAAAATGCCCAAGCAAATTACGACCTAACGGTTGCACAACAAGTCAACGCATTAAATGAGCTAAATAATGCAATTGAAGATTTACGCCAAGTAAGTGGTCGTTTTTATTCAAGTTTGGCAAGTGTTAACACCGATACATTTAAAACAGAGTCCCCAGCACAAATCAGCACACTGTTAAAACAATCTGAAACGTCTAATCTTAATTTATTAACAATGAAATTAAATCAAGACATTGCACGTCAACAGATCAAACTATCACAAGCCGGTCATTTACCAATAGCAAGTTTAGATGCATCAACTAATTTAAATAAAACTGAAAGATATGGTAATAATGTAGCGGCTGGTGCACATGGTGGTAAATCTTATTCAGGAAATAACTATGTTGGTGTCAGTGTAAACCTACCTATCTTTTCGGGTGGCGCAACAATGTCTAAAGTTGAACAAGCACAACAAAATTATGTAAGCTTCAGCGAAAAATTAGAAAGCACCAATCGTGGTGTGATTAATCAAGTACGTTCATCATACAACAATATTTCATCATCAATTAGTGCAATCAAAGCTTATCAACAAGCGGTAGTTTCAGCACAAAGTTCATTCGAAGCAACTAATTCTGGTTATCAAGTTGGAACACGAACAATTGTTGACGTATTAAATGCAACAACTCAGCTTTACAGTTCTAAACGAAATTTATCAGATGCAAAATATAATTATCTAACTAGCTTACTCCAATTAAAATATGCAGTAGGAACCTTAACTGCTAACGATTTAGTTTATCTAAACAATATGTTAGGTAAAGAAGTGAGCACTTTAGTGACGATAAAATAACTATTGGTTCTTTTATTACAACTGTTAAAAAGGCGAGCAAATCGCCTTTTTTATTATGGATAAAAAGCACACTGATTACGATATTGCATTCAACACAAATTCAATAAATGCTTTTAATTTTGGTGGTTGCTGACGATCAGCAGTATAAAGCATATTAAGCGGCTTGGCAGGTGGTAAAAATTTTTGTAATATGGGAAATAATTTTTTTTGCTTAATTGGTTCTTGTAACATAGATTCTGGCAACATGGTGATACCTAGCCCTTCAATCGCAGCTATCGCTAACGCTGAAGTCTGATTACTTTGAAATGTCCCTGATATAGGAATATTAACTATTTCACCATTAATCATAAACGACCAAACATGATCTTTTTTATTCTGATTCACATATTGGTAAATCAAGCATTGATGCTTTTTTAAATCATCAGGTATTAGTGGAACACCATATTGCGCTAAATAATCTGGTGAGGCAGCAAAAATAAGTTGATGAGGATTAAGTTTACGAGCAATAAGCCCTGAATCACTTAAATCACCAATCCGAAAAGCGATATCAAAACCGTCCTTAACTAAATCGACATAACGATCACTTAATTGTATATCGACACTAATTTGGGGATAACACTTCATAAAACTACTAATTAATGGCACTAAAGTAAAATTACCAAAAGTAAATGGCGCACTAATTCTAAGCGCACCACTAGGTTTATCTAAAAACTGTTGCGCAAGCATAGAGGTGGCTTTAACTTCACCTAAAATACTCACACAGCGCTCATAATACTGCTTACCAAATTCGGTAAGATTTTGTGAACGTGTTGTTCGATTAAGTAACTTTAACCCTAATTGAGTTTCTAAAAAAAGAATATATTTCGCAACCATTTGCGGAGAGGTATTTAATGAGATAGATGCCGATGCAAATGAACCTGTCTTCACAGTCAATACAAAAGCCTTCATACTTCTAAAAAGATCCATATTGCCAATCTCCAGTTGTTAATAAAACAATTTTAAAGCCATTTACTATCTTTTATTTTATAAATATTATAACGCAAATCAAGCAAACAAATAAAAACAGGGTAAATATATGGAAAAAATCGGCATTATAGGGGCAGGATTTGTAAGTCAAGCCTACACAACATTATTTATGCGCGCAGGTTATCAAGTTATGTTAAGTAATTCTAGAGATAAAAAGACGTTATTTAGCGTAGCCACACGCTTAAACTGCCAAATTGGGAGCCAAGAAGAAGCCATTAAATTTGGTGATATAATTCTCGTTGCTATTCCTTTTATCAATTATACACAATTACCTGCAAAGCTACTCAGCGGAAAAATAGTACTTGATGCCACTAACTATTATCCTACCCGCGATGGTCATTTAGGACAATTAGATAATCATGAAACAACAACCAGCGAGTTAGTCGCTAAACATCTTGATAAATCTAGAGTAGTTAAAGTTTTTAATGCAATTCTCGCAAAAGATGTTATTAAAGATGCAAAGCCTAATGATAAATCAGATAGAAGAGCAATTCCTATAGCTGGAGATGACTTAGCTGCCAAACAAATTGTTTTCACTCTTCTAGAAAGTATTGGCTATGATTATGTTGATGTAGGCGCTTTATCAAACAGTTGGCGGTTTGAACGTGCAAAGCCTGCATATTGCATACCTTTAAGCCGTCAACGATTGAATGATGCTTTAGCTCAAGCCTCTAAAGAAGTTGAAGTACCACATAATTCATGGCAAACAAATAACCAATAAAAAAATATAAAAGACCAAAATGAGTCCACCTTCCAGTAGAATAAAGTTATATTTATCATATATTTAATAGTTTGAATGCTTTTAATTAAATACAGATATTTAAAATATTAGAGGAAATAAAAATGACCAATACACATAAAAAATATACCGTCATAACCGGCGCAAGTTCAGGCATAGGTTATGCAACAGCTATTGCTTTTGCAAAACGAAATAAAAACCTTATTGTTATTGCAAGAAGACAAGAAAATTTGGCACTTTTACAACAAGAAATTGCAAAAATTTCCCCAGAATTAGAAGTAATTATAAAACTTTGTGATTTATCACAACCAACCAACGCTTATTCCCTTTTTAATGATTTAGACAACTATTTTATTGAAACATGGATTAATAATGCCGGTTTTGGTCATTACGGCAGTGTTAGCGATCAAGATTTAGGAAAAATCGAATCAATGCTTCATTTAAATATTGAAGTCCTAACAATTTTTTCAACACTGTATGTACGTAAATATCAAAATGAATCTGGGACACAACTAATAAACATCTCCTCCCGTGGTGGATATACACTCGTTCCTAATGCGGTAACCTATTGCGCAACAAAATTCTATGTCAATGCCTTTACCGAAGGGCTAGCACAAGAATTAAAGCAAGCTAACGCCCAATTAACCGCAAAGGTGTTAGCTCCGGCCGCGACAAAAACAGAATTTGGTGAAAAAGCCAATAATGTCAGTAACTACAATTATGATGCAAGTTTTACCAAGTACCATACAGCAAAGCAAATGGCCGATTTTTTACTGGCTTTATACGATAGCAACAAAGTGATTGGTGAGATTAATACAAATGATTTCTCTTTTTCACTAAAAGACAGCATATTTCCTTATTCAGGAAATCCGTCAGAAAATCAAAAGTAAGGAAATAACGAATTTACAAGCAATGTTAAATAGAACAATAAAATATGAAGTTTAACAAAACTGAGCTTGGGCAATCGTTATTTTGATTGCAAATTTCGATAAAATAGAGACGTAGTCAATTAATTTAATTTTCAGATATTTTTTATTTCAATGGCTATCTATTATGTTGCTTTATCCAACAATGTAAACAGATCAACTTGTTATACTAAAACACGTCGTTTTATAAAACATCTTAACAAGCACATTAACTTGCTAAGATGCATTTTTGCATGATAAGAATAAAAATTACGAAATGCGCATTCCCGGTTTAGCACCACTATCTGGCGATAACAAGTACACGCCGTCACCATCATCTTTACCACTGGCACAAAGCACCATACCTTCTGAAACACCAAATCGCATTTTACGAGGCGCTAAATTGGCAATCATAATGGTTAAACGCCCAATTAGTACTTCTGGATCAGGATAAAACTGCTTGATGCCTGAAAACACATTACGGGTTTCATCACCAATATCAAGCGTCAACTGGAGTAATTTATCGGATCCTTCAACAAAACAAGCATGTTTAATTAAAGCAACACGCATATCAACTTTGGCAAAATCGTCAAAATTAATCGTATCAGCAATAGGTTCAGCAACATTTGTTTTAGCTGGTGTTGCTAGGGCAGCTTGCTCTTTTGTTTCTTCAATCATGGCAGTAATTTTATCCATATCAATACGGTTAAATAGGGCTTTAAACTGATTAATTTTATGGCTAGTTAACGCATTAGCAATGGTATTCCATTCTAATTTGCTATTTAAAAATGCTTCTGTTCGCTCAGCTAATGAAGGCACTATTGGTTTTAAATAGGTCATTAAAATACGGAATAGGTGAATACCCATTGAGCAAATATCTTGCAATGTTTGATCTTGCCCTTCTTGTTTAGCAACTACCCATGGCGCTTTTTCATCAATATAACGATTAGCTTCGTCAGCAAGTGCCATAATTTCACGAATCGCCTTACCTAATTCACGTTGCTCAAAATAATTAGCAATGATTTGAGATTTTTCAACAAAATACGCATAAAGTGCAGGTTCAGCTACATTATCCGATAATTTGCCGTCAAAGCGTTTATAAATAAATCCAGCCGAACGTGAAGCAATATTAACAACTTTATTAACTAAATCGCTATTTACACGTTGAACAAAGTCTTCTAAATTTAAATCAATATCATCAATATGTGGTGACAGCTTAGCGGCATAATAATAGCGTAAGCAATCAGGATCTAAGTGTTTTAGATAGGTACTTGCTTGAATAAAAGTACCTCGCGACTTAGACATTTTTGCGCCGTCAACAGTCACATAGCCATGCACAAAAATATTCGATGGTTTGCGATGTTCGCTACCCTCTAGCATTGCCGGCCAAAATAAACTATGAAAGTAAACAATATCTTTACCAATAAAGTGATAAAGCTCAGTGCTTGAATCTTTATTCCAAAACTCATCAAAAATTGGTTTATTTTGTGTATTGCAGTAGTTTAAAAAAGAGCCCATATAACCAATTGGTGCATCTAACCAGACATAAAAATATTTACCTGGCGCATCAGGGATTTCAAAACCAAAATAAGGAGCATCACGGCTAATATCCCACGGCTGTAAGCCTGATTCAAACCACTCTTGCATTTTATTAGCGACTTGCTCTTGTAGTGTTCCAGAGCGAATCCACTCTTGTAACATAGTTGAAAAAGCCGGCAGATCGAAAAAGAAATGTTCTGACTCTTTTAAAATTGGCGTCGCCCCTGAAACCACAGACTTAGGATTAATTAAATCAATCGGGTTGTAAGTTGCACTACACACTTCACAGTTATCACCATATTGATCTGGGGCTTTACAACGTGGACAAGTACCTTTTACAAAGCGATCTGGCAAAAACATCTGTTTTTCAGGATCAAATAGCTGTGAAATGACTTTGGTTTTAATATAACCATTGGCTTTTAAACGCTTATAAATTTGCGCTGATATTTCACGATTTTCTGAGCTATGAGTTGAATGGTAATTATCATAACTAATATTAAATCCCGCAAAATCACGCTGATGCTCAGTTTTCACTTCACTAATCATCTGTTCAGGCGTAATGCCAAGTTGTTGTGCTTTGAGCATAATTGGCGTGCCATGCGCATCGTCAGCACAGATAAAATAGATCTCATTACCACGCATACGTTGATAACGTACCCATACATCAGCTTGAATATGTTCAAGCATATGACCTAAGTGAATTGCACCATTGGCATAAGGCAGTGCGCAAGTCACCAATATTTTGCGTTGAGTTGTCATGTTGATTTATTACCCTTTATTACATAATGGCAGAAATAGTACATCAATCGTGGGATTATCGCTAGATTTATGCCATAATTTGATGAAATTTCTATACTCGATTCACTTTGTAGATGGCAAATAATCTTTTTTCGAAAATGTAAAATAATAGACTTTTTACACCTTTGCCATTGATTATGTTCCACCTCTTTAAAGGAGGAGCATGGGAAATGAAGCAAGTATAAATATTAATGTACAACGAGATAATAATAATGAACATTGAAGTAGAAAATATTCTTGAGAATTTTACTCATTCAACCTTACAAAAAAACTTGCTTGAACTTGGAGCAGTAACAAAATGCGAATTAGTTAATCAAAGCTTATCTATCCACTTAGCCATGCCCTTTGCTTGGCAAAACGCTTTTGATGAGTTAAAAAAAATAGCCACCCCAAAATTACTAAAGCTTAACGGCATTAATGACGTTAACTGGCACATTGACTATAAAATTGCTACATTAAAACGCGCTAATGACCAACATGCCATTAACAATGTCAAAAATATTATCGCCATAAGTTCTGGCAAAGGTGGCGTGGGCAAATCATCAACAGCTGTCAATCTTGCACTAGCTTTACAAAAACAAGGCGCCAAAGTAGGTATTTTAGATGCGGATATTTATGGACCTTCAATTCCAACCATGTTAGGCACAGAAAAACAGCAACCGTTAACACCTGACAATAAACACATGACCCCTATTATGGCACACGGATTAGCCAGTAACTCTATTGGTTATTTAGTCGATCCAGATAGCGCCATGGTATGGCGAGGACCAATGGCAAGCAAGGCATTACTACAAATATTACAAGATACATTATGGCCTGAACTTGATTATTTGGTTATTGATATGCCTCCAGGAACTGGGGACATCCAATTAACCCTAGCACAAAGTATTCCAGTAACGGCTGCAATTATTGTCAGTACACCACAAGATATCGCATTAATTGATGCCAAAAAAGGCATGACCATGTTTAATAAAGTCAACATCCCAACGCTAGGCATTATTGAAAATATGAGCTATCACATTTGCGAAAATTGTGGTCATCACGAAGCTATTTTTGGAGAAGGTGGAGCACAGCGTCTAGCTGAGCAATATCAAACAAAATTGCTCGGACAAATACCACTTCATAAAATATTACGCCAAGATCTCGATACAGGGCAACCTACTGTTATTAGCCACCCTGATAGCGAATTTAACCAACTTTATTGCCAAATTGCTGAGCGTATTGCCAGTGAACTATATTGGCAAGGCGAAGCAATTTTGCCTGATATCTCTTTTAAAACTGTATAAATTAAAAATTTATATATTGGCTGATAACTATAAACAGCCAATATATTAAGGTCGAATTTGCATAATTTTAATAATATAAAATATATAAATAACAAATGGTAATCTGTTAGCTTATCCAGTATTTAGTCTTTTAAATGGTTAAACTCCTCCTTGGCTTTAGCTAATTGTTGTATAAATGCCGAGTTTGTATGTAGTTGTGCCACAACGGCCGCTGCCATAAACTTTGCTGCATCAACATCACTTTGCCAATGATAACCACAAATAACCCGGCTTTCCCCTATTTCATAACCGCGCTTTAAAATTTCATTTTGTTTTTCAGGATTAATTTCGGCAAGTATTAGTGAAATAGCAAATCCTATTGTGGTATGGCCTGATGGATAAGAACCATTGGTTGATAACGTTTTTTCATCTTCTGGGCGGCAAGTTGGCTCGTTAAAAAATGAAAATGGTCTAACTCGATTATAATAATTTTTAGCAGAACGCGTCGCCAGATCACCGGCATCTTCTTTCATGGTTGTAATCAGTTTATAAATTTCGGGGGTATTAGTTACAGAAATGTCAAAACCAAAAGCAGGTGAAAACTGTTTAGCTACATTATCCTTACTAGCATCAGCATCTAAATAGGCTTGATGCCCTCGTTGAGAATGACGAACAGACTTACCCCAATCGTACATCGCTTTATCTCTAAGGAAATCAATACTATTAAAAGAAGGGGGCGGAGGTAACAAAAATAAACTATTCGGAGATTGATCTTCTTTAAGATAAAAATCTTGTGGATCAGTTGTTACATCTTTAATATTGCTGGCATTAACATTTGAACACATAAAAAAAACAACAAATAACGAACAAAAAATTTTTTTTTGCATATACCTCTCCTTATACAAATAAGGGATAAAGATCAAAACATGTTATCAAAACAAAAACGCTTAAATAACACTTAACTAATCAACAATTTCATATGAAATAATGACATGATATGGTCAGCAAGATATCAATGGTTGTTGAGTGATATAATACAATAACATCTTAATAAAGATTGATTATTTTTAATGTGATAGGCATCACAATTATATTGACCGCGCAATATGTGGAATAGTTGAGATGCTAATTTAGAGCATTATCGTGACAAATATGATCAATATTTATCACGTTTTTTAACATGAAATTAAGCAAAAATCTTATCGCGGAACATAAAAAATACCGCACCTAAAAGACACAAGCCAGCCCAAATATAGTCTGTCTTAAATGGCTCTTTTAAAATATAAATTGAAAAAGGGATAAAAACAGACAAACTAATTACTTCCTGAATAATCTTTAATTGACCTGCGCTAGCAACCTGAAAACCAATGCGATTAGCAGGCACTTGCAATAAATATTCAAATAACGCAATTCCCCAGCTAGCAAACACCGCCACTAGCCAAACTTGATTATGTAAAAACCGCAAATGCCCATACCACGCAAAAGTCATAAAAATATTACTAAAAGTCAGTAAACAAACAGTAATAATTAATTGATTCATAGTGTTGATATAAGAGTAAAGAAAGGGACTGGCATTATATACCATTGTCGAATAAACATCCAAAATGGAAATGGTTTAATTACATTACAAAACAACATTATTAACAATAGTTGAAATCGGCTAATTCATCACTTAAAACACGATAGCACTATTGCTCAGTAGTCAGTTTAGTTCTATATTGAATTAATGCTAATAGGTACAGAAGCTTTAATGCATTGAAAGACGTTGTCCTATCAATACTGAAATTTTTCACAACACGATTATTACACCCCAAGGAAACAGTTATGCAAAAAAGAGTTAATGAAGTTACTATGCGCGGAGCCCCGATTACTTTGTTAGGTCCCAAAATCAACGTTGGTGACATCGCACCTGATTTTATCGTGCAAGATTTAGCAATGAAGCCCATTAAATTATCCGATTTTAAAGGTAAAATCAGAATTATTAATTCGGTTCCATCCATTGATACTTCGGTATGCAGTGCCCAAGTTCACCGTTTTAACGTCGAAGCGGCAAAATTAACAGATACTGTAATATTTTCAATTAGTCTTGATTTACCTTTTGCATTAAATCGCTATTGTGCTGCTGAAGGCATTGATGCTGTTAAAGTGACCTCCGATCATAAAGATCTTGATTTTGGTCTAAAATATGGCACTGTTATTGAAGAGTTACGCTTACTTTCTCGAGCCGTATTTGTGATTGATAAAAATGACAAAGTTGTTTATGTTGAATATGTTAAAGAAACATCTTCAGAGCCCGATTATGACAAAGCACTAGCAGCAGCTAAAGCATTAGTATAAATTGCAGCAATGATGTACTGCCATCTAATACCAATAAGGTGGCAGTTTACTTTAAGATTTATTCATCACAACTATTTAATAGACAAACATATTCAGTTATAATCTGACATAATCTAATCTTCCCCCCATAATCTTAATCATGAACAATAGCATTACCCGATCTCGCATTTGGTCATCAATTCTTTGCCTTGCATTTGCTGCATTTATTTTTAATACAACGGAATTTGTACCTGTCGGGTTATTACCCAATATTGCTCAAAGCTTTTCAATGGATGTGGCTCATGCTGGATTATTACTCACCATTTATGCATGGGCTGTTTCTTTATTATCATTACCATTGACGATATTAACGTCAAAAATAGAACGAAGAAAACTACTTATTTTTCTATTTTGCCTATTTATCGGTAGTCATATTTTAGCCGGATTTGCGTGGGATTTTTACAGTCTAATGGCTGCAAGAATTGGCATTGCTTGTGCGCATGCGGTATTTTGGGCAATTACAACACCGCTTGCTGTTCGATTAGCCCCCAATGGTAAAAAAGCTAAAGCAATGGGCTTTATTGTTATTGGCGTGTCGATGGCAACCATCCTAGGGATCCCAATTGGTACAATGATAGGTCAGTTCGTTGGCTGGCGAGTGACTTTTTTATGTATTGCTGGTATCGCTTTTTGCGTAATGATATTACTGCTCCGCTTATTACCTGCTGTACCAAGCATGGATATTATTTCAATCAAAGATATTCCAAGTATATTAAAACGCCCAATATTACTAAATATTTATCTATTAATAGCCATTATTGTTGCCGGTCACTTTACTGCTTATACCTATATTACGCCATTTATGAAAGATGTGGGCGGATTTAATCAAAATGTTATCGTCGCTTTATTGTTAGTAGTGGGTTTTTCCGGCATGATTGGTAGTGTTATTTTTGCAAGATATGCCGAAAAAAATCCAACCGCCATTTTAGTTATCCCCATGTTGTCATTGATCATTTGTTTATTATCACTTTATGTCTGTTCATTTGCACTTTATACTGCAATCATTCAATGTTTGATCTGGGGCCTTTCGATCACTATTATTGGCATGGTCATGCAAAGCAAAGTGATTGATGCAGCGCCTGATGCAACCGATATTGCCACATCGGTTTATTCAGGAATCTACAATATCGGCATAGGCGGAGGCGCTTTTATAGGTAGTAAAGTATTAATTCTACTCTCAATTGGTGACATTGGCTTTGTTGGTGCTATTTTTGTTATCATTGCACTATTGTTATTCTGCTTCGGCTCTAGAAAATTATGGAATAACAAAACTGCTGTTTAAAAAACAGTTAGGTAAGATGATGGCATAAAAACCTTAGTATGGGAAAACAGCATTATTTATATCCCAAATAAATAATGCTGAAAATAATGCTTTTATTTTATGATTTACTTAAAGACTCTAGCTGTTCCCAGCGTTCAAAAGCAGACTCTAGTTCGGCTTCTTTATCGGTCAAAGATTGTAAGATTGGTCCAGTCACTTCGTGGGGTTGATTAAAAAAGTCACTTTGACCAATTTGAACTTGTAAATCAGCAATGGCTAACTCTAATTGCTCTATTTTGCTTGGCAATTGTGTTAACTCTCGTTGCTCATTATAACTGAGCTTAACTTTCTTTTTAGTGGCTTGATCATTGCTTTTGTTATTCGCCGTGCTTAACGCTTTTTTAGGCTGTTTAACATCATTAACTGCCGCTACCTTAACCGGTTGTGCTTGTTGCTGTTGTTGCAAAGCATCGGCATAACCACCAGCATAAACACCAATATGTCCTTTTTCTTCAAAAAACCAACATTGGGTAACGACGTTATCAACAAACTGCCGATCATGGCTAACTAGCAAAACTGTTCCCTGATAATCATTAACCAACTCTTCTAACAATTCCAGCGTTTCAATATCAAGATCATTGGTCGGTTCATCAAGTATTAATAAATTGCTAGGTTTTAAAAATAGTTTAGCCAGCAATAAACGATTACGCTCCCCACCTGATAATGCACGAACAGGTGTTCTGGCGCGTTTTGGCGGGAATAAAAAATCTTGCAGATAACCAAGAACATGACGTGATCGTCCATTAACCATCACCTCTTGTTTACCTTCAGCTAAATTATCCATCACGGTTTTTTCAGGATCAAGTTCTAATCGATATTGATCAAAATAAGCCACTTCAAGCTTTGTACCACAATGTACGCTACCTGATGTTGGCGCTAAATTACCTAACATTAGTTTTAACAACGTCGTTTTACCAATACCATTAGGACCAATCAGGGCGATCTTATCGCCACGTAATACTTGCACAGTAAAATCATTAACTAGCAACTTATCTTCAATCTGATAGGTCACATTTTCAAGCTCAAAAACGATTTTTCCAGAACGTAATGCCTCTTCAATTTGCATTTTGGCACTGCCCATCACTTGGCGACGCTCGCTATATTCTTGGCGCATTGCTTTTAATGCACGTACTCGCCCTTCATTACGTGTACGGCGTGCTTTAATACCTTGGCGAATCCAAACCTCTTCTTGAGCTAATTTTTTATCAAATTCCGCATTTTGCAACTCTTCAACGCGCAAGGCTTCTTCTTTACCAAGTAAATAGTTATCGTAGTTACCGCTCCAAGAGGCAATTTTACCCCGATCTAAATCAATAATACGCGTTGCCATTTGACGAATAAATGAACGGTCATGAGAAATAAACACAATACTGCCATTAAAGCTTTTTAAAAACTCTTCCAACCATTTTATGGTTTGAATATCTAAATGGTTTGTTGGTTCATCAAGCAATAAAACCGATGGTTGACAAACTAATGCTTTGGCTAATGCAGCTTTACGAAGCCAGCCACCTGATAGCGAAGATAACAAGGCATCACCATCAAGTGATAACGACGAAATAACATTACGAATACGACTATCTAATTGCCAACCATTTTGATGATCTAACTGCTCTTGCATTTTCGCTAATTTAGCCAAGTTACTTTCGCAAGGATCGTGTTCAACACGATGAGCTAAATCGTAATAATCTCGGAGTAACTGTGCTTGTTCATGTAATCCTTCTGCCACAAAGTCAAACACATTGCCTTGCACATCGCGAGGAGGATCTTGCTGTAAGCGTGAAACAATCACATTATTTTCATAAATAATTTGCCCTTCATCTAATGGTACTTCTTTATTTAACACTTTAAGTAACGTTGATTTGCCCGCACCATTACGTCCAACAAGACAAACACGCTCGTTTGGTTCAATAGACATATCAATATGATCAAGTAGCGGTGCATCACTAAATGAAAGATAAGCATTGGTAAGATTAATTAATGACATATTATTGGTTTTTATTTAGGTATTGAGTAATAAGGCATTATTCTATCATAAAGTTGCCAAAGCCAGCTAAATCAAATAGTAAAGATACACCAATAGATCTTACAAATATTAGAAATTACTGTTCTATTCTATAAAAAAAAATAAATACTGCTATATTAATAAAGATATTAATTAGATTTCGGTGTGGAGATTATTATGAGTCATATGTGGACATTTCAACGTGTCGGTGGGCTTGATCAAGTTGTATTTAAAAGTGCCAATGACATTATCAATTTACCTGATTTAGATCCTAAATTATGGGTCGCGCTAAGTTGTCCAACAACAGGATTAGATTTTGATAAACGAACCCTAGCCCTACTTGATTCAGACAATGATGGACGTATTCGCATACCTGATATTTTAGATGCTATTAGCTGGACTGAAGATAAAATTATCTCATTTGATAGTATTTTGAAAACGAGTGAAACACTCCCCTTATCACAAATTGACACATCAACGCCATCAGGGAATAAACTCTCTGTCACCGCGCATAGTATTTTAGCAAGCTTAAATAAAAGTAACGTGGATTATTTAACCCAAGACGACATACAGCAATGCATAAAGATCAATGCTGACAATCTTTACAATGGTGATTTAATCTTCCCCGTATCAAACGAATTATCGCCCGAAATGCAAACGTTTATTCAAACAGCAATCCAAACCACCGGCGCACAAAAAGATATGAGTGGGCAAGACGGTATTGATCTAAACATCGCCACCACTTTTGTTGACAACTTAAAAACGTGGTTACAATGGCAAACCAAAATAAGCAACACGCAAACACCATTTGGTGAAAATAGCGCCGAAATTTGGAAGTTAATCCAACAACTCAAACCCAAAATTGATGATTATTTTTTACGCATTGAACTAGCACAATACGCTCCACAAGCGCAAACTGCGCTCAATGTCGATGAAAAATATATTGTACCAACACAAAATGGATTACTATCTGATGAAGCTTTAGCCGAATTACCACTATCAAAAATCGATACAACCAATGCGCTTGATCTCGTCAATGGGCTTAATCCTCTTTGGAAAGCTAAAATCAGCCGATTTAAAACATTAGTGGCGTCATCATTATCTAATCCCGATCAATTAACACCGCAAGAATGGCTAGATATTCAACAAAGTTTGCAAGCTTACGCTACTCTTATTAGCGCGAAGCCCGAAATGGCAAAATTAACAGTTGAAATTGAACCTTCTACCAGTATAGAAGATATGTCAAATAGCGCTATTACCAATCTAGCTAACGATGATTTACTCAACGAATTTAAGCAGATGGTTGAACAAGACAACAAAACGCCAATATCTGCATCAGATGTGCTAGTGTTAGAAAAATTAGTCCTGTTTCATAAACATCTTTACCGTTTACTGGTTAACTTTGTCTCTTTTGCAGACTTCTTCACGCCAAAAACTCGAGCTGCCTTTCAACTAGGTAATCTTTATATAGATGGTCGCTGCGCAACCCTTTGCGTTGCAGTTGACAATATCGCCAAACACGCAACCATGGCAAATTATTCTGAACTTTGTCTACTTTATTGTGAATGTACACGGCATGGGCAAAAACAATTGATTGCCGCTGCTATGACCGCAGGGCAAGGTGATTTATTAATTGAAGGTCGCAATGGTGTGTTTATCGACAATGATGGGAATGATTGGGATGCCAATGTCGTTAAAATAATCACCAAACCAATTAGTATTCAGCAAGCAATTTTGGCACCATATCAACGCATTGGGCGCTGTATTACCGAACAAATTAACAAATGGGCAAGCAGCAAAGATGCCGATGTTGAAAAATCGAGTGAACAAGCATTGCAAAACCCAGCTAATAAATTTGATATTGGCAAAAGCGTCGGTATTTTTGCGGCAATTGGTTTAGCCGTTGGCGCAATCGGCACAGCATTAGCTTCGATTTTTCAAGCGATCTTTTCGCTCACTTGGTGGCAATTCCCTTTGTTTTTTGTTGGGATATTCCTGATTATTTCGGGTCCTTCTGTTATTTTGGCATGGTTAAAATTACGCCGAAGAACCCTTGGACCACTGCTTGAAGCATCAGGCTGGGCTATTAACGGGCAAGTTAAAATCAACTTAATGCTAGGCAGGTTACTCACCAGCAAAGCTGAACTACCAACAAATGCAAAACGTAATTTGCATGACCCTATGAAACAGCGCCACCAAAAGCTGATTGTTATTTTTTGGTTAGCTATTTTACTTGGTGTTGGAGCGACAGCAGGATGGTTATGGCATGAAGGTTACCTTGACCACTATATCAAGCAGCACAATCAAGAGCAAACTCAAAATAAAGCTGACACAACCACCAATATTGACAAATAAAATCAACAGAGCATTTCGCCGACACTAGTCGGCGAAATTAATCAGCTATTAATGCTGATAAACCGGCAAGCGGCGACAAATAGCTAAAACTTTGTCTTTTACTGCTTGAATGGTTTGCTCGTCATCAATATTATCTAAAACATCACAAATCCAATTTGCCAAATCGCGTGATTCGGCTTCTTTAAAACCTCGGCGAGTAATAGCTGGCGTACCAATACGCACGCCTGATGTCACAAACGGGCTTTGTGGATCTTTAGGTACACTATTTTTATTAACCGTAATATTGGCACTCCCCAAAGCCGCATCAGCTTCTTTACCTGTGATATTTTTATCGACTAAATCAATTAAAAACAGATGGTTGTGTGTTTCACCAGAAACCACTTTATAACCACGTTGCACAATCACTTCAACCATCGTTTTGGCATTTTTCACCACTTGCTGTTGATATTCTTTATAAGCGGGTTCCATTGCCTCTTTTAATGCCACCGCTTTAGCGGCAATCACATGCATTAAAGGTCCACCTTGCGCCCCCGGAAAGACCGCCGAATTTAACTTTTTATATAATTCTTCACTGCCACCTTTAGCTAAAATCAATCCACCGCGTGGACCGCCTAGAGTTTTATGGGTTGTTGTAGTCACAACATGCGCATAAGGAACAGGATTTGGATAAACACCTGCGGCCACCAAACCAGCAACGTGCGCCATATCCACAAATAAATAAGCACCCACACTATCAGCAATTTCGCGCATACGTTTCCAATCCACCACTCCAGAATAAGCCGAAAACCCACCAATAATCATTTTCGGTTTAGACTCTTGGGCTGTTTTAGCTAACTTGTCATAATCAATACGTCCTGAATCATCAACGCCATAATCCACAATATGATAAAGCTTGCCAGAAAAGCTAACCGGCGAACCATGCGTCAAATGCCCACCTTCAGACAAATTCATACCCAAAACAGTATCGCCGGTTTTTAGTAGCGCCATGTAAACCGCAAAATTGGCCTGCGAACCTGAATGCGGTTGTACATTAGCATAATCAGCACCAAATAAGGTCTTAGCACGTTCAATTGCTAATTTTTCAACAATATCAACATATTCACAACCACCATAATAACGTTTCCCTGGGTAACCTTCGGCATATTTATTAGTGAGCTGTGAGCCTTGCGCTTGCATTACTCGTGGGCTGGTATAGTTTTCTGATGCGATCAGCTCAAGATGATCTTCTTGACGCTGCTCTTCGCCTTTAATGGCATCCCACAATTCCTTATCATACTCGGCAATAGTCATATCTTTACTAAACATATTGACTCCTTATTTTTTATTACATCAGCCTTAAAGACATTGTTGCACAATGTGTGTATACATAATGGTGTGTACATAATGTATGTGTAAAAAAAACATCACCATCGATTATCCTTACTTAATCAGCGTGTGATTTCAATCTTTTTTTAGAGTTATAAAAAATATTTATATTAAATGAACAAGTAAAAATGGTATTGAGGAGGCAAGCATGATGGATAATATGAACCCTAAGACAGTTTTGGGTGGTTGTTGATTAAAATGATAAAAAATGCTTTAGAAAAAACGTCAAAAAACCTTCAGGTATAATATTGATTTTATTTAATTTTTTAAATGCGTAATTAAATAAATCAGTTATAGGTTGGCATCTGTTTTTTGTTGTTGGTGAGTTTTGGTAGGTAGTTTGGTGCATTTTAACTTTTAATTTAAAACTAGCTTAAATGCCTGATTCAGTAAAATTTCAAACTAAAATAAAGTAAAACCCGCACTTTCCATAAAAATACTTATAAAAAAGTTAAAATGTTACTTTTAGCTGTTAACATCCAGCATAACGTCCACAAAATGACCATAAAAGATAGGTGAGAGCAATGAATAGATATGCATATCTTACTTTTTTATTTTTTATTAGAAATAGCAGAAAAATACAGGGAATTGCCAGAAATATAGGTTCGTAGTATAGCGCCCATCTAATGGAAGCTGACAGAGGTTATCGATATCACCTGATTCCAACATCCATTCGTAATGAGAAGTTGAAAATAAATTAATTAAACCTAATAGCAAAAACAAATAGATAAACGAGGCTACTATTCATAATAGAGCCAACATCCTTTTAAAATTTTTAGGTAACATATTAATTTAATGATTATTTAAGCTGCTTTGTTTTGGTTTGCCAACATCACCACTACAACTTAAAAGAATAACTATCGCCAATGGCGCTACCTTGGGCGCCAAATTGGCGTAAATTATGATCGACTGCATTCATTGATTGCCAGTGGTTTTCGCACCAATCTGGCGCTAACAAGGTTGGTTTTCTGGCGTTGGCCGATATGCGGTGATAAACGATGTTTGCTGGGGTTTGTCTGATGATGTCGCCTGCAATATCAACATATTCATCCAATGATAAAATATTAATACGACCAGCTCGCCATGCTTTTGCCATAATACTGCCATCAACAATATGCAAAGGGTGCAATTTTAAGCCGTCAACGCCACTATTTAATACCCGTTCAAGCGTGATTAAATTATCTTGTTTGGTTTCTTTGGGTAAGCCAATAATTAAGTGCGTGCACACTTTAATACCAAGATTACGAGCTTTTTGTACGGTTTGATGATAATCGTTAAAAGTATGTCCACGATTTATGTCGTGCAAAGTTTTATCGTGAGCCGTTTGTAAGCCCAGTTCTAACCATACTTCAAAACCTTGAGATTGATAACCTGCCAGTAAATCAAGCGCTTCATTCGGTACGCAATCAGGGCGAGTCCCCACACAAAGTCCGACAATATCGGCACTATTTAGCGCCTGTTCGTACATATTTTTTAGGATTGCAACTTCAGCATAAGTACTGGTGTAGGCTTGAAAGTATGCAAGATAGCGTTTGGATTTTTTCATTTGATGAGCTTGCGATACAAGTTGATCAGCAATCGATTTAACTTGTATTGATTCATCAATAATCGATGCCACATTACAAAAAGTACATCCCCCCAAGCCGATAGTGCCATCGCGGTTAGGACAGCTAAACCCCCCGTGTAGGGTGAGTTTATAGATTTTTTCGCCATATCGACGCTGAAGATCGGAGCCAAAGGTATTAACGACAAGATGAAGTTGCATAATAGACCAAAAATAAAATTTTACTTATTTTACGAAGTTAGCTAGTTTACTTCAAGCAGCGATGTATGGGATTATTTTTTTACTTAGTTAAGTAATAAAATCAATTTGCTAACACACTAGTTCTGCGCCATTAAATAACCATTTTCAATTAATGGTAAAGACTTACTTATCTTTGCTTATTAAGATTTATGGAATATTTTCTTTTTATTCAATTTATGTAAATAATTGATTTTAATAAAAAAAATTAAAAATTAAATAAAATCAATAACCTACCTGAATGTTTTTTTAATCGCCCCCCATAAAACCAGCTATTTTTGCACCTTGCTTATCAACAAGTATATAATATCCCTTTCAGATTTGAGGCAATTTGCATGCAACTGGCGTTTTGTATTTATAAATATTTCCCTTTTGGTGGTTTGCAACGTGATTTTTTGCAAATTGCTAAAGCTTGCCAAGCTCAAGGTCATCATGTACGAATTTATGTGATGGCTTGGCAAGGCGATAAGCCGACAGGCTTTGATGTAGTTTTGGTTCCCCAAAAAGGTTGGTCTAACCATAGCCGTAACCAATCTTATTACCATTGGGTGAAGGCACACTTACAAGCGAATCCGGTTGATTGTGTGGTTGGCTTTAATAAAATGCCCGGTCTTGATGTCTATTTTGCAGGGGATACCTGCTTTGCTGAAAAAGTATCGCATAAGGGCTTTTTGTATAAATGGTCAAAACGCTGTAAACACTATTTAGCCTTTGAAGATGCGGTATTTAATCAACATAGCCAAACCAAGATTATGGTGTTAACTAAACAGCAGATTAGTGATTTTGAGCACTATTACCATACTGATCCATCACGCTTTTACCTATTGCCACCCGGTATTGCGCAAGATCGCCAATATCATTCGGAATCAAATGCTAAAGGTAAGCAATTTAGGCAAGCCAATCAAATTGATGAGCACAGTTTTGTTATTGTGCAAATTGGTTCGGACTTTAAACGTAAGGGGGTGGATCGTTCGTTAACTGCCATTGCCGCACTACCTTGTGATTTAAAGCAGAAAGTCACTTTTTTAGTTGTGGGGCAAGACAAACCCGATACTTATCAAAAACTGGCAGTGAAACTGGGCATTGAACATCAAGTGCGTTTTTTTGCTGGACGTAATGATATCCCTGATTTTTTATTTGCGGCTGATTTACTATTGCACCCTGCAAGGCAAGAAGCCGCCGGTATGGTATTGGTTGAAGGATTGGCCGCTGGTGTGCCAGTTATTGTATCGGGCATTTCAGGGTATGCTTATCATATACACGATGCAAATGCTGGGGTGATCCTTGCCGATCCTTTTGTACAAGCAGATCTCAATCACGCGGTGCAAAATGCCATCACCGATCACGATCAATTACTAGCTTGGCACAACAATGCGATAGATTATGGTAAAACGGCAGATTTATATCATTTAGCCCAGCGCGCCGCAGATATTATTTTAGGTTGTGATAATCATGAATGAAATTAAGTTAAAATCACCTTTTGATCAGTTATGGACAGACAAAGATCCATTTGCTGAGGTTGAGTTAATCTCGGGTAAAGTCTATCGTGCTGTAAAACAACGCAAAACGTTGAATTTTGAGCTCGCTGGGCAATCTTACTTTATTAAAATTCATCGTGGCACAACAGTTAAAGAGATTGTTAAAAATCTAATTTCATTGCGTTTACCTGTTTTAGATGCTAAACAAGAGTGGAATGCCATTCATCGCTTAGAGCAAGCTGGCGTAAATACCATGGATGGGCGCGCATTTGGTCGTAAGGGATTCAATCCACTGACCCGTCATTCGTTTATCGTGACAAGGGATCTTAATCCGACCGTGAGTTTAGAAGATTTTACTAAATCATGGTTAACTAACCCACCTAGCTTTCATATAAAGCGTTCTTTAGTTATTTATTTGGCAAAAATGGTCGCCCAAATGCACGCCGCTGGCGTTAATCATCGTGATTGTTATTTGTGTCATTTTTTGCTGGATTTACCGTTATTTGAAAATCAGCAACAAATCAAATTATCGGTTATCGATTTACACCGAGCGCAAACTCGCAATAAAGTGCCTACCCGCTGGCGAGATAAAGATTTAATTGGACTTTATTTTTCATCCACGACAATTGGCTTAACTGATCGTGATATTTGGCTATTTTTAAAAGTCTATTTTAATAAGCCTTTGAAAACCATTTTGCATGATGAATCGAAATTAATTAATAGTACCCATAAAAAAGCAGAACGAATTCGTAAACGGACCGAAAAGTATCACCTTTAGCAATAAGGATACATTATGTTTATTGAACAAATTGATATTTCAGGATTTAAGGGTATCAGTCAGCTATCTTTAAAATTAAATACGGGCTCTAGTGTACTCATGGGGGAAAATCGTTGGGGGCGATCGAGTTTAATTAGTGCGTTGCAACTGTTATCGCTCGATAATAAGTTTTATCAATTTGTTGATTCCGATTTTTACCATGATCAATATCAACATTATGGTGATAATATCATCATTAAAGCCACTTATTGCCAATCGCATTTGCATGAATTAGATCATGAAGATTATCAACCATTACGTTCTGTTGCGTATCTATCAGAGCAAGATAATCTGCCTCGTATTACTTATCAAATGTCTGCCAATAAACAAAATAATCAAATTATAACGCAACATAAATTGCTCAATGAACAGGGCAAACCTGTTAATATTAAAAATGAAAACTTATTAATTGCCATTTTAATCAGTCTAAACCCAGTGATGATACTTAAAAATGCGATTAACCCTACGCAATTACCTGTAACTAACGAACCGTTTTCAGAAAACTATATTGAACAGCTTTCTAACCAACTAAAAACCCATTCAGCCGAATTAACCCAAGAGGAATTAGCTCGAGGTCTACAAGCCGCACGCTCATTATTAGCATATTACTTTATCGATCAAGCACACCGTTATCATTACAAACAAAAAAATACAACAAGTACGCCAAGAACTGAAGATTGGACGGTTTTAGAACAAATTAATGACATATTAGATAATCTTGATAATGATTATTTACGAACTGTATTTTTAGGTATTTTCGGATCTATTATTGAAGCAAAAGGGAATTATTCACTTTCACCAAGCGCCATGCCGATTTTAATTTTAGAAGAGCCTGAAAGTTCACTTCATCCTATCATTTTATCTGTCGCATTTCGTTTACTTAAAAACTTTCCTACTCAAAAAATTATTACCTCGAACTCAAGTGATCTGGTTTCATTATTTCCATTAGAAAGCCTTTACCGCTTAATTCGCCAGCCTGATCATATTATCGTCAAATACATCCAACCCCATTCACTAAGCATCAGTGATAGCCGCCGTATTGCCTTCCACATTCTTTACCGGCGATCAAATGCCTTATTTGCTCGATGTTGGTTATTAGTCGAGGGCGAAACCGAAGTTTGGCTACTGCGTGAATTGGCTGAACAGAGTGGTTATCATTTAAGTTCTGAAGGCGTTCAGTTGATTGAATTTGCGCAATGTGGTTTAAAACCGTTGATTAAATATGCTAATAAAATGGGCATTCATTGGTATGTGATAACCGATGGAGATATGGCTGGTAAAAAATATGCCGATACCATAAAATCGCTATGTGGCGACGATAAAAACCCCAATGATTACCTAACCGTTTTACCAGCCCGAGATATTGAAAACTTTTTATTTAAACATGGTTTTAGTCATGTTTATAAACTTGCCGCTTATAATACAACACAGCATATTGATCTGCCTGTACATCAAATTATTCAAAAAGCGATTCATAAAAGTTCAAAACCTGATCTTGCGATTGCCATTTGTGATGATGCAAAATCACGTGGTATAAACGCCATACCGCGTTTGCTAACCGATACCTTTGCCAAAATTATTAAAGTATCTAAGGCGCTAGTTTAAGTCACTACCGTATAAAAAATAGTTTAAGATTGATATCAAGAAAATAAACCATTCCGCTGGCATCATTTCAGCGGAATGGGATGCAGGTTCAGGTTAAATCTATTTGGTGATTCGTTTATATTTAGCGCGTTTTGGCTCTAATGCTTCAGCACCTAGTGTGCGTTTTTTCCACTCTTCGTACTCGGTAAAGTTACCTTCAAAAAATTCAACATGACCTTCATCTTGATAATCCAAAATATGGGTGGCAATGCGATCTAAGAACCAACGGTCATGCGAAATCACTAAGGCACAACCCGGAAATTCTAATAATGCATTTTCCAGCGCACGTAACGTTTCGACATCTAAGTCATTGGTCGGTTCGTCAAGTAACAGAACATTACCGCCTACTTGCAATAATTTGGCTAAATGCACGCGTCCACGTTCACCACCTGAAAGTTCACCTACACGTTTTTGCTGATCAACACCTTTAAAGTTAAAACGACCAACATAAGCACGGCTTGGAATTTCAAAATTGCCGATACGCATAATATCTTGACCATTTGAGATCTCATCCCAAACGGTTTTTTTATCATCCATGTTATCGCGGAACTGATCAACCGAGGCTAACTGCACTGTTTCACCTAAAGTAATGGTACCTGAATCGGGTTGCTCTTTGCCCGACAGCATTCTAAATAGCGTTGATTTACCAGCCCCATTTGGACCAATAATGCCAACAATTGCCCCTTTGGGAATGCTAAAAGAGAGGTTATCAATCAACACGCGATCGCCATACGATTTAGTTAGGTTATTGACCTCAATCACTTTATCACCCAAACGTTGCCCAGGTGGAATAAATAGTTCGTTAGTTTCGTTACGTTTTTGATAATCGTTGCTGTTTAGTTCTTCAAAACGGGCTAAACGGGCTTTGCTTTTTGCTTGGCGCCCTTTTGGATTTTGCCGTACCCACTCGAGTTCTTTTTCGATCGATTTACGACGTGCTGATTCGGTCGAAGCTTCTTGCGCTAAACGCTGATCTTTTTGTTCAAGCCAAGATGAGTAGTTCCCTTCCCAAGGAATGCCTTCACCACGGTCAAGTTCTAAAATCCAACCAGCTACGTTATCTAAAAAGTAGCGATCGTGGGTTACCGCAACAACGGTACCTTCGTAGTCATGTAAAAATCGTTCTAACCATGCAACCGATTCGGCATCTAAGTGGTTGGTTGGTTCGTCAATTAATAACATATCAGGTTTTTCCAGCAATAACTGACAAATAGCCACACGACGGCGTTCACCACCGGATAAGTTTTTAATTTTCGCATCCCAATCAGGTAAACGCAGTGCATCGGCTGCCCGTTCTAATTGGTTATCTAAATTATGCGCATCTTGTGCTTGAATAATGGCTTCGAGTTCAGCTTGTTCTTTGGCTAATTTGTCAAAATCGGCATCAGGATCAGCATAAGCGGCATATACTTCATCTAATCGAGCCAATGCTTGTTTAGCATCACCAACCGCTTGTTCAACGGCTTCGCGTACGGTTTGTTTAGGATCTAATTTCGGCTCTTGTGGTAAATAACCAATTTTAATGCCTGGCTGTGGGCGTGCTTCACCTTCAATTTCGGTATCAACCCCTGCCATAATTCGCAGTAAAGTGGATTTACCCGCCCCATTTAAACCAAGCACACCAATTTTTGCACCCGGAAAGAAGCTTAAAGAGATATCTTTTAAAATATAGCGTTTAGGAGGAACAATCTTCCCAACGCGGTTCATGGTATAAACATATTGCGCCATAAAACATCATCCGTTTATTGGGTTAAAAATAGCAAAAGGCATTTGCTATATGACTAATGGCGTATATTGTAGCGATTCTGGAGATTGGGTCTAGGGTTATTTGTAATAATGTGAGTAATTTGGTTAAATGGTGTTAACGGTAGATTTATATAAAACCGTTCAAATTCACCCCATGTGCATATATAATCAACAATACCTTAAATTAGATTTACTATGCATATCTTGGTTCTTTAGATATTTTCAATTTTATAAAATTGAAAAATTCAACAAAGGCTATTTGTTCTATATTCTTGTTCTATATTCAAAAATATGCTTGTTATCTCTGTTTTAACGAAGACTTTACTCCAGAACAACAACAAGTACTAGAAGATAAACTCAAGCAATATCAAAATTATTATCAAAAATGATGTAAAGCCATTTTAAGGTATCCCACCTTTTACTAGGTGGGATAATTTGGAAACGTTATTTTTGTTTATAAAAACGTAAAAAGTTGCTCTTTCGGTAAGCGTGATTTTGGTCGGTGAGCGTTGCCGTCATTTTCGGCTCGATAGCCTAATGTGGCTACAATAACACTTTTAAGCCCTTTGCTTTTGAGCTCTAAAATCTCGTCCATTTTTTGGGCGTCATATCCTTCAATAGCCGTTGAATCAATACCTATTGCCGCTGCTGCAAAAAGCAGTTGCCCCAATGCAAGATAAGCTTGTTTACTTTCCCAATATTGTTGCGATTCAATGGTTGTGCTATTGAGTTTTACAAAGTGCCGACGACCTTGATCTTGTGCTTGTTTAAGATCGGCTGAAGGGTATCGACCGTCTTTCTCTTCTTGATTAAGCAAGTTGACTAAATGAGCTTCATCTATTGGCGTTTTAATACAAAAGACAATAGTGTGCGAAGCGCCAGTCACTCTTGGTTGATTAAATTCAAGTATAGCGGGTAAAATTTTATTTTTTGACGCATCACTATCAATAACATAAAAATGCCATGGCTGTGAATTAACCGATGATGGACTGTTTTTTAAAACAGTCAATAATTGTTCAATCTGATCGGCTGGGATTTTTTTGGTTGGATCATAATGTTTGGTGGTATAGCGTTTTTCAGAAATATCAACGATATTCATTGTTGTGCCCTCATCAGTTATGTTTTAGATTATTATAATTCGGTTACGTTATATCTCAACTTATCATTTTAATCGATTTGTTAAATAGTAAAGTAATGCTTATTAGTTTATGTATTTTTTACTTTATTTTAATAAAAGCAGAATTATATTAAGATTGATAGAAAATAATCATTGACACCACCAATAACATCTGATAAAAATATCAACAATATTAGTCTATATTAATTACAATCAAAATAGAGATTTTTATGTTTGTTAACTATTTATCATTCGACCTCAGCCTCCTCCTCGCATCAACTTGCGCGGATAGCTTGTGTGTGGAGTAATAAGAGAAATAGTTAAATAAATAACTCAACAAATTACAAGAACCCGCGCTAAAGTGCGGGTTTTTTGTTTTCTTAACTTGAAATACCGTGATAGCGCTAAAATATATAAAAAGGAAAAACAATGAGTGATCAAGTTATTATTTTTGATACAACGTTACGTGATGGCGAACAGGCATTGCAAGCAAGTTTAAGTGTTAAAGAAAAGTTACAAATAGCGCTTGCACTTGAGCGAATGCGAGTCGATGTGATGGAAGTTGGCTTTCCTGTATCATCACCCGGTGATTTTGAATCGGTACAAACGATTGCAAAAACAATTAAAGATAGCCGTGTTTGTGCCTTATCTCGTTGTGTTGATAAAGATATTGATGTTGCAGCCGAGGCATTAAAAGTTGCCGATCAATTTCGAATTCATACTTTTATGGCAACATCAACCTTACATGTTAAAGATAAATTAAAAATGACATTTGATGATGTCATTGAACGGGCTGTGCACTGTATCAAACGTGCACGTAATTATACTAATGATGTGGAGTTTTCTTGTGAAGATGCAGGTCGTACCCCAATTGATAACTTATGTCGGATCGTTGAAGCAGCAATTAAAGCCGGGGCAAAAACGATCAATATTCCGGATACTGTCGGTTATACTGTCCCTTATCAATTTGGTGGCATTATTCATACCTTATTTGAACGTGTCCCGAACATTGATCAAGCGGTTATCTCTGTGCATTGCCATGATGACTTGGGTATGTCGGTGGCTAACTCGATTAGCGCGGTTCAAGAAGGCGCTCGGCAAATTGAAGGGGCGATGAATGGTTTAGGCGAACGTGCAGGTAATACCGCTCTTGAAGAAGTGATTATGGCAATCAAAGTTCGCCAAAATATTTTAAATGTTCATACCAATATCAATCATCAAGAGATTTATCGTACCAGCCAAATTGTCAGCCAAATTACTAACATGCCAATTCCGGGCAATAAAGCAATTATTGGTAGTAATGCTTTTGCTCACTCGTCAGGAATTCATCAAGATGGGGTTTTAAAAAATCGTGAAACTTACGAGATTATGACCCCAGAATCAATCGGCTTAAATCAGATTCAATTAAACTTAACCTCTCGCTCTGGGCGCGCCGCGGTAAAACATCGTTTAGAAGAGCTAGGGTATCACGATAAAGATTATAACTTAGATCAAGTCTATGAGGCTTTTTTAGAACTAGCTGATAAAAAAGGTCAAGTGTTTGATTATGATTTAGAAGCATTAATCTTCATCAACCAATTGAAAGACGAAAAAGAACATTATGTTTTGGATTATTTTAATGTTCAGTCAGGTTCAACAGTGGTTTCAACTGCTTCAGTCAGTTTATTAATTGGCGATAAAAAGTATTCCGATGCAGCAACAGGTAATGGTCCGGTCGATGCGGTTTACCAAGCCATAAATCGGATTACTGGCGAACCGATTTCGATTGTCAAATACCAATTAGCTTCTAAAGGACAAGGTGAAAACGCGTTAGGGCAAGTGGATATTGTTGCCGAATATAAGGGGCGTAAGTTCCATGGTGTTGGGCTTGCAACCGATATTGTTCACTCATCGGCGTTAGCTTTAATTAATGTATTAAATAATGTGTATAGAGCAAATCAAGTTGCCCAAGAAAAACAAAAATTACACCAAGATTAAAAAATTATTTGTTTTGCTCGTTTAACAGCAAAATAAGAAGATTAAATGAGATTATAAAGGAATAAAAAATGTCACAAAACTACCATATTGCAGTACTGCCCGGCGATGGCATTGGCCCTGAAGTGATGAAACAAGCCTATAAAGTATTGGATGTTATCCGCCAAAAATATCAACTTTCTATTACTACTAGCGAATATGATGTCGGTGGTGCAGCAATTGATATTCACGGTTGTCCATTACCTAATGAAACCCTTGAGGGTTGTGAAAAAGCGGATGCCATTTTATTTGGTTCAGTGGGCGGACCAAAATGGACTCACTTACCACCCGACCAACAACCTGAACGCGGTGCGTTATTGCCTCTTCGCAAACATTTCAAACTATTTGCTAATATGCGCCCTGCCCGCTTATATCAAGGATTAGAAGATCTTTGCCCATTACGAGCCGATATTGCTGAGCGTGGTTTTGATATTTTATGTATGCGCGAATTAACTGGCGGTATCTATTTTGGTCTACCAAAAGGACGAGAAGGAAGTGGTGCGCAAGAAAAGGCTTTTGATACTGAGGTGTATCACCGTTTTGAAATCGAACGCATCGCAAAAATGGGCTTTGAAGCCGCGCGTTTACGCCGTAAGAAAGTGACATCAATTGATAAAGCTAATGTATTACAAACCTCAATTTTATGGCGTGAAGTGGTGAGTGAAGTTGCTAAAAACTATCCAGATGTTGCTCTTGAGCATATGTATATCGATAATGCCACTATGCAATTAGTTAAAGATCCTTCACAGTTTGATGTGATTTTATGTTCAAATTTATTTGGTGATATCTTGTCTGATGAATGCGCTATGATAACGGGCTCTATGGGTATGTTACCTTCTGCCAGCCTTAATGAACAGGGTTTTGGATTATACGAACCTGCAGGCGGTAGTGCGCCAGATATTGCTGGTAAAAACATTGCCAATCCAGCAGCACAAATTCTATCTTTAGCATTGCTAGTCCGTTATAGTTTAAAAAGAGATGATATTGCCTCAGCTATCGAAACAGCCGTAAATAAAGCATTAGAGCAAGGCTATCGTACTATTGATCTAGCCCAAAAAGAACAGCCAGTATCGACCGATGAAATGGGTGATATTATTTGTAAGTTGATTTAACCGCATGGTTTGATTATAACCGTAAATAAAATAATGCGATAAACCAAGTCATTAGTACTTGTTGTAAAAATAATAAGGAATATGCAATGTCAAAAACACTGTATCAAAAATTATATGATGCACATGTCGTTTATGAAGCACCAAACGAAACACCTATTTTATATATTGATCGTCATTTAGTGCATGAAGTTACCTCTCCACAAGCATTTGATGGTTTGCGTGCAATGAATCGTAAGGTGCGTCAGCCTCATAAAACTTTTGCGACCATGGATCATAATACTTCAACCAAAAGTAATGATTTAAATGCTTGCAGCGAAATGGCTCGCATTCAATTAACTGAACTGGCAAAAAACGCCAAGGAGTTTGGTGTTTCGTTATATGATTTACAAAGCCCATTACGTGGTATTGTCCATGTGGTCGGTCCTGAACAAGGTATGACTTTACCCGGTATGACTATTGTGTGTGGTGATTCACATACCGCAACACATGGCGCATTTGGCGCACTCGCATTTGGGATTGGCACCTCTGAAGTTGAGCATGTACTAGCTACTCAAACCTTAAAACAAGGTCGAGCTAAAACCATGAAAATCGAGGTCAAAGGTCAAGTAGCTGAAGGAATCACTGCCAAAGATATTATATTAGCAATTATTGGTAAAACCACTAGTGCTGGTGGTACTGGGCATGTGGTTGAATTTTGTGGTGATGCCATTAAGTCATTATCAATGGAAGGACGTATGACATTATGCAATATGGCAATCGAGATGGGGGCTAAAGCTGGTATTATTGCGCCAGATGAAGTGACTTTTGAGTACTTAAAAGGTCGTCAATTTTCGCCAAAGGGTGAAGATTTTGAAAAAGCTGTTGCCTATTGGAAAACCCTAAAAACCGATGACGGTGCGCAGTTTGATACCGTGGTCACACTTGAAGGTAAAGATATTGCACCTCAAGTCACTTGGGGAACAAATCCGGGTCAAGTCACATCCATTGACGCAACAGTACCCAATCCTGATTGTTTTACTGATCCTATCGAGAAACATTCCGCTGAACGCGCATTAACTTATATGGGATTAACCGCTGGCACCAAAATGACAGATATTAAGATCAATAAAGTGTTTATTGGCTCATGTACAAATTCGCGAATTGAGGATTTACGCGCAGCGGCGCAAATGGCTAAAGGTCGTAAAGTGGCAGAAGGTGTGCAAGCATTAGTCGTGCCTGGCTCAGGTCCTGTTAAAGAACAAGCCGAAGCCGAAGGATTAGATAAAATTTTTATCGACGCTGGTTTTGAATGGCGGTTGCCAGGCTGTTCAATGTGCCTTGCAATGAATGACGATAAATTAGCACCTGGGGATCGCTGCGCATCAACTAGTAATCGTAATTTTGAAGGTCGCCAAGGGCGGGATGCCAGAACACATTTAGTCAGCCCTGCTATGGCAGCTGCAGCAGCTATTACTGGTCATTTTACTGATATTCGCAAACCTTTTTAAGGAGACTTATCATGGCTAAATTTACAAAACATACCGGATTAGTTGTTCCTTTGGATGCGGCTAATGTTGATACAGATGCAATCATTCCAAAACAGTTTTTACAGAAAGTAACACGTACTGGATTTGGTAAACATGCCTTTCATGAATGGCGCTTTTTAGATGATGCTGGCGAGCAGCCTAATCCTGAATTTGTCTTGAATAAACCCCGCTATAAAGGTGCCAGCATTTTATTAGCACGTGAAAATTTTGGATGCGGTTCTTCTCGTGAACATGCCCCTTGGGCATTAGCTGATTATGGCTTTAAGACTATTATTGGTTCAAGCTTTGCCGATATCTTTTACAATAACTCATTTAACAATCAGTTATTATTGGTTAATTTATCCGAAGAAGATGTCGATGAGCTGTTTAAAATTGTCGAAGCCAATGAAGGCATTGAGTTTACTATTGATTTAGTCAATGAAGTTGTTATTGCCGGTGACAAGCAATATACATTTAAAATTGATGCTTTTAAACGTCATTGCTTGTTAAATGGGTTAGATAATATTGGCTTAACCTTACAACATGAAGAAGCTATTAGCGACTTTGAACAAAAAATCCCTTCATTTTTAGCTTAACTTTAACTTTTGGGCGCTTATTTGCGCCCAATAATGAGAATCAACAATGGCAACACATCATGACAATGTTAAACAGCAGTTTGGCGAACAAGCCAATGCTTATTTAACCAGTAAAGTACATGCTCAAGGGCCTGATCTTGAATATTTATCTAACCTACTTATACCTCATTCCGAAGCAAGTCTACTTGATATGGGATGTGGCGCAGGTCATGTCAGTTTTATTGCAGCAAAATATGTTAAACATGTTACAGCCTATGATCTTTCAAATGAAATGTTATCGGTTGTAGCGCAAACAGCAAAAGAGCGCGGTTTACAAAATATAACCGTTAAGCAAGGTTATGCTGAATATCCACCTTTTGCTGATAATCAATTTGATATTGTTGTCAGCCGTTACTCAGCACATCACTGGCATGATGTGGGCAAAAGTATTCGACAGCTTCATCGCATAACCAAAGCTGGTGGTAAATTAATTATTATGGATGTTGTTTCACCTGGTCATCCTGTACTAGATATTTGGCTACAAACTGTTGAAGCTTTGCGTGATACATCACACGTTCGCGACTATACCCCCGGTGAGTGGTTAACCTTTTTAACTGAGGCAGGTTTCGTCATTAACAATATAGCCCGCCATCGTTTAACGCTCTCTTTTGATACATGGGTTAAACGAATGCGTACCCCTGAACAGTTAATTGAGGCAATACGAATTTACCAAGAAACGGCAGCTGACGATACAAAAAATTATTTTGATCTTCAAGCAGATGGTTCTTTTACTACAGATATGATGATTATTGAAGCTGAAAAAGTCATTTAAAATAATCAGTTTTTATAAACAGCTTTACCTTTAAAGCTGTTTTCGTTGACTTGATGGTGGAATTGATAAGGCTTCACGGTACTTTGCTACGGTTCGACGGGCAATAATTATACCTTGCTCTTCAAGTATTGCGGCCAATTTACTATCACTTAATGGTTTTTTGCGATCTTCTGCCAATATATATTTTTTAATTAAAGCACGAATAGCCGTTGATGAGGCTTCGCCACCTGATTCTGTGTTTACATGGCTAGAAAAAAAGAATTTTAACTCAAATATTCCTGTAGGGCATTGTAAATATTTCTGTGTTGTCACACGGGAAATCGTTGATTCGTGCATGTCTATTGCTATTGCAACATCAGACAAAATCATTGGTTTCATGTATTCAGTGCCGTGTTCAAAAAATGCTTGCTGATGTTCAACAATAAATTGACTTACTTTAAGTAATGTTTCATTACGATTTTCAATACTTTTAATAAACCAATTCGCATTTTGCATATGTGATCGGATATACTGGCTATCACTTTCATTTGCTATCTTTTCCATTGCAGCATATTGCTGATTAATGCGTAAGCGTGGCATAGTGTCATTATTCAAATCGACCATCCAGTTTCCATTCACTTTTTTTACTAAAACATCTGGGATCACGTAATCTGGCGGTGTAGTATTGACTGAATCACCTGGGTATGGCTGTAGATGTTGAATAAAATTGACTGCTTTTTTTAACTGCTCATCGCTAGCATTTAATACTTTTTTTAAAGTTCTATAATCTCGATTCGCTAATAAATCTAAGTAGTTATCAATAATTGGTTTAACTAGTAGTGGATAGGTTAAATGTTGAATTTGGATAGACAAACACTCCTGTAACGATCTGGCACCAACGCCAATTGGATCAAAATGCCAAATACGCTTTAAAACAGTTTCAACTTCGTTCAGTTCAATTTCGTCATTACCCTGCTCTTCCAAAATTTCATCGATAGAAACCGTTAGATACCCCCGCTCATCAATCGCTTCAATAATCGACACCGCTATCGCTCGGTCGGTATCACTAAAAGGCGTTAACTCAAGTTGCCATCTTAAATAATCATGTAACGTTTCGTGAGTTTCACCTTGATAGATAGGCAATTCATCATTACAATAATCAGAATGAGTACCAGAGGGGGTTCCTGCGGTATAGATATCATCTAATGAGGCATCTAATGGGATATTTTCAGGTATTTCTCGGCTATCTAAGGCTTCGCGGGTATCGATATTTTCATCTTGAACGTTTTGTTCAACATTAATTTCGTGATATTGTTCGGCAATTTCAAGCAATGGATTATTTTCCAGTTCAGTTTGAATCTCTTGTTGAAGCTCTAAAGTTGACAACTGTAGCAATCGAATCGCCAATTGTAATTGTGGTGTCAGCGAAAGCTGTTGCGAGACTTTCAGTTGTAAACTTGGTTTCATCATAGTCTAAATTCATTTCCTAAGTAGACACGTTTTACATCTTCGTTATTTAAAATACTCGCCGGCGTACCTTCAGCTATTAAATGACCTTTATTAACAATATAAGCTCGCTCACAAACATCTAACGTTTCACGTACATTATGATCAGTGATTAATACACCTAGTCCTCGATCACGTAGATGTTTAATAATGCTTTTGATATCTATCACTGAAATCGGATCAACGCCCGCAAAAGGTTCATCAAGTAAAATAAATTTAGGATTAGCGGCTAATGCGCGAGCAATTTCAACTCGACGTCTTTCACCACCTGATAAAGATTGCCCTATACTGTCACGAATATGCGTAATATGGAACTCTTCAAGTAATTCTTCAGCTCGGTCAATTTTTTCATTTTTATCAATATCTTTGCGCGTTTCTAAAATTGCCATAATGTTATCAATTACAGACAATTTCCTGAAAATAGAGGGTTCTTGCGGTAAGTAGCCGATGCCTTTTTGTGCTCGCTCGTGTAAAGGTAAAATGCTGATATCATGATCATCAAGGTAAATTTTACCCGCATTTAAAGTCACAATACCAACCACCATATAAAAAGTAGTAGTTTTACCTGCACCATTAGGTCCCAATAATCCAACGATTTCGCCTGAATTAACAGTTAAACTCACATCTTCAACTACACGGCGTTTTTTGTATACTTTAGCTAGATTTTCCGCTTTTAAAATTGACATTTTATTTGCTCATCTCTTTAACTTGGTTTGGGATGATCGTGCTTTTAACTCGCCTATTCTTACCTGGCTGCGCAAATATTTGCTGCTTTTTGACATCATAAATAATCATTTCACTCACAATATGATTGTCTTGTTGAAATAGCTCTGCATTCCCTTGTAACACAACATTATTTTGTTTTACTTCGTAAATCACTTGTGATGAGTGCCCTGTGACAACTTTATTGTTTTTCGGCAAAATTTGCTTGTAATTCACTGGATTACCATAAGCTGTAATTTTTTGTTTTTCTGTATCTTGCATTTCAGTGATAACCACTTTATCCGCTTTTATGGTTAATCCTTCTTGAACAATGACCACATTGCCAATAAACGTAATAGTATTATTTTCAATATCAATTTGTTGATTATCAGCATCAATTGCAATGGGTTTATTATCGGCAAATAGCTTGGAATTTTCTGATTGCGTAGTCGGCTCATTTGCAAAACTACTTAAAGAAATAGGTAGCAATAAAATGAATGAACAAATAACTTGTTTTAGCGAACTCATGTTTTATTTTGCCTCAGTGTTATAATATGTTTTTACATTTTCAAGTATGTTAGCCGTTTTGGCACGCAAATCCCCAGCTAAACCAATACCGGTTGAATAAAACCCCACCCCATTAATGATGACAGGATCTTCCGATGTAACTAGCTGTGAGGTTAAATCTACCACTGCATTATCTGTTTTAACTTGTTTTAATTGAGCTTCTTGTGTCAAATTATCTAATTGTACATCATGATAAAGGTACAAAAGTTTATTACTCGTTAGCGTCGCTTTTTTTGCTTTAATATGCCATGTAGCTACATGCTGTTGATCATAAATGGTAAAATTAGGCGAATCAAATTCAGTATTATCTGAATCATCATAATGCCTAACATTACTCGACTCAATTTTATACACAAGTTCCCCTGATAAGTCGTAAATATCTGTCAACATTTCATCACTTTGATAAATCGGTTTATCTGATATATTTTGGGTAGATTGGCTTGCTGCCCCATCTCCTTTTTGATAATTGTAATAAACACCAATAACAATAATGAGCAGTAAAAAACAGATTAGATTTTTTTTATTCATAACATACGTTATTCACATTAATTAGAAATTATTATTCCGAATATCCAAAATTTTAATTATTTTACTTTATTTTTCGTTAAATTAATATCGAACATTAAAAGAAGTTAAATCGTCTTGTGGCAATAACTCACAAATATTTATATGTGAAATATGCGACGAAGCAGGACCACCATTTTCAATCCATTTTGTTAATTTAGCTATTTGTAAATGGTCACCTTGAGCAATAATTTCAACATCGCCATTATCTAAATTACGAACATAGCCAACTAATCCTAGCTTTTGGGCTTGCTGATATGTAAAAAAACGAAATCCAACGCCTTGCACTCGCCCTTTCACATTTATTTTAACTTTCTTCATCCTGCAATTCCCCGTTATTATTAACTCAAACATAGATAACATAATGATAATTCAGATTATAAGCAGAGAATAATCTTTCATCAGTCACTAACTTATACAAAAGATAGATGCTATTGTACTTATAAATACCGTACGAGTAAGTTTAATATAAGATACCGTAATAATATTACTATGCAGTTGTTATTATTAGATTAGATTTATTTTATTGTTTTAATAAAATAACGATTAAAATTAATAATAGATTATAAAAACAATGGAAATAAAAAATGCTATTGAGCTATAAAAAAAGCCTATTCTTATTTTGGCTATTATCAGTATTAAGCTACTATACATTTTATTCGTGTGCTTTTGCCAATGTTGAAATTGATAATTCCAAAATTGGTAAGGTCGTTGATGAATTCAATGGGGTGAAAGTCTATTATAATGGTAGTATTTATAATGTAAAATGATTCACAACATAAAAAATCATCTAGGATATTTAATAAATATTAATCCACAAACCATTCATTTTTCTGCTTAGACACTATTTTTATTGTCTCTAAAATAGTTGATAAATGTTCATGTTGAGCTATAGCAGCAAGCTCGGAATCATGATTTTTTAAAGCTATCAGAATTTTTTCGTGTTGTTTAACAAGATCCTCTGGCGGAGAAATCTGTTCTAATGAAAGAAATCTTACTCTATCCATCATTGCTTTAATATTCTCGACACTTTCCCAAGCCATTTGGCAATCACTCACATTCATTAAAATTTGATGGAATTCATCATCTTTTTCAAGAAAATAATGAGTATTCTTATGTTTATTAGCTTGTTTTTGTTCATTAATATTTTTTTGCAGCAATAAAATATCTGCCTTACTAATTTTTAGTGCTGCTTGTTTGATAATTGCACACTCAACAGCATCTCGGATAAATTGACCATCAATAACTTTTTTAATCGATATTTTTGTAACAAACGTTCCTCGTTGCGGAAGAATTTGGACAAGCCCAGCCTCGGCTAACTTAATAAATGCTTCTCTGACAGGTTGTCTTGAAACATTAAATTGGTTAGAAATCTCTTTTTCTGAAAGTAAAACACCTGGCAATACCTGACAAGTAATAATTGCCTTTCTTAAAGTACGATAAATTTGTTGATTAACCGGTGCTGAAATATTTAAGGCGACAGATTTAAACATATATCATCTTATGTAAAAAATTAAATTATGAAGAATAGTAGGGGATTTTTAAATATAAGAAAAGTTTTTTTGATAAATCACCATAATTATAAAAAGGCTATTTACACTAAACTTAAGTTCAAATGAAAAGTGTAATTGCTAGCAATTACACTTTGTTTATATTAATTATGTTAGTTGTGTTAGTAATGCTTTAGAAATACTTTAAAAACTTTTTGCTAATCGCTCAACTGACTTTTTGGCGCCAGTATCCCGCAAAGATAAATAAGCTTTAGTTACCTGCTCAACAAAACGTGGATTATTAGGTAAATCATAACCAAATACTTGTGACAATGACAAAAACGATTCTACCCGATTTTCACTATTTTGGCTATTTATCACTAATTGTTTTAACTTACTGCTCATTGGATCACTTATTTCAATTGTCTTACCAACATCATCTGTACCACTTACATACCGCATCCAAGCGGCAATGCCTAGAGCTAAACAATCAAAAGGTGTGTTATTCGCTAAATGGAAACGGACTGAATCGAGCATACGTTGAGGTAATTTTAAAGTGCCATCCATGGCTATTTGCCAAGTACGATGTTTTAACCCTGTATTGCGATAACGATCAAGCAACGAATCGGCATAAGCCTGTAAATCAACTCCTTTTACTCGTAATGTAGTTGCTTGCTCATTTATCATCAAATGTTTTGCTGCCTTCACATAATTAGGATCTTGCATACATTCATCAATATGTAAATATCCTGCTAAATAGCCTAAATAAGCCAAAAACGAGTGACTACCATTTAACATGCGTAGCTTCATCTCTTCATAAGGCAAGACATCACTAACAAGTTCAGCACCAGCTTTTTGCCACTCGGGTCTGCCGGCAACAAAGTTATCTTCAATCACCCATTGCTTAAATGGCTCACCGGCAACGCCCGCCGGATCTTCAATACCACCCAGTTGTTTTTGGATTTTTTCCATGGTTTCAGGTGTCACAGCAGGTACAATTCGGTCAACCATCGTTGATGGGAATGTCACGTTTTGCTCTATCCAACTAGCCAAACTTTGATCACGTTGTTTGGCTAACGCCAAAACAACATTACGTGTCACATGACCATTTTCTGGCATATTATCACAAGACATTACCGTAAACGGTTTTAAACCTTTTTCTTTACGTAAACGTAATGCCTCAACGATCAGACCCGGAACAGTTTTCGGTTTAGCTGCATTTTCAATATCGTGTTTAATCAACGGATTATTTAGATCAATTGATGCCGTTGACGGTAAATAACAATATCCCTTTTCAGTAACAGTTATTGAAATGATAGCGATTTCAGGGCGTGTCATAACTTCTAATATTTTTGCAATACCATCAATATCAGCATGTAATGCCTCTTTGGCGACCCCTACAACTCGCGAGTTCCAATTATCATAAGCCATTTCACACACACTAAATAGGTAATCTTGCTGCTTTAAATCTTCAATTTGTTTTTCACCGCCGATTAAATTAACTTCACAATATCCCCAATCACTGCCATACTTTGCTGCCAAAATGTCAGTAAAAACAGCTTGATGAGCACGATGAAAAGCACCAAAACCAAGATGAACTATTTTAGTTTTAAGCTTATTTCTATCATAATTTGGTACAACTACCTTTTCAGGTAGTTGTGATAACGTTTGATTTGATAATTTCATTATTTTCCCTTTAAAGCATTAAATTATAATGCGGCATCATTTAAATCGGACAAATCACGATCTTTAACTTCCGGCATAAAAATCGCAGATATCAAGCCAATACAAGAATAAACTATAATCATAGCAACAATAGGCCACCAATCATTAACAATATTGCAGAAAATTCCAGCTAACATAGGACCAAATCCAACAGCAATAAGACCTCCGGCTTCTTTAGATATTGCCATTTGAGTAAAGCGATTACGAGCACCAAACATTTCAGCCATAGTAATATTTTCTAGCGCAAATAACCCTAGTACTGCAATGTTATGAATAATAATTAAACATAACATTATGGTATTTACAGAATGATTTTTATCAACAACAATCGATAACATTGGGTAAGCAAGAATAATTGCCAAAACGGTCAAAACAATATATGGGATTCGTCGACCTATTTTATCAGATAACCATCCTAAAAAAGGAATTGTGACAAATCCTACAATCGAACTAATCATTAATGCATCTGTCGGTATCCCTTTTTCGAATAATAAAGCTTGCACTAAGTAGCCAGCTAAAAAAGTTTGAATTAGCCCAGAATTTCCTGCCTGACCAAAGCGTAAACCTGTTGCGAGCCAAAATGATTTACTTTTTATCATTTCAGCTAATGAAATATGTTTGATTACCAGCCTATTATTCATTGATTGAGTATTGACATTATTGACGCCATCAAATACAGGGCTTTCTTTCAAGTTCATTCTAAGCCATATAGCAAAAATCATAACAAGCGCACTAGCAAGAAAAGGGATTCTCCATCCCCATGCAATTAGCTGTTCTTTATCTAACAAGAAAAACATAATAGCCCAAATTGCAGTAGCACTTAGTGTTCCACAGTTAGTACCCATTGCAACTAAAGAAGAAATAATTCCTCTTTTCCCTTTAGGCGCATATTCTGCAAGCATAGTGCCCGCCCCTGAAATTTCAGCACCGGCTCCCAAACCTTGAACAATCCGTAAGATAACTAGCATTAAAGGAGCCAAAATACCTACTTGAGCATAAGTCGGTAATACACCGATTAATGTTGTACAAATACCCATCATAGTAATTGTTATAAATAAAACTTTTTTTCGACCAATCGCATCACCCATTCGTCCAAAGATAAAGGCACCAACAATGCGAGCAATGTATCCTGCACCATAGGTTCCCATTGCTAAAATTAGTGCCATAATTGCCGATTGTTCAGGAAAAAATATTTCACGAAATACTAGTGCTGCACCTAAAGAATATAATTGAAAGTCCATAAATTCTAATGCTGTTCCAAGCCATCCAGAAACAGCTGCTTTAACTAAATCTGAAGCATTTCTTTCACATTTATCATTTCCTATACTGTTCATATTTCGCTCTCTTTATAATTTTGTATATAATTAGGATCACTCATAAAATTGAGCTTAAAAATCTCCAACTAAAAAGTTAGTAATACCTTGCAACACTGTTTTTGATCTTTTTCAAAGATCTCTATCGCTTGAATGGCTTGTATATAATCAAATTGGTGAGTAATTAATTTTTGTGGAGCGATTAATTTTTTCTTAAGCCAATCAATAACTACTGGAAATTTATTAGCATTTAATCGAGAGGAAAAAATAGATAACTCTTTACTTGTAATACTTTGCTGAGTTATTTGACATATATCACTTGAAAACCCCATAATCAAGATTCTGGCTGCTGGCGATGCAACGTCAATAGCTTCTTGTAATATGGCTGGGTGACAGGCTGCATCTATAATAACCGTCGGTTTAATACTGAGCTTATCCAGCTCATCTTTTAAAGATAAACAGGTATTGTTTATTACTCTGTCAGCACCACTAATTTTTGCCATATTTAAACGTTCTTCAATTCGATCAACAACAATGACCTCTTTAACGTTATAAACTCCTTTTAATACTTGTACTGAAGTTAGCCCCATAGGTCCTGCACCATAAATTAATGCAATATCATTTTCGGTTGGTTTTAAATGGCTGGCTGCATTTGCTGCGATAGTAAATGGTTCAATCATCACTGCAAACTCATCACTAATTTCATCTGGGATAACATAAGCATTTTTACTTGGAACTACTGCGTACTGACTAAATCCACCATCTCGATGAACCCCCAATACAGTGAGAGAGGTACAAACATTAGGACGACCAGCTAAACAAGGATAACAATGCCCACAACTAATAACAGGATCGACTGATACTCGCTCTCCAATTCTAGATCTATCAACTCCTTCACCAACTTCATCAATCACACCAAAAAATTCATGACCAATAACTCTTGGATATTTAACAAAAGGATTATGTCCTCGATATATGTGACTGTCAGATCCACAAATACCTGCTAATTTTACTTTTACTCTTACTTCCCCATTTGCAGGCTGAGGAACCTTTCGTTCCTCAATTACCAATTCATTAGGTTGTTTGATTACAATACTTTTCATATAACCTCCTATAATTTACCAATTCCACAACGTGCCATCTTCTAAACGAGCAATCGGTAAGTAAGCTGGGTTGTATGGATATTTCTCGGCAAGTTTTTCATCAAAATCGATACCAAGACCTGGTTTATCGCTTGGGTGCATATAACCATCATTAAAAGTCCAGTTTGGTGAAAAAACTTCTAGCATTTGCTCTGAATAACCCATAAATTCTTGCACACCAAAATTAGGTACCCACATATCAAAATGCAGTGCGGCTGCATGGCAAATTGGGGATAAATCAGATGGTCCGTGCGATCCTGTTCTTACTTGATAAAGGGCGGCAAAATCAGCAATACGACGCATATGGGTAATACCGCCTGCATGGGTAATTGTAGTTCGAATGTAATCTATCAATTGCTCTTGAATAAGTTGTTTGCAATCCCATATGCTATTAAACACTTCACCAACTGCAATTGGGGTGACTGTGTGTTGACGTATTAATCGGAAACATTCTTGATTTTCAGCAGGCGTTGGATCTTCCATCCAAAACAGCCTGTAATCTTCTATACTTTTCCCAAAACGAGCCGCTTCGATTGGTGTTAAACGGTGATGCATGTCGTGCAGTAGATGCTCATTAAAACCAAATTTATTGCGTACGGCATCAAACAATTTAGGCATAAAATCGAGGTATTTCTCTGTTGCCCAACATTGTTCTTCTGGGTAATTTCCACGCGTGGCGGGTTCGTAAGCTAGGTTTTTCCCTTTACTTTGACCATAGGTGGTCTTCATTCCTGGTATACCACATTGCACTCGAATTGCTTTAAACCCCATTTCCTTATGTTTAGCATAGTCATCTAATGCTTCGTCAATGCTTGCACCAGTGGTATGACAGTAAACCATAACGCCTGTGCGAGATGCGCCACCTAATAGCTGGTAAAGAGGCATGTTGGCTAATTTGCCTTTAATATCCCACAGTGCCATATCAACAGCCGCAATAGCCGACATAGTCACAGGACCACGACGCCAGTAGGCGCCTTTATAGAAATATTGAAAGATGTCTTCTATTTGATGTGGATCGCGCCCAATGAGTTGAGGGCACAGGTGATCTTTAAGATAAGATGCTACGGCTAATTCACGCCCATTAAGTGTTGCATCACCAACTCCATAAATGCCTTCATCAGTGGTAATTTTTAATGTAACAAAATTTCTTCCTGGACTGCATACAAAAACGTCTGCTTTTACAATTTTCATCCAATACCTCTTGTGTAAATTTAAGCATCCTAAAAATAACCGCGCAACAACTACCATACAAGTAGAGTTGTATGTTTTTGTGAGCTTAATCACAGAAAAAACGTTTTTTGTTAAAAAGTTTCAGAAAAGATACTGTTTAAGTATAAAAAAAGAGATAAAAAGAGAGTAAAGCTGCAATACGCTCTTCTTTTAAGAGTATTAACGATATAATAAAACCTATTACGACTGGATTTTAACTGTTACAGCTACCAGTTTTTAAATCAACATGCTTTGTAATTAATGGACTATACTTTGATATTATTAATAGATAATTATGATTCTTTTACATTTAATATTAACGATTATTTATGCCAAGTTGGCGCAAAAGTTAAAGTCATCAAAAACGACGAACTGACAATTGAACAAGTAAAGGAACTCGGCTTTTCTAAAATTATCATTTCCCCTGGCCCAGGAGCACCAATTAATGCAGGAATATCACTTGCTGTGATTGCTGAATTTGCTCATATTTGCCCGATATTGGGAATTTGTTTAGGACATCAAGCCATTGCACAATATTATGGTTACCGCATTGCCAAAGCACCAATACCGATGCACGGTAAAGTCGATGAAATAACGCATGATGGTCAAGGGTTATTTAAGGGAGTCAAAAACCCGCTTTCAGTGGTTCGCTATCATTCATTGATTGCATGTGATAATTTTTCACAAAAAAATTCTCACCTAGTTGTAACTGCTCGAAACAATCAAGGATTGATTATGGGATTGCGTCATAAAACATTACCCATTGAGTCAGTTCAATTCCACCCTGAAGCGATAAAAACCGAATCAGGTTTACAAATGATTAATAATTTTGTCCATGAGCAATCTTAATATGAAAATTTATATAGATTTTGAAAGTCAGCATAAATATTTTTGCAATCCTATCGCCATTTTAAGATCGAATGATTACTCGACAATTCAACAACAATTCGAATTAATCGAAAAATTTACCCAACAAGGTTTTTATGCGGTTGGGTATCTCGCTTATGAAAGTGCAACGGGGTTAAATAGTGAAAATAAAACAAAATATAATGATGAGGTCCATCAAGGTTTGCCACTATTGTTATTTGGTATTTTTGATCATTTTTCTATGGTTGAACAAGTAGAACTCAATGATTATACACCGCCAAGCTTTAATTTAATAAGCGATACATCAAGAGATGAATATAATCAAAAAATTGACTTTATTCGATCACAAATTGAATCAGGCAATACTTATCAAACCAACTATACTATTCAATTTACCGCACCATTTAATGAAAGCGCTATTGATTATTACCACTTTCTACAAAAAAACAATCAGGCAGATTATTGCGCTTATCTTGAGTTTGACGATTATCATATTTTATCGATTTCGCCGGAATTATTCTTTAAGTTAGACAATAACATTATTACGACAAAACCAATGAAAGGAACAACCGCACGTGGCTTAAATAATCAACAAGATAAACGACAATTAGAGTTGTTATTTTCTGAAAAAAATCAAGCTGAAAACATGATGATTGTTGATTTGTTGCGTAATGATTTAAGTCGCATTGCAAAACCAGGAACGGTGACAGTGCCTAAATTATTTTCAGCGGAAAAATATCCAACCGTTTGGCAATTGACTTCAACGATTCAAGCTGAAATGAAGGAAGATGTTAGTTTATATCAAATTTTTCAAGCCCTATTCCCTTGTGGCTCAATTACCGGTGCCCCAAAAACCAGTACCATGCAAATTATCACAGATATTGAAAACTCCCAACGGGGTGTTTACTGTGGAACAATTGGTTATATTGAACCTTATATAAATAAAGCTATATTTAATATCCCAATTCGTACATTAACCATACACAATCAACAGATGCGCTATGGTGTTGGAGGTGGGATCACCTGGGATTCAACATCTCAAGACGAATATAGTGAGATCTTAGCGAAAACAGCCATTTTGAATCGCACTATTTCTACCCCCAAATATATTATTGAATCATTGTTGCTTGAAAAAGGGCAATTTTTATTATTAGATGAACATTTAAGCAGACTTGCTCAATCAGCTAATTATTTTGATTTTAACTGTGACATTCATGCAATTAAGATGCAACTTATTAAGTTAGCAAATTCAATGCCTAACAGCCTTTATAAAGTGAGAATTTTACAGCAAAAAGATGGGGACTATACCATTAGCCAAGATATAATTAATAACCCAATGAAAATTAATGAAATTCATCTGGCAACACAATGTGTTAATACCCAAAATGTGTATTTATATCATAAAACTTCCAATCGTGAGCACTTCCCAGATTTAACTGTAGGAAAAGAATATATTAATTTTAATCAATACAATGAGATAACTGAGTTTGTTAATGGTAACCTTGCGCTATTGATTAATGATCAATGGGTGACACCTAAAAAAGAATCGGGATTATTAGCTGGAACCATGCGACAATTTTATGTGGATCACAATCAATTGTTAGAAAAAACGATTTTAAAAGATGATCTGATAAATGCTGAAAAAATCGCTTTTATCAATAGTGTTCGTAAATGGGTGAACATTGATGATAAGGTTTTTAGTCAATTTAAATTGGCATTAAGATCTACTGGCATTTAAGTGTATACATTCCGCCAGCACGCTGACGGAATGTGAGTGTTACACTAATGTTTTATTGAGTTTGCAAAGTCTAGCTCTTCATCTTGCCACCCTTTCGATAGCGCTTTAACTAGAGCTTCATAGCCATTGGTTGCTAAAGGAACATGGCGTTCAAATGGTTTGGTTTCAATATTATTTTTAGTGTCAGTAACAACCCATCGGCCTTTAATTATCGCATCACCCGTATAACTGCCATGAAAACTATCTATAAATAATTTTACCGTTAGTGTTGGTGTTGTAATTAACTTACTGGATACTAAATAATTAGGTAACATAGCCGTTAAATCCTGCGTTAATCGGTCTTGAAGCTGCTGAGATAACGTTGATACCCATAAATGGTTGATTGCTGTTTCGTATTTGATATTATCGGTTTGTAATACAATACCCGGTTTATTTAAAAAACTCGCCACATCAACTGACTCAATCCAAATAAATTGATTCGTGGTTTTCATGTTTTGCGATACAGGAATCTGTGAATTGCTAGTGAGTTGAAAATAACTTTTACTCGGGATGCTAGCTGAGCAACCCACTAATATAGCAAATAATGGCATAAATACGACTATAAGCAGTTTTTTATATATTCTGTTCATTATTTTTTACCTTTTGCTTGAGGTTCTTGGTCTTTCTTCGATGGAGCAGAAAAAATTAGTGCATTACTCTTATCATTAAGCGTGTTGAGTAATGGAGTGAGTTCATCCATCATATGTTGCACTTTTTGCAAACTCTCCTTCATTTGATTGTTGAGCTCAGAACCTGGTTGTAATCCTTTCATTGTTTCATTTAATGAACGTAATGTTTTTTGCAGATCTTTTGGCATATTTTGCATCTCTTTACTCGCCATAATCTGATTCAATGATTTCATTAACTGTTGACTTGACGCTAATGATTGATTGAACTGTGATAGGGTATTGTTAAGCGGTAAATTATTAAAATTATCCAGCAATTGCATAATTTTTGCTTGCATTTGCGCAATTCCAGTCGACGTTGTCTCAATGGTATCGTAACCAAATTGTTTTTCCATTTTTGGATCATATTTATTTTTTAAATCAGGATAAAAATCAAGATCTATATACAGTGCGCCTGTGAACATGTTTGAGGTTTTTAGTGAGGCTCTTAACCCATTTTTTTGCTCTCTCATAATCAATGTGGCAATGTCGACCTTTTCATCAACCAGTTCAGATAAACGATCGGGTTCGATCCTAATGAGTACCGGCACACTTTTATTTAAAATAGATGATTTTTCTAACATTTCTGCAGTATAAAATGGTACTTTAGATACCGTACCTAGCCTAATACCATGATATTCCACCGGTACACCTTCGGTTAATCCTGATATGGAATCAGAAATCATAATAAGAAACTCTTTATATTCAGTATATTGTGAGTCTTGGATAGCTTTTTTATCTTCATATAATTTATAAACTGCATTTTGCTCAGCTGGCGCACCTAATTTGGAACCTTCAGGTAAATCAAAGCTAATTCCACCAGACATTAATACATCTAAAGAAGGCACATCTAAGTTTGCGCCTTGAGATGAAAGTGTTAAGTTGATCCCTCCCTCTTTCCAAAAGCGAACATTTTGTGTTACTAGCACATCGTAAGGCTTAGTAATAAAAATTTGATATTTCATCTTGCGTGATTCAATATCAAATTCTGAGGTCTCAACATTACCTACGCGATAACCGTGAAACATAATAGAAGCACCTCGAGGAATCACACCATTTTGCTCACTTTCTAAATTTAGACGAAGACCTTGAATACTTGGATCGGACAATGGTGGATTATCCGATAGCACGAAAGGTTTATGTTGAAAACTATGCGTATCATTTCCCGCAGCTAATTCTATATAAACGCCCGATAAAATAGTGCCTAATCCAGTCACCCCATCGCGACCAATTTCCGGCTTGACCACCCAAAAAATCGAATCATTTTTAAGTAGCGGTTCCATATCATTATAAATACGACCTTTTATTACTACTTGTTTATAGTCATTAGATAAAGTCACTTCATCAACTATACCTACATCAACACTACGGTTTTTAATTACCGTTTTTCCAGCAATAATGCCACTTGCATCTTTAGCAAGCAATGTGAATGAGGTACCTCTATCGGCAAAATGAGCATAGATTATCCAAAGACCCACAATTGCAGTTACGATGGGAATAATCCATATTGCTGAAATAGCTCTAATTTTAATTATTTTTGCTAATTTACTTGATGTTGCCATATTGTTCCTATTGATTTATTTTCTATTTTGCGGACGATCCCAAATTAACCGAGGATCAAATTTTTGTGATGCAATCATCGTGATAATAACGACAGTTGCAAAAAATGTAACACCAATATCTGGGTAAACGCCCATCATTTGCTGATTTCTAACTAAAGAACAAATAACAGCAACCACGAATATATCAATCATTGACCATTTACCAATAAACTCAACAGCAGTGTACAATTTTTTCATTTTTAAACAATCATGTTTATTTTTCTTTTTTACCGTTAGTGCAAAATAGCAAAGCCAACTAAGTGCAATTATTTTTAAGATCGGAATGACGACACTAGCGATAAAAATGACAAGAGCAACAGGTATATCACCGGCTTGCCACATATAAATGACACCATCCATAATAGTCGATGTTGATGACGACCCAAAAACAACGGTTATCATAATTCCAAATAAATTAGCGGGAATGTAAAGAATTAATGAAGTAACCAATAAGGCTAAGGTCCATTGTAGTTTATCACGATCTCTGATTTTGCTTTTTTGCTTACACCTTGGACATTTTACATAATGCTCAGGCAATATAGCCTGACAGCATTTACATAGTTTTAAATTTTGACAAATACCTGTTTTACCGACTTTTAGTGTATTGGTAACAAAGTTATTACGATGAATTTCATTCCAAATTGTTTCCGGCGAAAAAATCACTAAAGACTTTATATAAAAAAAGACAAATAGACAGAACGCCCAAAATGGACCAGTCACACCAATACTGCCATAACTCATTAATTTAACAAAACTAACTAAAATACCAGTAAGAAATATTTCAGGCATACACCAATGCTGGCACTTTTCATAAACAATAAGCAGATCTCGTTTGCGGTACTTTGTTAATTGTAGTTTGGAGCAGAGCAAAACAATAATTGATAAATTTAATATAGGAAAAAGTAAAACAAACAAGATAAAAAGTGCTGAAATATAACTATATTTATCAAAAAAAAGGGTTTTAGGAATATCTAATACGCTAACACCAATGAAATTCCCCACAATGCGAATATCAATAAAGATAAAACCAAAAGCTACAATAATCATAATTAGAGAACAGATTGCATACATAGCTGCGCTAAACTTCATATTACTATTATTTTTAGCTAAGGTCGTATTACAACGAGGGCAAACAGCTTTATGCCCTATAGTTATATCGGATAACTCTATAACCAAATCACAGTGTGAGCATAAAACATAATGTTGTTTATCAATAATCATTATTATCCTTTGTTTGATGTATATTTTAACCTATAGAACTATTTCAGATTAATGTAACGTTTAAGTATAAAAACTGATAAATTATTTTTAAATAATTACCTTAACAAATAAAATTAGGTTAAAAACACTTCAAATCTAATTATGTCAAATTGATCATTATTAGATTTTGTATATAACAATTTTTATAAAATACACTACTTTTCTTATTTATATTTAAACAATCATTATTAGTTTACAATTGCTCAGGTATTATAAGCATAAAATTAATAGAATAATCCAATAAATTTAATCTTGAATATCAATATTTCATCACCATCTGTTAGTTTTAACTATTGCACCAAAATGGATTACTCTTAAAAAAATGGTGAATAAGCTCCCATAATGAATTCACTATCTGTTATATATAAAAAACTTGATACTGTATAATAATACAGTATAATATATCCATATCCTAACTCATTGGAATTTTATAATATGAACGAAAATAAACAACGCGCACTTTCAGCTGCATTAAGTCAAATAGAAAAACAATTCGGTAAAGGTTCCATTATGCGTTTAGGGGATACCCAAACGTTAGATGTGGATGCGGTATCTACTGGTTCTTTAGGACTCGATATTGCATTAGGTATTGGCGGCTTACCAATGGGCCGAATCGTTGAAATTTTTGGGCCAGAATCATCAGGTAAAACAACGCTTACCTTATCGGTTATCGCGCAAGCTCAAAAAGAAGGTAAAACGTGTGCATTTATTGATGCTGAACATGCGCTCGATCCAATTTATGCTGCAAAATTAGGCGTACAAGTCGACGACTTATTAGTGTCTCAACCTGATACAGGTGAACAAGCACTTGAAATTTGTGATGCCTTAGTTCGTTCTGGTGCCGTTGATGTGATTATTGTCGACTCGGTTGCTGCTTTAACACCAAAGGCTGAAATTGAAGGAGAAATGGGCGATTCTCATATGGGATTACAAGCCCGCTTGATGTCACAAGCATTACGCAAATTAACTGCAAATATCAAAAATGCCAATTGTTTAGTTGTATTTATTAACCAAATTCGTATGAAGATTGGTGTTATGTTTGGTAATCCAGAAACTACAACTGGTGGCAATGCACTTAAATTCTATGCATCAGTACGTTTAGATATTCGACGAACAGGTGCAGTAAAAGAAGGCGAAGATGTGATTGGTAGTGATACACGTGTAAAAGTGGTTAAAAATAAAGTGGCAGCGCCTTTTAGACAGGCCGAGTTTCAAATTCTTTATGGTTGCGGTATTTCTAAAGAGGGTGAATTAATTGACTTAGGGGTTAAAAATAAATTGGTCGATAAAGCCGGTGCATGGTATAGCTACAATGGTGAAAAAGTGGGTCAAGGCAAAGCTAACTCAATTAAGTTTTTACAAGAACATCCCGAAATTGCTAAAGAACTTGAAACCAAACTACGTGAGTTGCTACTAAATAGCCCTGCTGTTTTTACAGCTGATGACGAAAATATTTCATCAGAGGATGAAAGCATTGAATAATGAGAAAAAACTCAACAAATTAATCCTAAATAAAGCTGTGCAGTTACTTGCACAGCGCGATCACTCTTCGTATGAGCTAAGCCAAAAAATAACATTCTTTTTTACAAAGAAACAACAAAGCACAGATGAAGAATATCATGACCAGTTAGCCAAACTAAAAACAGAAATACGAGATGTAATTGAGGATTGTATTAATCAAAATTGGATTAATGATGAGAAATATATTGAAAAATATATTGTTATGCGTGCCAATAAAGGTTACGGAAAATATAAAATTGCAATGGAACTTAAACAACGCGGTTTATCCGTTGATTTAAGCCAACAACAATTGCAAATGGCCAATATCAACTGGGGCAATCTAGCGTATGAACAATTGCTAAAAAAGCTAAAACAAATTGATTCTAAAAATAACAATAAAAAACAAAAAGGTATTCAATTTTTAATGGCAAGAGGTTATACGCAAGATGATATTAAAACTGCATACAATTTATTGACTTAAATAATGATAATATCTAGAATACAATATATACAATTTAACAAGACCGATTACAAATAAAAGCTCACTAATTCTTTTTTATTTTTTCCTTATTTACTTGTAATATTAATTAGCTCCACCTCAATATAAGAATATTTACTTTTCAACTTTTATTGTAACGGGTATATTACTATGTTTAAACCTCTATCGTTTTATATGGAAGAATAAATGAAAAGCACTGCAGAAATTCGTCAAAATTTTCTTGACTTTTTCCGTGGCAAAGGACATGAAGTTGTCTCAAGTAGTTCCCTTGTTCCACACAATGATCCAACACTATTGTTTACTAATGCTGGAATGAATCAATTTAAAGATGTATTTCTAGGTGTTGATAAGCGTTCTTATACAAGAGCAACGACATCACAACGTTGCGTCCGTGCTGGTGGTAAACATAATGATTTAGATAATGTTGGCTATACAGCTCGGCATCATACTTTTTTTGAAATGTTAGGAAATTTTAGTTTCGGCGACTATTTTAAGCATGATGCAATACATTTTGCATGGGAATTATTAACCAGTAAAGAGTGGTTTAATCTACCTAAAGATAAGTTAACCGTCACCGTTTATGAGACAGATGACGAAGCCTATGCAATCTGGGAAAAAGAGATTGGTATACCTAAAGAACGCATAGTTCGTATTGGTGATAATAAAGGTGCTCCATATGCCTCGGATAATTTCTGGCAGATGGGTGATACTGGGCCTTGTGGTCCTTGTACCGAAATTTTCTATGATCATGGTGATCATATTTGGGGCGGACCTCCTGGTAGTGCAGAAGAAGATGGTGACCGATTTATCGAAATTTGGAACATTGTCTTTATGCAATTTAATCGCCATCCTGACGGCACAATGGAGCCATTACCTAAACCGTCTGTTGATACTGGTATGGGGCTAGAACGCATTGCAGCAGTATTGCAACATGTCAACTCTAATTATGAAATAGATCTGTTCAAAAAATTAATTAATGATGCAGCCAATGTTATTCAAACTAAAGATTTAGAAAATAAATCTTTACGCGTTATTGCTGACCATATTCGTTCTTGCGCATTTCTAATTTCAGATGGGGTATTACCTTCAAATGAAGGCCGAGGTTATGTTTTAAGACGTATTATTCGACGTGCTGTGCGCCATGGGCACATGCTGGGTGCAAAAAATATTTTCTTCTACAAGCTCGTTAAACCATTAATTGATGTGATGGGAAGCGCAGCGGTTGAACTAGAAAAAAATCAAAAATTAGTGGAAGATGCGCTCAAAATCGAAGAAGAACAGTTTTTAAAAACATTGGAACGCGGTTTATTTTTGCTCGATCAAGAATTAGTCAAACTAACCGATCAAGTATTACCTGGTGATATTGCATTTAAACTTTATGATACTTACGGCTTCCCGCTAGATTTAACGGCGGATGTATGTCGCGAAAAAAATATTACTATTGATGAAGCGGGTTTTAATCATTGCATGGAAGAGCAAAGAAAACGAGCGCGCGAATCAAGCTCATTTAATGTCGATTATAGCAATGTTATTAAACTTGATGATAAAACTGAGTTTTTAGGCTATCAGGCAACAGAATCCTTAGGAAAAGTTATTGCTATATTTAAAAATGGCCAGAAGGTTGAAAATATTAGTGCTGGTGATGAAGCTATCGTCGTTTTAGACAAAACACCATTTTATGGAGAATCAGGTGGTCAAATTGGTGATAAAGGTTTATTAACTGCAGCTAATCTTGAATTTAGCGTTTTTGATAGCCAAAAATATGGTAAAAGTATTGGCCATTTAGGAAAACTAATTAAAGGTTCTTTAAAAATTGGCGATAATATCACTGCAGCTATTGATATCGAATTACGCGAACGTATTCGCCGTAATCATTCTGCTACACATTTATTACAAGCGGCTTTACAACGTGTTTTAGGTAACCATGTTCATCAAAAAGGATCTTTAGTTAATGATACCTATCTGCGTTTTGACTTTTCACATAATCAAGCCATTACACCAGAACAAATTATTGAAATAGAGAACTTAGTAAATCAACAGATTCGTCATAATTTACCAGTAAATATTGAGCTAATGCCAATTGATAAGGCTAAAGATAAAGGCGCTATGGCTTTATTTGGTGAAAAATATGAAGATATTGTTAGAGTTCTAACAATGGGTGATTTTTCAATTGAACTTTGTGGTGGTACTCACGTAGATAGAACTGGTGATATTGGTTTATTTAAAATAATATCAGAGTCAAGCATTGCATCTGGTGTACGCCGTATCGAGGCAACATCAGGACAAAATGCCATGGATCTGATACATAATGAATCCAACTTATTAACTCAAATTGGACAATTAGTTAAAACTGACAAATCTGCAGTTATAACACGCATTGAACAATTGCTCGATCAAACTAAACTGCTTGAAAGAACAATTGAACAATTAAAAGCACAGAAAGCTAGCCAAGAAAGTACACAATTGCTTAATCAATGTGAAACAATCAATAGCAAAAATTTGCTCATTGCTAAACTTGATAACGTCGACGCAAAATTATTACGGACGATGATTGATGATCTTAAAAATCAATTAAAAACAGGTGTAATTATTTTAGCTGCCGTTAATGATAGTAAAATTAATTTAGCTGCTGGTGTAACCAATGATTTAGTCAATATTGTTAAAGCAGGCGAATTAGTTTCTCAATTAGCTTTAAAAATAGGTGGTAAAGGTGGTGGGCGACCTGATTTTGCTCAAGCAGGTGGAATGGATCTTTCAGCATTACCAGAAGCGTTATCTTCTGTGAAAAAGGAAATCAGTAATAAATTACAAGCAAGTTAGCCAGATACACTCAAGTGTTTGTTAATAAAATATTAGAGTTTTTCTGTAAAATTCCGTCTTTCTGTCTTATTGATGGGCGCTGACGAAGCTATATATTAAAATTGTTTGGATATATACTTAACTGATATTAGGAGATCTAATGTTAATTTTAACTAGGAGAGTAGGTGAAACACTAATAATTGGTGACGATGTAGTTATTACCATCTTGGGCGTAAAAGGTAATCAAGTCAGAGTTGGTATTAATGCACCTAAAGAAGTTTCTATTCATAGAGAAGAGATATATAACAAAATTCATCAACCACAAGATACAAATGATGAATTATCCGAGCCCAGAGGGTAATATTGGGCAGGAAATAAACAACTAGCACACATAAACAAAAAAATGTTTGACTTATTTTTTGTAAAAAGTAATATGTGCGCCACACATTATGATTTTGTTGTTCAAGAGAGATTATAATGTTTTGGTGAGATGGCCGAGAGGCTGAAGGCGCTCCCCTGCTAAGGGAGTATGCGGTCAAAAGCTGCATCGAGGGTTCGAATCCCTCTCTCACCGCCATTTTTAAAAATTAAAATATGCATCCGTAGCTCAGCTGGATAGAGTACCCGGCTACGAACCGGGCGGTCAGGGGTTCGAATCCCTTCGGATGCACCATTTAGGTTGAATCCCGATATAATTCTAGTATACTAAGCTCTCAAATTTTAATATCAATAAATCAATCTACTTTTTTTGATTTATATGTTCTGTTATCTATATTAGAATAACAATAAAGTAGAAAGATATTACCTAATTAATAATGGACATTATGTATGTTGGACCCAAATTTACTCCGAAATGAATTGGATCTTGTCGCTAATAAATTAGCGCGTCGTGGATTTAAATTAGATGTTGATACTATTGGTCATCTAGAAGAAAAGCGCAAGGTATTACAAGTTGAAACAGAAAGCTTGCAGGCTGAACGTAACGCTCGCTCAAAAGCTATTGGTCAAGCAAAGGCTCGTGGTGAAGATATCACAGCTGTACGTGAAGAAGTCAACAAACTAGGTGAAAAACTTAATAGCGCAAAAACAGAGCTTGATACATTACTCAATCAAATTAAAGATATTGCCTCTACTATCCCAAACATTCCTGATGATTCTGTACCTGATGGTAAAGATGAAAATGATAATATCGAAATATCACGTTTTGGTACACCAAGAACATTTGATTTTCCAATTCAAGATCACGTTGCATTAGGTGAACGTTTTGGTGGGCTTGATTTTGCAGCTGGCGTAAAACTAACAGGCGCCCGTTTTGTGGTTATGAAATCACAAATAGCACGCTTGCATCGTGCTATCACCCAATTTATGTTAGATTTACACACCGAACAACACGGCTATGCCGAAATTTATGTGCCTTATCTTGTAAATCAAGCAACACTTTTTGGTACAGGACAATTACCTAAATTTGCAGGTGATTTATTTCATACGAAACCACTAGATGAAGAAGCTGATAGTAGCAATTATGCATTAATTCCAACTGCTGAAGTGCCAGTCACTAACCTTGTACGTGATGAAATTCTTGATGAAAGTGTATTACCATTAAAAATGACAGCGCATACTCCTTGCTTCCGTTCTGAGGCAGGATCTTATGGCAAAGACACTCGTGGCTTAATTCGTATGCATCAATTTGATAAAGTAGAATTGGTTCAAATTGTTAAGCCTGAAGAGTCTATGAAAGCGCTAGAGGAGCTAACTGCTCACGCAGAAAAAGTACTACAATTACTTGAACTGCCATATCGAAAAATTGTACTGTGTACTGGTGATATGGGCTTTGGTTCATGTAAAACCTATGATCTTGAAGTATGGGTACCTGCTCAAAATACCTATCGTGAGATCTCTTCTTGTTCAAATATGTGGGATTTCCAAGCTCGACGTATGCAAGCTCGTTATCGTAATAAAGCTGACAATAAAACATATTTAGTCCATACACTAAATGGTTCTGGATTAGCAGTTGGTCGAACGCTGGTTGCCATTATGGAAAACTATCAACAAGCAGATGGTTCAATTAAAGTTCCATCAGTTTTAGTACCTTATATGAATGGTGTTGAGTTTATTAAATAAACCTCCCCTTCTGATGTAGATATAGCGCTACTTGTTAGCGCTTTTTTATTAATAACGGTGAACAAAATGATAAAAGGTGTAGCGCTTTCAATACTGGCATCATGTTTATTTGGGCTACTTTATTACTATCCCGTTTTATTACATCCCTTATCTGTTGTTGATATTTTTTGTTGGCGATTATTAACTTCATTTCCTGCAATAGTTGTATTAATCATTGCAGGAAAACAGTGGTCAGCTATAACTACTCTTTTTAGTCGAATAAAACAACAACCACTTTTTTTATTGGGGTTATTATTATCTTCGACTTTGCTTACAATACAGATGATGATTTTTATCTGGGCACCACTTAATGGGCATGGATTATCAGCCTCATTAGGCTATTTTTTATTACCATTAGCAATGGTGATTTCTGGACAGTTCGTTTATAAAGAAAAGCTCAGTTTTTTACAAAAAATTGCGGTTGGACTTGCTGTATTAGGCGTTGCTATTGAAATCTACATTACAGGTGCATTTTCATGGGAAACCGCTGTTATTGCTCTAGGGTATCCAATATACTTTATATTAAGGCGCAAATTGCAAATAGATGGCATTTCTGGCACCTTTTCTGACTTTTTGTTTATCTTCCTAGGGTGCCTAGTATATTGTGCTTTAAATTATCGTTTAGAGAAAGTAATCAGTGATCTTTCTCATTTCCATATTTATATACCTATGTTAGGCATCATCACTGCTGTAGCTTTTGCTATGTATTTTGTTGCAAGTCGTTTACTACCCATGGGATTATTTGGTTTATTGGGATATGTAGAACCCATACTACTAACAATTATTTCGATAGTATTTTTACATGAAACAGTCTCATCAAAGCATATTGTGTCATATGGATTTATTTGGCTATCGGTTAGTATTCTAGCTTTGGAGGGTGGAATTTTTGTTATGCGAGCAATAAAACGCAAAAGAATTTAAGGGATACAAAAGGCACAATTTATTGTGCCTTTTGTCAAACAGCTGATCTATTATTTACTAAATGTGACATAATGACCATAGCTTTCTAAAATACTTTGGATCCTATCGAGCGTTTCTCTTGGTGGTGCCTCAACACCTTCCAGCTTATATTTATCGCCAAGCGTATCCCATTTATAAGCGCCCAATTTATGATAAGCAAGTAATTCAACACGCTCAATATTATTCATACCTTGTATAAATTTACCCAGCAGATGAGCGGAATCATCATCATCAGTCCATCCTGGAACAACCACATAACGAATCCATGTTTTTTTATTTATTTTTTGTAAATATTTAGCAAACTCAAGAACCCGCTTATTAGGGACGCCAACTAATTTTTGATGAATTTCATCATTGACTTGTTTTAAGTCAAGCATGACTAAATCGGTCACTTCTAAAAGTTCATAAAGGACATGATCGAGTTGCCTTGCATAACCATTTGTATCTAAACAAGTACTGATACCTTCTTGATGACAAGCTTTAAACCATTCTGTAACAAATTCAGCTTGTAGCGTTGCCTCACCACCAGAAGCCGTTACGCCACCGCCATTAGGCATAATAAAACTCTTGTAAGAAACAATCTCCTTCATCAATTCATCAACAGTGACTTCTTTTCCTGCTTTTAAATCCCAAGTATCACGATTATGGCAGTATAAACAACGCATTAAACAGCCTTGAAAAAAGACAATAAAGCGAATTCCTGGTCCATCAACAGTGCCAAAGGATTCAAAAGAGTGCATGCGGCCTTTAATAGGTGATTTGGTTGTCATAATAATATTTTGTTGTTCCATAGATAATCTCTAATCATTGCTCATATTGCTTTTTAATAATTTTAACTCCGATAATATCTGGCTTACACCAATTGTACTAATCGTCCGAATTATATTTTGTTTAATTATATCGAATAAATACCAACAATATTCAATTATCGGCATCATATTGATATTTAATTAAAATTAACATAAATATTATTTTTAGCTTGATAAAAAAATAGCGCCCTTAAGGACGCTATTTCGGTTAAGTTAATCATTAACTAAATTACATTGCTTGCGTAAATGTACGACTAATTACGTCATTTTGCTGCTCTTTAGTTAAAGAATTGAAACGTACCGCATATCCAGAAACACGAATAGTTAATTGTGGATATTTTTCAGGATGTTCCATTGCATCTAATAATGTATCACGATTTAATACGTTAACATTTAGATGTTGACCACCTTCAACTGTTGCTTCGTGATGGAAGTAACCATCCATTAAACCAGCTAAGTTACGTTTACGCGCACTATCATCTTTCCCTAATGCATTTGGAACGATAGAGAAAGTATAAGAAATACCGTCTTTAGCATAAGCAAATGGTAATTTAGCAACAGAGGTTAATGAAGCAACCGCACCTTTTTGGTCACGTCCGTGCATTGGATTAGCACCCGGTCCAAATGGTGCACCAGCACGACGACCATCAGGAGTATTACCAGTTTTCTTACCATAAACAACGTTTGAAGTAATAGTTAATACTGACTGAGTAGGAATTGCATTACGATAAGTTTTAAGTTTTTGAATTTTCTTCATGAAACGTTCAACTAGATCAACAGCAATATCATCGACTCGTGGATCATTGTTACCAAATTGTGGATATTCACCTTCGATTTCAAAGTCAGTCGCTAAACCATCTTCATCACGAATAGTTTTTACTTTTGCATATTTAATCGCAGAAAGTGAGTCAGCCGCAACAGAAAGACCCGCAATACCACATGCCATAGTACGAATAACATCACGATCATGTAATGCCATTAATGATGCTTCATAACTATATTTATCATGCATGTAGTGAATAGCGTTTAATGCTGTTACGTATTGTTTTGCTAACCAATCCATAAAGTGATCTAAACGTGCAAATACTGTATCAAAATCTAAATATTCATCAGTAATTGGCGCTTCTTTAGGACCAACTTGCATTTTTAATTTTTCATCCACACCGCCGTTGATTGCGTATAGAAGTGTTTTAGCAAGGTTTGCACGCGCACCAAAGAATTGCATTTGTTTACCCACAATCATTGGGCTTACACAACATGCAATAGCATAGTCATCATTATTAAAGTCAGGACGCATTAAATCATCATTTTCATATTGTAATGATGAAGTATCAATTGATACTTTTGATGCGAACTCTTTAAATCCACTTGGTAATTTTTCAGACCAAAGGATAGTCATATTAGGTTCTGGTGATGGACCCATTGTATATAAAGTATTTAAGAAACGGAAAGAAGTCTTAGTAACTAAAGTACGACCATCAACCCCCATACCTGCGATAGATTCAGTTGCCCAAATTGGATCGCCAGAGAATAACTCATCATATTCAGGAGTACGTAAGAAACGAACCATACGTAATTTCATAACGAAATGGTCAACAATTTCTTGCGCATCTTTTTCAGTAATTAATCCTGCTTGAAGATCACGTTGGAAGTAAATATCAAAGAAAGTCGACGTACGACCTAATGACATTGCTGCACCATTTTGTGATTTAACCGCAGCTAAATAACCAAAGTATGTCCATTGCACGGCTTCTTGTGCAGTTTTAGCTGGCGCTGAAATATCGTAACCATATTTAGCGGCCATTTCTTTAATTTGACCAAGCGCACGATGTTGTTCTGCGATTTCTTCACGACGTTGCATAGTCATTGCTAAATCAACACCGTTTTCGAAATCTGCTTGTAATGAATTGAACTGTGCAAATTTGTCTTGCATTAAGTAGTCAATACCGTAAAGCGCAACACGACGGTAATCACCAATAATACGACCTCGACCATAAGCATCAGGAAGACCAGTGATAACACCTGATTTACGACAACGAAGAATATCTGGTGTATAGATATCAAAAACACCTTGGTTATGTGTTTTACGGTATTCTGTGAAGATTTTTTTAACTAAAGGATCAAGAGTTCTATTATAAGCTTTACAAGAATTCTCGATCATTTTGATACCACCAAACGGAATAATTGCACGTTTTAGTGGTTTTTCAGTTTGTAAACCAACAATTTTTTCTAAATCTTTTTCAATATAACCTGCATCATGAGCAGTAATTGTCGAAATAACACTAGTATCAAAATCCACAGGAGCATGGGTAGCATTTTCAATTTTAATGCCTTCCATTACTTTATCCCATAACTTAGTTGTAGCTTCGGTAGCACCAGCTAAGAAAGACTCATCGCCTTCATATGGCGTGTAGTTTTTTTGAATAAAATCGCGGACATTAACATTATTTTGCCAATCACCATCTTTAAATCCTTTCCAAGCAACTGCTTGTACTTCGTTTAAATTACTCATAATTTTCACCTCAGGTTTACAAAAATATTTATTTATCCTCTTAATATGTGAGGGTAAATATTATAAAATCAATGTGGCTTGCGTAAATATAAAGCCCAATAAGGTAGCGCTACAGCTAAACCACCTAAAATATTCCCTATTGTAACTGGGATTAAATTGTTAAATACAAAATGCAATACAGTTAGTTCTTTAAAGGCATCTGGTGATGCGCCAACTGCTTGCCAAAATTCAGGAGAAGCAAAATTGTTAATGACAATTCCCATTGGGATCATGAACATATTTGCAATGCTATGCTCAAAGCCACTAGCAACAAACATGGCGACAGGTAATATCATAATGAGCATTTTATCGAGTAAACTACGGCCTGCATAACTCATCCAAGCAGCCAAGCAAACCATTAAATTAGCGAGAAAACCAAGACAGACTGCTTCAATAAAAGTATGATGCAACTTATGATCTGCAGTTTGCAATACATTTAATCCCCATAAGCCATTAGCTACCATATACTGACCAGAAAACCAAATAACTGCTACAAACAGTATAGCACCAATAAAGTTACCAATATAGACCAATATCCAATTACGGATCATTTTCATAAAGCCAACTTTATGGGTCATTTTAGGTAAAATGGTTAATACTGTTGAAGTAAATAAGTCAGAACCACAACAGACAACCAGCATCAGTCCTAATGAAAAACAGATACCGCCCACCAATTTTGCTAAACCAAAAGCAACGGTTGCAGTTCCGGTTGTTACGGTAATATAAAACACGAAAGCAATAGAGATAAAAACGCCTGCAAGAATCGCAGATAAAATTGTGCTACATGGGTGTTTGTTTACTTTATAACTACCGATTTCTTCGGCAATTTTGGTCATTTGTGCAGGAGAATAGCTATCCACAAGTTTATCGGTACTCAAACTAACATCCTTAAAAAAACTAGGGTTTTATGAAACGCATAGTATACTCAAAATTTGAAGCAGATCACGTTTTTTTATTAAAAAATTTTAAAACCACAAAAAAATGCTGTTTATTAAATAAGTTGCTAGTAATGAAAAGAGTAATATAAGCTTTCTGGAAAAATTTATTCACGCTTAGTATGCGAATATCACTCTGTCGTTGACATATTCCGATAACAGATAAATAGTAATAATGACCTTTGGGTCTGTAAAAGATTGGTGTGTTTTCCTATAAAAAATATAGATATATAATTAATTTTATTTATTTTTATACTTTAGCATTTTTAAATAAATAAAATTTTTACTTAGTTTATGGATTAAAGTGCAAAAACACTGAGTTGTTTACACATTATGATTAAATAATCCTTTAAAAAAGGATAAGGCTTTTTACCAAAAATTGCTTAATCTTTTGTTTTTTAACTTTTGAATTATTAAATATTGGCTGATTATGTTGTATAATCATTTAAGTACATGTCACTCTCTTTCTTCTTTTTCATTCGTTTGTGGTTTGTGAGTAGACGGTTGAGTGAATTTTGATTCCCACAGATAAATATCACAGGTTTTAACAAATTAATACTTGCACGTCCAACCTGCATAAATATTCAATATTTACTACTTAAAAGGACATCATCATACTGTTGTAGTCTGGCTTTTTTAGTACGATATAAATGGTCTAATAACTCAGCTTAAAATATTTCAGCAACTAGTGGCTGTTATTTTTTCTTTGTGTAATTGCCCTTTTCTTTGTCTGTGATTAAGGTGCTAATTTCAATTTTATGTATATTCATTATTGTTGTTTCTTAAATTACTGTAAACAGCGCTAGTAATTCCTATAACTGATGTGTTTTAACAAAAAAACAAAACTCTATAAAATCGCATATTCCTCCTTTTGGCTAACCAAAAGATTATTATTCCTATTTTTTCAAAATTGAATATCTCTTTATCGTTCATAAGTAATGATAAAGAGATATTCAATGTTTGTTACTAGCTTATTTATTATCTAAAATCCTACTAACTTTTATCAGATAATTTCGTGATTCTTGAGAAACATGAGAGGTTACTAATTTTCGATAAACTTGTTGTGGTGTCATCGAATTTATGATGTTGATTGCTTGATTGCGATCGTTAGAAAAAGTACGCAACACGCTACCTGCCCCACCATTATAAGAAGTGATCATAGCGTATCTTAACGAGATTGGGTTATTAATACCAGCTAAGTATTTTGTTTTTAACAATGATAAATAAGCAGTTCCCATATCAACATTATTACGCGGATCGAGCAAAAATTTTCGACTTGGTTCACTTGATTTACCTCGTAATTTAAAAATATCACGACCTGCAGTATGTTGTTGTACTTGCATCAATCCGAGCGCATCAGTGCGACTGACAGCATAAGGGTTAAAGGCTGATTCCACTTCAATAATAGCTAAAATCAATCGCTCATCAATAAAGTAACGATTTGATGCCTCTGTGACGAGTGGTAAGAATTTTCTAGCACGCTGATTAATATGATTTGGAACAAGTTTAATTTCAACATAAGCGATATTATGCGAACCAGACGAACGAGTTTTTGTATTATTGGCAAGTACATAGTCAGCAAAATTATTAGCTCTACCACTCCAACGAATAGGTTGATGTTCTTGGTCTAACACCTGATTGTATAAAAATGGTTCTTCAGACAAATCTTGGCTGATTTTATCATGGCGAATAATATCCACTGGCTCAGGCATAAGTAATGTAGAAACAATCGCTTCCTTTAAGTTATCTATTGGTGATTCAGCCATAGTTTCAATTGTAATCACACCTGAAACAAAGTTAATATGGACACGCGTTTTTAAATTATCTTCGTATTGAACATAGTCTTTAGGGCCGGCAATAAGGACTTCTTTCGGTCCCCAAATTTGTTCAATGTTATTAGCATATTGGCTAATTAAAATATTAAAAGCATTAGTGTCTTTAATATAATAGTCTTCATCCTGTTTTTCTTTGTTTGAATTTGTACTAGGACAACCAGTTAGAAGGCTCACAGCAACGAGTATTGCTATGATCTTTTTATTTTTTTTCATGTGATATCTCAATTTTGTGGTTTATATCCATCAATAACAACATCTTCACCTTCAAATAAAAATTTGATCATTTCAGCTTCAATTTTTTTACGATGTTCTGGATTCATCATATTGAGTTTATTTTCATTAATTAGCATAGTTTGTTTTTTAAGCCATTCCTGCCATGCTTGTTTTGATATTTCATTAAAGATACGTTTTCCAAGCTCCCCTGGATACAGCTGGAAATCTAAACCCTCTGATTCTTTTTTTAAATAATGGCAATAAACAACACGACTCATTTTTATCTCTTTTAGGTACAATTAACAAACAGTGACTGATTATACCTGAAAATAATTATAGATAAGAAGAAAATTATTGCGTAAGTTTTCAAATTGAAATTACCATTAAAAATGAATATTAATTTAAAATATTCGAATAATTATTTGCTTTACACCGTAATTAGTTCGATTAAAATATATAAAATATTTAATGAAATAAATAAGGTTCGAATAATGCAACCAAAAACTTCACGGGAACTATTTGATAAAGTCATTTTACCTGTTTATGCACCCGCTCAGTTTATTCCTGTTAAAGGTCAAGGTAGCCGAGTTTGGGATCAAGATGGTGAAGAATATATTGATTTTGCTGGAGGTATAGCAGTTAATGCACTGGGTCATTGTCATCCAAGGTTAGTAAAAGCACTACATGAACAAAGCGAAAAGTTATGGCATGTAAGCAATGTTTTTACGAATGAACCGGCACTAAATCTTGCGCAGAAGCTTATTGATAACACTTTTGCTGACCGTGTATTTTTTGCAAATTCAGGTGCTGAAGCTAATGAAGCGGCGTTTAAATTAGCTCGTTATTATGCAATACATAAACGCAATCCTTATAAAACTAAAATTATCACCTTTTATCAATCTTTTCATGGACGCACTTTTTTTACTGTATCTGTTGGCGGTCAAGCAAAATATTCTGATGGTTTTGGTCCCAAACCGGCTGATATTATTCACGTTCCTTTTAATGATCTTAATGCCGTTAAAGCGGTAATGGATGACCATACTTGTGCTGTTGTATTAGAGCCAGTACAAGGCGAAGGCGGATTAACGTCAGCAACACCAGAATTTTTACAAGGCGTGCGTGAGTTATGTAATGAACATCAAGCACTACTTGTATTTGATGAAGTACAATGTGGGATGGGGCGAACAGGCAGTTTATATACTTATCAACAATATAATATAAAACCGGATATTTTAACCTCCGCTAAGGCATTAGGGGGAGGATTTCCAATTAGTGCTATGTTAACAACCAATGAAATTGCGTCAGTCATGCATCCTGGCGTGCATGGTACCACTTACGGTGGTAACCCTCTTGCTTGTGCGGTGGGCTGTGAAGCTTTTGATATAATTAACTCCCCTGAAGTACTTGACGGCGTACAAAAACGGCGTGCGCTGTTCATTGAAAAACTCGAAGAAATTAATGATCAATTTAAACTATTCCGCGAATATCGAGGTAAAGGATTGTTATTAGGAGCAGAGTTACAACCCAAATTTCACAATAAAGCGCGCGATTTTTTGAACGTTGCCACTGAGTTTAAGGTGATGATCTTAAATGCTGGTCCAAATGTACTGCGTTTTACACCATCACTGATTATTTCAGATGATGAGATAAAAGAAGGTATGTTGCGATTTGCAAAAGCAGTGGAAAAGGTTGTCAATGCTTAAGTTTTTCTATACAGTAACGGCATTTTAATCAATTAAGTGCCGTTGCATTTAAAGGATACTTATTTATGACCGATTTTCACCCATTAAATTATGCCAAAACTCATTTTATTTTAAGTGCGCCCGATATTTCTCATCTACCTATTGACAGTGGTGTCGAAATTGCTTTTGCGGGTCGCTCTAATGCAGGTAAATCAAGTGCACTAAATACCTTAACCAATCAAAAAGGTCTCGCTAGAACGAGTAAAACCCCAGGGCGAACACAACTTATCAACCTTTTTGAAGTTGAAGAAAATTGCCGTTTAGTTGATTTACCGGGTTATGGTTATGCTCAGGTACCGGAAGCCATAAAGCGAAAATGGCAAAAATCACTGGGCGAATACCTCCAAAAACGCGAAAGCCTAAAAGGACTGGTTGTATTAATGGATATAAGGCACCCTTTAAAAGATTTAGATCAACAGATGATCGAGTGGGCGGTTTCAGTTGATATTCCTGTTATGTTATTACTGACTAAAGCCGATAAACTGGCTTCTGGTGCGCAAAAAAAACAGGTTAACATGGTCAAAGAAGCTATCTTACCTTTTCAGGGGGATATTACTGTTGCGCCTTTTTCATCGCCTAAACGCATTGGACTTGAAGCGCTAAAACAAAAACTAGATGAATGGTTTAGTCAGCAATAAAGGAAATCCTTTAATGGATAGTTCAACATTTTCGTTTCAATCTTTATCGCCGGATCTTATTCTTGATAGCTTATCTTCAATAGGCGTATATGTAGATTCTGGTTTAACCGTATTGAATAGTTATGAAAATCGGGTTTATCAATTTCAAGATGAGGATCGCAAACGTTATGTTGCGAAATTTTATCGCCCTCTTCGCTGGAATAAAAATCAGATTTTGGAAGAACATCAATTTACGCAGCAATTAGCTGATGCTGAAATACCCGTTATTGCGCCATTAACATTTAATAATACCACGCTACACCAGTATCAAGGTTATCTGTTTGCCCTGTTCCCAAGTGTGGGTGGGCGACAATACGAAATGGATAATATAGTACAAATGGAATCGGTGGCTATGTTTCTTGCCCGTATTCATCAAATTGGCGCAAAGCAACTTTTTTTGCATCGCCCAACTATTGGATTAGAAGAATATCTCTATCATCCTCAAGAAATTTTATTATCTTGTCGATTAATTCCTAAGAAATTGCAATCCGATCTTAAAATAACCTTAGCGCAATTAATTAAAACCGTTGAGCAATACTGGCATAACGATTGGCAACCTATTCGACTACATGCCGATTGTCACGCAGGTAATATTTTATGGCGTGATAATGCAATGTTTGTTGATTTTGATGATGCGCGTAATGGCCCTGCTATTCAAGATCTGTGGATGTTGCTTTCTGGCAATCAGCAAGAGCGACGCATACAGCTAGATATGCTAATTGAAATGTATCAAGAGTTTTATGACTTTGATAACCATCAATTACAACTTATTGAACCTTTAAGAGCAATGAGAATGGTTCACCATTTAGCATGGATTTTAGAACGCTGGCAAGATCCTGCTTTTCCTATCGCCTTTCCATGGATAACTGATGATGATTTTTGGCGTCAACAATTAGTTGAATTTGCACAGCAAATTACCACTATAAAATCGCCACCATCATTGATGACAATGTTACAAAATTAAGAAATCAGGTAACAATAAAATTCGTCTTAAATTTTTACAATTTAAGACACTAAAGAGAACCATTTATAATGCAATTAAAAGCAACAACTGTTCTAAATCAGGTTGTTGCAAAACCAATCGCTCTTTTTTTTGCTTAGATAGTTGCTTTATTCGATACTCAATTTTAAGCGCAGTTGACCTCTCACCTACATTAATTTGATAAACAATACTGAGATCTTTATGACCTTTTAAATGTTTAGCACCTTTACCATTTTTATGTTGTTGCAAACGCCTAGCAACATCGGTAGTAATACCTGTGTACAATGATTGCTTTGCTGTTCTAATAATATATAAAAACCATACTGATACGTTGTTTTTCATAAATAATAAAGAATAATCGATTTATCTATTTGTTAATAATAGTATTTTCATCTTATTATCAGTATAACACCGATTTTAGTCACTTTTGTGTAAAGTGGATCGAGTAATGCAAAAGTGATAGCTTCGTTTACTTTAATGGGGATAATGTTTAAGATAGGCGTAATTTTTTATGTATTTTAAGGCAATAAATTTGAATAACTTTGCAAAAATTATTGAAATCCAACGTGGCGATATGAAATTCGCTTATGTACAAAATGATGAAATCAATTATCTAGACCTTTTCGACCAATTTTTGGCGGAAGAAGGACATCATGAATTACTCGATCCTAGCGATAAATTAGAGCGATATACTTATTTAATCAATCATAATAAAAACCAATTTATTTTTAAAATTGATGGCGGTGTTGAACACCGTTTAGAGCGTCGTTTGATCGCAAAAATTACAGGTGATTTTTATTTCAATTTAATTCGTAAACTCGCCAAAATATCGCTTGATAAATGTGATATTGCTTATGAACTTTATTTGGTTGCTTTCGACCGAAAAACAAAGCGTCATTATATGATTTTCAATTTTATTGAAGGACGATCTTTAAAATGGGAAGAAATGAAAGAGTATGGCGAGCAAATAAAAAACTGTATAGAAAAACTACACAGCTATAACCTAGTATCTAATGATGTCCATGGCGGTAATTTTATCTTAACACCTGAAGGAAAAATCAAAGCCATTGATTTAACTAACTCAGGTTTTATTTGGTTAACTAAAGCCAATGACGCAATCGAATTAAAAGAACGTTTTAATATTAAAATTAAGGTTCCTTTTTTTGCCATGGCAATTAAAAAATTTACTCATGGATTTAAACGGTTATCTCGTAAAATCCGTGGTAAAGAAGATTAAACATTTTATCATTGTGAGGAATTAGTTACTCACAATGATAATTAATGCGGGTATCTAACTTACGTTACCAATACATAATCGTTCGATTAATCTATAATTTAATTAAAGTCGTATTCATGATTTTTAAATCTTAGTTAAAGGTAATCATGTTGTCGCTAATGCTATAACTAATTATCTATACCAGCTAAGTATTTTATCAGTTATACCTTAACAACCTCTCGTCATCAAAATAATATTTGTTATGTGTTGAGCAATATTAAACAGGTGAACTAATATATAGTTTCAGTCATAAATGATGGATTGGAAAATACTTATTAGGTCAATAATGAATTAGTTTCCATAAATACTTGTAAAAAAGTTTCAGAAAAGTATGCGTTTGAGTATATTTTTCTAATCTGCTGTTTACTTGGATAATATATTAACGCCATTATCATAAATCATACTCATTTATATGTTACTTATTGAATAACTTATGAATCTAGTTAGATAAAGTTACCTCTATATTTCAATGTATACGCTCAACAACTTACATTAATTACAAAATTAGTTATATAACTTTCTTATTCTTCTGATTTTTGTATCTATAACTATACTTTATGTGTTTAAAATAAATGAGAAGCGCAAGAGGTCGTATTATGAGCATGATGCAACAATTAAAAAAAAACAAACTATATATAGGTTCTTTACCTTTGCCTATTTTTGTTGTTTGTTCAATCATTGTTATTATTGCAGCCCAATTAGATATACTACCCAGAACTTTAATTGGAGGCTTTGCTATTATTTTGCCATTAGGTTGGTTTTTAGGAACGCTTGGTCAAAATATACCATTTTTAAAAAAATTTGGTGCGCCTGCAATATTATCTTTAATTGTTCCATCATTGTTAGTTTACTGTGGTGTTTTTGATGAAAACACATTAACCGCAACCAAAATGTTGATGAAAGAATCTAACTTTCTACTCTTTTACATTGCAAGTTTAGTTTGTGGTAGTATTTTAGGTATGCATCGTGTCATTTTAATACAAGGTTTTATTCGAATGATGATTCCAATGTTTCTTGGTATGTGCCTAGCTGCATTGGTTGGTGTTTCTGTAGCCGTTGCTTTTGGTGACACTTGGGAGCATGCTTTTTTCTATACTATATCACCTGTTATGGCCGGCGGCATTGGCGAAGGTGTATTGCAATTATCTAATGCCTATAGCAATATTCTTAATCAAAACTACGATTCATTTGTTAGTGCATTAATTCCTGCAACTGTCGTAGGTAACTTTTTTGCTATTACCTTTACTGCCATAATGAGCAGAATTGGTGAAGTTAAACCACACTTAAGCGGTCATGGACAATTAGTGAAAATTGAATTTGATGGATTAGCTGATGCTTTAAAAGAAGATAAAACGCCATTGGATGCTAGAGCTATGAGTGGTGCAGTAATGATTTTAGCCACATTATTCATCTTTGGTATGATTTTAGAAAAGATTACTCATTTTCCTGGACCCGTATTAATGATTATTGCCACAGCTGTTGTAAAATATTTCCGTTTACTACCACAAAGCGTAGAGCTTGGCAGTCAGCAATGGTATAAATTTATCTCAGGTAACTTTACTTTTCCACTCATGGCTGGATTAGGATTGTTATATATTGACATAGGTAGTGTTATTAATGTGTTAACTATCCCTTATTTTATTACCATTATTTCTGTCGTGTTTACCGTTTCTATGACAGGTTTTATTTGTAGCTTTTTCTTAAAAATGCATCCAATTGAAGCCTCTATTATCTCATCATGTCAAAGTGGTATGGGGGGAACTGGCGATGTAGCAATACTATCTACGGCAAATAGAATGAACTTAATGCCTTTTGCGCAAGTAGCAACTCGTTTAGGTGGCGCGTTAATGGTTATTTGCACCACCGCATTATTACGCTACCTACATATGTAATAAAAAAGAAATAAGACAATATTTAAAATTAAATGATGTTTTAAAAAATGAGTTATATAAATAATATTAAAAATAATTTGAAAGGAATAAGTATGACAACAGTTCAAGAAAAAGCATTAGCAATTAGTAAAAAAATGCATGGAAAATTAGAAATTAATTCAAAAGTACCTATAAATTCTATGGCAGATCTAAGTATCGCCTATACTCCCGGCGTGGCCGCAGTGTGTACAGAAATAGCTAAAAATCCAGAATCTGTTTACGAATATACAAGTAAACGTAATTTAGTGGCAGTTATCACTGATGGCTCAGCAGTACTAGGACTTGGAAATATTGGTCCTGAGGCGGCTATTCCTGTCATGGAGGGAAAAGCAATATTATTCAAACAATTTGCTGATGTAGATGCAATTCCTCTGTCATTAAATACACAAGATCCTGATGAGCTAGTTAAACATATTGCTGCACTAGCACCTTCTTTTGGAGGTATTAATCTTGAGGATATCAGTGCACCACGATGTTTTGATATTGAAAAACGTTTGCAAGAAATATTAGATATACCGGTATTTCATGACGATCAACATGGTACAGCTATTGTTGTATTGGCGGCATTATACAATGCATTAAAAGTTGCCGGTAAAAAAATTGAGTCAGCCAAAATTGTTATCAATGGTGGCGGTGCTGCTGGCTTAGCTATTGCAGATATGTTATTAGCCGCTGGGGTAACTAATCTAAAAGTAGTTGATAAAATTGGCATCTTATCTGAAGATGATGATTCATTACCACCTCATCATTTAGCTATAGCTAAAAGAACTAATCGAGAAAAACAAAAAGGTACATTAGAAGATGCAGTCAAAGGAGCGGATGTATTTGTTGGCGTTTCAGCACCCGGTGTATTAAAACCTCAATGGGTTTCAACGATGGCAGAAAAATCGATTATTTTTGCCATGGCTAACCCAACACCTGAAATATTCCCTGAACAAGCAAAAGCCGCAGGTGCTTATATTGTTGGCACTGGACGTAGTGATTATCCAAATCAAATTAATAATGTTTTAGCATTTCCTGGTATTTTTAGAGGGGCGTTAGATGCGAGAGCTAAAAATATTACGTTAGCAATGCAATTAGCCGCAGCCAAAGGATTAGCAAGTATTGTAACTGACGATAAATTGTCGGTAGAATGTATATTACCTAATGCATTTGAACCCAATGTTGCCAAAGTAGTGGCTGAAAGTGTAAAAAATGCTGCAAAATAAGTACATTATTTTATTAGTTAAGTTGTATTAATAATAAATCTGCTAATTAACCATTCTATTAGCAGATTTTGTCATTATTTAGGTTAATATAGATTTACAACATTTCTGTCGAAATAACTATTAAATGAAATACCTTTTTAATCGGTTAACACTTAAATTTAAGCTCATCAGCTTGTTCTTTTTAGTTTTTACATTATCAGCCATTGCTGAAAATATATATATTATTCACTTGGTTAATAATGAATATTTACAGGCTTCTCGTCAACGTGTTGAAAATATCGCTACTATTATTTCTTCATCAAATAATACAATAAAAAGCATACAAACTCCCTCTCCTCAAAATTTAGCTCGACTCCAAAATGAAACCGAGCAAACACGGATATTAACGCAAGTTGATTTTGTCGTTGTTTTTAATATGCAAGGTGTGCGGCTTTCTCACCCAGATAAAAATAAAATAGGACAACTTATTGTTGGTGGTGATGAGCACAGAGCATTAAAAGGAGAATCTTACATATCAATAGCTAAAGGAACGCTCGGCAATTCGGTGCGGGCATTCAGCCCTATTTACAATAATAAGCACCAGCAAATTGGTGCCGTATTAGTGGGACAAACACTACAAAAAATTAATCATCTGGCTTCAAGAACAAGTCAATCAATCTGGTTATCTTTGTTCGCATCTTTAGCTGTGGCAGTTATGTTATCTTTATTATTATCACGCAATATAAAAAGAATATTATATGGACTTGAGCCTACCGAAATGGCTCAATTATTTGAAGAAAGAGATGCTATAATAAGAACAGTTAAAGAAGGTATTGTTGTCATAAATCGAGATGGTTCTATTACCCAAATTAATAATGAAGCTAAACGTATCTTACGGATTAATAGCAATAAAGAAGATGTGATTGGAGAACAAATTGCGGATATTATTCCTAATACACGCTTACATGAAGTAATGCTTAGCGGTATTGCTGAATATGATTGCGAACAAAATATAAACGGCGTAGTCATTCTAACAAATCGATCCCCTCTGTTTGTTAATGGTTCATTAGTTGGCGCTATTGCCTCGTTTCGAGATATGACTGAAATACGGCAATTGGCAGAAAATTTAACTGGGGTAAACCGTTATGCCGACGCGTTACGTTCACAATCACATGAATTTAATAACAAACTGCATGTTATTTATGGTTTAGCGTTTAATAATAATAAACAAGAATTAATTGATTATCTTGAAGAAATTATTGGGAATGAACAAGCTGAATCAAAGCTTGTTACTCAAGCAATCAAGGATCCTATTATTTCTGGTTTTTTAAATAGTAAATTTAGCCGAGCTCGAGAACTGGGTGTAAGTTTGTCATTTAATATAGATGGAGAATTAGCACCAATTACGGATATTTCAATTACTCACGCTTTAATCACAATTCTTGGTAATTTAATTGATAATAGTTTAGATGCAGTACAATTTTTAGATAGCAAACAGATGAATGTCAATTTGATGATTACTGATGATACTCTTCAAATTGAGGTCAATGATAATGGTGAAGGTATTTCTGATGAAGATACACAATACATCTTTCAAAAAGGATATTCAACCAAAGGCGATAATCGAGGAATCGGCTTATATTTAGTTTTAGCAAGCATTGATGAACTTAATGGACATATTCAATTATGTGACTTAAGTAATAAAAAAGGAACCTGTTTTAAAGTATTATTACCACTTAAAGCAATCTACAGGGAGAAAGAGATTCATGGTTGATGTTTTAATAGTTGAAGACGATCCGATGGTGGCCGAGCTCAATAAAAAATATGTACAAATGGTGCCTGGTTTTAATTTAATCGCAAATGTCAGTAATGGTGAACAAGCACTACATTGTATTCATGATAATCATATTGATTTAATCCTACTTGACGTATTTATGCCCAAACTCAATGGATTAGAGTTATTACAACATATTCGCATAAGTTACCCAAAAATTGATATTATTATGGTAACTGCCGCTTGCAAAACTAATGAGATCCAAGCCGCCCTGCGCTTAGGTGTGATTGATTATATAGTAAAACCCTTCACTTTTGAGCGTTTACGCACAGCATTAGTTTCCTATCAAGAACGCATACGTTTGTTATCATCATCCAAAATATTAAATCAGCATCAACTAGATGATCGGATTTTTGCCAAACCAACTTATCACAACAAAGGGTTACCTAAAGGTATCGATAATCAAACTCTACAAAAAGTTCGAGAGGTTATTATTCAATATAATCGTGAGTTTTCAATGAGTCATATAGTTGAGTTAATTTCACTATCACGTATATCACTAAAAAAATATCTTGATTACTTAGAAGAACTTGGAGAACTTAAAAGCCATTTGACCTATCTATCTATTGGTAGGCCTGTCAAACGTTATATTTATCAAAATATAAATTATCATCTAACATAAGGCTTGTATATTATAACAATCTATTTTCATTGCTAAAATTGAAATTTTAAACAAGAAGTTTTTTATTAATAAAATATTATAAGAATAAAGTAAAAAAATATTTAATTTGATAAATTATTTTTACATAGTTATCTCGTCTAATGACAAGCTAAAACTTGGCGTAAAAATGTCTAAAAAGTAATTCATTTCAGGACTATTACGTTCAGATAAAGTCTTTTTTAAACGTTGCTCAGCCAATTTAAACTCATTATTACCTGCACTGAATTCTTCAATCGTTTTAAGATAAGCACATAATGCATCAGCTTGTTTTACGATGTTTTTTTCTGATTCATCATAAAAATCATCATCAATTAATGTTCTAAAATCATCTTGTAACTCTTCAGGGAGCATATTAATAAGTTTTTGTTGTGCTATTTTTTCAATCTTTTTATATTCAACCGTGATTTGCGGATTATAATACTTTGTAGGTGTTGGTAAGTCACCGGTTATGACCTCTGAAACATCATGATACATGGCTAATAATGCAATTCGCTCAGGATTCACATTACCATTAAATTTTTTGTTTTTAATTATAGCTAATGCATGTGCAACAAAAGCAACTTGTAAGCTATGCTCTGATACATTTTCAATTCTTACATTACGCATTAAAGGCCAACGGTTAATTAGTTTTAATCGTGATAAATGAGCAAAAAAATGGCTATTATTCATATTATTATCTCTTTAATATAAAATAAAAACGCTCCTATTAAAAATAGGAGCGTTCATAATATATAACAATATTACTTATGATTTTACGCTAAAACAAGCTGCTGCGTACCCAACGCAAGTGGTACCGTTTGCTCTTCAGTAAATGTCACATATTCCCATGCATCTTGTTTTGCAAGTAATGCTTGTAATAATTGGTTATTCAATGCATGACCTGATTTATAACAGATTACTTCACCAATCATATTATGACCACTCATATATAAATCACCGATAGTATCAAGCATTTTGTGGCGCACAAACTCATCTTCAAAACGCAAACCATCTTCATTAAGCACTTTATAATCATCAACTACAATTGCACAATCTAAACTACCACCTAAACATAAGCCTTTAGACTGTAACGCTTCGATATCACGCATAAAACCAAAAGTTCTAGCACGGCTAATCTGACGAATAAACGATTCGGATGAAAAATCTAATTGATAACGTTGCGAACTACTATCGATAGCCGGATGATGAAAATCAATAGTGAAATCTAATCTAAATCCACTATAAGGCCTTACTTCAGCCCATTTATCACCATTTTCAACTCGAACTGTTTCTTTTACGCGCAAAAACTTTTTAAGCGCATTTTGTTCCGCAACACCTGCATCAAGTAACAAATAAACAAAAGGACTTGCGCTACCGTCCATAATTGGTATTTCAGGGGCATTAACTTCAATAATAAGATTATCAATACCTAGCCCTGCTAAAGCAGAATTGATATGCTCAACAGTTGAAATACGAACATTGTCTTCGTTTACTAAACAAGTACAAAGCATTGTGTCGCGTACTGATTTTGCATCCACTGGAAAATCCACATATGGATTTAAATCAGTACGACGATAAATGATACCCGTGTTTTCAGGCGCAGGGCGTAATGTCAAAGTAACTTTCTTGCCAGTATGTAAACCAACACCAGTTGCTTGAATAGTCTTTTTTAATGTTCTTTGTTTCACTTTGCACCTACTTCTTGTCTGTTCTTATCGATTTTGACAATAAAAAATCAAATAAGTTCATTTTAATTCGCTTGCTTACGGATAAAAGCAGGAATATCTAAAATTTTATGATCTTCAAGAGCTGAAGCTGTTGGTTCATTAACAACCTTAGCTAGCTTCTCATCTCGTTGTCCTAACGTATTACTTTGCCCAAATAGTTCATTGTTCGGCACAGGTTTAGGTATTTTAACTTCTGGACGTCTATCCATACCAATACCGGTTGCCACCACTGTTACTCGAATTTCATCAGACATATCGGGATCAAAAGTTGTACCTACAACAACAGTAGCATTGTCAGAAGCAAATGCTCTAACTGTACTACCTACTGTTTCAAATTCTTCTAAACCAAGGTCTAATCCTGCTGTTACATTTACTAATACACCTCGAGCACCAGATAAATCGATATCTTCAAGTAGTGGGCTAGAAATTGCCATTTCAGCAGCTTCTTCTGCACGATTATCTCCACTTGCTCGACCTGAACCCATCATAGCATATCCCATTTCAGACATCACTGTTCTTACGTCAGCAAAGTCGACATTGATATGACCTGGTTTAGTAATAAGCTCAGCAATACCTTGTACAGCACCTTTTAAAACGCCATTGGCTGCAGCAAAAGCATCAAGTAATTTAACACCACGACCTAATACTTTTAATAACTTATCATTTGGAATAGTAATCAGTGAATCGACATGTTTTGCTAATTCAGAAATACCTTGTTCAGCAAAAGCCATACGTTTTTTACCCTCAAACCCAAACGGCTTGGTAACAACAGCAACAGTTAGAATACCTAATTCTTTTGCTATTTCCGCAACGACTGGCGCTGCACCTGTTCCGGTACCTCCACCCATTCCTGCTGCGATAAAAACCATATCAGCGCCTTCTATAGCACTACGGATAACCTCACGATCTTCTTCAGCAGAGTTTCTGCCAACTTCTGGATTAGCGCCCGCACCAAGTCCTTTAGTAACATTAGTACCGATTTGGATAGTTTGACCTACCTTAATTCTTTTTAATGCCTGTGCATCTGTATTTGCTGCAAAAAATTCAACACCTTCAATATGCTCGGCAATCATATGCTCGACAGCATTACCTCCGCCACCACCGACACCAATAACTTTAATGACTGCTGCTGGTTCATCATCTGCAACCATAGGCTCAAACATAACTTATCTCCAAATTTACGATCTAGTAACATTGTACAGATAATCGTCTACAATGTCCACGAAGTTCTTGAAATATATTAGCTAAAATTCTTTTTTAAACCAACCGGTCAATCGTTTAGCTATCCCTTTTAGTGATGATTTCTCACTACCTTTATCATCATCATTTAATAAACTTTGTTTACCATAATGCAATAACCCTATAGTTGTTGAACAATAAGGTTTTTGTACATAGTCTGTTAATCCAGATATATTTAATGGCTGCCCGATACGAACTTGATTTTGAAAAACTTTTTCGGCGCACTCGACCATTCCTTTTATTTGAGCCGCACCACCAGTTAATACAATACCTGCTGCCAATTGATATTTGATATTTTGTTTTTTTAGTTCTTCTTGCAATGCAATTAACTCTTTTTGTACTAACGAAAGAAGTTCTGAATAACGGGGTTCTATTACATCTGCAAGAGTTTGTCGTTGTAATGATCTAGACGGTCGTCCGCCAACACTGGGTACATCAATGACTTCATCTTTTCCAATGAGTGAACCTACAGCACATCCATAACGAATTTTAATATTTTCAGCATCCATCGGCGGTGCACCAAAAGCATAGGCAATATCACTAGTAACAACATTGCCAGCATAAGGAATGACAACAGAATGACGTAAAGCACCACCAGTATAAACCGTGACATCCATTGTGCCACCACCTATATCAATTACGCAAACACCTAGTTCTTTTTCATCATCCGTCAAAACTGCATAACTAGAAGCCAGTCCAGAAAAAATAAGTTGATCCACTTTTAATCCGCAACGTTCAACTGCTTTAACAATATTTCTAGCCATATCATTGTGACAGGTGACTAAATGAACTTTGGCTTTCATTCTTACCCCTGATAAGCCAATAGGGTTTTTAATGCCTTCTTGTAAATCAATAGAATATTCTTGCGCAATGACATGTAAAATACGGTGCTCATCTAAAATTCTAACTGACTTTGCTGTATGAACAACATTTTCTACATCCTCAGCGGTTACTTCTTCATCTGCTATAGGTACCATACCTATTTCATTTTGACAGCGGATATGTTTACCTGAAAGGCTTAAATATACTGAAGATATTTGACAATCAGCCATTAATTCTGCTTGATCAACCGCACGTTGGATTGATTTGACGACAGACTCAAGATCGTTCACTCCACCTTTATCTACTCCTTTAGATGGACAATGTCCCACTCCAATAATATTAACAATACCATCAGGAAGAACTTCACCAACAAGAGCGAGCACTTTGGAAGTACCAACTTCTAATCCAACGACCAATTTCTTTTCTGTTGCTTTCATACTTCAGCCTTAATTTATTCCTTACTGCACCATTTGTTCTCTTTGCACTGAAATACCATTTTCGTAACGTAAATCAGCTACCGTTATTCTTTCATTTTCTGGCACACTTGACTGAATTTCCGGAAATAATTTAATGAATTGTTGATATCGATGTTCAATATTTTCACTACCTAACAACAACTTTATTTCCTTATTTTCAATGCAAAAACCAGATGCACACTGTTTCACCATCAATTGCCATGCATTACGCTCATCAGTTATAGCTGCTTTTATATGTAATGCCAACTTATTATTAGCCAATTCTTTAGAAATACTCTCTAATTTATAATAGATTTCTAACGCCGTTTTTGCTTTACTCTCAGGACCATATAACCTTGGTAATTGTAATTCAGTAATACGGTCAAGCGGCACGCTAAATACATTACCATTTTTATCAAGTAAAAATAGGTCATTCCAATAAAGTACTGGCTTATATTCTTCCACATAGGTAATTAATCTGTCAGGCCACTGTTTACGTACACTGGTCTGTTTTACCCACGGAAATCGCATTACTTCTTGTTGTATATCGTTAACATCTTGTCCAATGTAGGTATTAGGTAACCCTAATCCTAAAATAGCTTGCCGAAGATCATCCTCAGTTGTATAGGTATGTTCGCCACTTAACGTTAATTGCGATAGTACCATTTGTTCAGGATCATCCATCCAATTTTTAAAGCTTTGAACGACCCAAATACTAATAAAAATAATCATAATAAAGAACAAAAAACCTATCAACTGTTCTGTATTATGAAAAATGAGTAACCGCCTTCCATTTCTATCTTCTCGTCTATGAGCCGCTTGCCGAACTCGTTTCATAAAATAAGGCCAATTATAGAGTTGCCAAATTTAAGATTCTGGCGACAAGTTCATTAAATGACCAACCATGTTGTTTTGCTGCCATTGGCACTAAGCTATGATCAGTCATACCTGGTGCTGTATTAACTTCAAGTAAATATGGATTTTGATTAGCATCAAACATAACATCTACCCTTCCCCAGCCTCTGCATCCTACTGCTTTATAAGCATCTAATGCTAATTTACGAATCTGTTGTTCTTTGTCATCTAGTAAACCACTTGGGCAAAAATACTGGGTAGTGTCAGATAAATATTTAGCATCATAATCATAAAATTTGCTTGCAGGCTTAATATGAATTGATGGTAAAACTTCTTCATCAACAATCGCCACTGTAAATTCAGGACCTGCCAAAAATGACTCAACCATCACTACACTATCATATTTAAAAGCCTCATTAATGGCTTGTTTCAATTCAGATTCTTGATTAACTCTAGCCATTCCAACACTTGAGCCTTCATGGCTTGGTTTAACAAACAGCGGTAAACCCAGTTGTTTAACAATAGCATCTGTATCTATTAATTGCGATTTTTCTACCATAACGTAATCAGCAACGGGTAAATTAAGCGATTTCCAAACTAATTTAGTTTTCAACTTATCCATAGTTAATGCTGATGACAAAACATCACTACCTGTATAAGGAATATTTTGGTAAGCCAAAATTGCTTGAACAATACCATCTTCCCCGCCACGTCCGTGCAGAATAACAAAAGCTTTTGTATAACCTTCTTCTTTTAAATTGGTAATAGGGTGATCTTTAGTATCAATAAGATGGGCATCAATACCATTTGCCAATAATCCTGCATGTACAGCCTTACCTGACTTAAGTGACACTTCCCGCTCAGCGGAGGTACCACCATACAATACAGCAACTTTATCTATCATTTTATAAAACCTCTTTTCAAGATAATTGAGTTTTGGCTAATTGGCGTGCTATACGACCAACACTACCAGCACCTTGTGTAATTAATAAATCACCACCTTTTAATATTTCTTGTATAATTTCTGGTAGCAAATCTAAATCAGAAACATAAATTGGATCAACTTTACCTCGATTACGAATCGAACGGCATAAAGATCGACTATCTGCACCAGCTATAGGTTGCTCACCTGCAGAATAGACATCTAATATGACAAGAGCATCAACTTGAGAAAGCACTTGTGCGAAATCATCAAATAAATCACGAGTACGCGTATATCGATGTGGCTGGAATAACATGACTAGTCTGCGATCTGGCCAACCATTTCTTGCCGCTTGAATAGTTGCATTAACTTCACTAGGATGATGACCATAATCATCAACCATCATAATATCTCCACCATCAACATGAGGGAAAACACCTAATAAATCAAACCGTCGACTGGTACCAGCAAATTTAGCTAATGCATTTATAATTGATTCATCACCAATACCCTCTTCAGTTGCAGCAATAATTGCAGCAGCCGAATTTAAAGCATTATGTCTACCTGGCGCATTCAATTCAATCTGCAAATCCTGACGATCGGGGCGACAAACCGTATAATAACTTATTCCTCGTTCTTGACGATAATTTTTAATAACTACATCAGCTTCGTCACTAAAACCATAAGTAATGACTTTACGTCCCACAATCGGTAATAATTCACGATTAATAGGATCGTCATAACACATAATAGCTAAACCATAAAATGGAAGATTACGTAAAAAGGAAATAAATGTTTGTTTAAGATTATCAACACTACCTTGATAAGTATCCATATGGTCTGGTTCGATATTGGTTACAATCGATACCATCGGTTGCAGATGAAGGAATGATGCATCACTTTCATCCGCTTCGGCAATAAAATAACGACTAATACCTAATTTCGCATGAGTTCCTGCCGCTTTAACTAGCCCACCATTGACAAAAGTTGGATCAAGTTTTGCTTCAGCATAAATAGCCGTAACCATCGCAGTTGTAGTTGTTTTGCCATGAGTACCAGCAATAGCAACTCCATAGCGAAAACGCATTAATTCAGCTAACATTTCAGCGCGTTGAATAACCGGTATCCGTGCTTCACGAGCAGCAATTACTTCAATATTATCTTGTGAAATAGCCGAAGATATAACAACAACACTAGAATTAATCACATTTTCAGCAGCGTGACCAATGACAATTTTTGCGCCTAATGTTTCTAGATGTTGAGTTACAGCATTTTCAACAATATCTGAACCACTAATTTCGTATCCTTCATTAGCTAGAACTTCAGCAATCCCGCCCATACCCGCGCCACCAATACCCACAAAGTGAATATGTTTAACTCGTTTCATTTCAGGAATAATGGCTCTTAACCTCGCTAATTCCCTTGTATTCACTATTGAACTCCTAATTACTCTTTTTGTTGTGTAGTGTACCGCGTCATACCATCATTGAACATTTGTATCGTGATTATTTTTCTTATCCCAAATAAATCATTGACTAAAACATGTACCCAACCTGAAACTTTTTGACAAAATTATTACATAAATTCATATCAAAAACTAATCATTTTATCACTGATTCAATGGTTTTAGCCACTTTTTCGGTGGAATTTACAATAGATAAACTTTTAGCTTTAATTGCCATTTCAAGTAACTTGTTACGATTCAAATTTAATAATAATTTTGATAACGATTCAACGTTAAAGTCGGGTTGTTCTATAATATTAGCAGCCCCTATATCCGCTAATGATTTTGCATTCCAAAATTGCTGGCGATCTTTGTGCATAAACGGAACGAAAATAGCTCCAATGCCCACTACTTCTATTTCACTAACGGTTAATGCTCCGCTGCGACAAATCACAATATCAGCCCAATTATATGCTTCTGTAACATCTGAGATAAATTCAGTCACTTTATTATTTGTCATATCACAATGTTGATAAGACTCAATTACTGAATTTAACATTCCTTTTCCTGTTTGATGCCAAACCACATATTTATCGGATAATTTTGCTACCACCTGAGGTACAATGTCGTTAATAATTTTAGCTCCTTGGCTTCCTCCCATAACTAATATTCTAATTGGTCCATCACGATCTTTGAGTCTTTCTTCTGGTTTTGCAACTGTTAAAAGATCACTGCGCACAGGATTCCCCACTACTTCAGCTTTAGCAAATGCAGTAGGGAATGCTTGCAAAACTTTAGTCGCAATTTTAGCCAGCCACTTATTAGTTAAACCAGCTATACCATTTTGTTCATGTAATACTATGGGTATGCCAAGTGTTTTTGCAGCGATGCCTCCTGGTCCAGAAACATATCCGCCCATACCTAAAACAACATCTGGTCGATATGCTTGCAAAATTTTTCGTGCTTGTAAAACCGCTTTTAGAATTTTATAAGGTGCCTTTAATAATGCCATAACACCTTTGCCTCGTAGCCCTGATATTTCGATAAAATTAATATCAATACCATTTTCAGGTACTAGGTGTGCTTCCATTCGATCGGCAGTACCTAACCATTTTACTTGCCAACCTTGCTTCATCAAATAATGCGCAACAGCAATTCCCGGAAAAACATGTCCCCCTGTTCCTCCTGCCATAACTAATAATTTTTTCATTATTTTATTAACCTTATTCTTGCTTGCGCTTGTTGTTGCCTAAATTCAAAATCTATTCTGAGCAATATTGCTGCCGCAATACTCATCACAATAAGGCTTGAACCACCATAACTAATAAATGGCAATGTTAATCCTTTAGTCGGTAACATACCAGATGTAACACCAACATTTACAAATGTTTGAAAACCGAACCATATTCCAATTTCACAGGCTAAATACCCTGAAAATATTGAGCCCTCATTCAGTGCTCGATAACCAATTGCAAGCGCCTTAAATGTCAAAAAGAAAAGTAATGACAATAAAACAACTACACCTATATATCCATACTCTTCAGAAATAATTGAAAAAATAAAATCTGTATGGCATTCAGGTAAATAACCTAATTTCAGTATAGAATTTCCCATACCTTGCCCAGTAACGCCTCCACTACCAATTGCCATTAATGAGGCAACTAATTGATAACCAGATCCTGTGGCATCTTGCCAAGGATCAAGAAAGGTTAACAGTCGAGTTAAACGGTAAGCCTCGTATAAAATCAAACAAATCACTGCACCAACACCTGTTAGCAAAATGGCAATAAACTGCCACAATTGGGCACCAGCAATAAATAGGATACCAATAGTCACCATAAATAAAACAATAACCGTACCTAAATCGGGTTGCTTAAGTAACAAAATTGAAAGTACGGCCATAACAACCATTGGTTTAAAAAATCCCCAAAAACCACTTTGCACTTCTTCAGACTTGCGTGATAAGTAACCCGCTAAAAATAAAAAGAGTGCTAATTTTGAAAGTTCTGCCGGTTGAAAATTAAACACCCCTAGAGGTATCCAGCGGGATGCTCCATTAATTGAAGAACCAATACCTAACACAACGATTAACATAATAATAGCTATAATTAATAATATTGAGCCAAACTGTTGCCAACGTTGCATCGGGATATATAGCGTAATAGACATAAAAAATAGTGATAGCCCTAACTGAATAAGCTCTCGTTGTGTATAAAAGAACGGGTTATTATCATTAAATGACATCGAAGCGGATGTCACCATGATCAAACCAAAAATCATTAAACCTAATACGGTCCATAGTAATTGATTATCAAATGGTATATGTGGATTAACATGTTTTTTTAACCCGAAAAATGTCATTTTTCACTTCCTTGAGTATATTGTTCAGCAAGTTGTGCAAACTGTTTTCCGCGTTCAATATAATTTTTAAATTGATCCAAACTTGCACAAGCAGGGGAAAGTAGAACCACGTCATTTGACACTACTTTCTGAGCAATAATTTGCATTGCTTCACTGAGTGTTTCAGTTACGGTTGTCACATGAGGCGCTAGCTTAGCAAGGATAAAACGATCGCGACCAAAACAAAAAATTTCAAGATTTCGGTTTTCAAAATAAGGAATCAATGGCGAAAAGTCTGCTGATTTACCATCCCCTCCTAATAATAAATATAATTTACCCCTGCAAACAACACTGTTTAAAGCAGCTTCAGTGCTACCCACATTGGTTGCTTTGGAATCATTAATCCACTTCACACCATTTTTTTCCCACACTAATTCAAAACGATGTGATAAACCATGGAATGAAACAATTGTTGCCATGCTTGATTCTCGTGAAATTTTCAATTTATCAGCTATTGCTAAAGCCGCTAATGCATTCAGATAATTATGGCATCCAGTTAGTTTCATTCTTTTTGTCGCTAACACTCGGTGCTCTTGTGCAATTAGATGTTCATAGTGGAAATCTAAATGGTAATTACCTTTATTTACACCAAATGAAACACAGTCTTTTGATTTATCAGTTGGAATGGTCAACTTATCATCATAGTTAATTACGCAATACTTTGCGTTATGATAAATACGCTGCTTAGCCTGAACATATTGCATTAAACCAAGAGGGTAGCGATCCATATGATCTTCTGAAATATTTAAAATTGTTGCAACTGTTGCTTGTAAACTGTAAGTTGTTTCTAATTGAAAGCTTGATAATTCAAGCACATATACATCGTAATCTTGATTTAAAAGGCATAATGCTGGTTCACCTATATTCCCACCAACACCAACTTTAATACCTGATGATTTAATTATATCACCAACAAGAGTTGTCACCGTTGTTTTACCATTAGCACCTGTGATAGCGACAATTTTTTTATTAGATTGGGCATTTACTTCACGGCAAAAGAGCTCAATATCTCCTATAATCTCAACCCCTTTTTTAGCTGCTTGTTGCATTTCAGGGGTAGATAAAGCAATGCCAGGGCTGGCAATTATTAAGTCAGCATCAAGCATCCAATCAATATTTAGCTCGCCTAAGTGACACGCAACACGTTTATCTAATTGTTCAATCCCTGATGGCGATGGACGTGTATCAATAACTTTAGGTATAACATTTTGCGCAAGAAAATAGTCAATACAAGAAAGTCCTGTGACACCTAAACCAATAATAACGACTTTTTTTCCTTGATAGCTAACCATGATTCAATCCTGATATTTTTTATTAACGTAATTTCAAAGTTAATAAGCCTATAACAACTAACATCAATGAAATTATCCAGAACCGTACAATAACACGTGGTTCTGGCCAACCTTTTAATTCATAATGATGATGAATTGGTGCCATACGAAAAATTCTTTTACCACGTAATTTAAATGATCCTACTTGCAGAATTACTGACAGCGTTTCGATAACAAAGATCCCCCCCATAATGAGTAATAAAAACTCTTGTCGTAATAAAACCGCAATAACGCCAAACACCCCGCCCAAGGCTAGCGATCCAACATCTCCCATAAAAACCATTGCGGGGTATGTGTTAAACCATAAAAAACCAAGTCCCGCACCAATAATTGCAGTACAGACTATCATCAATTCACCACTAAATTTAATGTAAGGGACATTTAAGTAAGCTGCAAAATTAACGTTTCCTGTGGCCCAAGCTACAAGCGTAAACCCTGCTGCTACAAAAACAGTTGGCATAATGGCTAATCCATCAAGCCCATCAGTTAAATTAACCGCATTACCTGCACCAACAATAACCACGTAGGTGAACAAAATAAACCATAATCCTAATTGAGGTAAAACGTCTTTAAAAAATGGTACAACTAACACGGTGACTGGAGTGTTTTTACCATAAATATAAAGACCAAATGCAACAATTAAGGCAATAACAGATTGCCAAAAATATTTCCATCTAGCAATTAGCCCTGCGCTATTTTTACGAATAACCTTTAAATAATCATCAGCAAAACCAATAACTCCATAACCAATTAAAACAAACAAAGTTACCCAAATATAAGGATTACGCAAATCTGCCCATAACAATACCGATAATGAAATTGAAGCTAAAATTAGCGTCCCTCCCATAGTTGGCGTTCCCTTTTTGCTTAAATGCGATTCAGGACCATCATGACGAACAACTTGACCTATTTGTAGTTTTTGCAACCAATCAATGACTTTTTGCCCCATAAATAATGAAATTGCTAACGAGGTTAATAAACCTAAAATAGCTCTTACTGTTAAATAAGAGATAACATTAAAAAAGCTAAAATGTTTAACTAAACATTCTGATATCCACAGCAACATAATTTTAATCCTGACTCATTTTGAATTGTTCAAGTTGAATTTTTTCGATAAGTTCTTCCATTTTAGCACTACGCGAACCTTTAACTAACATAGTTAAAGTTGAATATTGACGTAATAACGTTAACAGAAAATTCACAGCATCTTGTTTATTATTAAAATGGTGACCCACACCACTATACTGGCTAATAAATTGACTTAATTTACCGACACTAACGACACAATCAAGTTTTTCTTGATGAGCAAGTTGACCTATTTGCCGATGATATTGTTCAGCTTCAGGTCCTAGCTCGCCCATATCACCAACAACTAAAATTCGATATCCTGGCTCTTTTGCTAAAACTTTAACCGCTGCCGACATTGAACTCACATTGGCATTATAAGTATCATCCCAAATTAATTGGGTTTGATTTAATTTTATTGGAAATAACCGCCCTTTTACGGGCTTTAATGTGGCTAAACCTTGCTGAATTTGATTCAAAGTTGCACCAACAGAGAGCGCTAAAGCAGCTGCCGCAATAGCATTTGAAATATTATGCTTCCCAACTAGAGGCAACATAATTTTACATTCACCTTGAGGTGTATGTAATATAAATGTTGTGGTTTGAGCATGTTGAATATTGCTAGCATAAAAATCGGCTGATGAATTGGCCAACGAAAATGTCCAAACTGTTTTATTTGTTAGCTGAGTAAACCATTTATCTGAACAACTATCTAAATTAATAATAGCAGTACCATGATCAGATAATCCTTGAAAAATTTCACCTTTCGCTTTTGCCACACCTTCAAGCGAGCCAAAACCTTCGATATGTGCTTCTGCGATATTATTAATTAAAGCGCTTTGTGGTTTAACGATATTTGTTGTATAGGCAATTTCGCCAATATGATTAGCACCTAGTTCTATCACTGCAAACTGGTCTTGCTCTGTTAAGCGAAATAGTGTTAATGGTACACCAATATCGTTATTAAAATTGCCCTGAGTATAAAGTGTTTGTCCACAATATTGAAGAATGGTCGCAGTCATTTCCTTAACAGAAGTTTTTCCTGATGATCCTGTCAAGGCAACAATTTTAGCCCTGCTTTGCTCACGAAGAAAAGATGCTATTTGGCCTAGTGCTTGCCGAGTATCATCAACTACTATCTGTGGTAATAAATCATCGTCAATTTTATGATTAACAAGGACGGCCATTGCGCCATCTTTAATGGCTTGTTGAGTAAAGCTATGTCCATCAAAATTATCACCAACTAACGCAATAAACAACGAATTTTGGGTGATTTCCCGAGAATCGCTACAAATAGAATCAATAATTCTATTTTCATCTTGAAGATAATAAGACTGACCATTCACTACTTCCTTTATTTGTTTAAGCTCCAATGGCATCATGATTGATTTTCTACTCCTAAAAGCCGTTTCACTGTTTCTTGATCTGAATAGTGATATTTAGTTTTACCAACTATTTGATAATCTTCATGCCCTTTACCTGCGATTAGAATCACATCATTAGGCTTTGCTTTCTCTAATGTTTGAGTAATAGCTTGAACTCTATCGGTGATTATCTGTATGTTGTCGGTATAATGTAAACCTTGTTGAATGTCGCGAATAATTTTCATTTCATTCTCAGTGCGTGGATTATCATTAGTCAGAATAATTTTGTCTGCAAATTGTTCTGCTATTTCACCCATTAAAGGTCTTTTTCCGGTATCCCTATCCCCACCACAACCAAAAATTACCCATAATAAACCTTTACAGTGTATTCGGCAGGCTTGTAAAGCTTTTTGTAATGCATCTGGAGTATGCGCGTAATCAACAATAACTGTTGGGCTATTTTTTACGTGGAAAACTTCCATTCGGCCACAAATGGGTTTTAAAAAACAAGCCATATTAACGACTGCAAAAAATGGATAGTTCAATGTTAAAAGAGTAGCTATAGCTAATAACAAATTAGAAACATTAAATTCACCTAATAATCGGCTATTGATAATGGCGTTACCCCAACTTGATTCCATATGAATTTTGGCACCTTTATCGTGATAATCAATCATAGAAACCCCAACATAAGGTATATTTAATGCTTTTAACTGACGTAATGATTTAGGTTGGCACGATACAGCGGTTACTTGCGGAAGTTTTTCAATCCACCTTTTGCCATATTTATCATCATAATTAATAATCGATTTACCTGCAGATAAAACTTGTTTTTCTTTTTCATCGGGACTAAATAAAGACCATTTTGCTTTGGCATATTTGCTCATAGTTTTATGATAATCAAGATGATCACGGCTTAAATTAGTAAATACAGTAGCCGCGCAATTGAGCCCTTTTACACGATCCATGGCAAGTCCGTGAGAAGAAATCTCCATTGTCACAACTTTGACTTGTTTTTTTACAAAATCAGCTAATAATGTTTGTACCTCTATTGCTGAAGCGGTCGTATTAGCAGACGGCTCAAGTTGATTATAAATTCCATTACCAATGGTTCCCATTAGTGCGGATTTTTCATTCAATAATTTTACACATTGGGCAATAAGCTGAGTAACGGTTGTTTTTCCATTAGTCCCTGTCACGCCAATAACGGATAATTTTTTTGATGGAGAATGATAAAAATCATTAGCAATCAATGATAAACGTTGTGAGAGTTGAAAAACACTAATTTGTGGAATTATAGATTTATCATCTTGCTTAATATAGCCAATTTTTAAATCATTTGATTTTCTATTCGTTTCTGTTAAGACAACAACAGCTCCAGCTAAAATAGCTTGAGGAATAAATGCTCGACCATCAACCGTATGCCCTTTGATAGCGACAAACACATCGTTTTTTTCCACTTTACGGCTATCAATACGTAAATGATTAAGCGGAAAATTGTCTAATTTTAGATTACGACTTCCACCTAATAATTCAAATAATTTTTTAAATGAGCTTGTTGCCTTCATTCTCCACCTATTAATAAATAATCATTTGACCATCAACTTGACGATCTGGTTTTACATTCATCGTTCGAAGAACGCCTCCCATAATGCGACTAAAAACAGGTGCAGAAACGGAGCCACCGTAATATTGACCTGCTTTGGGATTATCAATAACAACTACAAGAGAATATTTTGGTCCCGTTGCTGGTGCAATACCTGCGGTATAAGCTAAATATTGATTAACATACCGCCCACCAGATAATTTTTTGGCTGTTCCTGTTTTAACTCCAACACTATAACCGGGAACCGATGCTTTGGTGCCCCCCCCAGTAATAGCCACCGCTTCCATTAATTGAACTACTGTTTTTGCTACTTTTTCAGGAACTACCCGTACACCTTTAACTCGTTCCGTGACTTTTAAAATTGAAACGGGTCGATAAATTCCATAACTACCAATGGTTGCATAAGCTCTTGCTAATTGTAATGGGGTGACACTTAATCCATATCCAAAAGCGAATGTAGCTCGTTCAATATCAGCCCATTTTCTTGTTCTGTCTGCTGCAATTGAACCACTTACCTCACCACCTAAACCAAGCCCAGTTGGTTGTCCTAATCCAAAACGACTGTAATATTCAACCAGATCGCCCGATTGCATCTGTAACGCTAACTTACTAACACCAACATTACTTGATTTTTCTAAAATCCCCGCCAAATTCAATGTTTTTTGATACGATACATCTTTAATTTCATAACGATTTACTAAAAATGGTCTCGTATCAATAATAGTATTTAAATTAGCAATATTTTTTTCTAAAGCAGCCATTACCACTAAAGGTTTAACCGTAGAGCCTGGTTCAAACGCATCGGTAACAGCTCTATTTCTCAATAAACTATAATCAATCGATGAACGATTATTGGGATTATAAGATGGACTGGTTGCCATTGCTAAAATCTCACCGGTATGTACATCAATCAACACCGCTGTTCCACTATCTGCTTTATTAAATTCAACAGCTTGACTAAGTTCGCTATATACTAGCGATTGTAAACGTTCGTCTATACTAAGTGTTAAATCTGATGCTTTCTCACTGTCTGTACGTTCCAATTCTTCAATCACACGACCTACTCGGTCACGCCGCACTATTCTTTGCCCAGATTCACCAATCAACCATTTATTAAAGCTTTTTTCAATACCCTCGGAACCTTTTTCTGTACCATTTTCATCAATATCTGTTAAACCAACTAATTGGGCTATATTTTCTGCTGCTGGATAATAGCGTTTAGAAGTTTTCGCAAATGATATTCCCGGTAATTTTAGCTTTTTCAAATAATCAGATATTGTTGGCGTTACTTGTTTAGACAAATAAACAAAGCGCATTGATGGATTACCTAATTTTTGCTCTAATGTTGACATGGGGATATTTAACGTTTTAGCTAACCCTTGCCACCTAATATCATCAGCTTTAACACCACCTTTTTGTACAACTATTTTAGGATCTGCCCAAACATCAAACATTGGCACACTTACGGCTAATGCTCGACCGTTACGATCGGTGATCATGGCTCTTGGCGCATCCATTTCTTGGTGACGAAGCGAACGTTTATTACCTTCGGCAATAAGTCTATCTGGCTCAATAATTTGTAACAATGCCATTCGAACAATAAGACAAATAATTGCAAAAATAATAAGACTATATACAATATAAAAACGATTTGGTGTAAAAAATTGTTTTTTAGCAATTAACTTATTTGTTTTATTAGCCTTTTTAGTTTTGTTTTTTTTATGTTTAGTGACAGATTTCATTATTTACTCTTTATCACAATAACTGTTTCATTTTGCGGTGTCACATAAGACATACCTAATCTGTTTTTAGCTTTCTCTTCAATACGTTTTGGATCAGCAAGTACATTTTCTTCAATAACTAAATTCCGCCACTCGCTTTCTAATACATCGTGTTCTAACAAAAGTTGTTCACGCTCAAATAACTGTTTACGAACTTGTTGCGTTGTTATTAATACAGCACCAGCAGAAATAATAATCATCACGAGTAATAACAATGAAATTTTTTGATGCCCAAACAAATCACCAATAATTAAACCAAATAAGCTTTTACTTGGTCTTTTTTGAAGATTTTTATCAATATAGGTTTTATCTGGAAAAGTATCATTGTTTTGGTTACTATTCATTTTTTCCTTTCTGCTACCCTTAATATTGCACTTCGAGAACGAGGATTATTATTAATTTCCATAGTAGTAGGTTTAATTTTGCCAAAAGATTTTAATTTAGCGCCACCATATTGGTTAATTTGTTGCTCTGTTAGTGGTAATCGAGCAGGTAAATCTGGACCTTTACTCTGTTTACTAATAAATTGCTTTACAATTCTATCTTCTAGAGAATGAAAGCTAATAACAGCAAGCCTTCCATGATTGGCAAGAACAGATAAACTACTATTTAATGCTTGCTCAACTTCTTCTAATTCACTATTAATATAAATACGGATAGCCTGAAAACTACGTGTAGCTGGATGCTTGTTTTTATCTTTTCTTGGCGTTGCTTGTTCAATTAAATTAGCTAAATCCAATGTACGAGTGATCGGTGAAACTTTATTTTGTTCCACGATCGCTCGAGCAATACGTTTAGCAAATTTCTCTTCACCGAATGTCTTTAATACCCATGCAATATTTTCTTCATCACTGCTGAGTAACCATTCACTTGCAGTTAAACCTTTATGATTGTTCATGCGCATATCAAGTGGTCCATCGCGCATAAAAGAAAATCCCCTTTCAGGGTCATCAAGCTGTGGTGATGAAACACCAAGGTCTAACAAGACACCATCAATTTCACCCAATAATCCTAACTCATTAATATATTGGTATATATTTGAAAACTCACCACGAATAAAAGTAAATCTTGGATCTGTTATCTGTAAAGCAGCTTGCTCAGCATGCTCATCACGATCAATCGCAATCAATCGCCCTTGTGCACCTAGTTTTTCAAGTATTAAACGAGTATGACCGCCTCGCCCAAAGGTACCATCAACATAAATGCCATCTTTTTTTATATTTAATGCCTCTACAGCTTCGTTTAATAAAACCGTTGTATGTTGATAAACCATTAATCTTTTACTCTTATTAAATAGTTAAACTTTTTAAATTATCTGATAAATTTTCAATATCTGTAGGTAACGCAGCAATATCATCACTAATTTGTTGATACCAAATTGTTTCATCCCAAATTTCAAATTTATTAGATTGGCCAACAAACATTGTATTTTTCTCTAATTTTGCATAAGTACGTAATGTAGACGGCAATAAAATCCGACCTGAATTATCCATCAGACACTCAATTGCATAGCCCAATAGCAATCGCTTAATTCTACGTTCAACTTCAACAATTGTTGATAATGTCGCAAGTTGTTGTTCGATGCATTTCCACTCAGACATTGAATAAAGCGTCAAGCAAGGATGATATAAACCAATTGTGCAAACCATACCTTCAGATAAAAATTCACGGTAACGAGTAGGAATAGCTAACCGCCCTTTATTATCTAAATTGATTAAAATTGCACCGCTAAACATAAATGCACCATTATTTATTAATTTCTCATTAGTTTTTAATCAATAGAAATCAACGTGTTAATAAACAACCCTATTTTTACCACTTAACCCCACTTTTTACCACAAAAGTTTATAAAATAATAGGTACTTGGTTAATTATTTATAAAAGATTGATATTTGTCCTATAAATGGACAAATATCACAAAAAATCATAGAGAGAAACATATTATAGTTAAAAAATTTAAAGGACAGTTTAAAACAACAATTGGTAAATTGTGCCTTAACCAATCCCTACCTTTTTATTGGCGAGTTAGCTAAACATTTTGGAGTAGGCGACGCAACATTAGACGAGTGAATTAGCTATTTTTTACAATAAAAAAAATTATCTATATCAAAAAAATATTAATTAAAAGAGATTAAATTTTTCGTTAAAATAATCTATAATAATCGCTCAATATTGAAATAATCATAATAAAACAATATGATAGCTATACACAAATAACATAACTAAAAA
>NZ_FMWR01000018.1 GCF_900103085.1 Gilliamella mensalis | reverse complement strand
ATGGGCTTTCAAGGTTAATATTGATGGTGAAACGGATAAATTTCCCAGCATAAATCGACGGATAATAATAGTTTTCAATTTGGGCAAATTGCGATTTTAGCCATGCGGTGTCTTGGTTGGTAGTAACTTCGTACAAAAATTGCATGTGAAACGGTTCAAAGAAAGGATAATAAGGTTGATGTAATATTTTAGCGATGTTATTACCAATATTAATTAGCTGTTTTGCCAATATCGATAGTTTAAGGTCATTGACAATATAAACACAAATAGAGCGCTTTGACCAAAAATATTTGATATTGACCTCACTTTGATGTCGAAAAATGGCATAGTTATGATCCAGTGCGAGCCTAGCTAGTGAGGATAATACCACCTGATAGTGTGCTTCACCTAATTGACCGATTAGGTCATTAAGCCTGTTTTCCATATTGTTCTCCTAATTTTCCCTAAAATCTGTGCATGGTCTTTTTAGTTATGTAATTTGCACATTTGTTATTCATATTATTATTGTTTTAAGTATAAGTGATAATTTGAACAGAGTATAAACTATTATCGGAAGAAATTTTATGATTTTTTAATTAATCTATATTGTTCAATATATTATTGAATAAAAATTTGATGGTGAAGACCTGGTAATTAATTTTTCAAAAAGTTGATTTGTTATACTGAGACAAAAACCAAGTAATCGCAATTAAATCGGCCGAACCACCGGGGCTTAAATTGCGTTTTATTAATTCGGTGTCAAGTTGATATAGATTGTGCCGACCATCGGGATGTGTAACGCCACCTTGTTTAATCAGTTTCTTGGCTTGTTCTTGCACAAAAGCCAAGCCATCAAGGCCGCCTCGTGAAACCAAATTAGTATCTTGATTAAAAGCAAGTAAATATAACATCGCCTGTAATAAGCAAGTTTCTTCATCATAGCCACTGTTTTGCATTTCTTGATAGATAGGAAGTGAAATGTTTCGAACTGTTGCATAACCTGATTCTGCTTCGCCACGTGCGCCAGATAAGTGATGACGTTTAAATAGCTTTTCGCCTATTGAATTAGTTTGGTTATTTTGCTGTAGTTCTCTTTGAACTATACCTTGGCAAATGGCTGAAACTAGGTCACAGATGCTTTGTGCATGGGTGGGTAAGCCAAGTTGTTCTAATCGTCCAATTGCACCCAATAGCAATCCAAAAGCAAATATGCCGCCTTTATGGGTGTTGACTTGGTTGGTGGCTTGGAACATGGCTTGTTCACACTCAATACCAATCGGTCTAATTCCTGCTAAAAATAGTTTGTTATCGTGTAAAGCGGATGCTTTGCCATATTGATAAAAACGTTCAAACCAGTTGCTAATAGCGCTGATGCTGTGGACAAAGGTTTGAAAATTCATGTCGCGGTGGGCACCACTGTTATTCATGTCAACTAATCCGGGCTTAGGTGATAGGCAAATTTCTTTAATTAATGCTTGGGTTGCTAATTGTGCAGGTAAGCATTGATTGGAGTCATTATTGAGTTTTAATTCTAATAATGCGATTTGTTGATAATAATTGTTCATTATTATTGATTACCTATTGGGGATGATAATTATCATGTTGTGTGATGCTAGTGTGTCATAAACCAATCTATCGATTAAAATTGATTGGCTTATGACAATAATTAATAATCGCTATGTGTAGATACCGCGAGTACTTCCCGATTACCGTTGTGGCTTGGGGCGCTAATAATGCCTTCTACTTCCATTTGTTCTACAATGCGGGCTGCTCGATTATAGCCAATTCTAAATTTGCGTTGTACGCTAGAAATAGATGCTCTTCGCGTTTCTATAACAAAAGCGACAACTTGATCGAATAATGGATCGAGCTCTTCACCTAACGTATCTGCGTTACCGTTTTCACTTTCGTCGGTTGCTACAGTGACATTTTCGATATATTTTGGTGTGCCACGTGCTTTCCAATCTTGTACAACAGCGTGCACTTCTTCATCACGGACAAAAGCGCCGTGAACGCGAATTGGAATGGAACTATTAGGGGCTAAATAAAGCATATCCCCCATACCAAGTAGTGATTCAGCGCCCATTTGATCTAAAATGGTACGCGAGTCAATTTTACTTGATACTGTAAAGGCAATGCGTGTTGGAATATTTGCTTTGATTAAGCCAGTAATGACATCAACTGAGGGGCGCTGGGTTGCTAATACCAAGTGAATACCAGCCGCCCGTGCTTTTTGAGCAAGTCGTGCAATTAACTCTTCTACTTTTTTACCGACTGCCATAATAAGATCGGCAAACTCATCAACCATAACTACAATGTATGGTAATTTTTCTAGTGTCGGCATGTTAAGATCCATGCTATCGGTTGGTTTCCATAGCGGATCGGGAATCGGTCGTCCCATTTGTTCTGCCAGTTTGATTTTTTCGTTATAACCGGCAATATTACGTACACCTAATGCCGACATGAGCCGATAGCGTCGTTCCATTTCGTTAACACACCAATTAAGCGCATTGGCGGCATCTTTCATATCGGTTACTACTTGGGTTAATAAGTGTGGAATCCCTTCATAAATAGATAACTCAAGCATTTTCGGATCAATCATAATAAACCTGACATCTTCAGGTTGCGATTTATATAAAATACTTAAAATCATTGCATTAACGCCGACAGATTTACCTGAACCTGTCGTACCGGCAACTAATAGATGCGGCATCTTCGCCAAATCAGCAACCACCGATTGTCCAGAGATATCTTTCCCTAATACTATCGTCAGTGGTGATTGCGCATCTTTAAACTGAGGACTATCTAAAACCTCCCTAAAATAGACCGTTTGCCGGTTCTTATTAGGTAATTCAATGCCAACATAAGGTTTACCTGGAATAACTTCAACCACACGTACCGATGGCATGGATAGTGAACGCGCTAAATCACGGTCTAGCGTTGAGATTCGTGCGGCTTTAATGCCCGGTGCCAGTTCGATTTCAAAACGAGTAATCACAGGTCCGGGTAAATAATCAACTACTTTTGCTTTAACTCGGTAATCTGATAAACTTTTTTCAATTAGTTCAGATCTCGCATTTAAGGCAGCATGATCGACTTCGATTCGCGCTGTCGGTGGCGCGGTTAGCAAGTTTAGCGACGGCAAAGGTGTAGTTGGTTTAGGTAATGGTTTATCATTACGTCGTAATAATGGATGAATTAAGCTTTCTTCGTCGCTTTCATTGGAATGGTAGTTTTGTACATCTTCAAGGCGATCTTCTTCAGGATAGATATCGTCAATGATTGGATTGGCTTTTTTTAGCGCTTCAGTATCAATATATTCTAACTGTTCTATATCTGCTACTTTTACTTTTGTTTCTGTTTCTGTTTCTGTTTCTGTTTCTGTTTCTGTATCAGCTATGTTTGCAATGTCAGCTAGGCTTTCTGTGTCTGTAATAATCTCCGGCTCTTGGATAAATGACTGCTTAGATTCAATTATTTCAATTTTTGCAACGTCTATAGCTGGTTCCAAGGGTGTTTGTTCGTGAGTGAATTTTATTTCAGGGTCATTATGTACCGAGGTAAACAAGGGTTTACTTGGCGCATCTGAAATGGTGTATTTATCTGACTCTTCAAATGATAATTTTTCTACTGATTTTTGCGTTTGTATTACCTGTTTTATTTGCTCCATTGATGAGGACAACGCTTGCTCTTGATCTGGTGTAGCATTGCTTCTATTCATGTTTTGAATAATCGATTCAAGGCGAGATAAAATTTCGTCGGGGTCTAGTTCTTTCCTTGGCGGATTATCAATTGTTTGCGAGGTTATGGTTGACGATGGCAATTGAGCATCTTCGCGAGATGATCCGATTAATTCCGCGGTAGTATTTGAAGAGCACTCTTGAGAACTGTCATTACTAGCGCTAGCGTTCGATGTTTGAATGACATGGTTATGATCATTTTTTGTTTTAAGAGGCATAGTAAATTGAGGTTTTTTAGTTTCCTCATCAGGCTGTTGAAGTTTATTTGTTATGCGAGATTTAATTAACGATTTAATTGGTAGCAGTAGGGTCATGACAAAAGCACCTAATTTTTCAATTAGGGTGAGCCATGATAATCCAGTTAATAACGTGACACAGGCTAGGCAAGTTGCAAGAAAAATTAATGATAAAGCAACGTTATTTATAACCGGTAAAAGGCTTTCAATCACTGTCGCACCCAGATAACCACCCGCTTCAAATTGTTCAGAATCACGAATGTTTAAAGCAAAAAATCCAGTTGCACTAAATATAAACGCTAAAATACCAATAATCCGAAATGAAAGAGTAAAGTAGTTAATAGGATTATTTGCATGCTTATAAAAATAGACGATTGACTGTAAACAGATAAAAATAGTGATAAAAGGTAGGCTATAAGCAATAAAACCTAAAAATTGAAAAAGAATATCGCAGGTATAGGCGCCAATATAACCACCAAAATTACGAATAGGAGAGTGCCAAGCAGTGCGAGACCAACCAGGATCAGACGGATCGTAACTGAACTGTGATAAAAATAAACAAACAGATAAACCGATTATTATAAGTAGAATAAATTGATTAATAATCTGTTTTCTTGTCATTTTGGGCTTTTTCAAACAAGTACCTAAAAACTATTGTAATTTAAATTTCTGGCATTTTATCATAAATTGTGCCTACTCACAGAGCCAATACTATCTAAAACACAATTTATTGTTGGGTTATTATGTAATGGGAAATAGGGTCGTATTAAATCTGATACCATTTTGTACATATCGTTGTGCATTAGTAATATTGGCAGTAATTTCAGTCTCGGTCAATTTGCGAATAATTTTAGCGGGTGATCCCATAATAAGACATCCTTCTTCATAAGGAAGCGAATGGGTAACTAGTGAGTTAGCCCCTACTAAGCAGTTTTTTGCGATTCTGGCGTTATTGAGAATTGTACTGCCCATGCCAATTAGCACATTATCTTCAATTGTACAGCTATGAAGAATGACATTGTGACCGATAGTGACGTTTTCGCCAACAATGCAAGGGATGTCGGTTTCAAGATGGATTGTGCAGTTATCTTGTACGTTACTATTTTTTCCTATACGTATGGGGGCAATATCAGCGCGTAAAACAGCATTAAACCAAATAGAAACCCCTTCTTGTAAATCAACATCACCAATGATATCGGCAGATTTTGCAATAAAACAATTTGGATGAATTTGTGGATATAAATCGCCTAGTTGATAAATCATAATGATCACCTTTTGATTTTTTTGATACTCAAAAATAAGCTAACAGAAAGGAAATTACATAACACCATAGAGCCAACCATTAGCCATTCTGTTGTATTGTCGATCGTTATAGTTGCAGCAGTATGCGTTGAGACTAATATTGATAATAATATACCTAATGCACCAGCGATTGCGAATCGAATTGTGCCGGCAAGAGAAGACGCTGTGCCAGCAATATGGGGGTAAAAATCTAAAACAACTGCCATACTATTGCCACCAATAGTTGACATACAACCGATATAACCTGCAACACAGGCAACAAGATAGGCAAATCCAAAATTAAATACTGTGACAAGCATTAGTGCTATTGCCATAATAAATTGGAGCAAAAGACCAAACCGCATCATTTTTATCGCGCCAACATGTTTAACAAAACGGCTATTTAATGTATTCATTAGGACCATAACTATGATATTGAACGCAAAGTAGTAACCAAAATTAATTGATGCAACACCGTGCAGGTTCATATAAACAAAAGGTCCTAAGCTTAAAAATGAAAATAATCCTGCACCAGAAAATGCACCTATCATCATATAAGTTAATACTTGCCTATGGCGAAATAGTGTAATGAAATTACTTAATATACGCATTAAACTGAATTGGTCTCGTTTTGATTTAGCTAATGTTTCAGGAATAAAGGTGATAACTAGACCGAAGCAGACCAAAGCAATTAGGCCTATAGTGTAGAAATTGGCTTGCCAATTAAACCAATATAAAATAAACCCACCAATAATTGGCGCTAGTAATGGTGCAACATTGGATATCAGCATTACAAATGACATCATTTTAGAAAATTCATCACGGTCACGATAAATATCTTTCATTAACGCATTAATCACAATTGTTGTTGCTGCCGCCGCAATGCCATGAAAAAAGCGAGCGGTGATTAATTGATTAATATTGGCTGCAATACCACAGTTTAACGCTGCAACTATAAAAATAATTAGACCAAAAATTAGGATGTTACGCCGCCCATAACTGTCAGTGAGCGGTCCAAATAAAAGTTGACCAACAGAAAATCCTAATAAATAGCAGCTAATGGTTAATTGTACAGCCGAATCGGCTACATTAAAATCACGAGCAATAGTTGGCATACTTGGTAAATACATATCTATCGATAGCGGCATTAGCATAGAGAGTAATCCAAGAATAAAAATCAGTGCTTGTTTAGAAATTTTAAGATCAACTAAAGTATTTTGAGTTGGCACGTCTTACTTCCTTCAAATTTTATTTAAGATGGGCATCACAAAATGCGCGACAATAAATGACACAAAATCATTTAAAAAATTCTTACTTATTTAAATGGAAAGTTGTGGTTGAGAGCTCTATAAATTGTACGTATCAATTAAACGAGTCTATTTCATCTTGTGTAAGTGGTCGATATTCCCCTTCAGGTATATCAAGGATTACTTTGCCGATTTGTTTGCGATGCAACGCAACAACATGATTATTGACTGCAGCAAACATGCGTTTAACTTGATGATATCGCCCTTCACTAATGGTTAGTTCAGCGTGAAAATCATCGATAATATGTAATTTAGCTGGTTTAGTGAGTGATTTCTCACTTTTTAATTGGATGCCATTGTTAAATATATCAATCAGTTCAATGCCTAATGGTTGTTCAACCGTCACGGCATAGACTTTTTCACAATGATGCTTGGGTGATGTAATTCGGTGTGACCATTTACCATCATCGGTCAGCAATACCAGCCCAGTCGTATCAAGATCAAGCCTACCAGCTGCATGTAATTTTTCAGGCATCGGCTCATCAATAAAATAAAGAATAGTGGGATGGTCAGGATCATCGGTTGAACAAACATAGCCTTGAGGCTTATTGAGCATGAAATAGCGCTGGCTGGTAACTTGTTCGATTTGATAACCATCATAATGAACAATCTGTTTTGGCGATAATTGATAAGCGCCTGACTTTATAATCTCACCATCGACAGTCACTTTTTTAGCTTTGAGTTCTTTGGTGACAATCGTGCGACTGGCGCCTAAGTGATGAGCAAGAAATTTATCTAATCGCATAATTTAAAATGTGTTCCTGTATTACTTTAAAGGTGTATATATATCAAAACGGTGATTTTTTGTTTTAATTTCGGCCGTCGGTTTTTGATTGGCTAAAAACGGCGCATAATCTGGCCTTTTTACTACCACTCGTTTTTTTGCTAATTTTCTTGCTGGTTCTAATAAACTATCAGCATCATTATCACTACCAACTAGTTGTTGGAAAATGCGCATCTCTTTTTTGACAAGTGCACTTTTTTGACGATGTGGAAACATGGGGTCGAGATAAACCACATCGGGTTTATCTGGATAAGTACTCAATCCCTCAATGCTTGAATGATAAATCAAACGTAAATGTTGCTCAAGCCAACTACCAATATGGGGATCTTGATAGGCACGCTGTAAACCATCTTCTAATAATGCGGCAACAACAGGGTGCCGCTCAAACATAGTAACATGACAGCCGATAGATGCTAAAACAAAGGCATCTCGACCAAGCCCTGCTGTGGTATCAACAACGGTAGGTAAATAATCACCTTTTACACCGACCGCTTTCGCAATCGCTTCGCCGCGACCACCACCAAATTGACGACGATGAGCCATTGTTCCTGAAACGAAATTAACACATATCGAACCTAATTTTGGTTCGTCTGTCTTTTGTAACTCAAGTTGATTGTTTTGGGTAACCAGAGTGAACGGTAGATCGGCATTTGCCGATAACCACTGCTCAGCTAATAATTTTAGCTGAGCTAAGTTAGGACTAGTGGATGCCATAATGTCGAAGTAATGCTTCAAGTTGAGGTTCGCGACCTCGGAAGTTTTTAAATAGTGTCATTGGTTCATCGCTACCGCCTTGCGACAAGATATTATCAAGAAAGGCATTACCGGTTTTAGCGTTGAAGATGCCTTCTTCTTCAAAACGTGAAAATGCATCAGCGGATAATACTTCTGCCCATAAATAGCTGTAATAACCAGCAGCATAACCTCCAGCAAAAATATGACTAAATGCATGTGGGAATCGACCCCATTCAACGGTAGGCACAACAGCGACTTGCTGTCTTACTTCGGCTAATGTGTTTAAAATATCAGGATCTTTTTGTGTATGTAATTTAAAGTCAAATAGACCAAATTCCAATTGGCGTAAAATAAATAGCGCGGCTTGGTAGTTTTTAGCATCTAACATCTTTTCTAACATTTCTGCCGGCAGTGGTTCGCCAGTTTGATAATGTCCTGATATAAATGCAAGTGCTTCGGGTTGCCAACACCAGTTTTCTAAGAATTGACTAGGTAATTCAACCGCATCCCAAGGTACACCATTAATACCTGCGACAGATGAAGTATCAATTTCGGTTAGCATGTGGTGTAAACCATGACCAAACTCATGGAATAGGGTGGTGACTTCATCATGCGTAAATAGCGCTGGTTTGTCGCCAACAGGGCGATTAAAGTTACAGGTTAAATAGGCAACCGGTTTTTGTACATGACCGTCAGCAAAACGCATACGACCAATACAATCATCCATCCAAGCGCCACCACGCTTGTGTTCGCGCGCATATAAATCAAGATAGAAGCTACCTTTTAATTCACCGTTAGCAGCAAATAGATCATAAAATTTCACTTCGGGATCCCAAACTTCAATGCCTTGTCGCTCTTTGGCTGTAATACCAAAGATACGGTGTACCACCTCAAATAAGCCATTAATCACTCGTTGCTGAGGAAAATAAGGACGCAACTCTTCATCGTTAATGCTGTATAAATATTGCTTTTGTTTTTCACTATAATATGCAACATCCCATGGTTTGATATCACTAGCGCCAAAAAACTCATAAGCATAACGTTTAAGTTCAGCTAGCTCTTTTTCACCTTGAGGTTTAGCTTTAATTGCTAAATTAGTTAAAAACTCGATGACTTGCGAGGTGGACTCAGCCATTTTTGTTGCAAGTGATTTCTCTGCATAGGTATTGAAGCCTAGTAATTGTGCAAGCTCATTACGTAGCGTTAAGATTTGTTTGATGATTTCTGTATTATCCCACTTACCTGCATGAGGGCCTTGATCTGATGCACGAGTAGTATAGGCTTGATAAAGTTCAAAACGTAAATCACGATTATCACAATAAGTCATGACTGGAAGATAACTTGGCATATCTAAGGTGAGCAACCAACCCTCTTTACCTTTTATGTTGGCTTGTTCTTTTGCGGCAGCAAGCGCACTTTCAGGCATGCCAGAGAGTTCTTTGATATCGGTAATTAATTTTGACCAACCCATAGTCGCATCAAGTACATTATTGCTATATTTTGATGATAATTCTGATAGTTTTGCGACAATTTCACCGTAGCGTTTTTGTTGATCATCAGGTAAACCAATTCCGGATAATTCAAAATCACGGAGTGCATTATCAACAACTTTTTTTTGCGCTTTGCTTAACGTAGCGTATTGTTCACTTTCTTTGAGTTGTTTATAGGCTTGATATAAAGGTTTATGTTGCCCAACCCATGTGCTGTACTCAGATAGTAACGGCAGACACGCTTCATAAGCTTCGCGTAGTTCTGGGCTATTTTTAACTGAATTAAGATGGCTAATCGGAGACCAAGCTCGACTAAATTTTTCGTCCATTTCATCAATTGGTTGGATTAAATTATCCCAAGTATATTGGCTATTTTGCTTTAATACTGTTTCAATTGTTTTTCTGCAGTTTGTTAATGTCTCTTGTATAGCAGGTAAGACATGCTCGGGCTTAATTTGTGAAAAGAGTGGTAATGATGCATCTGTTAATAATGGATTAGTCATGTAGCGATACCTTTATACACATGGGTTGTCTATTGATAGAACATAATATGGTGACAAATTCAGTTAATTCAAGAGAATGTCATACTTGCGAAGCATTATAATCCCATTAATTTGCGTTCGCGTTGCCATTCAGAGGGAGTATAGGTTTTTATCGAAAGTGCATGGATGCGGTTATCATGAATAAATTCTGCCAAAGGGGCGTAGATCGCTTGTTGTTTTTTTACTCGATTTAAATCGGCAAATAATTCACCAACGGCAATAATTTGAAAATGGCTGCCATCATCAGTCAGTACATGTAAATCATCAAGTTTAAGTGAACTGTTTAATTTATCTATAATTTCTTGTTTATTCATTATTTATTACTCATTATTAATATAAATTATGGGTATTATGTTTTGTCAAAAAGTTTCAGGTAACTATGCGTTTTAGTATAAAATTTGACTTTTTAAATATTGATAACAGGTTGTAAATCATACAAGGTAATTAATGTTTGTAGCTGAGGATTAATACCTTTAAGCTTTACATCATATTTATTGCAAAAATAAATTAAAGTCGCGAGACCTGAAGAATCAACCCGAGTAAGTTGTTCTACATCAATGGATTTTACACCGTTTAAAAGGGAACTTTGTGTTGACCATAAATCGTTTAAAGAGTAAATATCAAGCTCACCCAATAGACACAATACATCTTGTTGTTGTTCTGTTTTGATTCGCGACATTATCGACTAACCCTTTTGTTTTGCATTTGGATCAATATTGCGGTTTGAAAGATCAGTTAATTGTTTAGTTAATGCATCAATACCGTTTTGACGTAAAATGGTTGACCACTCATTTTGTTTTGTTGTGATCATGCTTACACCTTCAGCAACTAAATCATAAGCTTTCCATTCACCAGTGACAGAGTTTTTACGCCATTGAAAATCAATACGCAATGGTTGTTGATTTTTATCTGGTTGATTTAATAAAACACGAATAGAAATAAGTGTTTTACCAGTTAAATCTTTAGGCGATTCAACTTGATAAGTTTGTCCATTATACATAGATAATGCTTGAGCGAAAGCTTGTACCAGATAGTTTTCAAAAGCCGCAAAATAAGCTGTGCGTTGTGCTTCTGTCGCACTTTTATAATAGTTACCTAGAATTAATGCGCCAGCATATTTGACTTGTACATAAGGCAATAAATCCGATCTTACAATCTCTTTTAGTTTGTTAGGGTTTGATTTTAATGCTGCGGATTGTGCATTCATGGTGCTAAAAATTTTATCAGCTGCAACTTGCATCTGTTTATAGGGATCATTTTCAGCAAATGCTGTAGCACTAAATATTAAAGCTAATACTAAAAAAACGGCTTGTTTGAATTTGGTTAACATAGTCACTCCTTACTTTTCGTTTGTATCTTGTTTATTTTGTTTATTATCTTTATCTGATGAACCACCAGCGCTATAAAGAAATTGACCTATTAAATCCTCTATCACCATAGCTGGTTTGGTATTGGTTACCACAAAGCCATCGTGAAAATAAGTTGGTTTATCATTTTTTTTCTGGGCTGCATAAGCTGCATCACCAGCTTCTAATGCATCAAGCTCGAATTCAGTATTTTGATCTAATCCAAAATTAATGTCTATAAATTGCTCACCTAACAATCCTGAAGTTTTAATTGAAAGTGAACTTGAACTTGGAATTTTATTATATTGCGCATCAATATCCATTGTGACATAAGGTTTGTATTCATCGCCATTTGAAGAGTTTAGCGAAATATTACTGACACGACCAATGACTACCCCACCAATTTTGATAGGTGATCGTACTTTTAGTCCACCGATGTTATCAAATACAGCATAAACTCGATAAGAGTTATGACTAGCAAACGATGTTGGATCGGCAACTCTAAAACATAAAAATAGTACTGAACAAATGACCAGTACCATCAATAATCCTACTGTAATTTCGATTTTACGACTCATGTTTAATGACCTCAATGACTAAACATTAATGCGGTTAAAATAAAATCTAACCCCAAAATAACTAATGATGAATAAACAACAGTGTTTGTTGTTGCCCGACTGATTCCTTCTGATGTTGGCACACAATCATAACCATTAAAAAGTGCAATCCAAGTGCTGGCGATGGCAAATGCAAAGCTTTTGACAAAACAGTTTCCTAAATCATGCCACCAATCAACATTACTTTGAATAGATGACCAAAAAAAACCTGCATCAATACCTTTCCAATCAACGCCAACAAGCGCACCACCTAAAATGCCAACAGTAACAAAAATTGCTGTTAAAAACGGCATACTAAAAAATCCAGCCCAAAAACGCGGAGCGATAATACGTCGTAGTGGATCAATTGCCATCATTTCCATACTTGATAACTGTTCAGTTGCTTTCATTAAGCCGATTTCGGCTGTTAAAGCAGAGCCTGCACGTCCAGCAAACAGTAGACCTGCGACAACAGGCCCTAATTCGCGAAGTAGGGCTAGCGCGACCATCATTCCAAGGCTTGCTTCGGCACCAAAAGTGGTTAGAATAAAATAACCTTGTAGAGCCAAAACCATGCCTATAAAAAGACCAGAAACAATAATAATAGTGAGAGATTGAACTCCAACAAAATAAAATTGCTTAATGAGTAATGGACATTGTTTGTTAAACTGCGGCTTACCAATTAATGCTCCAAACAGCATAACACCGGAACGGCCAATCATTGCAATGATTTTGATAAACCATTGCCCTAATTTTGCCAATAAATTTAACATTATTTTATACCTCTGCTTAGGTCTAATTTATAATCATCAGCAGGATAATGAAAAGGGACTGGTCCATCAGCCAAACCGTCAAGGAACTGTTTAACCCGTGAATCGTCATTATCACGCAATTGCTGCGGTGTACCACCTGCAATAATATGTTGTTCAGCTACAATATAAGCATAGTCTGCAATACTGAGTACTTCACTCACATCATGGCTGACAACAATGCAAGTTAATCCTAATGATTGGTTAATTTCAGATATCAGTTTAACAATCACGCCCATTGAGATAGGATCTTGCCCAGCAAACGGTTCGTCAAACATGATTAAATCGGGATCCAGCGCTATAGCTCTAGCTAAAGCGGCGCGTCTTGCCATACCACCAGATAATTCAGAAGGCATCATTTGAGCTGCGCCACGTAAGCCAACCGCTTGTAATTTCATTAGCACTAAATTGTGCAATATAGGTTCAGGTAAGTTTAGGTGTTCGCGTAATGGATAGGCCACATTGTCAAATACCGTTAGATCAGTAAATAAGGCACCTGATTGAAATAACATGCTCATGCGTTTACGTACTTCATACAATCTTGAACGCGACATGCTGGGTATATCTTCACCATCAAATAAAATTTTTCCTGATTGCGGTTTTAATTGTCCACCAATCAGACGTAATAAGGTGGTTTTACCAATACCAGAAGGTCCCATAATTGCCGTGACTTTTCCTTTTGGGACATTCAGACTCATATTTTTATAAATAGGTCTTGTTCCACGATAAAAAGACATATCATGGATTTCAACCAAATTTTGCTGTAATGCCTCTTCCACCATTATTTCCTATACTAATTATGTTAAGTTGTGAATATTTTACTTGATAATTTAGGATAAAGGAAATGGATTAAATTTATTGTTTAATGCTAATTTACAATTAAATAGTTTGTGCCCTAATGTTTTATACTAAAATGTATAATAATTTTCTAAAATTTTGGTCAACAAATGGTGAATTTTTAATATCAAACTGGGGATCGTGCTTAATATCAATAAGAATCAAAACTCTTCGAGTAAAACATTTGGTTGCCTTTTAATTATCGTACTTGACTATGAGTGCTATTAAGTTCATGGTTATTCATGTCTTGCTTTTTTGGCTAAATAATTCCCCATGCTTTGAACAAATTGTACAGCAATGATAAGGATAATTACAGTTATAATAGTAACAGTAGTATCAAAGCGTTGATAACCATATGAAATGGCTAAATCGCCAATGCCACCAGCGCCAACCGCACCAGCCATAGCCGTTGCCCCAATTAAGCCTATAGTCGCAGTGGTTAAAGTTAAAATTAATGAGCTAAATGCTTCAGGTAACATAAAATACCAAATAATTTGTAATGGCGTTGCGCCCATTGATTTGGCAGCTTCAATAATACCACTGTCAACATCAAGCAGTGAATTCTCAACTAATCGGGCAATATAAGGTGCAACATAAATTGTCAAAGGCACAATTGCTGCTGTTGTGCCAAATGATTGGCCAACAATTAGTTTAGTTAATGGCAAAATAGCGACTAATAAAATAATAAAAGGAAGTGATCTAACAGTATTTATAATTGGATTTAATATGCGATAAATTAGTGGATTTTCTAATAATCCTGACTGTTTAGTTGTGACTAAACAGATACCAAGGGGAATTCCAATTAATGCACCAATTACTAAGGAAAAAAATACCATAATTAATGTTTCATAAGATGCTTGAACAAACTGCTCTGTTGTTAGAGTTGTTGAAAATGAAGATGCTAAATAGTTAAAAATATTTTTTATTGTTTCCATTTTAGTTGATCTCACTATGATTAATTTCAGTGACTTGAACCCCATGTTCACGTAGATAATGTATTGAATCATTGATATTATCTTCACGCCCTTTTAATTGTATAAACATACTGCCCAGTACATTTTTTTGAATTTCGGACATATGAGCAAATAAAATATTGACGATGACTTTTCTTTGCAAAATTAACTCATTCACGACAGGCTGTGATGCTGAACGTCCCAAAAATTCAAGTTTGAATAATCTGATGTTATCTTTTTTTCCTTCTATTTCTAATAGATTTTCAACAACGCCAATGGGAATTTGATCATTAATTACGGTGCTAACAAAATTTTTTGTTGTTTGATGTTTAGGATGACCAAAAACATCAATGACATTACCACATTCAATAATTTTACCTTTTTCCATGACAGCCACTTTATGGCAAATTTGCTCAATAACATGCATTTCGTGAGTAATTAATACAACCGTAATTTGATACTGTTCATTAATTTTTTTAATTAGATCTAAAATGGATTGGGTTGTTTGTGGATCAAGGGCTGATGTTGCCTCATCACACAGCAAAATATCTGGATTATTGGCTAAAGCTCGAGCAATACCTATTCGTTGTTTTTGTCCTCCTGATAACTCTTTAGGATAACTGTGTGCTTTATCACCCAACCCAACAAATTCAAGAAGTTCATAGACTCTTTTTTGAATAATTTGCTTTTTTTCTTTAAGTAAAATTAAAGGTATTGCTATATTTTCGAATACAGTTTTGGTTTGTAACAAATTAAAATGCTGAAAAATCATGCCGATTTTTTGTCTAATATGTCGCAATTCATTATTTGATAATTGATTTAGATCTTGATTTTGAATAATTACATGACCTTGTGTTGGTTGTTCTAGATAATTAATTAACCGAACCAATGTACTTTTCCCGGCACCACTATAACCAATGATGCCATAAATATCTCCTTTGTCGATGGTTAAGTTAACATTGTGCAATGCTTGTGTGATGATGCCATTCCGCTCGTATTGTTTTGATACATTTTCAAATTTAATCATTATTTGTAACCTATTTATTCTAGTTTAATATTTGGATAAATAATTGGCTATCGGCATTATCATGTCATGATTGATGTCAAACTTTAGATTCATTTCCAATGATGACAACTTATAATGTATTTAACGTTAGCATAGGTTAGTTTTCTGCTCTAATAATCGTTTTTTATAACTTATTCCTTAAAGTTATAAGATAGAATCACTTGGAATAAATGAACGCTTTTTTTTGTGCTACAGTGTTTAGTTCTTATAACCTATTGAGATTTTTTTATGAAAACATTATTTACTGAACAAAAATTTTTTAGGTATCTTGCAGTAGCGTTGGTTATCAGTTCAACGTTTTTAATTAATGCTTGCGATAATTCGTCAAAACATGTTAATAATCAAACCAAAAAAGCGATCAGTATGGGCGTATCACCAGGTCCTTATAATGATCTTTTTAATGATGCAGTAAAACCAATACTGGAATCTGAAGGTTATAAGGTTAAACTCGTTAACTTTCCTCATCTGCTTGAATCTGACATTGCATTAACAGAAGGCAGTATAGATTTAACCGTTGCACAACATACCGCTTATATGAATGTTTTTAACGAGCAACGTAATGCACATTTAAAGTCAGTTGTTCATGTACCATCAGTGCCAGCAGCGATATTTTCAAATAAATATACCTCATTAAAGCAAGTTTTTTCTGGCGCTAAAGTGGCAATTCCTCAAGATGCATCTAACGCTGCTCGCTCATACAATTTGTTAGAAAAAGCAGGTTGGATAAAATTAAAGGAAAATACTAATCCAATTCTTGCTAGTAAAAATGATATTGCTAACAATATTGCTGGCATTGAAATTATTGAAATGGATTCAGCAAATATTCCTCGCGTATTAAATGATTTAGATTTTGCGGTGATCCCTGGTAGTATTGTCTATTCGGCTAATATCGATGCAACAAAAGCATTACTTTCAGAAACTATTATTCCTGACTTAGAAATTATGGTAGTAGTAAATGAGGGAAATGAAAACAGCCAATGGGCACAAGATATTAAACGCATTTATCAGTCCCAACAGTTTAAGGATTATATGAAAGCACATAATCAAAATGGCTATTGGGTAATGCCTAAAGAATAAACGAGAAAAAATAAAGCCCGTTTGATAACGGGTATTTTAATATCTTGACATTTGTTTATCAATTATGCATGCCCAAGCATCAATTCCCCCTGTAAGGTTGTAAAGGTTATCGGTATCAAAACCATTTTCAGCTAAATAGTTAGCGACATTAAGACTTCTTATGCCGTGATGACAGTAAATAATAATATCGGTTTCATCAGGGATTTTGTCTAAATACAGTGGAATTAGGTTCATTGGAATATGCGTTGCTCCATTAATGTTGCAAATAGCGACCTCGTTAGCTTCGCGTACATCAAGTAAGAAAATGTTATCAAACTGGTTTAGTTTTTTTGCCAGTTCTGTTGGTGTGATTTCTTTTATTGTCATTATTTAAAACTCATGAGAATAATTGTCAAAAAATTTTAGCTAGAGATGTTTTTTAGTATCAAGCTTCAATTTTTCATTTATGTAATATCATCCTGTAAGAATATTACAGGATGATAATATTTTTGCTATTTATGCTTCTAATGCTTTGCTAATTTTTTCAAATAAATCTTTAGATAAATTGTCAATTTTTAACAAATCTTCAAGTGCTTTTCGCATCTGTTGTTGACGTTTTTCGTCATAACGTTTTAATCGAATCAGCGGATCGATGAGTCTTGCGGCAACTTGCGGATTTTTTTGGTTTAACTCAGTGAGGATTTCAACTAAGAATTGATAACCACTACCATCTTTAGCATGAAATGCCACAGGGTTATTATTTACAAAGGCACCAATTAATGCCCGGATGCGATTTGGATTACTGAGCGTAAATGAGCGGTGAGTTAATAATTTTTTCACTGTAGCAAGGGCGTTCTTATCTGGGCTTGTTGCGTTTAATGCTAACCATTTGTCCATAACCAGTCCATCTTGATGCCATTTATCATCAAAGTCTACTAATAGCTCTGTTCGACAATCAAGTTCAGCTTTTACCGCTACATTCAAGGCGGCTAAACAATCAGTCATATTATTGGCTTGATGATATTGTTGGCTCACTAATGTATTGGCGCGCGAATTGTCATCAGCATAAGCTAATAAAGTTAAACAGCAGTTTTTAAGTGATCGCTTAGCAATATCATTATGTTTAATTTGATATTGTGAAGTGTTATTGTAGTGATAAACAGCTAATAATTCATCATAAAGTTCGTTAGCAAATTGAGTTAATAAAAATAGACGTACTTCATGAATAGCAATTGGATCAACCACAGTAAATAAATTAGCTAATTCGTTTTCAGATGGCAAGGTCAATATTTGCGCGATAAGGGAAGGATCTGTATTTTCTGATAACAATACCGCTCTAAATGCATCTAATACTGAATCAGGTAATATTAATTTTTGATTTTCTTGATGATTTTTTACATTTAAACGAACATATTTCGCCAATAGCATTTGTGCTGCATCGTAGCGGCTAAATGCGTTAGTTGCGTATTGCATTAGGAAAATGAGATCATTATCTTGATAATCATAAGTTAACTTAACGGGGGCTGAAAAATCACGTAATAATGAAATGATCGGCTTTTCAGTTACCTTATCGAAGATAAATTGTTGTTTACTCTGCGTTAAATTTAACACATGGTGAATAGCTTTGCCTTGGTATTGCAGTGTAATGACTTCGCCGTTAGGTTGATATAATTCAATATCAAGCGGGATATGTAATGCCTGTTTTTGATTTTGATCTTGTGTCGGTGGCGTATATTGTTCCACTGTTAAAATATATTGTTGATTTGTTGTATCGTACTTATCGGTAACGGTTAGTTCCGGTGTACCTGATTGACTATACCATAATTTAAACTGAGTTAAATCGATGCCAGAGGCATCTTGCATGGCAGCAACAAAATCATCACACGTTGCGGCACTGCCATCATGGCGTTTGAAATAGAGTTTCATGCCTGCTTGGAATTTATCTTCACCTAACAAAGTATGCATCATACGAATAACTTCAGCTCCTTTTTCGTATACGGTTACTGTATAAAAGTTATTCATTTCAATAACTTGTTCTGGGCGAATAGGGTGAGACATTGGGCTGGCATCTTCGGCAAATTGAACGGTACGCAAAAGTTTTACATCTTCAATCCGTTTGACTGCACGAGATCCCATATCGGCGCTAAATTCCTGATCACGAAATACTGTTAACCCTTCTTTTAAACTGAGTTGGAACCAGTCACGACAGGTGACTCGATTACCTGTCCAGTTGTGAAAATATTCATGACCAATTACCCCTTCAATACCTAAGTAGTCATCATCTGTCGCTGTTTGTGGTTTGGCCAGCACATATTTTGAATTAAAGATATTTAATCCTTTGTTTTCCATTGCCCCCATATTGAAAAAATCAACCGCAACGATCATAAAAATATCTAAGTCGTATTCAAGTCCAAAACGTGTTTCGTCCCAACGCATGGCATTTTTCAAGCTTGTCATTGCCCAGTGCGAACGATCTAAATTACCTTTATCAACATAAATTTCTAAATCAACTTTACGTTTGGATTGCGTGATAAACTGATCTTTTAAAATATCAAAATCACCAGCAACTAAGGCAAATAAGTAGGCTGGTTTAGGAAAAGGATCTTGCCATTGTACCCAATGACGTCCATCAGCAAGTTCTCCTTGTGCGATGCGATTACCATTCGAAAGTAGGTAAGGATAGCGTTGTTTATTCGCAGTGATGCGTGTCGAAAAACGTGCAAGTACATCGGGTCTGTCAAGATAATAGGTGATATGTCGGAATCCTTCCGCTTCACATTGCGTACAAAGCGCTTCGCCTGATACGTATAATCCTTCCAGTGCTGTATTATTAATTGGTTTGATTTCGTTAACAATCGTTAAAGTAAACTCGGTAGGCACGTTGTGAATAATTATTCCTGTTTTTGTGATTTGATAATCATGCCATGGTTGCTCGTCGATATTAATGGAGATCAATTTAAGGTCTTCGCCATCTAAAATTAAATCGCTCGCTTGCTGGTTTTTTTGAACGACGCGGCTACGAGCTGTTACTGTTGTTATTTCGGGCGCTAAATCAAAATCAAGATCAATGTCGGTAATAGTAAAATTAGGCGCTTTATAATCAAGACGGTTTTTTGCAATAGGTTGCGATTCAGGTGTTTTTGTATTCATGTTGTTATGACCTTTGGGTTTAGACTCAATTTATACGTTGTGCTAACAAATATTATAGCTGATTAAAAACAATCTTATTACATAATTAATCTATATCTTCATTATTATTCTGCTATAATCTTCGGAATTTTATTTAAAGTAATAACACTAAATTTACATGTTACCAGCAATCATTACATCAATATTAGATACTGATGCTTATAAGTTGCATATGCAGCAGGCTGTATTTCATCGCTATCCTGAAGCAACCGTGGTTGCGCAGTTTCGTTGTCGTAGTGATGATTTACTAGGGCAATATGCTGATGAAATAATATATCAAGTAAAATTAATGGAATCATTAGTTTTGTCTGATGATGAATTTAACTATTTGTCAAATATCTCCTTTTTTAAATCTGACTATTTAAATTGGCTTAAAAAATGGCGTTTTAATAGTAATTTGCTTACTATTAAAAATGAAGATGGGAAGCTTTCCATTACCATTAAAGGAAAATGGTTAGATGTCATTTTATGGGAAGTACCATTACTTGCTGTTATTAGTGAGATTGTCCATAAAGACCGTTCACCAAATATTGGCGTTAATGAAGCATTGGCAAGGCTAAAAGATAAATTAGCCTTGTTTAATGAAAAAACAGCTAATATGGATATGTCGGGTTTTAATTTAATGGATTTTGGTACTCGTAGGCGTTATTCGTTTGCGGTACAAGAGGCTGTCGTTAGTTATTTGAAAACGCATTTTAATAACTTTCACAGTACTAGTAATTATTTACTTGCCTATCGTTTAGGGCTTACGCCTGTTGGAACGCAAGCACATGAGTGGTTTCAAGCTCATCAGCGTTTAAGCCATAATCTTCAGGATTGTCAAACAAATGCGCTTCAGGTTTGGTTAGATGAATATCCTCATGACTTGGGCGTGGCATTGACCGATTGTATTACAATGGATGCGTTTTTACGTGATTTTGACCTGCACTTTGCGTCTCACTATCAAGGACTTCGCCATGATTCGGGCGATTCAATTGAGTGGGGCGAAAAAGCTATCGCGCATTACCAGCAGTTAGGCATTGATCCTAAAACAAAGTTATTGGTATTTTCAGACAGTTTAAATTTTGATAAGGCACTTAATATTTATCATCATTTTAACCATCGCGTAAAATTATCTTTTGGCGTAGGTGGTTTTTTAGCTTGCGATATTCCTTCTAAAGAGGCTAATACTAAGGCTTTAAATATTGTACTTAAATTAACGGAATGCAATGATCAATCCGTTGCAAAACTATCAGATAGTCCAGGGAAAACGATATCTCAGGATTTAGATTTTATTGATGAATTAAAACGAACTTTTAGTGTTAAAATTTGATAATAATTCATATTTAACCTATCGTTCATATTAGAAAATAGAGATCAGTAATCAAGATTTTATTATTTAAAAATTCCATTTTGCTATGGAATAACCGTTAGAATAGATCTGTATTACTTCAAATATCACTTAAACAAATTAATGTAGAGATGGATAATTAAAATGACTTCAGTTGCACCTATTGTTGATGTGTTACAAGGCAAAATTGCTGTTGGTAGCACAATTTCTGTTCAAGGTTGGGTAAGAACGCGGCGTGATTCTAAAGCCGGCATTTCATTTTTAGCCGTTTATGATGGCTCTTGCTTTGATCCTATTCAAGCGGTTATTGAAAAGAATTTACCTAATTATGAACAAGAGATCTTACGTTTAACAGCTGGTTGTTCGGTTAAAGTTACTGGTAAAGTAGTAGAATCACCAGGTCAAGGTCAGAAATATGAATTACAAGCAACACAAGTTGAAGTATATGGCTTTGTTGACGATCCTGAAACTTACCCAATGGCAGCTAAACGTCACTCTATTGAATATTTGCGAGAAGTGGCTCATTTACGAGCAAGAACCAATATTGTTGGTGCGATAACGCGTGTACGCCATACGCTTGCACAAGCCATTCACCAATTTTTTGATGAGCGTGGTTTTTATTGGTTATCAACACCTATTATTACTGCATCAGATACCGAAGGAGCGGGCGAAATGTTCCGTGTCTCGACTCTAGATATCTTAAATCTGCCTAAATCGGATAGTGGTAAGGTCGATTTTGATAAAGACTTTTTTGGTAAAGAAGCATTTTTAACTGTTTCTGGGCAATTAAATGCCGAAACTTATGCTTGTGCACTTTCTAAAGTTTATACTTTTGGTCCAACATTTAGAGCTGAAAACTCAAATACAACTCGTCATTTAGCTGAGTTTTGGATGATGGAGCCTGAAGTGGCGTTTGCTGATCTTAACGACAATGCTAAGCTTGCCGAAGACATGTTGAAATATGTGTTTAAAGCCGTATTAGAAAAACGAGCTGATGATATGCAATTTTTTGCCCAGCATGTTGATAAAGAAGCAATTAAACGTCTTGAAAACTTTATTAATGCTGATTTTGCGCAAGTTGATTACACCGATGCTATAACTATTTTGCAAAACTGTGATGCTCAGTTTGAAAACCCTGTCAGTTGGGGAATCGATTTAGCCTCAGAGCATGAACGTTACTTAGCCGAACAACATTTTAAAGCGCCAGTGGTTGTCAAAAACTATCCAAAAGACATTAAAGCATTTTATATGCGTATGAATGATGATGGTAAAACAGTTGCAGCAATGGACGTTTTAGCGCCAGGGATTGGTGAAATTATTGGTGGTTCACAGCGTGAAGAGCGTTTAGATATGTTGGATAAACGTATGGAAGAGATGGGACTGAATAAAGAAGATTATTGGTGGTATCGTGATTTACGTCGATATGGCACAGTGCCACATTCGGGCTTTGGACTTGGTTTTGAACGCTTAATTGTGTATGTCACAGGTGTTCAAAATGTGCGCGATGTGATTCCATTTCCAAGGACGCCGCGCAATGCAAACTTTTAAATTGAATAAATGACAAGAAATTTTTTCGGTGGAGAGTTAAAAAACTTTAAATTGAGCAAAAAACAGACAAACAGAGCAAATATTAGCTTTAGACCTCAGGTTTAATGAAAAGTTCACTTGATTTTAAAAAAAATTTATACATAATTTACATTACTGTAAAAAGTAGGTAAAAATAATAGATAAAAATATTATTTTTTGAATTAACAATTATTAAGCAAAAATGACACTAAAACTTATGGAAAGTGTCATTTTAGAAAATAACCATGAGGGTAAACAATGAAACGTAATCTATTAGCAATCGCTATTCCTGCGCTTTTAGTAGCAGCGGGCGCAAATGCATCTATTGAAGTTTGGAACAAAGATGGTAATAAAGTTGACTTTTACGGTCGAGTAAAAGCAGCTAACAACATCACTGACCGTGGTCAGAATGGTGAAGGTGATGATACTTCTGCTCGTTTAGGTATGTCTGGTCAAACTCAAATTACTGACAGCGTAACTGGTTACGGTCGTTGGGAATATGAAGCGAAAGCAGGTAAAAACTCTAATAACGAAGTTCGTTATGCGTTTGCTGGTTTGAATTTTGGTGATTTTGGTTCAGTCGATTATGGTCGTAACGACGGTGTGTTAAAAGCAATTACAGCTTATACCGATGTATTACCACAATTTGGTGGCGACGCTGCAAACAACGATTGGAACGTGCTTTCATCTCGTGCTAAAGCAGTTGCAACTTATCGTAACAACAACTTCTTTGGTTTATTTGATGACTTAAGCTTTGCATTACAATATGCTGATAATGGCGATAATTCCAATACATTTAAAACAGATCGTATTAGAGGTGAGTCTCGTGAAGCTTGGGGTGCTAATGTTCAATGGAACATTTTTGACACTGGTTTAACTGCTGGAGCGGGTTATGCTCAAACTTCAAATAGCGATAATCGTCAAAGTACTTGGGCAACTGGTCTTAAGTATGATAACGAGAATTTATATTTAGGTGCTAACTATTTCCAAACTAAATTCAAAGATATAGTGGTATATGGACCGACGCATAACGATAATTACAAAACTGCTGATGGTAAAGTTAGAGGTTTTGAATTAGTAGCTCAGTATGGTATTGATTTAGAAGTAGGTCGTATCACTCCATCTTTAGCTTACGTTCAACATAAAGTTAAAGCTGATTCAGTTCGTTTCACCGAAGATAATATCCATTATCGCGGTTATGGATTTACTTCACCTGTAGCTAAATATGTATCTCTAGGTGCAACTTACGATCTAAACAAAAACTTCAGTGCAATTGTTGAATATAAATTTAACTTACTTGATCGCGATGATGTTGGTGCTGCGCAAAACACCAAAAATTCACGTGGTCACGATACTAAACCAGGTACTAAAGATGTGTTAGGTGTTGGTTTAATTTACCAATTCTAATATCTTTTGATATATCTTATAAAAAGGCACTTCGGTGCCTTTTTTGTTAACTAAAGACTTTTCTATTTAAAAACACATTTTATGCCTAAAAAAAATCACATTAAGTATTAAAATATTGTAAATTCGCAGAATTCATCTAATTAACGTTGCTAAATAGATAATAAATACAATAAAATCTATTTGCTATCTAAAAAATAGATATCACAGTAATAATATAATTGTTATTTATTGGCAATTATTTATTAAACGAAAAGCAAAATATAATTTGCATCTTTAATAATATACCTACGAGGGTAACAAAATGAAACGTAATCTATTAGCAATCGCTATTCCTGCGCTTTTAATTGCAGGTACAGCAAACGCTTCTATCGAAGTGTGGAATAAAGACGGTAATAAAGTGGATCTTTATGGTCGAGTTTATGCATTAAACTATATTACTGATCGCGATAATCAAACAGGTGAAGGCGACAAAACTACAGCACGTCTAGGCATGTCAGGTCAAACACAAGTGACAGACAGCGTAACTGGTTATGGTCGTTGGGAGTACGAAGCAAATACAGGTAAAAATGCAAATAACGAAACGCGTTATGCCTTTGCTGGTTTAAACTTTGGTGATTTTGGTTCATTCGACTATGGTCGCAATGATGGTGTATTAAAAACGTTAACGTCTTATACTGATGTTTTACCCGAATTTGGTGGTGATGCTTCAAATAATAATCTTTATGCATTAACAGCTCGTACAAAAGCCGTTGCTACTTATCGTAACTCAGATTTCTTCGGCTTAGTAAATGGTCTACGTTTTGCAGCTCAATATGCGGATAACGGCGATAACAGTTCAACAAGCCATTTCAAAAAACAGGCTAATAATGAAAAAAATGATAGCGCTGAAGCATGGGGTTCTGTTGTTGATTGGGATGTACTTGATACTGGTTTATCTGTTGGTGCTGGTTATGCACAAACCGGTGGTCATAAAGATGCCAAAACATGGTCAGCAGGTATCAAATATGATAATGACAACCTTTATTTAGCTGCGTTATATATCCAAGGCAAACAAAAATATGGTTGGGATAATGCATCAACGACTCACCGCGCTGATGATTTAAAAACCAAAGGCTATGAACTTGTTGCGCAATACGGCATTGACTTTGAAGTGGGTCGTTTAACCCCATCTGTTGCTTATATTCAACATAAAGTTAAAGATGCATCTCATTATTCAAATGATGCAGGGCTTAAAAGTAATGATTTAGCTAAATATGTTGATGTTGGTTTAACTTATGATTTTAATAAAAATCTAAAAGCTATTATCGATTATAAAATCAATTTATTAGATAAAGATGACATTGGTGCACGTCGTGCATTATATAAAGATGCTTCATTTACTCAATCACAAATCAATGGTACAACTAAAGACACAGTCGCGCTTGGTTTAATTTACCAATTCTAATTGGTGTATCTTTGTATTTTTAAAAGGCACTTCGGTGCCTTTTTTATTATTCGTTACTGATTAAATATCCCTTGCACTTTAATTAATACTCTGTTAAAAATCTATAAATCTAATAATATATTAGGATAACAATGATGCTTTATACTACACGTAAATTAATGGCTAAAAAAAATATTGCTTTAGTTGCTCACGATCACTTAAAAGATTCCTTATTAAATTGGTGTAAAAAAAATCGTGAGGAGCTTTCTAGACATAATTTATGTGGTACAGGGACAACAGGCACATTAATAAAACAAGAAACTGGACTCAATATTACACCAATGCTAAGTGGTCCTATGGGCGGCGATCAGCAAATTGGTGCATTAATTGCGGAAGGTAAAATTGATATTTTAATCTTTTTTTGGGATCCACTTAATGCAGTACCTCATGATCCCGATGTCAAAGCGTTATTACGGTTATCTACGGTTTGGAATATTCCAGTTGCAACTAATCAAGCAACAGCCAATGCATTGATTCAGTCTTCTATTTTTACGCAAGAAGTTGATATTGAAATTCCTGATTATCAAAACTATTTAGCGCAAAGAGTCAAATAAATGCCAATACCATCCCAAATTCGTAAAATGGGTCGGCAAATACTGTTGCTTGATAATCTATTTATTGTTTTAGGTTTTTATATTGTGTTTCCACTGGTTTCAACCCACTTTGTTAGTCAAGTGGGTTGGAGCGCACTATTTGTTGGTTTTGCGCTAGGATTTCGGCAATTTGTTCAACAGGGCTTTGGCATTATTGGTGGTGCTATTGCCGATCGATTTGGTGCGAAACCTATGATTGTCGCCGGTATGTTTTTACGCTGTATTGGTTTTATCTGCATGGCTATTGCAAGTGAGCCTTGGTTATTATTACTTTCTTGCTTACTTTCAGCGTTAGGGGGATTATTGTTTGATCCGCCCCGAATGGGACTAACTATTAAATTTACCCGTCCACATGAGCGAGGTAAGTTTATATCACTGTTAATGATACAAGATAATGCTGGCGCCGTAATTGGTGCTCTTATTGGTGGAGTTTTAATTGATTATGACTTCCATCTAGTGTGTTGGTGTGGTGCTTTTATTTTTTTCTTATGTGGGATTTTTAATATTTTTTTCCTACCGGCTTACCACATTGCCATTGGTAAAGCGCCTATTATTAATGGCATGAAAATGGTTATAAAAGATAAAAAATTCACACGCTATGTGCTTACATTAACCGGTTATTATGTACTATGGGTACAAATTATGTTGATGCTACCTTTAACCATCACTAGCGTATCAGGTAGCCCAAGTTATGTGAAATGGATGTATGCTATTCAAGCAGGTATTTCACTGGTACTGCTTTATCCACTAGCTCGTTGGAGTGAAAAATATTTTAGATTAGATCAGCGTCTTAAGTTTGGTCTATTTTTAATGTCATGTGCTTTTGTTATTATAGGTTTTACATCACAATTAACTGCATTATTATCACTAATTGCATTATTTTATTTAGGGGCTATTATTGCCGAACCCGCGCGTGAAACTTTATCAACAGTACTGAGTAATCCTAAGGCAAAAGGTAGTTACATGGGATTTAGTCGTTTAGGTCTTGCTCTAGGCGGATTTATTGGTTATACCGGTGCTGGTTGGTTATATGATATTGCTATGCAAATGGGTTTTTTACATCTTCCATGGATAGTGTTGACCACAATTGGGCTATTAACTTTAAGCTATCTACAATATCAATTTAAAAATGAGTCAACAATGCCATGTGTTAAAATGAGGAAGATTGGCTAATTTCACCATCTTTAAATAAAATAGCCTCGCCAGTATTAAGCTTATGCCATGTTTCATTTGAGGTTAATGGTAATGTAGAAATAATGGTAACGACATCATTCGGTGTTGTATGTTTTTGAAAGTCAATTTCTACATCTTCATCTAGCAATTTTGCTTTGCCAAATGGCGCTTTGCGGGTTATCCAATGTAAGTTAGTTGTGCAGTAAGCAAATACATATTGCCCATCAGACAGTAGCATGTTAAATATGCCGAGTTGGCTTAATTGATTGGCACATTGTTTAATAAAATTAAACAGCTCAAGAACATCAAAAGGTTTGTGTAAATACTTTTGATGTAGTTGATTTATTAAATAACAGAAAGCATATTCGCTATCGGTTTCTCCAATAGGTTGAAAAAGTCCTGTATCTAAATTCTGGTAATTGGTTAATTGTCCATTGTGCGCAAAAGTCCAGTTTTTACCCCACAGTTCACGGGTAAATGGATGGGTATTTTCTAGGGCGACACCGCCTCGATTTGCTTGTCGAATATGGGCAATTACGGCTTTAGATTTGATGGGATATTCTTTCACCATTTTAGCAATAGGTGAATAACTGCATGGCTCGGGATCTTTAAATGTTCGGCAGCCTTTGCCTTCATAAAACGTAATTCCCCAGCCATCTTTGTGGGGACCTTTGTCCCCACCTCGTTTAACTAGGCTGGTAAAACTAAAGCAGATATCGGTTGGCACATTTGCGCTCATACCCAATAATTCACACATATTATTTGACCATCTCTTTTTCAATCAGTAGCATAAGAATATGAATAACTTTAATGTGGATTTCTTGTACGCGATCGGCATAACCAAAGTGTGGAACACGAATATCAACATCAGCAAGTCCATTCATCTTACCGCCATCTTTACCTGTTAATGTAATGACTTTCATGCCTTTTTGTTTTGCTGCTTCAATTGCTTTCAGCACATTAGCTGAATTGCCTGAAGTTGAAATACCTAAAAGCACATCACCTTTTTGTCCAACACCTTCAATATAACGAGAAAAAATATAATCAAATCCATAATCGTTACCAACACAAGAAATATGACTTACATCAGATATTGCTATTGCAGGGTAAGCCGGACGATTGTCACGATAACGCCCAGTTAATTCTTCAGCAAAATGCATCGCATCACAATGAGAACCACCATTACCACATGATAAAACTTTGCCTCCTTGTTTAAACGAATTAGCAATTAAAATTGCGGCTTGTTGAATTCGTTCAAGGTTTTTATCGTCTGAAACAAATTTGGTTAATACGTCAACGGCTTGATTTAACTCATCACGAATATTGTTAATGTACACTACTATTTCTCCTTAATAAATTTATATACCATTTTAATTCGTTCCAAATAGCTTGCAAGTGATAAAAATAAAATTCCCAATTTTGACCAATATTGTCAGGCAAGAGTGCGTTCTAGTATAAAAATAAACATCGAAATGAAAATGAATTAAAATCATTACTGGTAGCAAGAAATAAAATAACAACAAAATTTAAATTAATTTTAATATTAACGAGTAATATATTTACAATAGTGAAATTCTTTGCATTTTTTTTAATTAATATCTTGGATAGAACTTGTTCGTAACGTTATTTGCTAATAGGATAAGTCTTTCATTCGTGATACAATTTATTAAATATTTTTTCACTTAAAAGAGAGTGAAATAGCATTTAAAATAGAATTGATAAGGAATTTATATGCAAACAATTGAAGGTAAAGTTGCTGCGCCAAAAGCTAAAGTTGCAATTGTGGTGGCACGTTTTAATCATTTTATTAATGATAGCCTAGTAAATGGTGCAATTGACGCATTAACACGCATTGGACAAGTTGATGATAAAAATATCACGGTTATTTGGGTTCCAGGTGCTTATGAAATTCCACTTGCGGCCAAAGTTGCAGCACAGTCGAAAAAATATGATGCAATTGTAGCGTTAGGTACTGTCATTCGGGGAAGTACGGCGCATTTTGATTTTGTAGCTGGTGAATCAAGCTCTGGCTTATTAAGCGCAAGCCTAGATAATACCATTCCTGTCGGATTTGGTATTTTAACTACTGAAAGTATAGAACAAGCTATTGAACGTGCAGGCACTAAGGCTGGCAATAAAGGTGCTGAAGCTGCATTAACTGCGCTGGAAATGCTAAATATTATTAAAGCAATTAAGGAGTAATTTAGTGGCATTAGTTAATCCTCGTCGTCGAGCAAGAGAATGTGCGGTGCAAGCCATTTACTCTTGGCAAGTTTCCAGAAACGATCTTGCTGATGTTGAGTCAAGTTTTATTGCAGAACAAGATATGAAAGGCGTTGATGCTAAGTATTTTCGTGAATTATTTAACGGAGTTGCAAAAAATACCGCCGAATTAGATGATAAAATGGCACCGTATCTCACTGAACGCTCTGTTGATGAATTGGGGCAAATTGAATTAGCGGTACTGCGAATCGCACTATATGAATTAATGAAACGTCAAGATGTACCTTATAAAGTGGTCATTAATGAAGCCATTGAGTTAACTAAAACATTTGGTGCTGCTGACAGCCATAAATTTGTTAATGGTGTATTAGATAAAATAGCCCCAACCATTCGTACGCGCTAACTGTTGAATTGTGAGATTGATATGAACGACAATACTGAAAAAAACAAACCGACTATTTTTTACGCCAAAAATAGTGAACCTAAGAAGCATTCTCACTCAGCTACTGAAAAGTCTACCGGGTGGAAAGGTAAACGTAAAGATGATTCATTTCAGCCGAAACCTAAACGCGATCGCCATGACCGTATAGAAACATTCAAACCTCGAAATGATAAATCTGATTTTGTAAAAAATAAGTTTAGTGTTGAAATTAATCAATCTCAATCTTTCATTGATAACGATTCACCATGGCAAAAAAAAGTCCGCACTAATCAACAAACACCTACATTTGGTTATGATGAATATCGTCAACGTAAAGAAGAAACTTTAGTTTATAGTGAAAATAGTTGTAAGGCTGTTTTTAAACATCGACGCACAGCCATTGTCAAACTATTTATTACCGAAGAAGTAGCTTATCAGTTCAAAGATTTAATCGACTGGTTAGTTAAACAGCGCTTAGGCTATGACGTTGTCTCTAGTGAACAAATTAGCAAAATAACCCAAACTCAACATCATGGTGGCGTCTGTTTAATTGTTAAAAAGCGTGTTCCGCTCACCTTATTAGATTATTTAGAAGAGCAAAATGATAGAGATCATGATTGTGTGTTAGCAATTGACGATGTTAACAATCCTCATAATCTAGGTGGATTAATACGTAGTGCTGCATTTTATGGCGTTAATGGGGTGATGTTGCGCCAATCAAATTTACTCGATAGTGGCGCAGCTATGCGAGTAGCAGAAGGTGGTATTGAAGCTGTTGCAGCAATTAAAAGTGATGATTTTGTTGCTTCACTTGATATGCTTAAACAACGCGGTTACCAAGTTGTCGCACTATTACCTTGCCAAGCAAAGTCCATTGCTTCAAGTGAATTGCATAAAATTCGTTTTAATAAAAAAGTAGCGTTAGTCATATTCCAACAAATTAATATGAAACTTATCAACTGTGCTAATGTTGTTGTGCATTTAAAAGGCAACGATAACATGCCTGCATTGAATATTTCGGTCGCAACAGGTATTTTATTATCTAACTTACAAAAATAATTACATATTATTTTATTTATTATTAATAAGTTAGATGATAAAGCATAATTTGATTAGAAATTGCTTTTTTTTTCTGTAAATTATTATTAATATTCGTGTATTTTGGTAATGGTTATGGCTTTTAAGCATAAAGTTGGTTTAATTTTCGGGAAGTTTTATCCTTTACATTGTGGTCACATTTATTTGATTGAAAAAGCCATAAGCCAAGTTGATCAATTACATATTTTTCTTGGTTGTGAAGCCTCACGCGATAAGCAACTATTTGATAAAAGCCATCTACCAAAACAACCTCAAGTAAGCGACCGTTTTTCGTGGTTAAAAGAGACGTTTAAAGATCGCCATAATATTCATATCCATGTACTTAATGAAGCAGGTATTGAGTTTTATCCTAACGGTTGGCAAGATTGGAGTGATCGTGTTAAGCAGCTCCTTGCTGAGCATAAAATTATCCCAAATGTTGTTTTTACCAGTGAACCTCAAGATGTCAAAAATCATGAGCACTATTTCGGTTGTTCGGTTGCCATTGTTGATGCTGATCGACATTTTATGAACATCAGTGCCACACAAATCCGCGAAAACCCTTATAAAAACTGGTCTTTTATTGCGCAAGCAGCAAAACCTTTTTTTGTTAAAAAAGTGGCTATTATTGGTCAAGGTAGATTTTGTGAATTACCTATTCAGCTGGCTAATATTTATAATACACAATATGTGCCTAATGGCTATATTAATTATATCGAGCGAGAAATCTCGACCCATCATAACTATTTAAGTGAATCTGATTATATTAAAATTGCGATGTTACATGTTGAACGAGTTTCAAAAGCTGTTGAAAATGCTAATAAACTTGTTTTTACTTCCATTGATTTTGCAACACTAATGCAGTATTACAAGCAAATTTTCCAAAAAGATAATGATGTTTTAAAAGCCTTTAAAGACAGTTACCAGTTTGATTTAGTCATTCACGAAAAAGACTTAAAACCACAACGCTCTCAACTTGAATATTTTGAAACTGTTTCAAAGAAGGTTGAAGCATTATTGATTTAGTTCATCACATTTATTATGGCTTATGTTAAAATAAGGCAAATCTTTGTGATAGGTAAATTTTATGTCTCAATCTTTTGATAATAAAGACAATACAAATCAAGAAAAAATTGATTTTGGTTACAGACAAGTTCCAAAACAAGAAAAAGTCAAACGTGTTGCCGAAGTCTTTCACTCTGTTGCTGATAAATATGATGTTATGAATGATCTTATGTCATTTGGTATTCATCGTATTTGGAAAAAAATCACTATTGAATATAGCAGTGTACGTAAAGGCCAAAAAGTTCTAGATCTTGCTGGAGGAACAGGTGACTTAACTGCAAAATTCTCACAACTGGTTGGTGATAATGGATTAGTTGTTTTAGCTGACATTAACGAATCAATGTTAAAAGTTGGACGAGATAAACTCCGTGATAAAGGCTTATTTAAGAATATCGAATATGTACAAGCCAATGCAGAAGAATTACCTTTTGCTGATAACTATTTTGATTGTATTACTATCTCATTTGGTTTACGCAATGTCACCGATAAAGAAAAGGCTTTACGATCCATGTGGCGGGTACTGAAACCAGGTGGACGCTTATTAATTCTTGAGTTTTCTAAACCACAATATCAAATACTAAATAAAGCGTATGATTTGTATTCATTTTCCATGTTACCATTAATGGGAAAAATTGTGGCAAATGATTCTGAAAGTTATCGTTATTTAGCCGAATCAATTCGTATGCATCCCGATCAAAACACATTGAAAAAAATGATGCAAGATGCAGGATTTGTTGATGTGAAATATCACAATATGACCGGTGGTATTGTTGCGTTACATATTGGCTTTAAATTTTGATGTGATGAATAATAATGACATTTTTTAGACTGTTTAAAATCTTAACTGTATTTCGAGCCTACCAGTTGAATGAACTATTGCCGAAACATCGTTCATCCAAATGGCTTCGCACTTTATTATTCTGTTTTTTTTGGGTTAGACCTAAGGCAAAACATCAAGAAATAGGCGAACGTCTACAACAAGCTCTGCAAGAATTAGGTCCAGTTTGGATCAAGTTTGGACAAATGATCTCAACTCGGCGTGATGTTTTACCAAAACACATAGCTGATGCTTTAGCTAAATTACAAAATCAAGTTATTCCTTTTGATGGTAAAATAGCTAAACAACTGATTGAAGCAGCGTTAGAACAACCAATTGATTATTATTTTGCAAATTTTGACGAAAAACCATTAGCATCAGCATCAATTGCGCAGGTTCATACTGCGGTATTAAAACATAGCCAAGCCGAAGTTGTCATAAAAGTTTTAAGACCAAATATTCTACCGGTTATTCAAGCTGATATAGGGTTAATGTATTGGGTGGCTAAACAATTTACTAAACGTATCAAATCAGGTGAAAAACTACGAGCTGTTGAAATAGTGTGCGATTATGAAATGACGCTATTAAAAGAGTTAGATTTACAAAAAGAGGCTTATAATACTGTTAGATTGCGTGATAACTTTATCAATAGTGATACTTTATATATCCCTTATGTTTATCAAGATCTTTGTCGAAAAAATGTAATTGTTGAAGAGCGTATTAAAGGCATTCCCATCTCAGATATCGAGCAACTCAAGCAGAACAATGTCAACATGAAATTACTTGCAGAGCGCGGTGTTCAAGCCTTTTTTACTCAAGTATTTCGTGATAACTTTTTTCATGCTGATATGCATCCGGGTAATATTTTTGTCGATATTACCGAACCACAAAACCCGCGTTATATTGGTATTGATTGTGCCATTGTTGGCATATTAAGTGATGATGATCAGCGTTACCTTGCCGAAAATTTCTTGGCATTTTTTAATCGAGATTATCGGAAAATCGCTGAAATTTATATCGCATCAGGTTGGGTGCCTGAAAATACTGATGCTATAGCACTTGAAATGGCAATGCGCAATGTGTGTGAGCCAGCATTTGAAAAACCACTTGCTGAAATCTCATTTTCACAGATTTTACTGCAATTATTTCAAGTTGCACGTCAATTTGAAATGAATATTCAACCACAACTAACTCTTCTTGAAAAAACACTATTTTATATTGAAGGACTTGGCCGTCAGCTTTATCCTGAACTTGATTTATGGCAAACTGCCAAACCGTTTTTAGAAAAATGGTATCAAGATAAATATAGTGCTAAAAAAATACTGCAACAAGCTTGGGCATCATTGCCGGAGTGGAGAGTCATGTTGCCACAATTACCTGAAAAATTAAATGATTATGAGCGAATCACCAAACAGATCAATGTTCAATTAAAACAAATCAATCAAGAACTAAAGCGTAGTAAAAAGCGTGAGCGAAATCTATACGCAATGCTTGGTCTATTTTGTGCTTTATGTATTATTATATTGATTGTGCATTAAAGATCGTGCATAAAGCTAGTTATTTAGGATATTATAATTTGCGTGTATAATTTTGCTATTAACAACCCCCACTGGAGATAATTATCATGATGCCAAGCTTGCCTCAACTTCTCATCTTAATTGCTGTTGTTGTACTATTATTTGGAACAAAAAAATTACGTTCATTGGGTTCAGATCTTGGTGAGTCAATTAAAGGCTTTAAAAAAGCAATGAACGATGATGACGGTAAAAAAGATAGCAATAATTCACAAAAAATCGAAAATACCGATTCATCTGATACTAACACCAATAATGACAAGAAAGAGTAACCCGTGTTTGATATCAGCTTTGGTCAATTATTATTAGTATTAATTATTGGTCTGGTGGTATTAGGGCCAGAACGGTTACCTATTGCGATAAAAACAGTTGCAGGGTGGATAAAGGTACTACGCCGAATGTCAGCCACTGTACAGTTAGAGTTAAATAAAGAACTTAAACTGCAAGAATTACAAGACAGTTTAAAAAAGGCTGAAAAAAGTGGTTTAACAACTCTTACGCCTGAAATTCAAGAATCTATTGACGACTTAAAGCGTGTAACTGAATCATTACAAAACGAAATCGACTCAGCAACGCAAATCGATCCACAAACACATTCAGATAAAAAATCATGACAGACGATGCTACTCAACCATTAATTGGACATCTTGTTGAACTCAGAACACGGCTTTTACGTTGTATTATCTGTATTTTATTGGTATTAATTTGTTTATTTTATTTTTCTAATGATATTTATCATATTGTAGCAAATCCGCTCATCAGCCAATTACCTCAAGGTAGTAGCATGATAGCAACCGATATTGCCGCGCCATTTTTTACACCGATTAAACTGACTGCGGTGGTAGCGATATTCATCTCTATTCCGTATGTGTTATACCAAGTTTGGGGCTTTATTGCGCCAGCACTATACCAACACGAAAGACGTTTGGTGATGCCTTTAATCGTATCAAGCACAATCCTATTTTATATGGGGATAGCGTTTGCTTATTTTGTGGTGTTTCCATTAGCGTTTTACTTTTTTATTCATACGGCACCGGTTGATGTTGCAATCAACACTGACATTACCAAATACCTCGATTTTGTCATGACCCTTTTTGTAGTATTTGGTTTTGCTTTTGAAGTGCCTGTGGCAATTATTTTGCTCTGCTGGACTGGAATCACCACACCCAAAAGCCTACGCAACAAACGCCCTTATATTATTGTTGGTGTGTTTGCCGTTGCAATGTTTGTTACACCACCAGATGTTTTTTCACAAATATTATTAGCTGTACCTATCTGTTTACTGTTTGAAATTGGCACCTTTTTTGCCCGTTTTTACCAACCGCGTCAACATGACAATATAGAAGATGAGAGCCAAGAGTCTGAACAATAGACATAAACAGATAACCAATGAATTAAACTGAACAAGTAAGGATAACCTGTCATAATGAAAACATCATTACCTGATTTTAATTGTGCCAATGTATTAGTTGTGGGCGATATTATGTTAGATCGCTACTGGTATGGGGGAACTAATCGCATATCACCTGAAGCCCCTGTACCCGTCGTGAAAATTGACTCTTTAGAAGAAAGACCTGGTGGTGCAGCCAATGTTGCGATGAATATTACTTCACTTTGTGGTAATGCACGACTTATTGGATTAACAGGCATTGATGAGCCAGCCAAAATTCTTGATAAACAACTTAGTAAACATAACGTTCAATGTGATTTTGTATCCGTTTCAACGCACCCAACTATCACCAAATTGCGAGTTCTATCACGCAATCAACAATTAATTCGTATCGATTTTGAAGAAGGATTTGGTAATATTGATGCAACCCCTATTCTTGAACGAATTCAAATAGCATTAACGACTCATAAAGTGTTGGTTCTATCGGACTATGCTAAGGGCGCATTATCGGCAGTTCAAGCAATGATTAAACTTGCTAATCAAGCTAATGTACCGATTTTAGTTGATCCCAAAGGTACGGATTTTGAGCGTTATCGTGGTGCAACATTATTGACGCCAAATATGACTGAATTTGAAGCCGTGGTTGGACACTGCCAAAACGAAGAAGACATTGTCGAAAAAGGTTATCAGCTTATCAAAAAGTATGATCTTAAAGCCCTGCTGGTCACGCGTAGTGAAAAAGGTATGACACTACTACAATTAGACAAACCAATTTACCATCTGCCAACCCAAGCCAAAGAAGTCTTTGATGTCACCGGCGCAGGCGATACTGTAATTGCGACATTAGCCGCTTCTTTAGCTGCTGGACAATCTTTAGAAGAAAGCTGCTTTTTAGCCAATGCTGCAGCTGGTGTGGTTGTTGGCAAACTAGGTACATCGACCGTTTCACAAGTCGAACTAGAAAACGCCATACGTGCACGTGCTGATGATGGTTTTGGCGTCATGAGCGAAGACGAACTAAAAGAAGAGGTCCGAAAGGCGCGCATGCGTGGTGAAAAAATTGTCATGACCAATGGCTGTTTTGATATTTTACATGCAGGGCATGTTTCTTATTTGGCAAATGCTCGGAAACTTGGCGATCGCCTAATTGTTGCTGTGAACAGCGATGCCTCGGTAAAAAAACTAAAAGGCGAATCAAGACCAATAAACCCACTTATGCAACGAATGATTGTACTAGGCGCGCTTGATTCGGTTGATTGGGTTGTGCCATTTGAAGAAGAAACCCCTCAACGACTCATTGCTAATGTCTTGCCCGATGTCTTAGTCAAAGGTGGCGATTATAAACCTGAGGATATTGCCGGTGGAAAGGAAGTAATTGCCGCAGGTGGAACGGTTAAAGTGCTTAACTTTGAAGATGGTTGTTCCACAACTAATATTATTAATGCAATAAAAAATCGCTAAAATTTAGCTAAAAAAGCCACTTAAATAAGTGGCTTTTTTCTAATGGCAAACTAATTTTATTTTTTTACTTTTTTAAATATTTTTATAATTTTTTCTTATTTTACAATGAAATTTTTTTATTTTATTATGAGAAATTACTGTTGATAAATTTTAATTTTTATAAGGAATATAAATAGTGAAGAAAAATTTTGTTGCAATTGCAATAGTGTCTATGTTGTTAACGGGTTGTAGTGTTTCATTTGAAAAACCAGGAGAAAAGATAAAACCTATCTCAGATACGACTAAGTTAAACAACGTATGTATTTATCAAAATGTAAGTACTATTCGCTCTTATAATAAAGCAGGCGAAATCATAGCTGAAAAGCTTAATACCTTAAATATTACCAATAAACTAACGAGTAAAGACAAATTAAATGATTGTTCTTACACATTATATTATGACGTTAGAAGAGCAATTGCGGTACCCACTTATTTATCTATTATGCATGTACAAGTTGATGATCATGAAGGATATTCCGTTGGTACTTTAAAATATAGTCATACTACTGAAGGGGGATTAATACATCTTAACTCTTCAACCTTCACTAGTACAGATACAAAAATTAACGAATTATTGGATCGATTATTTAACGTTAAATTAGATAAAGAGAATAACTAATGAAAAAGAAACTCATATTATTATCAATTGCCTCTTTTGTTGTAGGTTGTAGCTCTTCAAAATCGGAATATCACTACGTAGCAATGGAAGATGATCCACAATTAGAATTCTCGACTGATTTCGGTGATGAAACTAGTTTACCAGTTGACTTTAGTTTAAATATTGATAATCCTGAAGCAAATTATTGTAGTGATTTTAATGACATTGGTTATTATTACCCAGAAAGTAGCATTTTTATTTTGGCTAAAGCTAATTTAGAATTAAGTGCAAAAATCCCCGCTAATAAGCCTGTTGCTATAGAAAGCCATTATAATATAGGTAATCAAGCGTCTTGTTATGCAGAAACTAAACAATTTATAGCTGAAAAGGGTAAAACTTATAAAGTTAATTTTAAGCTAGAAAATAAATATTGCGATCTGGAAATTCTCGATAAAGAGACTTCTCAACCAGTGCGGGTTAAAATTAAAAATAAATGTACTAAATAAAGATATAAAAGTAGTGAACTGCCGTTATATTGAATCATGATTATAAGGTAGATTGATGTAAATCATAAAACCAATTGAGGGGGGTTATATAAATAATCCCCTTTATGTTTCAACTCTCCATTTATAGAATCAAAATTATATTGTATTTATTCTGTGAAATTACATTATAGAAAATAATAATGGGCTATTTATTATAATGATTAATCGTTAATAACTATTATTAAATTTCAAAATTAATACTTTTTTTATTACGCGCTTTATGCAAAGCTAATGACCAAATTATGAAAAAGAGTATTAAGGATATTTTATGACCAAACATTATGATTATATTGCCATTGGTGGCGGTAGTGGTGGGATAGCATCAGTCAACCGAGCTGCGTCCTATGGAAAAAAGTGTGCCATTATTGAAGCGAAATTATTAGGTGGAACCTGTGTGAATGTTGGTTGTGTGCCTAAAAAAGTGATGTGGTATGGTGCACAAATTGCTGAAGCCATTAATCACTATGGTCCCGATTACGGTTTTGATACCACCATTAATCAATTCAGTTGGGATAAATTAATTGCTAGCCGAAGCGCTTATATTGATCGAATCCATCAATCTTATGATCGGGTCTTGAATAATAACAACGTTGATGTGATTCATGGATATGCTAAGTTTGTTGATTCTCATACAGTTGAGGTAAATGGTGAGCATTATAGTGCCGATCATATTCTGATAGCTGTTGGAGGAAAACCAACGATTCCGAATATCCCAGGTGCGCAATATGGTATCACATCTGATGGATTTTTTGCGCTAAAAGCCTTACCTAAGCGTGTGGCAGTTGTCGGCGCTGGTTATATTGCTTGCGAAATCGCAAGTGTATTACATGCACTTGGCGCACAAACTCATCAATTTGTTCGCAATGCCACACCATTACGCACTTTTGATCCATTAATTGTTGAAACCTTAATGGAAGTGATAAAAACAGAAGGACAACACCTTCACACTTTTGCGGTGCCAAAATCCGTCACTAAAAATAGTGATGAGTCATTAACTTTAACATTAGAAAATGGCGAAAGTTATACTGTCGATTGTTTAATTTGGGCAATTGGTCGTGAACCTGCTACAAATGAAATGAATTTACAGGCAGCAGGTATTGACATTGATAATAAAGGCTTTGTGATAGTGGATAAATATCAAAATACCAATGTACAGGGTATTTATTCAGTCGGTGATGATACAGGCGCCATGGCATTAACGCCGGTTGCGGTTGCAGCTGGTCGTCGCTTATCAGAAAGGCTTTTTAACAATAAACCTGATGAACATTTAGATTATAGTAATATTCCAACCGTCGTCTTTACACACCCAGCAATTGGTACAGTAGGCTTAACTGAGCCAGAAGCGATACTGCAATATGGTGAAGAAAACGTCAAAGTCTATAAATCCACCTTTACGGCCATGTACACTGCAGTTACGCAACATCGTCAACCGTGTCGTATGAAGTTAGTGTGCGCTGGTAAAGATGAAAAAATTGTGGGTATTCATGGTATTGGATATGGTATGGACGAAATGTTACAAGGCTTTGCTGTCGCACTGAAAATGGGTGCTACCAAAAAAGACTTCGACAATACAGTTGCTATTCATCCAACAGCAGCTGAAGAGTTTGTTACCATGCGTTAATATGATAGCTATTTGTATATCACATTAGTATATAGCACAAAAGTTAAATAACAAAGCAGGGAACTCGCCCCCCGCTTTGTTATTGCTAAAATCATTACTGGCTAATAATTAGTTGAGTTACTGCTCCAGCCCTTTTTTGCTAAAGGATAGAAACCAACTCCAATTGCAATTAATGCCACAAAAGAGATATAAATACCCGCACCCAAATAACTATATTCCCCTAATAAATGTTCAGGACTTAATAGATAAATGGTTAATGTTGGTGTAAATGCACTAAATAACGCATAGGCTAAATTATAAGAAAACGATAAGCCTGAATAACGAATTGCAGGTGGAAACGTCCTTGTCCCAATTATCGGTGTCATGGCAACAGAGCCAATGAAAAGCCCAAAAATAGCCCAAATTAAATAAAGCTTAGTTAGCGACATATCAGGTGATAATGAACTATAAAAATAGAGACTAGAAACAGCAAGGCCTCCCCAACAAATCATCACGGTTTTAGTTGAGCCCAGCTTATCATCTAACCAACCAAAAATAATACAACCTAGTGTTAAAGTTAAAGCCGCAATACAACCACCGATCCGCCAATCAAGGTTAGCAAAATGATACATTGCGCCCACAATACGACCTGGCGTGATTAAAATTCCCACCATAATTGCAGTAGACAATGACCAAGTTAACAATGCAACAATTAAACACGCTGTTTTGTGTTTTTGAAGCACAGTAACAATAGGGATATTTTTTTCAATTGCTTTACGTGCCGCTAACTCCTTAAAAATAGGTGTTTCAGATAAAAAACGGCGCAAATAAACTGAAATAACCCCAAAAATACCGCCAATAATAAACGGGATACGCCATGCATAATCTAAAATATTTTGTGTGGTAAAACAGATATCAATAATAATTGTGACAATAAAACCAAGCAAAATCCCGCCAGTAATACCAGAAGTTAATGTACCAACGCCGAGTCCATAGCGTTGCTTGGGTACATGCTCAGCAATAAATACCCATGCACCTGGCATTTCACCGCCAATAGCGGCGCCTTGCAATATACGCATGACCAAAAGTAACAATGGCGCAAAAATGCCTATCATTTCGTAAGTAGGTAAAACCCCAATGATAAAGGTTGGTAGTGCCATCATTGCGACACTGAGGGTAAACATCTTTTTACGCCCCACCTTATCGCCAAAATGCGCCATAATAATGCCACCAATAGGACGCACTAAATAACCAGCGGCAAAAATTCCCCAAGCAAACAGATCTAATGTTAAAGGTGAAAGTGTATGTGGTAAAAACAGTGGTTTGACGATGGTATCAATGTAAAGTGCATAGATAACAAAATCATAGAACTCTAATGTACCACCTAAAGAAGATAAAACTAACGTTTTTAAATCTTTACTATTTAATGGTCGAGCGGCAGGTTGCCACTGTACATTGGTTTCGGATTGATTCATGAACTAACCTTATTCTTATTATGTAATTGAGATAGCAAATCAAGAAAATTTATTTTTTTGACTGGACCTTATATTTAGAAAACACATTCTGCCATAAAAAATGGTTTTATTTTTCATCATAAAAAAATTTAATGAATGATCTAAAACTAAAGGTTGAATTAATATTATCAATGATAGTTTTATTATTTTTTAATGAAATAAAAATAATTGTACGTTATTATCTCTAGTAATATTAATCATCTAACTACGTAAAAAAACATGGGAAAAATACGCTGTAGTTGGGTTTCAAGTGACCCATTATATATTAGTTACCATGATAAGGAATGGGGCATTGCCCAATATGATAGTCTTAAGCTATTTGAAAAAATTTGTTTAGAAGGGCAACAAGCCGGCTTGTCGTGGATTACCGTATTAAAAAAGCGAGATGAGTATCGGCGTTGTTTTTTCAATTTTGATCCTCAAAAAATTATAAAATTATCACCTGAAGATATCGAAAAATTACTTGAAAATAAAGGATTAATTCGTAATCGATTAAAACTTAATAGTATTGTAAAAAATGCACAAGCTTATTTAGCTATGCAAAAAGAGGGTGAAGATTTTTCACAATTTATCTGGTCTTTTGTAGAGGGTAAACCGGTTATTAACCACTATAAAAAGCAAAGTGAAGTACCAGTTTGCACCGAACTATCTGACAAAATGTCAAAGGCGTTAAAAAAGAGGGGCTTTAGTTTTGTTGGCTCAACGATTTGTTACGCATTTATGCAATCAATGGGACTAGTTAATGATCATTTCGATGATTGCTTTAAAAAAGAATGTTGACTTGTTTATAAAATCCACCATTTTCTAAAAATAGAAATAATTGCTTTGTAGCTACTGATTAAACTATATTATTTTTTTAATAGCTTATTTTTGTCATCATTGATAAATGGTCAATAGCTGTTTTTGCGTCTTGTCCATGATATCATGACGTATTGCTGTTTAATTTAGAAATTGATATATATGAATTCAGATACTATTGTCGCACAAGCAACCCCACCCGGTCGTGGAGGGGTAGGTATTTTACGTATTTCAGGTCCCAAAGCGCAAGCGGTTGCCCAAGCTGTATTGGGCAGATTGCCCAAACCGCGTTATGCCGATTATTTACCGTTTTTAGCATCGGATGGCACCACTCTAGATGAAGGTATTGCCTTATTTTTCCCAAATCCGCATTCATTTACTGGCGAAGATGTGCTGGAACTACAAGGACATGGTGGACCTGTTATTTTAGATTTACTGTTAAAACGTGTTCTTGAAGTTCCAAATGTCCGTATTGCTCGTCCAGGTGAATTTTCAGAACGGGCATTTTTAAATGATAAATTAGATTTAGCCCAAGCTGAAGCGATTGCTGATTTAATCGACGCTAGTTCTGAGCAAGCGGCAAAATCTGCAATATCATCACTACAAGGTATCTTTTCTAAAAAAATAAATGCACTGGTTGAGTCATTAATCCATTTACGTATTTTTACTGAAGCGGCGATTGACTTTCCCGAAGAAGAGATTGACTTTCTATCAGATGGTAAAATTGAAGCTCAGCTAAACGAAGTCATAACTCGTTTAAGCGAAGTTCGTCAAGAGGCAAAGCAAGGAACGCTATTAAGAGAAGGTATGAAAGTCGTTATAGCAGGGCGCCCTAATGCCGGTAAATCAAGCTTACTTAATGCCTTAGCTGGTCGTGATGCTGCTATTGTGACTGATATAGCAGGCACAACCCGAGATGTTTTACGTGAGCATATCCATATCGACGGCATGCCACTACATATTATCGACACAGCCGGACTACGTGAAGCGAGTGACGAAGTGGAACGGATTGGCATTGAACGCGCTTGGCAAGAAATTGAACAAGCTGATCGCGTATTATTTATGGTTGACAGCACAACCACCAACGAAACCAATCCAGAACAGCTATGGCCAGAATTTATTCAGCGCTTACCTAAAAATATGCCAGTCACCGTGATTCGAAATAAAGCCGATTTAACTGGCGAAGCACTAGAATACAGTGAGGTAAACGGCTACTCGCTTATTCAACTTTCGGCTCGAACAGGTGAAGGTATTGCCTTACTAAGAGAACATCTAAAACAGGCCATGGGCTTTACCAGTAGTACTGAAGGTGGATTCTTAGCCCGACGTCGCCACTTACAAGCACTCGAAAAAGCGGCAGATCACTTAAACAATGGTAAGCACCAACTTATCACATTCCATGCTGGTGAATTGCTTGCCGAAGAACTAAGGCTAGCGCAAGAAGCATTAAGTGAAATCACAGGGCAATTTACCTCTGATGATTTGTTAGGTCGCATATTTAGTTCGTTTTGCATAGGTAAGTAAACACATTTTATAAAATGTTTCAAAAAAGATGTTGAATTAATTTTATTTTTTGTTTTTTTAACAACCACTGTTACTATCCTAAAATAGTACAACCAAAAGTTGAAAACTATTTTTTCATAAAAGTAAAAGAGGATGTAATGATAAAAAAAGCTATAGCACCTACTAAGGCACGGAAAATGCGGAAAGAGGAATGACAAGCTAGCCCATCGTGTTACCGTCGCTATAAATTGCGCTATAGCTGGCTTGTCGATATTCCATTGTTCAACATTTAGCTTGCTGATTGATCATCAATAAACAATCGATTCTTAATAGCACAAATCATGATAATGGTAACATGATGAATCAATGATTAGATTTAAATAATTCTTAGTTCTTTTAATGATAATTTAATAAATGCATAAAAAACAGGTGCAAAAATTAAACCAATGATGCCAAAAACAGTTTCTAAAAAGAGCATTGCAATTAACAATTCACAGATACCAGCATGAATTTTTGTCCCGACTATTTTTGCATTAAGTACATATTCCATTTTATGAATTAAGATTAAATAAACAATAATCACCATTGCGACGGTGAATGATACGGTGAATGCAACAAAAAAGATTAATCCATTAACAATCAGGTTACCAATAATTGGAATAAGGCCAAAAATAAATGTTGCTAGTACTAAACTTTTACTAAACGGTAAATGAACACCAAACGCAGGCAAAATAATAAATAGCAAAATAGCGGTCATTATGGTATTAAATAATGCAATCACAACTTGTGATATAGCAACATATTGAAATACCACGACTAATCGGTTTAAACTGGTTTTTAACGCTTTAGTTAATGCTCTTGGTTTTATTTGGTTATCATCGCTAATACGTTGATTTTCTTTATAGCCTAAGATTAATCCAATAATCATTCCTACAATTAATATGACTAAATCATGAAATACTTTTTTGATGATAGATTGTAGATAAAATATATGATCTTTAAGATAAACCATTATAGTGGATTTAACTACATCTAGATCATCAGGTAAATAGTGAGTAATATTCGACGGTAAGCTGTTTATTACATTATTGACCACTAATTTCAAATTCATTAACGTTTCGGTAGGATGCTTGGCCATATCAACAAACCAAGCAAATAAATACCAAAAGCCACTAATAAGAATACTCATAATCAGCGTCGTTAGTACTAATACCGAAATTAATTTTGACTGATGGCTAAAACGTACCATTTTTCGTGATAAAAAAGCATCTAATTTCTGTGTTAATGTATAGGTTAATAAACCAGCAATCACAGCTGGCATTAAATGCACTTGCATTAAAATAATAAAAAAAACGGAAAATAGCGTGAGGCAAAATAGACCTAATTTCTGATTATTACTAAGTAACATGATAAATAATTTCCTTTAATAAACAATATGTTATTTTAAAATAGACATAGGTAAAGGTGAAAAATTGATAGGATTATAGCAGATGGTTAATTGTTCGTCCGCTTTTTGCTATTAGTTAAATAGGTCATCCTTATTAGAAGAGCTTGTTATGCGATAAAATGGATGATTTCCCCCTTTAGTTTTTATAAAATATTGCGTTTATCACTCAATGCGATTTCGAATTAACCTATATTTGATGACAATAAATCGGATGGTTAATTTAAAGCCATATTTACTAACAATATAAAGCTGTCTTTAAACATTGGGCATATGCTAATTGGCTACCAGAGATCAGCTGAATGAATTGAAGCTAAGGTGAGAGGACAGCCTGTTTGATGAGCTGTTTAGGCATAAAATAAATTTGATTTTTTTTATTCCTTTTAAAAGAGGTTGTTTAACAACCTCTTTTTCTATTTTTTGAAAATGATTAAGGATGATTATTTGATCACATAAAAGTTGACGTCGCGAGCATCTCGGATGGCATTTAGAAATTGTCCTAATGTTTTATGATAACTTCGATCGGGATCATTGTCGTTAGTACATTTCTTTTCTGAAGCGTAGCCTTGAACAACCGCATCATCGGTGCCTAGCTTATTAAATGATTTTACAAAATCGCTTCCTTTTAATGTATAAAGATGATTCCAATCATCTAACAGTTTTTTCATATATTGGCGACCTTCCTCACATTTGATGCTATTTAAATCAATATTTGGAATAACATATTGGGTAATGTCTATGAACTTTTTAGGATGAGATGGGAAGCTAATTTCTTCTTGCACTTCATCTTGTTTTAAATAGTCAATAAAATCACTTTCGCGGTATAATTTTTTAAATCGCTCGTAATAAGTTTGGTGTTTTTTTAAATTTAGATTTTGTGTTATTTCTTCTGGAAAAGGTTGATCGACAGAGTAACTCCACCGATAATTGCTCCTTTCAATAAATACATCATTGATTATTTTTACAGGAAGTTCTATTTCCGATGCTTGGCCGTTAATAATAACAGGAATACGATTTAGCTCTTTTTCTATTACTTTATCATATTCTTTATTATCCATATTAGAGGTTGTATATACCACTGTGTGTAACAAATAATTGCTTTGTGTTGGGTTAATAAAACCTGACTCAGCGAATTTAGCTGGCTTTACAATAAAATCAAATGAATCATTATTATACGACAAGGTATGCTTGCCATATTCAAACGTATAATTAACGCCTGATTTTGCTGGAATGGTTACTTCATTACCATCAATGGTAACTTTGATTTCGTTGTTAGTAGGATTGTCGATCCAACGCTCAATAGAACTAGGCTCAGAACAGCCGACAAGCGTTAAGCCACAAACCAACAGTAAAGAATATTTTATTTTTTTCATCATAATATTTTGTTATAAGTATAAAAAGAAAACAAATACTACCATATTTGTGAAAAAAAATTAAATGTAAGCAGATAAAATTAGTGTTATAAATAGATATCTTATTTATTAAATATGCATTAGTAATAAAGGGGTTTTTATGAAATTAATAGTCGATAATATGAGTTGTCAGCATTGCGTGACAACAATAATAAATGCGATTAATAATATTGATCCACAGGCAAAAGTGACCGTTGATTTAGCTAAGCATGAAGTTGATATTGAAAGTAGTATTATCTCGCAAGAAGCCGCAATTACTGCTATTAATGAGGCTGGTTATGAATTTGTTGAGATTGCGTACTAACTACATCCTATATTTTGTATCTCTAGGGTATTTTGCTTTAAATCTCCCTGTGATTAGTACTATTTTATAGTATTAGCATAATTGTTTGAAATATTAGAATACTTCTATCTTTTTATTGATAGGTAGTATTTAGATGGACATATAATATGAAAGGTAAAATGTTGAGCATTACGATGGCTATTATGGCTTGGTTTGGTGCTGTGTTTTTTGTTAATGCTTATCAGATTGAGTGCCCACAAAAAATTGACGTTAAAGAAAAAGTAGAAAACATGCGCGAAGGATGGGAGTTTTTTGAGAAAGATAGTCTGAGTAGCGCTTTTCATAGCATGATTGTTTATTATGATCATCCTTCTAGAATGGCGGTTTTAAAACCAGCAAAAGGAACGGTTGATGGTAAGAAACATGAGTTAATATGGGAAGTTAATCACTATACAGACGTTGAACCTTATTATGTTAGTTGCGCTTACAGTACAAGCAGAATTGAGTTAATAAAAAAAATTGATTTATCAATGAAAAGTTGTTGGGCTGACTACTCTAAAAATGAACAAGGAAAAAAAGGGACACTTACTTGTAGCACAAGTGAAGCAAAGAATCTGCATTAGTTAAGGTATGGGATTTTTATTACATGCATTAGCAGATAGCTCAAATCCCACTAACATTTAGTGTGACAGTACATTTTTCAATGCATTAATTTAATTTTTATCCTTTAGTGATATTTTCCATAGAAATTATAAATCGACTAAAATCAATTTAAGTCTATTTATTTACTTATTACCACCATTGATAAAAATGATGAGTAGGACCAATGCCATTACCAATGGCTAAATCGTCAGCATGGCTAATAGCTCCTTGTAAATAGTTTTTAGCCTGCTTAATGGTCTGTTCTAAATTGTTATATTTTGGTAATAATGCTGCAATTGCGGCAGATAGTGTGCAACCTGTTCCGTGGGTATTTTTAGTTTTAACTCTTGGAAAAGCCATTCTTATAACATTATTTTGAGTTATCAAATAATCAGGGCTTTCATTGCTGGGCAAATGTCCTCCTTTCATTAATACTGCTTTACAGCCTAACTTGAGTAACTCATATCCTTGTTTTTGCATATCATCTTCGGTTTTGGCTTCGTTACAATTAAGTAGTGCAGCTGCTTCTGGTAAGTTGGGCGTGATGATGGTTGCTAGGGGCAGTAAAAGTTCGCCAATGGCTGTGATGGCGTCAGGTTTTAGGAGCGAATGTCCCCCTTTGGCGACCATGACGGTGTCTAATACGATGATCGGGATTGGGTTACTTTTTAGTAGATGGTGGACGGTTGTGACTATCTCTTTATTCATCAGCATGCCCATTTTTACACTATCAATTGGAATATCTTGATAAAGCGTATTAAATTGGGCTTCAATAAATTCTGGTGAGATCGCTAATACCTCATCAACCCCTTGTGTGCTTTGTGCCGTTAAGGCCGTAATGACTGACATGCCATAAGCGCCGAGTGCAGAAAAGGTTTTTAAATCGGCTTGAATACCTGCGCCACCGCTAGGGTCAGATCCAGCAATGGTTAATGCAATTGTTGTCATAATAGTATTTCCTATTTAGCTTGTTTGATTTTGTTAATAAGCGATAACGTTGCTTGTTGAATATCTTTTTTGCCACAAATAGCCGAAACCACTGCAATACCGTCAATGCCTGTTTGGATGACATTAGTTACATTGTTTTCATCAATACCACCAATGGCAACAGCAGGGCACAGCTTTAGTTCTACTAACTTGGTTAACTGTTCGGTTCCCAGTGCGGCCGTTGCATCTTTTTTGGTTGTTGTTGGAAAGATAGGACCAATACCAATATAATCAATCAGTTGCCAAGGAGTAGTATCAAGTTGTTGGCGATTAGATATTGAAAGCCCTAACAATTTATCTTTGCCTATGAGTTGGCGAGTGACATCGGCAGGTAAATCACTTTGTCCAATATGTACGCCATCGGCATTAACTGCTAAAGCAATATCCACATGATCATTTATAAATAATGGGACAGCTGTATCACTTAACGCTTCTTTCAATGCTAATGCGGCTTGATACCATTGTTTACCTGCCATTTCTTTTTCTGATCTTAACTGTATAGCGGTTACGCCGTTTTTGACAGCAATTTTAGTTGTATTGACCATACCACTAATGCCACCGCAGAGTAGTGGATCGAGCACTAAATAAAGGCTTAAATCCAGTTGTTTTTTCATCTTATATCCTTATTAAAGCGATGGGTTAAATAGTGAGAGTTGATCTAATAGGGATACCGAGAAGGTACCTAACCCTTGCTGTTTATTGGCAAGTTCAGCGGATTTTTTCATCATAAAACATGCCGAGGCGGTAGCAGATAAAGGGTCAGGTGAATTGGCTATAAAAGCTGCTACCATGGCGGATAATGAACATCCTGTTCCCGTCACTTTAGTTAAAGCAATATCGCCCCCAGTTATGCTATATACGTTGTTACCATTAGTGATATAGTCGATATCACCTGTCACTGCAACGATTGTTTGATATTTTTGTGCAATTTCTCTGGCAGCGTTTAAAGCTGATTGGGTTGAGTTTTGACCGTCAGGTCCTTTTGCCGATGCGTTTTGACCATTTAGTGTTAATATTTCTGAGGCATTACCACGTATTACCGTTGGTTTTAATGATAATAATTGATATGCAATTTCAGTACGATAATTAAGTGCAGGTCCTACCGCGACGGGATCGAGTACCCATGGTGTTTGTGTTTGCTGCGCTTTAGCTGCTGCTAATAACATACTTGTGGCTATGTTGCTGTGAATGGTACCAATATTAATCAATAAACTATCGGCAATGGAAACAAATGCAGCAACTTCTTGCTCGGCAACAACCATTGCCGGTGATGCGCCAATGGCAAGTAGTACATTGGCGGTAAAATTTTGGACTACATCATTAGTTATGCAATGCACAAGTGGGCGTTGTTGTTTAATATGATGGATAAAACAGGTCGCCTGCTTGGTTTGAAATGATTTGCTGATAGGCATATCTCTCCCTTCCTTATTATTTATACATATGAGGGGAAGAATTGGCCAATTTAGTGCCTTTATGGCTTAGACTTCCCTACGCTGGCATAATCCAGATCAGGTTCAACGGGTAAAATCTCAGTTTTTTGTTAAAACAAAAAACACCCCGAGTCAAAATTTATTGGGTTAGTATGAACTGACTATCTATTTTTAACAAGTTATTGTAATAATTTTTCAATATCGGTAATTGCCTTTCTATCTGGTAAAAAGATGATTAGATGATCATTCTCTTCTATAGTTAAATCAGTATTAACAATAATAACATCTTCACCACGCACTACAGCGCCAATGGTTGCGCCCGAAGGTAGTTTTAAGCCATTAATATTTTTGCCAACCAGTCTTGATGTTTCACTACTACCATTGGCAACAATTTCGACAATTTCAGATTCACCTTGTCTTAGTGAAACGACTTTAACAACGCCTGTTTGTCTTACATGACTTAGAAGCTCTGAAATGGTGGCATGTTGTGGTGAAATTGCAATATCAATCACACTATCATTAATTAGTTCAAGATAGGCTTGGCGTTGAATTGATACAATCACTTTTTTAGCCCCCATTCTTTTGGCTAGCATAGAGGACATGATATTGGACTCATCATCACCGGTGACAGCAATAAACAGATCCGTAAGTTCAACTTGTTCTTGTGAGAGCAATTCTTGATCCGATGATTCTCCGTGCAGAACTGTGGTATTAGTAAGTTGCTCAGCAATTAATTCGGCACGTTCGGCATTGCGTTCGATTAATTTTACTTGATAGTCATTTTCTAAACGCTTTGCTAAAGTGACAGCTACGCCACCACCGCCACTAATGATGATTCGTTTATAAGGCTTTTCTAACCGTTGTAACTCACTGGTCACAGCTTTGATATTAACTGGTGGGGTGATGAAATAAACCATATCACCGGCTTCAATTAGGGTTGATGCTAGTGGACGTATAAAGCGATTTTTACGATAAATTGCGACAACCCGAGCTTCAACATGGGGTAAGTGCTCTTTAAGCCCAGAAAGTTCACTGCCAACTAAAGCACCACCATAATAGGCGGTAACAGCCACCAAACAGACTCGATTGTCATAAAAAGACGCAAATTGTAACGAACCAGGATATTGTACTAATTGACTAATATGGTTAGTAATAAGGTTTTCTGGGGCAATGATATGATCAATATTAATACAATTTTTATTGAACAAAGGGTAATGTTCGTCATTGTATTCAGGTGCTCTAATGCGAGCGACCTTTTGTGGAATGTCAAACATGACATGACCAATTTGGCATGCCATCATGTTGACTTCATCAGAATTAGTTACAGCAACAAGCATATCAGCTGATTCCGCGCCTGCACTTTCTAAAACTTGAGGATAGGATGATTTCCCACAAATCACCTGTAAATCAAAACGTTCTTGTAGTGATTGTAATTTGTCATGATTTTCATCAATCACAGTCACATCGTTTTGTTTTTCGGTAACGAGATATTCAGCAAGTGCACTACCTGTTTGTCCTGCACCAAGAATAATAATCTTCATAACTAACCCGTATTGTTAAATGGCTTTAATTGTTGCCAAGTTACTTAGTCTATTAAAGCCATTGCATACTGTTTTATTTGTAGTAATAATCAGTTATTGATTTGCCCATTATTATACAAAGCCGATTGCATCATAAACTTTTTTCAAAGTTGGTTCGGCTTTTGAGCGTGCTTTTTCAGCTCCTTCTTGCATGATTGACAATAGATAACTTTCATCATCTCGGTATTGATGATACTTGGCTTGCAAAGCACTTAGCATGTCAATGACTTGCGTTGCAACTTCATTTTTGAGATGACCATACATTTTGCCTTCAAATTCTTTTTCAAGGTCGGCAATGGGCTTACCTGTCACACCAGTTAAAATATCAAGTAGGTTTGAAACGCCAGCTTTATTTTTTAAATCATAACGTACTACTGGCGGTTCATCAGAATCGGTCATTGCACGTTTGATTTTCTTTTCGATTTCTTTAGGATTTTCAAGTAAACCAATGACGTTATTGCGGTTTTCGTCTGATTTAGACATTTTTTTTGTTGGTTCTTGCAATGACATAACGCGTGCACCTACTTTGGCAATAAAAGGTTCTGGAATAGTAAAAATATCGCCATAAAGCGCATTAAACCGCATCGCAATATCGCGTGATAATTCAAGGTGTTGTTTTTGATCGTCACCCACAGGCACTAAGTTTGCTTGGTAGAGCAAAATATCTGCAGCCATCAACACAGGGTAGTCAAACAAACCAGCATTGATGTTTTGAGAATGACGAGTTGATTTATCTTTAAATTGAGTCATACGACTAAGTTCACCAAAATAGGTGTAACAATTTAATGCCCAGCCCAGTTCTGCATGCGCAGGTACTTGTGACTGTACAAAAATAGTGCTTTTTTGCGGATCGATACCACAAGCCAAATAAAGGGCCAGTGTATCTAATGTGGCTTTACGTAATTTATTTGGATCTTGGCGTACGGTAATGGCATGTTGATTGACAATACAATAAACGCAATCATATTCGCCTTGCAGAGCTACCCAATTTTTTAACGCACCTAAGTAGTTGCCAAGTGTTAATTCTCCTGAAGGCTGAGCGCCACTAAATACAATCGGTTTACTCATAATTTATTCCTAATTTATACTAATTATTTTTTTGCATCAGCTTTTGGCTGAGGTAATAATGTTAATATGTCTTTAAAATCATCTACTAGAAAATCAGGATTGCTAGTAGCAATTGAAATACCATAGTTATAGCCATAGCTTAATGCAACGGTTGGACAGTTGGCATTTTGCGCTGCGGTAATATCATTTTTAGAATCGCCAACGAAAAGTAACTGATCACTAAATAATCCAAATGTAGCCATTACTTGATACAACGGTGCTGGATGTGGTTTTAATTTAATTACATCACCCCCACCAAGTACTAACGAAAAATACTCTTTTATCCCTAAAGAAGTCAGCAAGGCGGGCAAAAATTGTGCAGGTTTATTGGTCACTAATGCCAGTGGATAATCATTATCATAAAGCACTTTTAAGGTCTCTTTAACATTGGGAAATAGTTTCGTTTCAGCATCAATGACCTTGTCATAATGCTGGTTAAATAGCTCCTTAGCTTTTGCAAATAGCTCTGTTGATGGATCAACTTCAATTGCTTTGAACACTCGTTCTAACATGATATTAATACCATTACCGACAAAATTTTTGACTTGTTCATTGCTAATTGTCGGTAGATTCAACTCTGCTAACATATTTTGTGTAGCTAGTGCCAGCCCCGGCACACTATCAACCAATGTACCATCTAAATCAAATGCTATTGCTTGAATATTTTCTAATTTATTCATATATAACTCCTGCTAACTCTTTACGCATGGCATCAATAACGGCTTTATAATCAGGTTGGCTAAATATAGCTGAGCCCGCAACAAACATATCAGCCCCTGCTTTGGCAATTTCTGCGATATTTTCTACTTTTACGCCACCATCAATTTCTAAACGAATATCGCGCCCAGATTCAATAATGCGTTGTTTGGTTTGTTGTAATTTCTTAATAGTGGAAGATATAAAAGATTGTCCGCCAAAACCAGGATTAACACTCATTAATAGAATAATATCAACTTTATCAATAATATAATCTAAATAATCAAGTGGTGTAGCTGGATTAAGTACAATACCTGCAGTGCAACCATGATCTTTAATTAACTGTAAAGAACGATCCAAATGAACAGTCGCTTCTGGGTGGATAGAGATATTGGTTGCACCAGCTTTGGCAAATGAGACTATTAACTCTTCAACAGGTGATACCATTAAATGCACATCAATAGGGGCTTTGATGCCATAGTTTCGCAGTGCTTTACAAAACATTGCCCCCATGGTGAGATTAGGTACAAAATGGTTATCCATAACATCAAAATGGATAACATCAGCGCCAGCATCAAGAACTTTTTGAGTATCTTCACCAAGACGAGCAAAATCAGCTGATAATATTGATGGAGCAATTAAGTATTCTTTCATAACTTACCTCTAATAACTCACCTTAAATTGAAGTCTTTTTATGACTTTTTATATAAGGCTAAAATCTCGTCGATTTTTTTACGTCCTTCGCCTGCACAACTAATAGATCGTCGCATTTCAGCTCGATAAAGATGACTTGCTTTACTATATAGGGTCATTGTGTAATCAGTGTAATGATTAGACACCAGCACCGGTATATCTTTTTTATATGCCATAGCTTCAGCCAATTGTGACAAGTTTTTGTGCTCTTCAAACCCAAAAATATTTGAATAATAAGCTGTAAATCCAGCTGAGTTATTCGGTGATATATAAGGTGGATCACAATAAATTACCGAATTTTGTTTCGCTTTCTTCATTACTTCGTGATAAGGAGCGCAAATAAACTGTGCCTTTTGTGCTTTTTCTGCAAAAAAGTATAGCTCTTTTTCTGGGAAATAAATTGTTTTATAACGCCCAAATGGTACGTTAAATAGTCCACTGTTATTATAACGACATAAGCCGTTATAGCCATGCCTATTTAGATAGACAAACAATAGTGATCTAAAATACTGGTCTTTACTACGATTAAATAAATCTCGAAGCTGATAAAATGCATCAGGTTGATTATTTTGAGCAACAAATAGCAATCTCAGATCACGGATAAATTGATCAGGACTTGATTTTAACAATGTAAATAATGAAATTAAGTCATGATTGATATCCGCTAAAATATAACTTTTGTAGTTGGTATTTAAAAATACTGAACCAGCGCCGACAAAAGGTTCAATCAACTGATCGCCTTCTGGTAGATACCGTTTTATTGTGTCTACAAGCTCATATTTTCCTCCAGCCCATTTTAAAAAGGCTCGTCGCTTCTTCAACGGATACTCCTGTTTGTCTTTGCTCGGATAAATAAACGATATCCTTGATTATTTTGCTGCTTTTTCTTTATTAATCGTTGCACTAGATTTAACCCATGGTTTGTCTTTTTGTAGTGCACTTGGTAAAGACTTGATTGCTTTATGTGCTTCTTCAGATGATGAGTAATTACCTTTAATTAAGATATACCATTTTTCATTATTGCGTTTAGTTTCATAAATTTGATAATTAGTAATCTTATGTTGATCAACAAACTTTTTTAGGCCATCAACTGATTTAGATGCGGTAAGTTGAATGCTATAGCTATTTTTAGCTAGCGTTAAATTATTTTCTAATCCACTGTTTTCACCAGATTTATGATGAGGTATCTTTTTACCAACAGTATCTTTAGTTATGCTAGCCTTTGTTGAATTCACATGTGTTGTAACGTTATTCGAACCTGAAACGTCATTAACATTTAGTGGTGTTAATGGCTTAGCCAGATTAGAGGTTATTTCAGGTTGTTGGTTACTTGTTTGGCCAACCTGTTCGTTTGGCACACTATTTTGCCCTGAACTGGTTTGCCTCGCATTTATTGTCAAAGCATCTTGTCCCTGCGTAACTGCATTATTCGGCATTTGCGATGTTGCAACATCATTAATATTCGGTGGTGTTAATGGTGTTGGTTGATTTTTGTTTGAAGTGGGAAACAAAATCAAGCTAAAAAATAGCAGAGTGATGATAACTGCTAGACCAAAAATTATTGACTTTTTTTTAAAAAAGTCTAGCAACATTTTTGGTACTTTTAATGAGAGTATAGCGCCTTTATTAGGTTGTTCAGATAAATAACGATCATCTCTATCAACACGCATTTTTACTCCTTAACCTATTAATAGGTTTATCGCTTTGCAATAATTTGCCGTCATAAGTCAATAAATGGTCTAAATTTGCTCTATTTTATCAATAATATAACTCGCAACACCTTTAGCACTTTGTTCATCAGTTTTAATTGTAATATCGGCAATTTCTTGGTAAAGAGGTTCACGCTCGCCGGCAAGTTCTTCGTAAAGCTCACGGGGAGTGTTACCACCTTGTAGTAATGGGCGTCGTTTATCTTTTTGTGTTCTTGCCATTTGCTTTTCAATGGTTGTTTCAAGATAGACAACAATTCCTCGAGCGGACAATCTATTGCGTGTCTCTTTAGATAAGACAGACCCGCCACCAGTTGCAAGAACGACGCCTTGTTTTTCAGTCAACTCATTAATGACTTTTTCTTCTCTGGCACGGAATCCGTCTTCCCCTTCTAGGTCAAAAATCCATGCAATATCGGCACCAGTACGTTTTTCAATCTCTTGATCTGAGTCAAAAAAATCCATGCCTAACTGTTGTGCAATTTGTCGGCCTATTGTGCTTTTTCCTGCCCCCATTGGGCCAATTAGAAAGATATTTCGCTTTTCTGCCATTGTAGTTTCATCATCTATTAATTTTGGTTAAAATATACAACACAATATCAACTTGCTATGATTTATAGAATCATTTGCATTATCACTGTGTAACTTTTCTTGGATCTCCGTCTAACGACAAAAATTTAGGTCGGTAATTATCTCAATAGATAGTACCTTTTGGCAATAGGTATTTATCAATAGTTTTAGCTAATACCCGCTTGATGCAAATCATGGATGTTTAATGCACCAATTAATTTACCTTCGCTATTAACAACGGGAGCTGCGGTAATGTTATGATCATTAAACGATTTTAATGCTTCAACGGCTTTCCAATTTTCAGGGATGCGATGCCCTGGGCTGGTCATAACGTCCATAATACTATCTTGTAATGTACCATTTTTTAATAATAATCGACGCAAATCACCATCGGTAAATACGCCAATTATTTTATTGTTATCTTGACAAATTGCAACTAACCCCACACCGGTACGGCTTAATTCTAGCATAGCATCAAATACCGTTGCAGTTTGTGAAATTTTAGGAATTCGATCGCCGGTTCGCATTACATCTCTCACGTGATTAAGTAATTTAGCACCTAAGCTACCAGCAGGATGAGAGCGAGCAAAATCTTCCTCTTTAAAGCCCCGTGCGCGCATTACAGCGATCGCAAGTGCATCGCCCATTAATAATGTATTGGTTGAACTTGATGTTGGCGCAAGTCCCATTGGGCAAGCTTCTTTTTCAATTGAAATATCAACAATGGCTTGAGCTGATTTTGCTAGTGGCGAATCTAATCCGCCAGTAATAGCAATAACCGGTACATTCATTTCGGCAAGAATAGGTAAAATTAAATTAAATTCCTTGGCTCGGCCCGAGTAAGAAATTAAAATAGCTACATCGTTTGGTGTAACCATCCCTAAATCGCCATGTAAGGCTTCCGATGGATGCATAAAAAAAGCTGGACTACCGGTACTTGCTAATGAAGCGGCAATTTTTTTACCTATGTGACCAGACTTTCCAATACCTGAAACAACCACTTTACCTTTGGTGTTTAAAATAAGTTGACATGCATTAACAAAATCGTTGCCTAGTCGATCAGGTAATTTTTGCGCTTCGTGTATCTCTAATTCAAGAAGCTCTCGACCATATTGTAATAATTTATCCATTTCAATTAGCCTATTGAATAAAAATGAGTGATCGGTGGATTTATAATCGGTAAACCAAGATGGAACAATTATAAAAACGACTACATTGTTATTAGTCTAGCAATTAAAGTTTGAATATTCAAAGAAGAACATCTATTTGTAAAAAACTTTCAGGAAAGTATACATTTTAGTATAAATATTTACTTACAAAACGTTAACAATTTAAATCCCCAAAGCAACTTTAATTCCTAGTGTAATTAAAATTATACCTAGTAATTTATCAATTATAAATTGAATTTTAAAATAACGCCGTTGCACGCTTTGTGTTTGTAAAATAACTACTACAAAAGGCCACCAAAAAATGGCTTCAATCCATATAACAACTGCGACGATAAGTTTATCAGTCATTGATGATTCAGCATCAAGTACTTGAGTAAAAATTGCTAGAAAAAATAACGTTGCTTTAGGATTTAGTAAATTACATAAAAATCCTTGCATAAAGGCTGATTTTTCTGAAATTAACTTTTGGGTCTGTTGCTTACCTATATAGATTGTATTTGGTTTTGGGGCAATTAGTGCCTTTATACCAAGCCATATTAGGTAAGTGGCACCGGCGTAACGTAAAGCATTATAAAGTAGTGGTGTGGTGGTGATAAGCACTGCAATGCCTGCAATACAATAGCTCATATGAACCAAGATGGCTATAATTACGCCTAAACAGGTGAGCAATGCCATTTTGCGGTTATAACTCAAGCTGTTTTTTAACACCAAAAAGAAATCAGGACCAGGCGATATCATACCTAGAAAACTAATCGTAGAGACTAAAATTAATGTATCAAAAGCCATTTTGTACGCCTATTTGAACACTTGTGCTGAATTATTGATCGTTGCAATATTGGATTTATTTTGTTCAATAAACTGTTTTTTATCAAAATTAGGCTTGGTTAAATAGTCAGTCAAAAATTTGGCATTACTTTCAATTTGTGCGCCGTTTAAAATTAAACGCGGCAAATCTATTTGATAAATGGCCTGATCAGGCTTTTTTTGTAGATCTTGTGTGCGTGCATTTGTTAATAAATAAAGTTTGCGCTCTTTTTGTGAAAGACGATTAATTGTTGGTGTGCCAGAACCCATCATTAAATGATCTGGAAAAATGTAAAATACCGTATCTTCTAAAATACCTGCATCTTTTAAATGTTGGATGAAAAGTCCTAAGTTATGATCTAACGATGCTGCAACAAACGACATGTTATCTGCTTTGGGTGAAATAACCGATCGCATTCTTTCATCATCAAAACCATTTGGTGCATGGGTTGATACAGTTGAAACAAACAAAGCAAAAGGTTTGTTTGCTTGGCGCATTTCGCTAATTTGTTTTTGCGCAACATCAAAAATATCTTTGTCATACAATCCAAAAGGTGCTGGTGGATATTGCCCAACATAGTTTTTTTCGGAAATAACTTGCATACCAAATAGTTCCGCAGTATGGCCAATGCCAGCAAAATCAGGGCTTGGCATTACATAACGGGTTTTATACCCCGCTTGTTTAAGCACATCCCCCAAACTGACTAAGTTTGTTTTATCTGCACGCATTAATGGTGATGTGGTGTAGCCGCCAATTAAAAAAGGCATCCCAGTCATATAAGTATACATTGATGCGGTAGTCCAACTGCTACCAGGGCTCATTGGCATATTGGCAAAAAAGGTATAATCTTGGCGAAGTTGTTGTAAATTAGGCGTTATGTTGTCAAAATCGAAAAAGCCTTGTTCAAACGACTCTAAAGATAGCACAATAATATTTTTCCCCTTATGGCTAACAAGCTGATTTTTATTAGTATAGTTAGTCATATTGAGTGATTGTAACGCTTGATCAAATGGCTTACGAGGGGCACTTGTCACTTGATAGATTTCGTATAAACGGCTTAATGGTCCATTGTGATAACTAATTGATACAATTGCTACAACGGCTAATAATAAACGAACAATTAAAGGGCATTTGCGTTTGCACCAATTCGCTAGTTTTGATAGCAAAAAAATAAGGGTAAAAAAGACAACAATAACCAAAGCAGCTTGTAATTTAAAAATAAATAGCCCTTCAATAATGTCATTAACGTTTAAATTCACATAAAACTGATAATCAATAAAGCCACCACTAAAGTAGATAGAAGTGAGCTCCATTACGATAAATACCGTCAGCAAAGTTATGACTAAAAGTTGCCATTTTTTCTGTTTAAAAAATGAGGCAAAAACAATCGTAATAATAAAAAGGGGTAAAACAATTAATGTCGATAATGGCATAAGATCTATTACTCAATTTATTCAAAAATCAATTTTGCCAAAGTATATACTTAAAGCACAAAAAATAAAAATATTGACTCATGTGTAGAAAAACACCGAATTGTTTATTCTTTATGATTAAAACAATCAGCTAAAACCACATAAGGCATTTTATCGAAAATCGCTTTATGTGGTTTAACCGTATAACAATGATTAATCAAGCAATTCATTTTCAGCTTTCTATCTTTTGAATCGCTAAATATTTGCAGATGATGCCATACCACCATTAATAGACGTATTACTCTTTCTGTTTTCCCCTTCGATTGAGTGCAGTTAGGTTGAATGAATTTTTCATTTATATAAGGATTACTACCTATTTTTTTATTGGTTAAAAAATAGAGTGATTTTTGTTAAAAACATTCAGGAATCTATACCGTTTCAGCGCTAAATTATATTAAATTTAATAAGTTAACAAATCTGATTGATAACGCATCAGGTTGCTTAAATCGCTTGTTCAACAAAGACGTTAAGTAGTTATTACTTACTGGTTTAACTAATAGAACTTATTCATATCAACCCAATAAATTAACTAAAAAACCATTAAATTTCTCATGCTAATAGTTTATACTCTGCTTGCATAATCGTTTGTGCTTAGCACCATAATCAGATGCATAACGATGCACAAATAACATAACTAAAAATAGCCTGCATGAATTATAAGGAATTGAGGAGAACAATATGGAAAACA
>NZ_FMWR01000019.1 GCF_900103085.1 Gilliamella mensalis | reverse complement strand
CTTCAATATCGCCTTGGTTGGCAAACAGTTTCATGCCCGATTTTTGGGCAAATAAGCCAATCGCTTCAGCCGATGAAAGGGTAATGTTTTGTAACGCATTAATGTCGGTTTGATGTTCGCTGGTTAAGGTCAGGCTGTTAGCTGTTGTCAGTTGAATATTTTCAGGGCTGGTTAAAGCGATGCCTTCTTGCGCATAGGCTAAAATGCCACTTTGGGTTAGCTGAGTTAAGTTGGCTTTAAGTTGGTCTTGGCTGTCGGTATCGGCGCTGTGCGCCTTGGACTGAGTAGCCGCATTTTGTAGCGCTTTGGCAATAGAGAGGGCATTTTCAAGTTCGGTAATCGCCGCTTGCATATCGAGTTGTTTGCCTTGCGCTTTCGGCTCGGTTTGCGTGGTTAAGTATAAGCCTTTGTTAGCAGCAATGGCGCCCCATTCGTCAGTGCGCAGTTCAAACCCTTCACCTCGCGCTTCTTTGTTTTGGTTAACTAGGTGACCAATATTAAGTTGGGTTTTGCCGTATTCGGTGGCAATTTTGATATGCTCTTGCCCGCGCTTATCATCCATGCGCAGTTTGTTATTAGCTGGCGTGCGAATCACATTGCGGTGTTTGTTAATGGTAGTAACGAGGTCAGGATGAGCACTGTCATGCATCGCATGGGCGATATAAGGCCTATCAGGATTGCCCTGCATAAAGGCGATGGCCACTTCGGTGCCGTCAATTAACGGGAAGTGAAAGCCATAGGTGTTACCCGCATAAGGTTTAGCTAAACGTACCCATAAGCTTTCACTGCCACTTTTCCATTCTTTTAAGTCTACGTTAAATTTAACTCGGTAACGCCCTTGGGTATCAATATAGCCATAAGTGTCATTGTCTGGACTGGTGACTCTGGCAGGTAACGTGCCACTGACT
>NZ_FMWR01000035.1 GCF_900103085.1 Gilliamella mensalis | reverse complement strand
GTCTTTATCTCAGTATCCGATCACTGTATTTCAATTTGTAACCATCACCCTTCACCGTAATTCCAAGGATTAAAAGCATACCCTCTAATCCATTTTATTATTTCTCCCTGCTTTTTACTGCTATAGCTTACCTTAAACCAGACATTAGAATATTGGTCTTTATCCCAAATTACGTCTAGAATTTTGACAAAATCGTTTTGTACTAAATATATACTTGTTGGCTCATTTTCATTGGGGTTATTATAAAGATTGATTTTTTCTTGTTGAATATAAGACTTGATATTGGGTTTTATGGTAGATTTATTTAATAGTTCTAATAATATCTTTTTATCATAAAAAGTAATATTCCCTTTTGCATCAATAATATCTAATCCAATAACTCCCTCAGATTTTGTTTTACCCAACATTCGTTGGTAAATTTTTGATTCTTTAAAATGGTATTCTTTTTCCTTATTCACCATAATAACTATAAATTTATTTAAAAAGTAATCATTGAGTGATGAATAACGTCGATAAAAATTGATATCATCTATTTTACCAATAAAAACATCAAATTGTTTGTCAGATAAATATTCATTAGTTTCAGGAAAGTATATATTATGGTATATGCTGTATAAGTAAAACTCAGGAAATAAATTTAAAATTGCATCTTCACCGAATCCATCTTCGATAATTTGTTCATCGCCACAATAAGAATATTTTGCTTCCATAAAATTTTTCAATCTTTGGTCAATATATACACATTGAATCATTAACTCATTATTTTTAATCATAATAGGTATATCTGCTTCAATAGATTCCGTAGCTGGCATAAAGTAATGAAATGCTGGCTTATCATTCCATGCTTCCAATTCAATATTCAGCATTCCCCATATTCCAATTACATTTTTATATAATTTATTGATGTTTTCTGCCTGTACTTCTAGCATGGCTGGTTTTGAAAAAAATTCTTCCTCATCATTATTTTTATCCTCACAAAAGTAAGATATAAATTTATAAACTTTAGAATTAATGTTAAATTGTTTATTTTCTATAAATAATTTATTTGAACAAGACAGCTTTGCATCACTGACATTACTGATTATCATCACTAATATCAATAATATTATTTTTCTCATTCTAAAATTCCTCAGTTAAATTTGACGTCTTTCGAAGGATTGATTCAAATAGCTTCGCAAAAAAGGCTATATTATCAGCACTATCACTTCCATTTATTACTGCTCTTGCTGCTTTGTAATTAATATGACTCTTATAGATATACCTTGGCAATTTACCACCAGTAAAAATCCCTTTCATCATCCCCCAAATCATTATTGGTACGGCATAATCAAGTTCTGCTGCTTTATCGGGTTGATCAACAAAATCAATACCAAAATAGTCACTCGCTTTTTTATAATTATTTTTCCACGTTAAATGAACTAAACCTCGACCACGATATTTATAACCATCCCCCTCTTCTGTATTTCCATTGTTCTTAGCCCTTTTTTTTAAGGATTCATTGCTTGCTAATACAGGATCATATTTATTAAAATATGCTTTTCCTAAACCTCCTGAACGTTCTTCCAGTGCGCAGAAAAAATCACTTCCCCAAGTAGCTTCCCAACGAGCTGTCGCTAACATATAAGATATATGGTAAATATTTGGTTTGAATTTATCATACTTTTTGTAAAATAAGTTTATTCTTTTAATGATCCCTCGAAGACTATCTTTTGATTTTTGATTAAAGTCTGGAACGACATCTTTCTCATTTGCTTTAAAATTTTTATGTTCACTTTCGTATTTGGTAAGGAAACTTTCAACATCTATCAAATCTTTCCATGAAACAAAATTAAATAATGCTATAGGATGCATAAACCACGCCTTGCCATCAGCGTTAAGCATGGCTGGTGGGGTGGTTGTGGTATCCGTTGTCTCGCCATTTTCTGGGGGGGTGTTGTTTTGTTGGTTTAACTTCGCTAAGCC
>NZ_FMWR01000022.1 GCF_900103085.1 Gilliamella mensalis | reverse complement strand
TTTTCTGTGTATTTTTATTTGTGATTTTCCTATTATCATAGATAACTTAATTCTTTGTTATCAAAATAACATCACTACCAGGAAGCGGCATTTTAAAAATATGTTTTTTGATTTTGCCCCATACTTGCATTTCACAAGCTTTACAATTGAACTTTAACAACAATTCTTCATTATTTTGAATCAATTTCATTGGTGTAACTTTGGTTTTAACACCCTGAATTCCTTTTGCTTGTTTTGGACATAAATTAAACTCAAATCGTAAGCAATGTTTTGTTATCATTAATGGTGCATCATCTTTAACTTCATGTGCTTCATAGGCGTTCTCGATTAATTCAACCCCATGTTGGGTATAAAATTCTCTTGCTTTATGATTATAAACGTTGGCTAAAAAGCTTAAATGATTTTCAGGATAAATTGGAGCTGGCTTCTGTTCAGGTTTACGTTTTTGGGGACGATAATTCGCTAATCTTGTGGCTGTCAATTTATCAATAGCATCCCGTCTAAATTGGTTAAGTTGGCTACTTGGAATAAAATAAATGGTTGATAAATTCACTTTAAAATTAGTTAGATAATATATAGTTTGTCCTAATTTTGATAAATTATCGGTAATGTTTTTTAATGATTTATCAGGTTGATCTGCAAGATCGAATGCCCCATTTAGTTCTTGCTTAACACAAATCCCCTCTTCACTTTTTGCTATTAGCTCAATTCCGTTTTTGATATTATGTAGTTCAAATGACACGCCAATTCTACGATTACTTGATTCTTTCAATAAATTTTGTTGCCACATGTGATCGAGATTTCGATTAACCACATAAGGTAATTTAACTGAAAAAAGTGGTTTAGGGATTTCATTTGGATAAATTCGGTATTGATTGACCGAAAGTTTTTCAACTTTATCGGCTCTAAATCCAAAAATCTCTCGTTTTATTAGTACATTTAAACCATCTCCATTAGTTAATATTTTCTCAGATTTAATGTCGATAGTTTTTGGAGTTACCTCAATTATCTCTCCAACTTGCAAGCCAATAAATTTAGGCGAATCGAAAGCGCCTATATTTGGCTTTCTTCCATGCAGAAAATAATCTGTACTTCCTCGATGAAATGTTCGGTTAGGATCTGGTGTAAAAAAGTATTCGGTTCGACCGCTTGACGCAGGTTGTAAATCTGGTGATTGAGTTAAAATATTATCTATTTTTTGACGATAAAAAGCGGTAATATTTTTGACATAACTTATGTCTTTATAACGCCCTTCTATTTTGAATGATCTCACACCAGCTTGAATTAATTCGTTCAAATTATCCGATTGATTATTATCTTTCATTGATAATAAATGTTTTTCATAAGCAACAATACGACCTTGATTATCTTTTAAGGTAAAAGGAAGCCGACAAGCTTGGGAACAATCTCCCCGATTTGCACTACGCCCTGTTTGTGCATGAGAGATATAACACTGTCCAGAAAATGCCACACAAAGTGCACCATGTATAAAAAACTCTATTTTTGCATCAATCTGCTCATTAATTTTGGTTATCTCAGCTAAATTAAGTTCACGAGCCAATACTATTTGTGAAAAGCCCACATCAGACAAGAATTTGGCTTTTTCAGGTGTTCGAATATCCATTTGAGTGCTAGCATGCAAATCTATCGGGGGAATATCCAGATTTAAAATACCCATATCTTGCACAATTAACGCATCAATACCCGCATCATAAAACTGCCATATAAGTTGTCTTGCTGCTTCAAGTTCGTTATCGTGAAGAATGGTATTTAAGGTTACAAACACTTTTGCATAATAACGATGAGCAAATTCGACTAACTGAGCAATATCGCTCACGGAATTACCAGCATTATGCCTAGCTCCAAAGCTAGGTCCACCTATATACACGGCATCTGCGCCATGTAAAATGGCTTGCTGTGCAATTTCAATATTTTTAGCGGGGCTAAGTAATTCTAATCTATTATTGGTGCAATGATATGACATTATTAACTCTTTAAAAAAGCAAATTTTTGATATTTTTATTTGACAAGCATTATTATTAATTTAGTCACGCTTGTCAAAAAGTTTCAGATGATTATACGTTTGCGTATAAATATTGTTATAGCTTAGCTAACTTTAATTTTGGTAAGTATTATTTCGTAAAGCTTCTATACGTTTTTCTAAGGGAGGATGAGACATAAATAATTCTGAAAATTTTGCTTTTTTAGCACCATTAATACAGAATGCTAAGATTGAAGTATCTTCACTTGGCTCATAGCTAGTTTTAAGTTTTTCTAAAGCTGCAATCATTTTTGCGTTTCCAACTAATTTAGCCGAACCAGCATCAGCATGAAATTCTCGATAACGAGAAAACCACATAGCTATAAGGCTTGCTAAAATACCAAATACCATTTCAAACACCATAACTATTATAAAATATGTTAATTGTGATAAGCCGCGATTGCGATCATCCAATGCTTGAGCTACAACAGACGCTAAAGTTCGTGAAATAAAAATAACAAAAGTATTAAGTACACCTTGTAATAAAGTCATTGTAACCATATCACCATTAGCAACATGACTCATTTCATGACCAATCACCGCTTCAGCTTCATCTTTAGTCATCGTATTTAATAAACCAGAACTTACCGCAACAAGAGAGCTATTTTTGCTTGCACCAGTCGCAAAAGCATTAACGTCTTGAGCATCATAAATAGCAACATCTGGCATTTTTATATTCAGTTCAGTTGATAAGCGACGAACAATATCAAGTAACCATTGCTCTTGATTATTACTTGGTTGGATAATGATCTGCCCTCCTACTGATCGCAAAGCTATTCGCTTAGACAATAGAAGGGATATAAAAGATCCACCAAAACCAAAGATTGCTGCAAAAATAAGTAATCCTAGCGTACTATGTGAATCAACGCCTAAGATACTTAGAATAATTCCGAATACAAACATAACAGCTAAGTTAGTTAAAATAAATAATCCAATTCGCATCATAATAAATATTTCTCTTTTTATTACTATTTTAAATTATTAAAAAATTAATGGGGGTTATCTCTAAATATGGCTAATAATATATTATAAATAGCAAAAATATAACTCTAATTTGCACTAATATACAATTTTCAATTTTCAATTTTCAATTTTCATTAGGAGTATTAGATAAAGTAATTCAAGGCATAGAAAACTACTTTGATGGGCTAAAAATTCACTTAATAAGTAGATAGTTATATATGTACAATGTGATAGCTTAATTATTATTCGACAAGCATTATTGTCAATTGAGTAATGCTTGTCGAAGATTTCAGATAAGTATACGTTTTTATATAAAATTAGTTATATATTCACTAACCATTAACCTTTATAATTCCTACTTCTTAAAGCTTCTACACATTTGTTTTTTTATGCGGCAATTATTAAAGTAATACCATTCATAGTATAACCCCCATGGGTCCAATTTTCACAATAGTGGGGCGATCTTCAGATATTTTTTTAGTATTTATTAAATTATCTATTTGATCTAAGGCTAATTCTGGATTATCAAAACTAACTCCAGACAGCATATCAGGGGCAAATCTCCACCACTGCTGTTTTAGTAATCTTTCAATAATTTTATCATTGAATCTGTAACGAATTACTTTAGCTGGTACACCACCTACTATCGAATAAGGTTCAACATCTTTGACAACAACGGATCCAGCTGCAATTACAGCGCCGTCACCAATAGTCACGTTTGGTGTGATAGTAACATTTGTTCCTATCCATACATCATTGCCAATTGTTGTTGTTTTATTAGGTTTTTTAAAAACGATTCCACTTTCCAATGGATATTCTATAGGTATGGGAAAAGCTCCCCACTGAAAAGGACTTGTTGATAACCAATTTGTGGGGTGATTACCATCACCTATTTTGACATCAGGCGCTATTGAACAATAGCGCCCTATCGATTTTAATCCTGGTGATAATCTGCAACCCTTCCTTATATATGTATATGCACCAATAGAACCTTTGAATGATATTTCACCTCCAATTTTTAGAGGTGCTTCACATAAAACTTCAGCGCTATTTTCAAATATAGTTCCTTTATATGTATATATTTTATGTTTTTGCAGAATGACTTTTTGATCGTGATTCATATTATCGGCTCCTATTTGAATATATAAAGCTATTTTTCAAATGATGATTTTAAAGGAAAATAAGACTCTAAAAAATCAATAGTCAAATCGTTTACAGATAAAAGTTTATCTTCAGGAACTGCAACATCATTAATACAAATAGTTTTATATTTTCGTGTTTTGAAAACACCATTAAACTGCTTATCAATTGTTTTTTTGTATAAAGCTAAATAACGATGTGGTAAGATGGACGGCACTGCTAGCCCTTTTTGGAATCCATAATGATACTGCATAAAGGCAATTGGTCTTAAATCATTTTTAGACCTAAACCTTTCTTTTTCACATTTCGAAAATTCCATTTCGAATTTATCTTCTAGAAAATATAAAAGGCTTCTTTTGGAAGGATAAGGACAGTGCAACATTATATCATTACCAGATTTTCCAAGCTCTTTTTTAATTAAGCCAATTGCGTTACGATCAGATAATAAATATTCTTCTCTAGAGTCATCAATATCATCTTCATAAACTCTAGTTTCAGCAGGGAAATACTTCATAATCCCATTAGCAAAGAAAAAATCTTCCGGCGTGCAAAAATCTGTTAACATAAAATCATCATTAAAATAGAGGAAATTTTCTGATAATCCATCTATATGATGAAGCTGTGTTTCAATACTACTTGAGTTAAAAGTAGGTAAAGCATCTTTATTTTTATAAATATCTTTATGATCGATTAGCTTTATTTTAGCATTGTTTATATCTAACCATTCTGGAGTTTGCCCACAAGTTACAATAAAAATGTTTCTTATAAATGGCGCAAACATTTCAAGAGATCTTAAAAGATATTTTAACTCATTTCTATTTCGAAAACGTTCATCTTTAGTTGCCCTTCCTTCCCCGTGTAACGAGTCAACATGATTGGAATATAAATCTTTTTCAGCTTTCCACTCAGGATCATCTCCGTCAACCCAAGTAATTACGGCATCGATCGGGAAAGAATGACAAATTGAACTAGATTCTAAGTATTCATCTAAATTTTTATTACAATTAACATATTTTTTAAATGTTTCAGGAGTCAATTTACTAACAAATTTGTTACTTCCTTTAATTGTATAAAGAGATAGAGCTGAATATGAGTCTTGTTGACTCCAAAAGTATATTCTTATAAGTGAATAGTACTTATTTGAAAAAGATTTAGTAGAATATTCATTTTCAATGTGAATTAAATCAAAAAATTTAAGTTGAGGAATATCTACTTTTTTCTTAATATTTTTTATTAAGAAAAATTCATTATCGACTTTTAGATAGTAGCTTTCTTCTGAGAACCAATATTGAAGCATTTTTACAAAAATATCCAAATTTTTATAATCAATATGGATTCCTTTCATCCATGGATCCTCAGCGGCTCCTGTCATAAATGGGATATTTATTAATTTACAAAGTTCAATTAATCTTTCATAAAATAATTGACCATTATCATTAATAGCAACTCTTTGATAATAAGTTGGGGTTTTCTTTTTCTTTTTACCCTTATCCTTATCCTTATCTTTATTTTTTTCTTTATCTTTATTTTTATCTTTATTTTTTTCTTTATCTTTATCGTTTGTTTTATCCTTGTTAAATGCCATATCTTCTAAACCCATGGCAGATAACTCGGTTAAAATATTGTTATTTCTTTTAGCTTTATAATTTCCAAAGAGAAGCTTGGGATTGAGAAACAATCTTTTTGTTTTTGCTGTAAGTTTCATGAGACTCCTTATATTTATAAATTAATAAAATACCTTAGTAAAAATTATTTGTAAAATTTTTTTAAAAATTCAGTTAAATCATCTTTATTATATGAAAAAGATGATTTTTGTGAAATAAAGTCATTTGCACAAATAGAGTGAGGTAATCTTTTGTTTTTATTTTGATGATTTAAAATATTATAGTTTGTATTAGCAGATGCAGAGCGAATATTGAAATAGTAACAAATATCTCGAGCCAATATTGATTTTCCCTCAAGATACATCATCCATGGCACTAAAAATGTAGCTAAATTAATATCATTATTAGCTCTAAAGCGATTACTAATAAATTTACTAATATCTTCAAAAAAATAAGACCATGCCAAATTAAAATAAGATTTTTTTAATGGTATATAAGTATGCACCAAAGGAATATTTATATCTTTTCCATACTTTTTAAATAATAGTTGCCTAGAATTTAAACTTGCTGATAATGTAGGTGTATTAACCCCCTTTTTAAGTATCAAATCTAAATTTTTCCTATTTAAGAATAGAGATGTTAAATTATTTCCACTTATAAAATGTGATTTAGGTAATTTTCTAGCAACAAATACATCATCATTAAAATAAATAAAGTTTTCAGATAAGTTAGGGATATTATGTAAATGGGCCTCTATAACATGAGAATTAAATGTGGGGAGATATGCTTTATCAATTATTTGATTATGATCAACAATAACAACTTTATTTTTATTGGATAACACGAATTCTGGGATTTGATCATCTGTAACCAAAAATATATTTCTTATCCATGGCATAAAAAGTGCAATACTTTTAATCACATAAAATAATTCGCCATGATTTTCAAATCTTGCATTATCTATAGATATTGGATTGATTACATTTATGTTCTGTTGCTTTTTATAGTACTCCAACTTTTTAATCCATTTTGGATCATGATTATTAACCCAAGTGATAACAACATCGATGGGCTCATTACATGTATTAATATCAATATTATGCAATTTAAAATCATTTGTAATTAAAATTTCTTCTTCAAAGATATCATGTTTCTGCTCATCGAAAGACAGGGGATATTTTTTTATTAAATAATCCCTTAAGAATACTTCTGGATTTTTGAAAAATTTAGTCAGTTTACTCATAAAATGATATACTAGTTAGCATTAAGTTTAAAATCCTTATAATAAATAGAGCCTTTAATTTGAGATTTATTATATAAATAGCTTCTATACCTTTCAAAGAGTTGAGTGTCAGGTTTTTTTCCTTCCTTCCAAAAACGGTTTAATCCTTCCTGGAAAGTTAGACCTTTTATATCATAATGAGCATTACTCAAAGCTATTACTGGTAGCCCGTGAATAAGTGCTGAAAGTCCACAAGTACTGTTAACTGTAACTAGTCCTATTGCTTTCCTCAATAAAATGGGCATAGGGATACCATGAATATATATAACTCTTTGACTAACACCATAACGATTAGCCAATTTTTTTATTAATCGAGCGTAATTATGAAAGCCGTCATCCATTGGATGATGCTTAATTAATAAATAGTTTTTTTTATCAGCAAATAAAGAAAAGGAACGAATAACTCTAAAAATATATGATTTCATAGAATGATAGTGGCTATGAACTTGTATTTGAAAATCCTCATTACATTGCAAAGGGAAAATATAGAATGGTTTATAATCATTGTTAATGATATTTTTTATTAATTTAGGGTGGGTTAACTTTGCTTTAAATTTTCGAATTAATGCCAAAGTCCAACGAGAAGCATAAAAAGATAATGATGTTTTTCTATGATGTACATAATTAGAATATTTATATTTTTTAAAAAATATAAATATATAATAGATAATTCCAAAGTAAGCCATTGAATAATAATGGCATTTATTTTTACTTTCATCAATAGACGTAATTTCTATACTTTGATAAAAATCATGATTTTTAGGTATGAGAGAAAAACCATTAACTCCATTTTTCTCAAAGGTAATATAATGGGGTCTGAAATAACCCTCTTCAAACACCCAAAATGATAAATTAGAATTAGATTCCACTATTGATTTAGCTATTTTATGATAAATTCGGCAATCACCAAAAACAACAATCGCATCAATAGTATGTTGTCGGATATAATCTTTTAAAAATTGGGGAAAAGCATCAATTGATTCGTAGAAGGAAACACTGTCGTGTGGATAGAAATATTCATCACCTCCATTCAAGTTTATTTTATAAACATTACATCCAGAATTTTGTAACCATGCTGCAACATTTTTAAAAAAAGGACCAATAGGACCCTGCAATAAAAGTATATTACTCTTAGTATGGGCTAATTCGTATAAATAGTGACTCATTGCTTTCTTTGTAAAAGGTTAAGTTAGCAAAATAACTTACTTTGATATGTAAAAATATTTAAATTTTTTTATTAGGATATCATAAAAATATATTAATTTTTGTAAATTTTTGTAAAAAACTATAGGTTGTCAAAATTTACTTTTGTACTTAAGTCACACTATTATTAGTTTAAATTGCTGAATTTGCAGTCAGGTTAGCGCTGAATAGAATTATCCGCGTCGGCAAGTCTTACAAATAAGAAAAATAAGTTGCTTTAATTTGTTGAGTTGTTTTTTTAAGTAGCTTTGTTTGATTGGTTTTGTTTCTTTTATTTTTTGATCATTAAAATAACCAATTAAAGTTTCAGGATCTGTAAAATCTAAAGAATCAGGATGAATATAAATAGGATAATCATACATCACAATATAAATTAATTCTTGAAGTGTTAATGACCTATTTCTCCTAATATTAGGATAAATATCAACTGTTAATCCCCAACCTGAGTAAAATGGTTGACCATAACATACTACTAATTTATTTCTAATTAATGCTTCAAATCCGGCTAATGAAGTGATTGTATGAACTTCATCAACTTGCTCAATACAATCAATAATATTAATAAATTCAACAACATTATCAACATAATTGCTTATTTCAACTTTATTTACATTTCCAATTCGATTACCACTTAAAACATCTGGGTGCGGTTTATAAATAATATAATCATTGGGATTGTTTTGTCTTACTGTTTTTATCAGGTCTAGGTTTGTTTTAATAATGGGTGAGCCATACATAATAGATGCATCGTCTTCAACCTGTCCTGGTATTAAAATGATCTTTGCATTACTGTTACTCGGTCTAATATTAATTTTTTCACCAACATTGTATTTGCCTAATTTTGTGACAATTAATAAATTTTGTAGTGAACTAGCTTTTTTTCTTTCCCATTTATTGACCGTTTTATTTGCTAATAAAAATTCCAATTCGCTAATATTTTGAGAATTAAAGTAAATACCTAATTTATCAATAACCAATGAATATGGCATCGTTAAATTAGAACCTAAACCAATTGAACGAATAAAGCCATCTTCAATACGATATGGATTCAAACTGTTAATAATTGGGTATAGTTCCTTTTTTCCCTGTCCCCATATTAATAATTTTTGCTCTCTCAGCTTTTTTGCTTTTTCTTCATCATTAAGCATTTTTGTAAAATAACTTAATGAATAAAAATAATATTTTACAGAAGGTAGCTTTAAATAAGGCAATAATACTTGTTTCTTCCAGAACGAAAATCCAACTAAATTAATTGTCCCTCTCAGCTTGTTATTCAGCGCTTTGATTTTTATTAAATAGTTAATAACATCAAAAATATCCCCTTCTTTACCTGTATTAGGGTTAATATATTTGCAATATAATAAATAACTTGCAGTAAACAACTCTAAAACTGTAGCGTGAGTTCTTCTATTGCTTACTTGTAAACGATTTATATTTGTATGCCTATCATCTGTTACTCCCCAAGCAGCATACCAAGGTAAGCCAAAAGTAATAACCTGTTTCCCTAATAAAAGGGCTTCAAATCCCATATGTGATGTGACAACATAAACTTTATCAAAATGTTTAAGTAATGAAAGAGAGTTTACATCTTCACTAAATAATATTACAGACTTCTGATTAGCAATTTGAGTTAAATAACCTTTTTTATACCCATTGATTACATCTGTATGAGTTTTTACATAAATAGTTGAAGACGGGTTCTCTTTGAGAGCGCAATTAAGCATTGATATGAACGTTTGCTGATTTGCTCCACCTAACTCGACCGACATATCGCCAAATGTTTGATCAATGACTAATACTTTTTTAGTTTGATTGCTGTTTTTATCATTGAATCCTAAAAAATCAGGCGCATGATTATATTTTGATAATTGTGCATCAATAATTAAATTTATTGCAGAAATAGCTTTATTAACGTTGTTATCTAGAAGTTTTTTATTTTTTATTAATATCTCTAATTCTGAAGGAGTTCTAGCATCATAATATACTCCAATACTATCAGCAATAAGTGATAATGGAGGATATCCTTCCAATCCTAAACCAATAGAACGTAAAAAACCATCTTCAAGAGCGATAAAGGGTAGTAAATGTTTAGTTGCATATGTCCTAGCTTTAACCGTTGTTGATCGATATCCCCAACCAGCAATTGCATCAGCTTTTCGGATTGTTTTATAACCAAATGATAAATTAGGGAAAAAATTATTGATATTTTTTATAGCTAGAATTTTTTTCGAGAAGACGGCGACATTTTTCATTTAGCGATCTAGTAAATTAGTAAAAGCAATTATAAATATTAAGCAATTTTCAGGCGATCATTATAGTAAGTATATGCTTGTTCAATCGTATCAAATTGATATAGACAGCCTTCGTCTAATACCATTGCTTTATCACAATAGTTTTTTATAGCATTCATGTTATGTGAAACTAAGATTAGAGCACGATCTTTTTTATTTTCGAATAATTCTTTTTTGCATTTTTCTGTAAATCTAGAATCACCAACAGCAATGACCTCATCAATCAGATAGCAATCAAATTCAATTGATAATGATAATGCAAAAGCTAGCCGAGCTTTCATTCCGGAGGAATATTTTTTTATGGGCTCAAATAAATAATCGCCTAATTCAGCAAAATCCTCAACATATTTTTTTGTCTTTTCAATGCAACATCCATAAATGCGACAAATAAATTTTAAATTATCCATCCCTGACAAACTACCTTGAAAACCACCTGAAAAAGCAAGTGGCCATGAAATTGACATATTTCGTACTATTGAGCCTGATGTTGGTTTTTCAATTTCACTAATAAGTTTAATAAGAGTGGATTTTCCGGCACCATTTCTTCCTAATATGCCTATTTTCTCTCCTTTTTTTAAAGAAAAATTAATATTATTTAAAACTGTTTTATATCCTTTCCTTGTTAAATATTGTTTACTTACATTATTAACTATTATCATTAATTACCCTCAAGAATATTATTTTCATTAATCTTAACCATAGTTAATCCCACAAATAATAAAACGATATTACATAAAACTAAATAATTTACGTTTTGATGTGTTATAACTGATGGACCGAAATATCCCGAGCGAAACATTTCTGTACCATTAACAGGAGGAATATAAAGTAATAATTTTTGAATTTCCTGGGGGAAGGTATCAACCCAAAAAAATGTTCCAGAAAGAGGCATGAGTACGAAACTTAAAGTACCCCATATTTTATTAAACACTTCATACTTGGCAGATAAAACAAAGATGATTAAACCTAAACCTATAGAAAACCAACACATTAACCCCCAAGCACATAGCATATAAAAAGGATCATAAGGTATCGCTATCAATCCTATAAAAGTAAAAAGTAATATAACAAATACTTGAGCTGCACTGGCTCCAATCATTTCAAGAAAAACACGAGCATAGACTAAATCTAAAATTTTGATATTACGATGATATAGCAATGCTTGATTACTGATAACTGCACCTTTTGCTCTAGACGAGGCATTGCGCCACATCATTGCCATTGGATAGCCAGTTAATACAAATGCAACAATATTAAGATTAGAGAGGGAATTTATTTTAAAAAAAAACCACATGAAACTTATTAACAAAGTTAATGACATAGGCTCAACAAATAACCAAAGAAAACCAATATTATTACGTCCGTATCGAGTAATAATTTCTCTTAAAATTAAGGCATTCAATACATTAAGTTGTATCTTTAACGAGCGTTTAAATGTTTTTTTTGCGGTCATTCCTGTCATTAATCTTTATGCTCTCTTACACCTGCTATAAGCAAATTAATAATACCATATATTAGAAAGCTAATTATAAAAGTTGCGATGATATTATAAATCCGTGTAGGCTTAAATGATACATCTGACAGACTAGGTTGTTCAATCCGCTCTAGATAAAGTTGTTTTTTTGTTATTTCAACCTGCGCGTTACGTAGCGATAATGTTGCTGCTTCAAATTGTTGTTTAGCCACCGTATTATTAATTAATATTTGCTGATATTCTGCTAAATTAGCATCCTCTTTTTTATTTTTTTGAAATTCAGCTAGTGCTTGTGCTTCTTTCTTCATCTGTAATTCAGCATTTTTTAATTCTGCTAGTGATGCTGTTATAAGATCTTGTTTGGCTCGTAAATTTATTTGATTCACAAACCCTTCAGCCTGCCTTAATAATTGTTCATTTATTTTGTATGCATCTTGCATATCAAAAGCATTTACATTGATTGTCGCAATACCTGTTGAGCTATCGAAATTAACACTTATCATATTGCTCATATATCGATAAAAATATTCTTTTTTATTATAAAAATCAAGATTAAATCCATTAAATCGGGATATGATGTCTCCTTTTTTCGTATACCACTCTTGTACAGGCAAAACTTCTTCGACAGAAGATAGCGCATCTCTAGATTTAATATATGATAAAACTACATAAGAATCATCATTAGAGCGTGAAATTCCAACTTTTGAAAAAAAACTCCCTAAACCGCCCAATGATGATTGGGTATCCGAAGATCGTATAATATACGTTGCCTCTGATGTATATATATTTTCAGCTATAAATCCAAAATAAATTATTGATAATAAAGTTGGTAATGTAACAAATAGATATAATAACCAACTTTTTTTTCTTTTAAAATTTAAATCCATAAAATCTCATAAGTGCACTAATCAAAAACTTACTCACTAATCTGACTAACTTGATTAACAACTCCAATTCCTGGTGAAAAAATTGCATATAAGAATTTTTGTAGTTCAAGTATTGGCGCAGATGCAACATAAACAATATCATTGTCTTGAATTTTAAAATTCTTCATTACGAATAAGGAGTTAGGGTTATTCAAATCTAATTGGTAAACTGTTGGCACTAGTTCCTTTCTATTATCAGCTAGTAATGTATCTTGATATCTAAATACAAATACGCCTCTAGCATCAGACTGGTTATCTCGTAAACCACCGATACGAGCTAAAGCTTGTGACAAGTTAATTCCAATGGCTTCAAATCGGACCTCTTTGGTTGCGCCAATAGCTCCCATAGAAATGAAAGAACTAGGTTTGTTCACCAAAGTGATCACATCATCTTTCTGGAGTTGTACATTAAATTTAGGATTAGATAATACCAAGCTTAATGGAATTTCGTTAACTTTATTATTTCGAGTAATTTTTATTAATGTATCTTTAATATCATACATATTGTTACCTAACATGGTAACCGCATCAAGTAGTTGTTCTCCTTTAGCTGTTATTGGCATCTTACCGCTAAATTTATCTCCAATAACGGTAACGCTTGATGACCTTTTTTCTAAAACGGTGACAATTACTTGTGGTCTATTTGCAATACCGGATAATTTTTCAATTATCTCTTTTTGTACCTGAGATGGGGTTTTATTAACAACTCTGAGATTTCCAACAAACGGTAAAGAAATAAATCCTTGAGAATCAACAACAACTATTGGTAATTCAGTTAATGCTGTTTTCGGTGCACCTGTATCACTTGGACTTGTAAATAATATTGCGGGGGGAGTTTCAATTACCGAAAATTTTAGGCTATCACCTTTTCCAATCCAATCCACTTTATTAGCTTGGTTATCTGCCTTATTTATAAAATTGGCTAAGTTAAGTAAATTAGTTTTACTTTCTGCCATAAAATTAGGTGACGCATTTAAATTGACAATTTTTACTTTATTATAAATTTCATCTAATTCAGTATGCTGTTTATTTATATTTTTTATAGAAGAAGAATTCGGTCCTGAATGAGGTAAAAAAGTGCATCCACTTAAAATCATTGCTAATGCTATTGGAAGAAGGGAGGGTGATTTCAAAATAAATTTCCTTTTTATCAATAAGTTATCTATTTTCAATATAATATCGCAATATTATAAACTCACACTATCTTTTTTTTACAATACCTAATTTTATTTATAATTTTAAAAAATAGATAAATTTACTATAGTCTATGCCTTGGAGGAGACTCCATCTGCTACATCCCACACACATATTTTTTACTTTGGCTGCTTCCTTCCGGATCTGACCTGGTGAGCAAAAAAATGTTGCAAGAGAACCTATAGAGCCTCCATTGAGGTGGAGATATTATGCTTTATTTAAGAAATTAATACAACTATTTTATAAAAAAGAAATTAGCCTTCCTAATATTTCCAACAAAAGAAAGGCCATCATATTACGAAAGCAGAATTAAAAAATTAGCAATTATATAACTAAATTTTTTTCTACACGCTCCCTAAATTTGATACCAGGTCTAAATGTAACAACTCGACGAGCCGAAATGTCAACACTTTCACCGGTTTTTGGATTACGACCAGGACGCGATTTTTTATCACGTACTGCAAAATTACCAAATCCAGATAATTTAACTGGTTCCCCTTTTTCTAAAGCCACTCGAATCTCCTCAAAAAAGAGCTCTACAAGGACTTTAGACTCTTGTCGATCAATGTTAAATTTTTCGGCAAGACGATCTGCAATATCAGCTTTAGTTAATGTCATATTATTATTCTCTTAATAGTGCTTTAAAACGATTTTGTAAAGCAGTGACGCACTTGCTTACAATGTTAGCTATATCTTCTTCTTCTAGTGTACGTGATTTATCTTGTAAAATCAAACTGATAGCAAGGCTTTTTTGATCTTCTTTGATGTTTTCTCCCTGATACACATCAAAAAGATTAACTTTAATAAGTTGCTCTCCGCCTGCTTTTTTACACTCTGAAATAATATCCGCTGCAGGTATTGTGTTTGCAACAATAATAGCAATATCTCGTTTATTCGACGGATATTTGGATAAGTCTTGAGCAACAGGAGTCTTTTTTTCACTAATTTTAGCTAAATTTATTTCAAAAACAAGCGTTTTACTATTTAAAGATAATTTTTTTTCAATTTCTGGATGTAAGACCCCAAAATAGCCTATTAACTCATCATTTAAATAAATCGCTGCACTTTGCCCTGGATGTAAGGTGGAGAGCTGTGATTTTTTAAATTGTACTTTATCCTCACAGCCTAAAAGAGAAAAAATTGACTCAAGATCACCTTTAAGATCGTAGAAATCTACATTATTTTTAGAAAGCTGCCAGTGATCTTCGTATAAACTACCTGTAACAATACCAGATAACATCAGTTCTTGGCGTACACCTAACTCACATTTTTCATCAGGAATAAAACGTAAACCTGTTTCAAATAATCGCACACGTGCTTGTTGACGGTTTTGGTTATATAATACTGCATCTAATAACCCAGACCATAGTGATAAACGCATAACTGACATTTCACTTGAAATAGGATTAGGTAGCTTGATTTCTGGTTGCTCGGGATGAAGAATTTTCTGAACTTTTGGATCCACAAAACTATATGTAACTGCTTCTTGATAACCTTTATCAACTAATAAGTCTTTAACTCTTCGTAATGGTATTCGACTTTCTGGTTTTGGTTTCATAACCGATTCTATTTTCAGATTAGCATTTGGAATATTGTTATATCCGTAAATTCGAGCTACTTCTTCAACTAAATCTTCTTCAATTTGTAAATCAAAACGCCAACTTGGAGCTTTTACAATCCAAATATTATCTTTGTATTCAACTTCACAACCAAGTCTAACTAAAATATCAGTAATCTTTTGTGTTTCGATTGTATAACCAATAATACGATCAATTTTATTGCGGCGTAATTGGATAGTTGCTTGTAGTGGAAGTTCATCTTTATGTGTTACATCAACAATTGGACCAGCTTCACCACCACAAATATCAATTAATAATTGGCTTGCTCGTTCCATTGCAGTAAATTGTAAAGAAGGGTCAACTCCTCTTTCGTAACGATGTGACGCTTCTGTATGTAAACCGTATTCACGAGCTTTACCTGTTATTACTAATGGGTTAAAAAACGCAGATTCAAGAAAAATATCTCTAGTTGTTTGCGTTACACCTGATTTCTCTCCGCCCATAATTCCTGCTAATGCTAAGATTTTTTGGTGATCGGCAATAACTAAGGTTTTATCATTAAGTTTAACTTCATTACCATTAAGTAAAACAAGTTTCTCCTCTTTTTGGGCATAACGAACAGCAATACCCTTCTCTATTTCAGCCAAATCGAACGCATGCATTGGATGACCAAGTTCTAATAATACATAGTTGGTAATATCAACAATTGCATCAATAGAGCGGATTCCACCACGACGTAGTTTTTCTTTCATCCATAATGGCGTTGCTGCATTAATGTTGATGTCTTTAATTACACGACCTAAATAACGTGGTGCTGCTTTCGGTTCATCTATCTGGATTGGTAATGTATCATTAATTGTTGCAGATACACTGTCAAATTTTAGTTCTTTCATTGCAATATTGTTAACTGCAGAAATATCTCTGGCAATACCAACAATTCCAAAACAATCCGCTCGATTTGGTGTAACACTAATATCTATTATAACGTCATTAAGATTTAAATATTCACGAATATCCATGCCTAAAGGTGCGTCATCTGGCAACTCAATGATCCCATTATGATCATCTGCAATTCCCAATTCAGAATAAGAACAAAGCATACCTTCCGAAGGTTCGCCTCGTAATTTAGCCGCTTTAATTTTAAAATCGCCAGGTAATACAGCGCCCACTGTAGCACATGCAACAGTCAAACCTTGTCGACAATTTGGCGCACCACAAACAATATCAAGTAATTCTGCTTTACCGATATCAACTTTTGTTACACGAAGTTTATCTGCATTAGGGTGTTGCATGCATTCAACAACTTTACCTACAACTACCCCAGTAAAATCACCCGCTACTTTTTCGACATCATCGACTTCTAAACCTGCCATTGTTAATTGTTCGGCTAGTATTTCGCTACTAATTTCTGGATTGATCCATTCACGTAGCCAACTTTCACTAAATTTCATGTTTTGATCTCCAGAATTAATTAAATTGCTTTAAAAAACGTAAATCATTTTCAAAGAAAGAACGCAAATCAGTGACACTGTAACGCAACATAGTCAATCGTTCTATTCCCATACCAAAAGCAAAACCACTATAGATTTCAGGATCAATACCCACATTACGTAATACATTAGGATGTACCATTCCACAACCTAACACTTCTAACCATTTACCATTTTTAGCTTTAATATCAACTTCAGCTGAAGGCTCAGTAAATGGAAAATAAGCAGGTCTAAAACGAATTTCCATATCATCTTCAAAAAAACAATGGAGAAAATCGTGCAATAACCCTTTTAAATGTGTAAAGCTGATATCTTTATCAACCAGTAAACCTTCCATTTGATGAAACATAGGTGTATGAGTTTGATCATAATCATTGCGATAAGTTCTTCCTGGGGCAATAATTCGGATTGGTGGTTTTTGGTTTTCCATTGTGCGAATTTGCACCGTTGACGTTTGTGTTCTTAATAATCGTTTTGCATCAAACCAAAATGTATCGTGATCTGCACGAGCTGGATGATGAGCTGGAATATTTAAAGCATCAAAATTATGGTAGTCATCTTCTATTTCAGGACCAGTTTCAACAACAAAACCAAGTTCACCAAAAAAGTCGACTAATCGATTAATTGTTTTTGTGACTGGATGTAATCCACCTAATTCAAGTGACTTTCCTGGCAACGTAATATCAATTGTTTCATTAGCTAGTTTTGCATCAAGAGCCTGACGCTCTAAAAAATTGCGCTTTTGATTTAATATTTCAACTACTTCTTGCTTTGCCTCATTGATTTTTTGACCGACAGCTGGACGCTCATCGGCAGGAACATTACGTAAAGAGGCCATTTGTATGGTAAAGTAGCCTTTTTTACCAAAATATTCTACTCGAATTTGTTCGATCGAATTAATATCATTAGCACTTTCAATAGCGGATTTGGCATTATTAACCAGTTCAACTAATTGAGACATACAGTTCTCCTGCTTATTGTTCATTGCATAAAAAAAGCCTCTTTTGAGGCTTTTATAATCATTTTTCGTTTTTTCTTTGCCTCACGAATTAGTATTGCTAAAGAAATCAAAAAAGAAACGAAAAATAACTATGGTCATAGTTAATCTATCCTTTTAAAAATATCAAAATTAGAATGATAAAAGCCGAGATAACTCGGCTTTTATAAAGTTATTATAATGCCGCTTTTGCTTTTTCAACTAATGCAGCAAATGCATTTTTGTCAAATACAGCAATGTCAGCAAGGATCTTACGATCGATTTCAATTGATGCCTTCTTTAAACCATTGATAAAACGGCTATAAGAAAGACCACATTGACGAGCTGCAGCATTAATACGAACAATCCACAATTGACGGAATTGGCGTTTACGTTGACGACGGTCACGGTAAGCATATTGTCCAGCTTTAATTACAGCTTGGAAAGCAACACGATACACACGTGAACGAGCTCCATAATAACCTTTTGCTTGTTTTAAAATTTTCTTGTGACGTGCACGAGCAATAACACCACGTTTAACACGAGCCATAAACTATATCCTCTAAATAATTAACCAAAATTAAGCGTATGGAACACACGCAGTAACTAAACCTAAATCGCCTTTTGACACAGTCGTCAAACCACGTAAATGACGTTTACGTTTAGTTGATTTTTTAGTTAGGATATGGCTTTTGTTAGCTTGCTTATGCTTAAAGCCACCAGAAGCTGTTTTTTTAAAGCGCTTTGCTGCGCCTTTTACAGTTTTAATTTTAGGCATTTTATTAATTTCCACTTCGCATTGTTAATAAAAATAAAATAATGGTGTAATTTTCAATAAATCAAAAACTAGCTTGTAAAACCACTATTTCTTCTTAGGCGCAAGCACCATAATCATTTGCCGACCTTCGATCTTAGTTGGATAAGACTCAATAATCGCCAAATCAGCTAAGTCTTCTTTAATGCGGTCAAGCATTTCAGAACCTAACTGTTGGTGAGCCATTTCACGACCACGAAAACGTAATGTGACTTTAGCTTTATCGCCATCTTCAAGAAAGCGTATCAGGCTGCGGAGTTTTACCTGATAGTCGCCTTCGTCTGTACCAGGTCGGAACTTAATTTCCTTAACCTGAACAACCTTTTGCTTTTTCTTCTGCTCTTTTGTTGCTTTACTCTTTTCATAGAGGAACTTGCCATAATCCATAATTCGACAAACAGGTGGCTCTGCATTAGGGCTTATTTCAACTAAATCTAAAGTTGCCTCTTCAGCTTGTTTTAAAGCTTCATTTAAGCTTACTATACCGAGCTGCTCACCATCGACGCCGGTTAATCTCACCTCTCGAGCGGTAATTTCATCGTTGATCTTATGTGCTCGTGTTGACTGAATTCGTTTACTGACTTTAATATCTCATTCCTCCAAATTAATTTATCATTAATTCATTTGTTCTAATGAACGACTATGAATTTCGTTAAGCAACAATTCTATAACATGTTTCACTTCAAAGCTACCAAGATCTTTACCTTGGCGAGTTCGAACTGAAATTTTTCCTGATTCCATTTCTTTGTCTCCACAAACAAACATATAAGGAACACGTTTAAGAGTATGCTCGCGAATTTTAAACCCTATTTTCTCATTTCTCAAGTCCGCTTTTGCTCTAATACCAACTTTTTGTAGTTGCGCGGTTAATTGTTTTGCATATTCAGCTTGATTATCGGTAATATTAATTACTGCAACTTGTAATGGAGCAAGCCATGTAGGAAAAAATCCTGCACAGTTTTCAGTTAAAATTCCCATAAAACGCTCCATTGAACCTAAAATGGCTCTATGAATCATAACTGGAACATGGCGTTCGTTATCTTCACCAACATAAGTTGCATCTAAACGTTCTGGCAGCATAAAGTCTAGCTGAACTGTACCACATTGCCATGCGCGACCTAAACAGTCATGTAGGGTAAATTCGATTTTTGGACCATAAAAGGCACCTTCACCAGGTAGATATTCAAACTCAATGCCGTTTTCAGTTAAACATTCGGCTAAATCTTTTTCTGCAAGATCCCATGTTTCATCTTTACCAATGCGTTTTTCAGGGCGAGTGGATAACTTAACAGTAATATCTGTAAAACCGAAAGTGCTATAAGTATCATAAACCATTTTGATACAGCTGTTTACTTCACTGCGAATTTGACTTTCAGTACAAAAAATATGTGCATCATCTTGGGTAAAACCTCGCACACGCATCAATCCGTGTAAAGATCCAGATGGCTCGTTTCGATGACAACTACCAAATTCCGCCATACGTAATGGTAAATCACGATAAGATTTTAAACCTTGATTAAAAATCTGTACGTGCCCTGGACAGTTCATTGGCTTAATACAATATTCACGATTTTCAGATGAAGTAACAAACATTAACTCTTTATAATTACCCCAATGCCCTGTTTTTTCCCACAAAATACGATCCATCATAAATGGACCTTTTACTTCTTGATAATCATACTCTTTCAATTTAGTGCGAACAAAAACCTCAAGTTCACGGAAGATAATCCATCCATCATTATGCCAAAACACCATACCAGGTGCTTCTTCTTGCATATGATAAAGATCAAGCTGCTTACCTATTTTACGGTGATCTCGTTTAGCAGCTTCTTCTAAAAATTGTAAATAGCTATCAAGTTGTTTTTTATCTGCCCATGCTGTTCCATAAATACGTTGTAACATTTTATTGTCACTGTTACCACGCCAATAAGCACCTGCAACTTTTTGCAATTTAAAATGGTGGCAAAAACGCATATTAGGTACATGTGGTCCACGACACATATCAATATATTCTTCATGGTGATAAAGCGCTGGTTTTGAATCTTTAGGAATATTTTCATCTAAAATGGCAATCTTATATGGTTCATGACGTTCCCAAAATACTTCCCTAGCTCGTTCCCAACTAACGACTTCTTTTTTTACTTCATAATCTTTTTTAGCCAATTCATGCATGCGTTTTTCTAATGCATCAAGATCTTCCTGCGTTAATGAATGATCTAAATCAACGTCATAATAAAAGCCATTATCAATTGTTGGACCGATTGCCATTTGTATATCCGGCCATAATTGCTTAATAGCATGACCTAATAAATGCGCACAAGAATGACGAATAATTTCAAGTCCATCTTCGTCTTTAGTGGTAATAATGGCTAATGTTGCATCTTGCTCAATGATATCAGAGGCATCTTTACGCTCACCATTTACACGCCCAGCTATACAAGCTTTTGCCAGACCTGCACCAATACTTTGTGCAACTTCTAAAATGGTAACGGGTTTATCAAATTGGCGTTGACTTCCATCGGGAAGAGTAATAATTGGCATAATAAATCCTTATAACAGTGGTGCGCCACACGAAAGCGCACTTGCGTACATAAATAAATTGGTCCAATATACTACCACTTATCATTAAGATTTTAAATAGAAAGAATCAGTTTATATCAACATAAGTAAATTCATAATACATACTAACTGTCAAGTTTACTTGAAGAAATATCTTCACAAAAAATCAATGGCAGCTTTTTCCTAATAACAGCTATAATTGACATTTTATACTAAAGACATACTGATTATGAATATTTGGATTGATGCTGATGCATGCCCAAAGCCAGTTAAAGAGATTTTATATCGAGTAGCTAATCGAAAAGCAATTAATGTTGTATTAGTTGCTAATCAGCGATTATCTGTCCCCTTCTCACCTTATATTAAAAGCTTGCAAGTTGAAAAAGGCTTTGATGTTGCAGATAATAAAATTGTTGAATTGGCTAAAAAAAATGATTTAGTCATTACATCTGACATTCCACTTGCATCCGATGTTTTAAATAAAGGAGCTTTAGTGCTTACACCACGAGGAGAACAATGTACAGTTGATACTATTAAAGAACGATTAACTATGCGAGATTTTATAGAAACGATGCGAGCTAGCGGGATACAGTCTAAAGGTTCAGCTACTTTTTCCAATAAAGAGCGAGAAAAATTTGCTAATCAGCTTGATATATTACTTAATCGAACATTGAAAAAAATTTAATAATCTATTACAACCAAGACCCAAATTAGCAAACCTAAATTTTTAAAAATAGTTCTCTACTTTTAAATGGTTTTGATCCTACATACGGTTTTAACGCCATTCTAGAAAAACGTTTAGCCGCTTTTAGCATATTGTCGTTATTAAATTGACGTTTTCCTAACGCTAAAACTTGCTCACCTGTAAAGCTTGTACTATTTTGTAATAAACTGCTGATAAAACCTTTTTCGCTTTTGTATTGATAATGCATCGACTCAATAATATTATCACCTGTTACACAGCAATGGAAAAAATCGACGTGATAGCCTAAATTTTCTAATAACGATAATTCAAAAGTCCGTAGCACATTTTCAGCAGGAACCTGTTGGGCTAATTGTTGCAAGCTTTTAAGATAATCATCAAAAAGAGTTGGCATTTCTGTTTCTGCAACTAAAACTCGATGTAATAGCTCATTTAAATAAAATGCGCTATATAAGAATACAGATACTAACGGTAATGCAAGTGACATAGCTTCAGCTTGGCGCAATGTTTTTATTTCACCTTGGCCTGAATATTGCACAATAAGTGGAGTAAAAGGTTGCAACATACCTTTTAATGCTGACCCCTTTCTCCTAGCCCCTTTGGCTAACACCGTTATCTTTCCAACATTTTCAACAAATAAATCAGCTAATAAACTACTTTCGGTATAAGACCGAGTATGCAGTGTAAAAGCTCTTTGCCACCTTTCCATTAAAATGCCTTTAAGTTATATTTTTGGTTAATAATCGCACACAACTCAAAAAGAAATAAATTTTTCAAATTTTCACCTGAAATTTAGCTAAAATTCCGCTATAATCAATGCAAACAATAGGATTATAGGATAAATAAAAGAGAAGCTATGGATCTTTTTTCAATAATTTTACTACTAGTGTTAATAGTATCACTTTCTGGCGTTGTTATTAAAATGTTACCAATACAAATTCCATTGCCACTAATGCAAATATTGTTAGGTTGTATACTGGCTGCCTTTGGGGTTTATGTAAAATTCGACCCAGAATTATTTCTTGTTTTATTCATTCCGCCATTGCTTTTTGCTGATGGCCGAAAAACATCGGTAAAAGACTTTGTGCACAATGTGAGAGAAATTGTCGGACTAGCACTAGTTTTAGTTGTTATTACAATTGTTGCTGTTGGTTATTTACTTTATTGGATGTTACCAAAAGGAGTTGAATTAGCAGCAACATTTGCATTAGCTGCTGTTTTATCACCAACTGATGCTGTAGCATTAAGTGGAATTGTGGGTAAAGGCCGTATTGAAAAAGAGAAAATGGAGATCATTGAAGGTGAGGCATTGATGAATGATGCTTCAGGTTTGGTATCTTTGAAATTTGCTATTGCTATTGCTGTGGGTGATGCAATATTTAACATCTTTGATGTGAGTGTGCAATTTTTTATAGTTGCACTTGGTGGCTTGGCTATTGGTGTTTTATTTACTTGGTTATATGCACGTATTTTACGTAAAATAAATCAACTTACTCACAATGACCCTGCAATTCAGATTGTATTATTATTCTTACTTCCATTTGCTGCTTATATTATTGCCGAGGAATGTCATTGTTCTGGTATTTTAGCTGCAGTAAGTGCAGGTATGACAGTTAACCATTCTGGTATGATGAGAAATGCACCTTTAACTGCACGTTTACAATCAGATAGCACATGGTCAATGCTAACATTTGTTTTTAATGGGTTCGTCTTCGTTTTACTAGGTATTCAGTTACCAAGCATTCTGAATAATACTTTTGCTGAAAACCAGATCGATACTTCAATTGAAGTATGGCAGCTATGTTTTATTGTCTTATTTGTGTTTGTCGTATTAATGGGAACTCGATTTGCTTGGTTATGGTCAATGAAACATATGCCGGCTATGCCATTTGGTATCAAACGGCCTCTTGCATTTAGAGATTACTCAACAAGAGATCTTTTAATCTCGACATTTGCAGGGGTTCGAGGAGCAATCACTCTAGCTGGTGTGTTATCTATTCCAATGACAATTGGTGGACGTTATCAACTTGTTTTTATTGCAACAGGTATCATTTTAATTTCATTGATTGCTGCAGTAATCATATTACCTATCTTGTTACGAGGTAGTGTTATTTTAGATAATTCAGAACAAGCTAATGAAATTTTAACTGTAAAGGGTCATATGGCAGAAGAAGCGATTGTTAGCTTGGAAAAAATGCAAAACAATTTGCTACAAGAAACAACTGAAGACAGTATGGATCAAGAAATAATACATGAAGTCGGTTCACGTGTTATTGGTTCATTAAGACGTCGAACAGGTCTTAAAGGTTTAGAGAAAAAAGCACTTGAAGCAGAAAACCTAGAAAGACGTATGCGTCTAGTTGCAATTGGTGCAGAACGGACAGCTTTGTTACAAATGAAAATTCGTAACGAAGTGAGCGAGGAGGTTTTTGAACATTTAAATACCGACTTGGACATTTATGAAAAAATGATTTCTGGGGATGCATAAATGATTGGAGCAAAAAGCCACATTTTAAGCAAGATTCATTCACAGTTTGTCAATAATGCGCCCCATGTTTTGGGGCTTACCTTACGATGCATTCCTTTTAATATGAAAAAGCGGGCCATAGAACAGCTATTACAACTACAATTTGAACATTCCCTAGAAGATGGCGATCTCGATTTTTTAGAAAATCGTTGGCTTAAAATAGAAGTTACTGATCTAGGTCTTATCTGGTTTGTAAGTTTGATCGAAAATAAATTAGTTGTTAGTCGAGAAGAAATTGCTGATGTTAGTTTTATTGGTAATGCTAATGATTTAATTATGATAGCAACCAGACGTCAAGATCCCGATACACTATTTTTCCAACGTCGTTTAATTGTTGAAGGTGACACAGAATTAGGACTATACGTTAAAAATTTAATGGATTCTATTGAGTTAGAAGCCATGCCAAAGTTTTTAAGACTAACACTTGAACAATTGGCGAACATCATTGAAAGTGCTCCTGCTCATTAATCTAACGACGTTTAATTAGTTCATATAACTTGACTGTTATACTACTCTAATTTATTACTGATTTAGCTTGAGCACTTATGTGGTTATGATTCATTTAATGATTCAGTCTACCACTAGAAGTGACGTTGTCACATAAAATATTTGATTAAAGATCATATTTTATAAATTAATTATAAATATTATTATATACAACAGATTGATATCTGTATCACTTAATGCCATTTTATTTTCTACATTCTGTACAAATATGAAACTATAATTACTTACTCAATTTGTACACATTTGCAAGTGAACAAATAAAAAACGCTTAAATAGCTAAAAACAAAAATTATTATATATAATTGAATTTAAATAAATAAAATAACAATCACGAGCAAAGCAGCACAATGAAAAATAACCAAAAACAGCCAACTTTTTACTTCCATGATTATGAAACATTTGGAATCCATCCAGCATTAGACCGTCCGGCCCAATTTGCCGGAGTTAGGACTGATAAGGATTTTAATATTATTGAAGATCCTTTAGTTATATATTGTCATCAAGCTCCAGATTATCTACCAAACCCTGAAGCTGTACTAATTACTGGAATCACACCTCAGGAAGCCAATCAAAAAGGTGTTTGTGAAGCTGAATTTACTCGCCTAATTTATCAAGTTTTTAGTGAACCTAATACGTGTATTCTAGGCTATAACAATATTCGTTTTGATGATGAAGTAACTCGCAATCTTTTATATCGTAATTTTTATGATCCATATGCTTATTGCTGGCAAAACGACAATTCAAGATGGGATCTGCTTGATATAGTGCGAGCTTGTTATGCGCTAAGACCAGAAGGAATTAATTGGCCTGTAAATGATAAAGGCTTACCAAGTTTTCGTTTGGAACATTTAACAAAAGCGAACAACATTAAGCATGATCATGCGCATGATGCGATGTCTGATGTTTATGCAACTATTGCAATGGCTAAATTAATAAAACAAAAACAACCTAAACTGTTCAATTATTTCTTCTCATTACGTAAAAAAAATAAAGTTTCTGAACTTATTGATGTGGTTAATTTTACACCACTAGTTCACGTATCAGGTATGTTAGGTAGCCAACGAGGTAATCTATCTTTAGTTGCACCTATAATTTGGCACCCAGTGCAAAATAATGCCGCTGTTATTTGTGATTTAACTGGGGATATTGATCTCTTAATCAATCTACCCGTTAAGCAAATCAAAGAAAAGCTCTATACAAAAACTGAAGATCTACAATTGGGCGAATCGAGAATACCTTTAAAATTGGTTCATGCCAACAAATGCCCTATTATTGCCCCCTTAAAAACTTTATTACCTGAAAACGCCGAACGGTTTAACATTGATATAAAGCAATGCTTAATCAACCAACAAAAACTATTACAAAATCAAAGATTATTGCAAGATAAAATGCAGGCATTATTTAATGTCGATGGTAATAATCCTATTAATACTATTAATTCTGATGTTGATGCTCAAATTTATGGGAAATTTTTTAATAACCAAGATAGGTTACGCTGTAACACTGTACGAACAACTCCAATCCACTTATTAGATAGTTTATCAATAACGTTTGATGACCCTCGCTTAGCTACACTATTTTTTAGATACAAAGCACGAAATTATCCGCAAACATTAACAGAGCATGAGCAAATTATCTGGAAGGATTATTGTCGTGACAAATTCAATACCTCAAAAATCCAAGATTACTTATTAACATTGGAACAATATGCAGAAACTTATATTCATCAGCCAGAAAAAATCGCACTAATTAAACAACTTTATCATTACTGCCATTATTTAGTTGGTAATTAATTTTGACGGGCGTATCATATAAGAAAATCTCTAATCAAAGGCATAATAGTCATAATTTTAAATTAAGATTAATAGCATTTACGTTATGAAACATTTTCTAGCTAAACACGCCACCATCAAACATCGACTATATTCTTTGTACTATACACTTTTTAGTTATGGTCGAGGATTGGTCATATTAACTCTCAGTCTATGGGTAGGTGATATTATTTCTAAAATATTACCTATCATGATTCCCGGTAGTATTATTGGTCTGTTAATTCTGTTTTTTCTACTTGCATTTCAACTAATTCCTACCTATTGGATCAAAAATAGCTGTAATCTATTCATGCGTTATATGACATTGCTTTTCATTCCGGCTGCAATGGGAATTATGGATAATTATTCACTTTTATTGCAAAATTGGGTACCAATTATATTTAGCTGTGTTGGTGGTTCTCTGATCGTATTACTTTTAACCGCTTTTTTAGCGGAACAATGTCATAAGGTTGAACCAAAAAGTTCAACAGTTTCACAAGAAGATGAGGACTATCAACCATGATATGGATGCTACCATTAACACTTTGTGTTTTTCTCATTATTCGAAGAATATCATTTAAAATAAAAAATCCATTATTTAATCCCTTAGTGATTTCGGTCATAGTATTAATTCCAATCCTACTGATAACTAACACAAGCTATATACAATACGTGGGTAACGTGCAAATCATTAATGATTTATTGCCCTATTCTGTTGTTGCTCTCGCCTATCCCTTATATGAACTTATTCCACAAATTAAAGCACGTTGGAAGTCAATTATGATTATTACTTTTACCGCATCACTTGCTTCAATGATAACCGGTGTTAGTATTGTATTTTGGTTAGGAGGAAATACTGAAATAGCCGCATCGGTACTATCAAAATCAGTTACAACTGCCATTGCAGTAACAATTGCAAGTGATCAAGGTGGCGTGCCATCAATAGCTGCACTATGCGTGATACTAGTTGGCACTTTAGGTGGCATATTTGGACATCAAATATTAAATTTAGTAAAAATAAAATCAGCACCAGCCAGAGGGTTATCAATCGGTGCGATTTCACATGCTGTCGGCACTGCTCGTTGTATTGAAGTTGATTATAATGAAGGTGCGTATAGTTCATTATCATTAGTTTTATGTGGTGTAATGACCTCATTGACAGCGCCTTTTTTATTTCCAATAATGGTATTTATTTTTAACTGGTTTTAGCATGAAATTAAAAAAGCTTATTGCTTATATTGCTAGTTTCTGCTTGATTTCAATAACTACTATTGTCGGTTTGGATTATTGGATCAGCTATAAAACGGCTCCATTCATTTATCATGATGAAAACAAACTTCCCTATCGGGCCATTGGTGTTGTACTTGGCACATCAAAATATGTTCGAGGAGGTGGTTTAAATGATTTTTATCGTAATCGTATTGATGGTGCAATTGACCTTTATTGGCAAAACAAAGTCGATTATTTATTATTAAGTGGTGATAACGCCCTTTTGAGTTACAATGAACCAATCACTATGAAAAAAGATTTGATAAAAGCAGGCATTCCTAGTGATTCAATTGTTTTAGATTATGCAGGCTTTAGAACATTTGATTCAGTGGTTCGTGCCAATCGAGTGTTTGACGCAAATAATTTTACCATCATCACTCAAGAGTTTCATTGCGAGCGAGCGATTTTTATTGCCCTTGCACAAGGCATACAAGCACAATGTTTTGCTGTTCCCTCTCCTAAAAGTATGAAGTTAGTTCGTATCCGCGAAATGTTTGCTCGAGTTGGTGCTTTTATTGATCTTTATGTTCTGAAAAAACAACCTAAATATCTTGGTCCTGTAATTCCCATCTTATCTAATGCCCAGTAAGCATCGTTAATGATAAAAATTTGTCAAAAAATTTTATGTAGCTAGGTTGTTAAGTATAAAAAATAGCAAAAAAAACGTTAGTCTAATAAATTAGATTGCATTTTTATGCAAAAAAAAGTAATATTTAATCAAATTTAGCGTCACTCAAAACATATAACTAACAATGAATATTGAATTAAGCCATATTAACTGTTTTTATGGAAAACATCGGGCTTTAAATGATGTTTCACTCTGCTATCCACTTGGTGAAACCATTGTATTACTTGGTCAAAGTGGAGCAGGAAAAAGCTCTTTATTAAAAGTTTTTAATTTACTTGAAATACCTAAATCAGGACAGATGACTATTGCTAACACGCATTTTAACTTCTCTGAAGAAATTAGTGAATCAACAATTAGGCATCTTCGTAAAAATGTCGGCATGGTATTTCAAAACTATAATTTATGGCCACATTTAACAGTGCTAGAAAATTTGATAGAAGCACCTTGCCAAGTGCTAAAGTTATCTAAAAAAGATGCTAGTGATAAAGCAATGGCAATTTTAAAAAGGTTACAAATTGATGATATGGCGAAGCGTTACCCACTCCACCTTTCTGGCGGACAACAGCAACGTGTGGCTATAGCAAGAGCATTAATGATGGAACCACAAATATTATTATTTGATGAACCAACAGCAGCTTTAGATCCAGCGATAACATCGCAAATTGCTGAAATTATTAATGAACTTTCTCAAACAGGTATTACACAAATTATAGTTACCCATGAAGTTGATTTTGCACGAAAAGTGGCCTCACAAGTAATTTATATGGAGCAAGGTAAAATTATTGAGCAAGGACAACTTGAATGTTTTGCCCATCCTAAAACCGAAGAATTTAAAGCTTATTTATCACATTAATTAAAATAAAATTGGGTGGATATATGAAAAAAACTTTACTAGCTATTTGTCTTGTAGGAACAGCATTTGTAGCTCAGGCTGCAGACACTTTAACAATCGGCACAGAAGCTACTTATACGCCTTTTGAATTTACTAATGAAAAAAATGAAATTATTGGTTTCGATATTGATGTGATTAATAAAATTTGTGATGAAATCAAAGCTTCTTGCAAAGTTGTCAATCAATCATTTGATGGCTTAATTCCTAGTTTAAAAACTCGTCGAATTGATGCTGCTATAGCTGGAATTGACATTACAGCAGAACGTAAAAAGCAGGTTGATTTTACAAAAATTTATTATGACGATAGCTCAATTCAATTCATTACGTTAAAAGATACATTAACTGACCTTGAGCAATTAAAAGGTAAAACTGTAGGCATACAAAAAGGAACAACTTATCCAAAATATCTGAATGAGAAATTTCCTGATATTAAACAAGTCAGTTACGATAGTTATCAATTTGCTTTTTTAGATCTAAAAGCAAAACGAATTGATGCAATCGTATCAAGTTCAATTGTCGCTGGTGAATGGCTAGGTAAAGATACCGATATTGTACCATTAAGTGATAAAATTACTGATCATGAATTTTTTGGTGAGGGTTTAGGTATTGCTGTTCGTAAAGGCAATGATCAATTACTGAATCAATTTAACCAAGCTATTGATAAGCTACAAGCAAATGGTGAATTAGACGCTATTTATAAAAAATGGTTTAATAAATAATTATAAAATAGTAAAACTCGACTTCGTTATGATCTCGCCGCATATTTTGCGGCGAGTTTATTTTTTAATTCAACAACGTTAATTTAACAACGGTTTTTTTATGTCAGACTTTCTAACAAATGGAACAAATTGGGTTCTATCTTTGATGAATGGATATATCTTGCCATTAATGCAAGCTACATCAATCACATTATCATTAGCTTTAGTATCGCTAATTATAGGCATATTTTTTGCCTTTGTTTTTACACTATTAGAATCGGCTCCATTCAAACCTGTTGCATGGTTAATGTCTCTATTTAATTTAACGATTCGTGCTTTACCTGAACTATTAATTGTCGTCGCTATTTATAACGGATTACCCTTATTACTCATATTATTAAATGATGGTTTTACAGTTAATCTTTACTTTACCTCATTGACAATACAACTAGATATTCAAGATTTTAATATTAACCCATTTTTATGTGGTGTTGCTGCACTTTCACTATTATATGCAGTCTATGCATCACAAACGCTTCGTGGTGCATTTAAGTCAATTCCAAATGGACAAAAACAGGCGGCTCAAGTACTTGGACTAAGTAAATCTCGTACATTGTTTCGCATTATCATGCCACAAATGTGGCGTCATGCTTTACCTGGATTAAGTAATCAGTGGTTAATTTTGTTAAAAGATACAGCATTAGTTTCGACAATTGCAATTAATGACTTAATGATGCAAACTAAAACGATTATTGCTCGGACCAACCAACCTTTTTTATGGTATGTGATTGCAATGATTATTTATCTAATCATTTCAATTATAAGCCAAAAAATAATATCCCGAATAGAAAAACGTTCAACTTATTTTGAACAACCAACATCAGTAAAAAGTTAATAAGGTCGTATTATGTCTGATAATTTTATTTATTACCTTAAAATCATACTACAAGGTCTACCTAATACTTTAAGCTTAGGTATTTTGGGAATTCTATCGGCAGGTTTACTAGCAGTTGTTTTAACATGTTTATTATCATTAAATTCAACTGTATTAACTAAAGTTATTCGTACTTATATTATTATATTTACAGGATCACCACTGCTTGTGCAACTATTTTTAATTTATTACGGACCTTCGCAATTTAGTGATACGTTAAGTAAAATGCCTGCCCTTTATGAACTTATTTCATCCTCCTGGTTTTGTGCATACTTAGCCTTAACTTTCAATAGTGCAGCTTACACTACACAAATTTTTTATGGTGCACTAAAATCCATACCTAAAGGACAATGGCAAGCTTGTGAAGCACTTGGTATGAATAAAAAACAAACATTAAAAGTTGTCATGCCATATGCATTAAAACGAGCTCTTTCAACTTATTCAAATGAAGTCGTTTTTGTAGTTAAAGGTACTGCATTAGTATCAATGATCCAAGTAATGGACATAATGGGATATAGCAATCAATTAAATGGTGATTACTATGATTTTTCTATTTTTGTGGTTGCAGGGCTAATATACCTCTTGATAAATGGCTTACTGAGCACCATTATGAGAGTTATAGAGAAAAAATCCCTCACATTCGACAACTAATATGAGCCAATTTGATTCAGTATCTTTTTTAAAAACAGTCCCACATAAACCGGGAATTTATCAGATGTTTAATGATAAAGAGACGATTATTTATGTGGGCAAAGCCAAAGATCTCAATAATCGCTTAAAAAGCTATTTTAATAGCAGTAAAAAAACACTAAAAACAGATATGCTTGTTAGCCATATCCATCGTGTTGAATTTACAATTACCAATACTGAAACTGAGGCCCTGCTACTTGAGCAGACATACATCAAAAAGCATCAGCCACGATATAATGTTCTTTTGAAGGACGATAAAAGCTACCCGTTTATAAAGTTAAGCAAAGAGAGGCATCCTCAACTATCTCTTTACCGTGGAGCAATTAATCGTAAAAAAGATGAATTTTTTGGTCCCTACCCTAGTGGTTATGCAGTTAAACAGATATTAGCTCTGTTGCAAAAAACATTTCCGATAAGGCAGTGTTTAAATACAACGTATCGAAATCGAACTCGCCCTTGCCTGCAATATCAAATCAAACGTTGCTTGGGTCCTTGTGTTTCTGGATTAGTCAGTGATGCAGACTACCTAGAACAAGTTAATTATGTTAGATTATTTTTATCGGGACAATCAGATCAAATACTACAAGAAATAACCGAAGATATGCAAAAAGCCAGTAGCGAGCTCAATTTTGAAAAGGCTGCGGTTTTGCGCGATCAACTACAAGCAATAAAACATATTAATGAAAAGCAAGCTATATATAATAATAATGATAATCTTGATGTCATTGGTTTCCATTATGAGTCAGGCTTGGCTTGTATATATGTCTTATTTATTCGAAATGGCCAAACTTTTGGGCATCGATCTTATTTTCCTAAAGTGCCATCAAATACCGAACTAGAAGAAGTTATTGAAACCTTCTTAGGACAATTTTATCTGCAAGGCAATCAAAATAGAAATATCCCTAAAAAGATTTTACTTAATTTTTCGTTGTCTGATAAACAACCAATGGAAGAAACACTATCTGTCATTGCTGAACATCAAGTTAAATTGGTTGATGAACCTAAAGGCGATAATCTTAAGTTACTTAATATTGCTACTGTTAATGCTCAAACTGAAGTCAAAAATAAACTGCTAGCAAACTCAACAATCAAACAACGTTACCATGCATTGAAAGCCTTTTTGGGGATTGACAAAATTAATCGAATGGAATGTTTTGATATCAGCCATTTTATGGGTAAAAACACCATTGCATCTTGTGTTGTGTTTGATGATAAAGGTCCAGTTAAGTCTGAATTTCGGCGCTACAATATTACCGGTATTACACCCGGTGATGATTATGCAGCAATGGAACAAGTATTGATGCGCCGTTACAGTAAAAAAGATCTGCCTAATGAAAAAGTGCCTGATATTATTTTTATCGATGGTGGTAAAGGACAACTTAACCAAGCACTAAAAGTATTTCAACAATTAGATGTAAATTGGGACAAAAATCACCCTATTTTAATTGGAGTTGCTAAAGGTGCTGAGCGTAAAGAAGGATTAGAAACACTATTTTTTGAAGCTCACGGGACAGGATATTATCTTGATGATCATTCCCCTGCACTATTACTTATTCAACAAATTAGAAATGCATCACACGATCATGCCATTGTTGGACAACGTAAAAAAGGAACCAAACAGCTTACCGATAGTGCCTTAGAGCATATAGAAGGCATTGGCGCCAAAAGACGTCAAGCACTGCTCAAACATTTTGGTGGATTGAGAGAGTTAAAAAATGCTAGTATTGACGAAATAGCACAAGTACAAGGTATATCCAAGCCGTTAGCTGAAAAAATTTATCTAAATTTACAACAATAACACATTGAAAAAAAAACATATTTAAGGCAACATAACCATTAAGAAAATACTATTTTTTATTAATTGATAATGCATTGATTAATAAACAAAATAAGAGTTTGTGTCACATGAAAATTAATTTTCCAACATTATTAACGCTATTTCGAGTTATTTTAATTCCTTTTTTTGTGCTGGCATTTTATTTGTTTCCCCATGAGTGGTCTGGTTTTTTTTCTGCATTGATCTTTTTAATTGCAGCAGTGACTGATGTATTAGATGGTTATCTTGCTCGTCGCTTAGGGCAAACAACTAAGTTTGGCGCATTTTTAGATCCAGTCGCAGACAAAATAATGGTAACAATAGCGCTGATTTTAATCACACAATATTACCAAGCATGGTGGATTTCAATCGCAGCAATTATTATTGTTTCGCGCGAAATTATAATATCAGCCTTACGCGAATGGATGTCTGAAATTGGTAAGCGTAACAATGTTGCCGTTTCATCAATTGGTAAAATAAAGACTATAGTACAAATGACAGCGTTAACATGGTTGCTTTGGCGTCCATGTGATATTGTCATTTACGCAGGTCTTGCTGCGTTGCTTCTTGCAGTAATTTTGACGCTGTTATCAATGTTACAATATTTATGGATAGCGCATAGTGATCTATTAGAAGAAGAATAACTTTTAGTAATATTTCTATCTAAACATGTTTTTGTATGAGTAATTTTCTTCAAAAATTCTGCATAAATAAAATTACTCATCCCCCTTCCAAATTAACCAATAACGCCATTTAACTCTTTAATTAGTCAAACATTGAACAATTAAACAATTAATTTAAAATTTTTATTGACTGAAATCATAAGATCGGTAAAATGCACTGCATTCGAAACGAATTACTTTCTGGTAATCAGTTTTGAGCCCGGGTGGTGAAATCGGTAGACACAAGGGATTTAAAATCCCTCGGCCTTTTTGGCCGTGCGAGTTCAAGTCTCGCCCCGGGCACCACTTCTTACCTATGCGGGAATAGCTCAGTTGGTAGAGCACGACCTTGCCAAGGTCGGGGTCGCGAGTTCGAACCTCGTTTCCCGCTCCAATTCATGATGTATAAAGCCGTACTAAAATATACAACTTAATGATTTTTAATTAATATTTAGTTGTTTTTCGTATACTGAGATGTACCCAAATATACCCACAGGCGCTCAAATTTAGTACACTTCGAGTTCGAGCTAGTACACTTTTATCTTTTAAACGAACCTCTTATTTTATATAATAATTCTGCCTTTTAGTTTGATTTCTAAAGGAGAGTTTTATTATGGCTTTAACTGAAATTGCCGTTCGTAATGCCAAACCAAAACAAAAAAGATATACCCTCAATGATGATGAAGGTTTAAGCCTTTGTGTCGTCCCTTGTGGCGGTAAATATTGGCACTTTCGATTCAGTTGGCAAGGGAAACAACCGAGAATTTCATTAGGCACCTATCCAGAACTGTCACTGAAAGAAGCAAGATTGAAGCGTGATGATTACCGCGCTGATATTGCCAAAGGAACAGATCCCCGTCCAGGGCACCGTCGTGCTGCTCAAGCTAAAATGGAAATCTTGGACGAAGAAGGATATGAAGCACATCATAACACTTCATTGACATTGGGAATGTTTATCCCAAGATGAAAAGCCCTAAAATTTAAAAAGTTGGGCATTGATGACCCTAAACGTCGTAATTCGACTAAAACTTAAATTGAACGTTATTTAAAAAAAGATATATTACCGACACTGGGCATTATTCCTATTGAGAAAATCACCCTGAGAGATATTCAGCAAGTGTTACGTAAAGTAGAACGTGGTGCATTGTCGATTGCTGAGAAGCTGCGATGTTGGCTAATTGATATTTTCCGACATGCCATGCTCGATGGGTTAATCAAAACCAATCCAACCACGGATATTGGTTTTTTAGCTCTCCCTAAACCAGCCCCAAAAAATAACTCTCACTTGGAGATGCAGGATATTCCTCGGTTTTTAATAGCGTTATCTCGTTATCCGGGGGGATATACAAACTAAACTGGCACTCAAGTTGTTGTTATTAACTGGGGTTAGACCAGGTGAGTTAAGGTTTTCAAAACCAGAACAATTTGATTTAGATAATCAGGTATGGACGATCCCCGCAGGGGAAATTAAACAATCTAAGCGTTTAGTCAACGCCGGGCACGTTATTCCAGATTATGTCATTCCGCTATCAAGACAAGCCGTCAATGATGAGTTAACTTGACAGTACCGCAATCAGAGGTGCTTTTAAAGCACCTTTTTATTTCAATTGATAAAACTGATCGATTATTCAATTTATTTACTTAGGACTTTAGGTATGTTAAAAATCTCGAGTAAACAAAGAATACTTTTAAATTAAGAAAGTCGATTTATTTTGAAGATAGACTCGGCGATAATTTCGTTGCATTAAACAACGTGTAGTCAAAATCTACGAGGTCATAAATATAAAAAGGATCATTTTTCATAATATCTTTTGCTTCTTCAATCGAATCACTCATTACTAAAATTATACCGCTTGTTTTACTCTCTAAAAGTCCAGATGCCAAAAATTTATTTTGAGCGAAATAATTATCTAAAAACACATTATGTTCGTCCAGTTTTGCAAGAATTTCAGGCATCGGTTTTTTAAACTTTAGGGCTGCAATTATCACTTTATTCTCCTTGTATAATAAAAACTAAATTTAACGTAGTAGGTTTCGTATCTCAAAAAAATCACCAGAATTTACGACAGTGCTCCTTGACAGGAATACCAGCTTCAGCTTCTTTTAAAATAGCTACGATTTGATGTTCAGTCATTTTTTTCATAATTAAATCCCCTTTTCTTTTATCATAGAGAATTTTCTACTTTTTTGCTGTACTATTTTAGGGGATAGTTACAATCTGTATTAATTTGTTTTGTTGATGAGCTTTATACTTAAGTGAAATTATTTTTTAATATTTCTTGACAAGGAATATGTTTTTTTTATAATCCAGATATAGTTAGATATCTAACTATTTTTTTGACAGTTTAGTTAGACATCTAACTATATTAAAAGGAGGTCATAATCGTGAAGTTGGAAAAAAAATATATATCATTAGCTCGTATTATTAAAAAACATAAAGCAGCCAATATATTATCGGTAGAAGCTTGTTTTAGTATACTTTCTACTGGAATGAGAATAGACAAAGAATGTGCTAAACGACTAAGTGATTATCAGTTATCTGAGGGGCGTTTTATGGTGCTCGTACTTCTATTTGAGCATAAGGTGCTATCACCGCAAGAAATTGCTACTCTGAGTGGAGTTACAAAACCAACGATAACCTCTTTCATTCATTCTTTAGTTAAAGAAAAATTGGTCAATAAAACTGAAGACATCACCGATGGAAGAAAAATTGATATTACTCTGACTAAAAAAGGCCAAGATTTGATACATCGAATCTTCAAGGAACATAGTCTTTGGATTGCTAACATTACAAAAAATTTAACAGATTCTGAAATTAAAACGCTCGTTTGTATTTTAAATAAAATGTCTCAGCTTAAAGATGATTAATTATAATTTATGAATTTAGAGATTACTGATATGCTTCAGGAAACAAAGAATCTTAGAATTGTTACGCATCTTAACAAATCATCTTTTCTTAAAGATAAGATAACAATAAAATTTGCTTCCACGTATGATGCGTTTTTTGAAGCTATTTGGTTGATAAGTCGAGAATATGTTCTCAAAGGGCTTATTAAAAATGAACGAAAACTACCTTATTTCTCTCCGTACTTAATAATTATGCCGAATAATCGGCTTTTAATAGTATTACATGTAGATCAGATTATTGATTGTTATTATGAATTGCTGACAATGGGAAGAACCTTCGGTTTTACTCCATATCGACTTCATTCGGTCTTTATGAGTCAGTATTTTATGAGTGATACGATACATGGAAAGTTAACTGAACAGATTAAAAAATCATCTACCCCAACAATATCATATTACCAGGGTGTTACGAATAATGAATCGTATTGACATATTGAATAACGGGCTTGGTGCCACGACTAATCTCAATGAATGCTTACAAATAGATCAAGAGCATTTATTTAGAGTGGTTCTTACCCAAAAGAAACCTCCACTATCGCTACAAGAATTACTTATCCAGATTCAATCTTACGCTAAAGATATCCACTTTAGAGTTTGCAAATGGGTTTGGATGGCCGTTCGAGAAAAATTATCTTCTGATTTAATTGTTTCTATTCAATTACTTTCTACTTGGGTAATAAACCCAAATCCCTACGTTAGGTGGTTTGCTGTTGAATGTTTAAGTCCTAGAGGGGGTTGGTCTAAGCATATTAGTGAGTTAAAAACACAACCTGAAATGGCTCTTTCTTTACTTGAACCATTAAAAAACGAACCTGAAAAATATGTCCAAGATTCAGTTGCTAATTGGTTAAATGATGCAAGTAAAACTCGACCAAGTTGGGTATCAGACCTCTATTCACAATGGTTATCAGAAAGTGATTCAGCATTTACACAGCGTATTGTTAAAAAAGCTATACGCACAATAAATAAACCTCTAAAGGAAAATAATCATGAAATTAAATGAAAAACTTGAGCTAATACAAAAAGAAATGGCGCAAACTGTGCCAGTTGATATTTTAAATGCGTTCGGACAATCACTTCATGAACTTATAGAGCTAAATTTAGAAAACCACGCTCTTAAAGTCGGTGATATAGCTCCTGATTTTACGTTGCCAGATGCTGAGGGTCTACCTATTTCGCTCTACGATACATTGCAACATAATCCAGTTATACTTAGCTTTTTTCGTGGTAATTGGTGTCCGTTTTGTATGGCTGAATTAGCACATTACCAAGAAGCTATAAATAACAATCTTATTGATAGTGCAACGGTTATTGCGATTTCTCCTCAAACTATTCATTTTAATCACGATGTAACGGTACGAAATAACCTCGAATTTAGAATACTTTCTGATAAAGGGAACGAAATTGCTGATAAATATGGGCTTGTTTTTACGCTGCAAGAAAATGTTCGTGATATCTATAAAAACATGGGAGCAGATTTAGAATTATTTAATAATGATAAGACGTATAAACTGCCTATTCCTGCAACTTATCTTATTGATAAAAATAAAAAAATTATATTTTCTTCAGTTTCCACAAATTATATGGAAAGAGCTGATGTATGTGATATTAAACTTTAAAAATCATTTGGATTAATTTATATAGAGTCTAAAGGGCTTATATAAAAAAGAATAAACTAATCATAATTGGTAATGGAATTGCAGGAAATTTAGCAGCACTATTTATTTCACAGAAACTACCTAACTAGCAATAACTATCGTAGGCAAGTCGAATAAACTACGTTCAATTGTGGGAGGAATCTACTGTTGAATTATCCACACTTCAATGTCATCGATGACTTTAATCGTGAGGTGCTAGGCATTGATATTGCGGTCAGTTTGCCGGCTGGCAGGATCACCCGTTATCTGGATAAACTGGCTGAATATCATAATTATCCACTCAAAATACGAGTAGATAATTGATCCTCGCCAAAAAAGTGGACAAAAGTTGCCTCTATGATATAAACAAAAATCATAGGAGATAAATATCATGGTCAAAAAATTTAGTATCTAATTTAAACAACAATCAGTGGATTATGCGTTATCTCATGCACACCTTTCTATCAACGAACTTGCCAACCATCTAGGTGTGGGTAAATCAACCCTAGATAAATGGATTAGGCAACTTTCCCCGAATAAAACCAGCCGTCGAGAGTTAACGGCTGAGCAACAGCGGATTATGGCGTTAGAAAAAGAGATTAAAGAACTGAAAATGGCCAATGATATACTAAAAAAGGCGCATGTGTACTTCATCAACAATCCAAGTCGGTGAAGTACGCTTATATGAAAAAGCATTTAACCTGCTATCCCGTTACTAAGATATGCTCATTACTTGGTGTCAGTTCATCGGGTTATTATGCTTGGTTAAAAAGAGGAAACAAATCAGCCAAACTCAGCGAGTATATTAAAAAGCAGTATTGGCAACATAAGGCCCGTTTGGGTGCGCCAAGCCTGCTTCATGATGCTAGGGAAGCGTGCTATCAAGTTTCAGAAAGGACAATTAGCCGTGTTTTGCAATAATTAGGATTACGGAGTAAAGCAGCACGTAAATTCAAGTATAAAACAGACACTGCTCATCGCAATATTGCGCCC
>NZ_FMWR01000011.1 GCF_900103085.1 Gilliamella mensalis | reverse complement strand
TCAAATTTTTCTTTAGACATTGATTGTCCCTCAAATGTAATACAAATCGGTGGTGAGTCACCACATTAACCAAGTATCATATTTAAATCAACATAATACTAACTTAAAATCAGCTCTGAATGATAACAGATAAAGCTATCTAGTGACAAGCATTAAAGCAGGCAAATTCAATATTTTAGAAGTTTAGGAAATTAACAAGAGTGGTGCTGATAGGCAGATTTGAACTGCCGACCTCACCCTTACCAAGGGTGCGCTCTACCAACTGAGCTATATCAGCAATTGGAGCGGGCAGCGGGAATCGAACCCGCATCATCAGCTTGGAAGGCTGAGGTAATAGCCATTATACGATGCCCGCATATTCAAACTCGGCTACCTAAATGCTTCAATTAGCTATTGCTAATATTAGATAATGGTGGTGGGGGAAGGATTCGAACCTTCGAAGTGTGACACGGCAGATTTACAGTCTGCTCCCTTTGGCCGCTCGGGAACCCCACCCCGAATCTTTTTTAAATTTGTCTACTTAGGAAAATGGTGCCGGCTGCCGGAATCGAACTGGCGACCTACTGATTACAAGTCAGTTGCTCTACCTACTGAGCTAAGCCGGCCTAAGTGCTGCGCATTATGAACTAGAACATTTAACCTTGCAAGCAAAAAAAACAAATTTTATTTTGTTTGCTTAAAAAAAAATCAAAAACATAAAAAAGACCTGAAATATGATCTATTTCAGGTCTTTTTTTGATCAAAATTTAATTTATATTATTTCTTTTTAGCTACTCTTTTCTTAGGAGTCTGGACACCTTTAGCCGCTGTATGCACAGCTACATCTTCGCTAATATCACCTTTGTCTTGATATACGCGACCATAATAAGTATCAAGCAAAATTTGCTTTAACTCCGCAATTAGAGGATAACGTGGATTTGCACCAGTACATTGATCATCAAATGCATCAACTGCCAATTGATCAACTTGTGCTAAGAAAGTATTTTCATCCACACCAAATTCTTTGATAGAGAATGGAATATCAAGATCTTTCCTGAGCTGATCTAACCAGCCAATTAATTTTTCGACTTTGGTTTCATTTTTATCAGATGCAACAGTTAGCCCTAGGTGATCAGCTATTTCCGCGTAACGCTCTATGGCATTCGGGTAACCATATTGACTAAACGTACCTTGTTTAGTTGGTTTGTCGGTCGCATTAAAACGTACAACATTGCTTATTAACATCGCATTTGCTACACCATGTGGAATATGGAATGCCGCACCAATTTTATGTGCCATTGAGTGACAAACACCAAGGAATGATTGGGCAAAAGCGACACCAGCTAAGGTCGCTGCACTATGAACTTTTTCACGTGCAACTGGATTTTTAGCACCTTCTCTATAACTAGCTGGTAAGTAATTTTTTAATAAACTTAATGCTTGTAACGCTTGTCCATCAGAAAACTCGCTGGCCATAACTGACACATAGGCTTCTAATGCATGTGTCACTGCATCATAGCCACCTGCCGCACAAAGTGAGCGAGGCATATTCATCACTAAATTAGCATCTACAATAGCCATATTAGGAGTAATTGCATAATCCGCTAATGGATATTTTTGACCCGTTGCATCATCAGTAACAACAGCAAATGGTGTCACTTCAGAACCAGTTCCTGATGTCGTTGTTACACAAATTAATTTTGCTTTTTGCCCCATATTTGGAAAGTGGCAAGCACGTTTACGAATATCCATAAAACGTAATGCTAATTCTTCAAATTTTGTTTCAGGATGCTCATATAAAACCCACATAATTTTTGCTGCATCCATTGGTGAACCACCACCTAATGCGATAATCGTATCTGGTTGGAATGCTTGCATTGAGTCAGTACCCTTACGCACGATACTTAATGTTGGATCCGCTTGAACATCAAAGAAAGTTTCGCAAATAACGCCTTGCGCTTCTAATTGATCAGTGATTTGTTTTGAGTAACCATTATTAAATAAGAATTTATCTGTTACCAAAAATACACGTTTTGCGCCTTGCTCAACTACTTCATTTAAAGCAACAGGTAGTGAGCCACGTTTAAAATAGATAGAACTTGGTAGTTTATGCCATAACATATTTTCTGCTCTCTTAGCGATGGTTTTCTTATTAATTAAGTGTTTCGGTCCAACATTTTCAGATACCGAGTTACCACCCCAAGAGCCACATCCTAATGTTAAAGATGGCGCTAAATCAAAATTATACAAATCACCAATACCACCATGAGCTGCCGGTTGGTTAATTAAAATACGGCAAGTTTTCATTTTACTACCAAAATAAGCAATCCGTTCACGGTTGCTATCTTGATCAGTGTAAAGGACAGAAGTATGCCCCATACCACCCATTTCAACTAATTTTTCTGCTTTATCAACCGCTTCAGAAAAATCTTTCGCTTTAAACATAGCAAGCGTTGGTGAGAGTTTTTCATGAGCAAATGGCTCAGATAAATCAACTTTACTCACTTCGCCGACAAGCACTTTCGAACCAGCTGGCACTTTAAAACCTGCCATTTCAGCAATGTTTGTTGCTGGTTGACCAACAATATTGGCATTTAACGCGCCTTTATCATTTAAAATAATGCCTTGTACTGCTTTGGTTTCTTTCGCATTTAAGACATATGCGCCATATTGAGCTAATAAACGGCGCACTTCATCATATACAGAATCAACCACGACAATAGCTTGTTCTGAGGCACAAATCATACCATTATCAAAGGTTTTAGACATAAGTACAGAAGCTACAGCACGTTTCAAATCTGCTGTTTCGTCAATAACAACAGGCGTATTACCGGCTCCAACACCTAATGCTGGTTTACCTGAACTATAAGCTGCTTTAACCATACCCGGTCCACCGGTCGCTAAAATAGCTGCCACATCATCGTGATGCATTAACGCATTAGATAACTCAATAGATGGTTCATCAATCCAACCAATAATATCTTTTGGTGCACCGGCTTTTATTGCGGCATCTAACACAATTCGAGCAGCTTCAATCGTTGATTTTTTTGCTCTAGGATGTGGAGAGAAGACTATTGCGTTACGTGTTTTTAGACTAATTAAGGATTTGAAAATTGCGGTAGAAGTTGGATTAGTGGTAGGAACAATTCCACAAATAATACCTAAAGGTTCTGCTAAAGTGATGGTACCAAATGGTTCATTTTCAGCTACTACGCCACAAGTCTTATCGTGACGATATTTATTTAAAATATACTCAGCAGCAAAAAGGTTTTTTATGACTTTATCTTCAACAATTCCCATCCCTGACTCAGCAACAGCTTGCTGTGCAAGAGGGATTCGTTCCGCAGCTGCGGCGGTTGCTGCTGCCACAAAGATTTTGTCAACTTGCTCTTGAGTATAAGTTGAATAAGTCTCCTGTGCTTTTTTGACTCGAGCCATTAACTCATTTAACTCATTCATATTAGTTACTGCCATAAATTTCTCCTTGAAATAAAAAAATAAATCGGGATCGTTTGGCGTCTTCCATGAAACTATTTAATGCTTAAGCATAATAACAAAACGAAATTAACGTTATCGTAAATCAGATTTTTACTTTATACAATAATATATTGCATAAAAAAAAGCATGTTACTAAAAGTAAATAATTTATTTATAGCTGTGTTCAGTAAAAAAAAGCAATGGATAATTAAAAAACGAACAAAAAAGAAACTAACATGAATAAAAAAGCAACTATTATTTAATACCATCTACTATGAGGAAAAGAAAATAGGGTTGTTTAGAAAAATCAGGTGTTACACAATTTATTTAACACATAACTAACGGCCACAAAACCAAAGGTAGCTGTAACTGTTGTAATTGCACCAAACCCCGATTCACAGTCCATTTTTTTAGGGCCTTCAGCATCACTTTTTGTAAAGCATATTTGTCCATTTTTTGCAGGATACGTTAATTGTTCAGTCGAAAATACACAAGCAATGGCATATTTGCCTTTACTATCTTTGTTTAATTTATAATTATGCTTTAGCTTTTCACGTAATTTCGCAGCTAATGGATCTTGAATAGTTTTGGCTAAATCAGCAATTTTAATTTGTGTTGGATCTTTTTGCCCACCAGCCCCGCCAATGGTAATTACTTTTAATTTTTGTCGCTTACAATATGCAAGTACCGCTGCTTTATCATTTACACTATCAATTGCATCGATAATATAGTTATACCGTGGTGATTGCTTTGTTCCCAAATATTCGCCGACATTATCTATATTAATAAAATCATCAATTTCATTCACCACACATTCAGGATTAATTTGTAAAATACGCTCTGCCATCACTGAAGTTTTAGCTTTACCTATATTAGATTTTAAGGCATGAATTTGACGATTAGTATTTGTCACGCATACATCATCCATATCAATTAAGGTAATTTGACCAATACCACTACGAGCGAGCGACTCTGCAACCCAAGATCCCACACCGCCAACACCAATTACACAAATATGTGCTTGCGAAAAGCGTTGCAAAGCCGACTGACCATAAAGCCTTGCAACACCACCAAAACGTTGAAGATAAGATTCTGTATTCATAGACAATGATTAATGGTGCTTATACTCAAACACCTACTCTCCTGAAACTTTTTCACAAATTATAACTGTAATATTATTTTATAAACAAGTTATTAATAAGTATTAGTGATACTATACCCTTTCAAGAATAAAACACTAAATTTCTAGCTCTCATAAAGATCAACTAATCATCCCGATGATGCGCAATAAGTAGGATACTATTTGTCATTAATTGTATTCGTTTGAGTTATTAATTTTCCCTACAATAAAACGTTGTTAACTATAATTAAAGAGGAAATAAAGAATGCGCAAACCCAAAAAGCTACTTAATGATCCCAATAATGTCAGACAAGAAGTCATGCAAGGGTTGATCTATGCCTATCAGGGGAGATTGACTGCGATTTCTGAACATTGTGCCGTTTATGGTAACCATATTGCCAGCGATCAAGTAGTTATTGTCTCAGGTGGTGGTAGTGGTCACGAACCAACCTTTGCAGGATTCATTGGTAAAGGCGGTATTGATGGCTGTGCAATTGGCGAAGTTTTCACATCGCCATCTCCAGATCAAATTATTGAAGTAACCAAAACTATAGAAAAAGGAAAAGGCGTACTATTTTTGTTTGGCAACTATTCTGGTGACGGAATGAATTTTGATATTGCAGCCGAAATATTAGAAGAAGAAAATGTTGTCATCAAAACGATTCGAGCAACTGATGATATTGCCTCGGCACCATTATCTAAGATTTCTGATCGTCGTGGCGTTGCTGGTATTATGTTTTTATACAAAATTGCTGGCTCTGCCGCACAATTTGAAAAATATGATCTTGAAAATCTCTACCAAGTAGTATCAAAAGCAAACAACAATGTACGTACCATTGGTGTCGCCCTAGATGGATGTGCATTACCTCAATCAAATCATTTCAATTTTGAATTAGATGATAACGAGATTGAAATTGGTATTGGTATTCATGGAGAAGCAGGATTGCGTCGACAAGCTATAACATCATCTGATGAAGTTGTTAAAGAGATGATAGACAACCTGTGCGATGATTTACCGTTTAAAAAAGGCGATCGAGTGTGTGTATTAATTAATAATTTAGGCGCACTTAGTAACGCCGAATTGTTCATCGTAACACGTAAAGTCGGTATTGAACTGGATACACGCGGAATAATCAGCCACGATGTCGTTGTTGGCCATTTTTGTACATCCCTTGAAATGTCTGGTTTTTCAATTAGCTTAATGAAATTAGATGAAGAATTGCAGCATCTTTATGATTTACCTTGCCAAACACTAGGATGGAGAAAATAGAATGAATTTATTACAAGTTCGTAAAATGATGTTATTTACCGCCGAAAAAATGGTCGAAAGTGAGCCTGCATTAACCACATTAGATCAAGTAGTGGGCGATGGTGATCACGGCATTGGCATAAAACGTGGATTTGCAGCTATCATGGTGCTACTACAAGACGAAAAATTTCAACCAACTAATATAGGTGATTTTTTTACGCAAATTGGTACAAAATTAATGATAAGTATGGGCGGAGCTTCTGGTGCTATTTTTGGTACTTTATTTAGAGCAGGCGGAAAAAGTATTACAGGCGTAACAGAGTTTGATTCTGATACATTATCAAAACTCCTTAACGAAGGTTGGCAGGCAGTCTATCAACGTGGAAAAGCCAAACCAGGTGATAAAACGATGGTTGATGCCTTAGCCGCTAGTGCAACAACCGCAGGTCAATTAACTTCTTTGAAATTAATAGATGCGCTACCTAAAATAGCACAATCTGCTATGGAGGGCGCAGAAAAAACAAAACAGATGATCGCTGTATTTGGACGAGCTAAAAATTTAGGAGAACGCACAATTGGTCACATGGATCCAGGGGCGGCTTCAATGGCATATATTTTGAAATATATGAATGAATATATCCAAACCCAATAAAACAATAAATCCGCCGATATCATCGGCGGACATCCTCATCGCAATATCGATAAAAGAATATTCTAAGTATTATTGATAAAATGTCTAAGTATTCAAACAACATCTAATTTTTTAAAATAAAATTTTTTACTGATTCACTATTTTTCTATTAATTGACTAAAATAAATAAACTAAAAATTATTTTTTAAATTTAATTTGTGAAGGATAGGCCCAACGCTGTAACTCCTCTGACGGAAATCCACCTGGATCTTTACCACCATTAAGCAGTAAAGCGTGATAGTATATTTCAGCCATCTCTTCAATATATGCAGCTTTTAATACAGCTTCATAAGGATCTTTGTCTACTGCAATAGCACCATGCTTTTCCATTAAAATGGCATCAGCTCGTTTTATCGGTTCTATAACGCTATTTGAAAGGTCTTGAGTACCCGGTCGCCCATAGGGTGCAACAGGGATCACACCATCTTTTAAATTAAGAATTGCACACTCATAAACAACGGCAGGAATAGGTTTTGCTAATACGGCAAATGAAGTTGCAAAAATAGAATGCGTATGTGAAATAGCAAAAATATCTGGGCGAGCTTTATAAATCTCAAGATGCATTAAACACTCACTGGTTGGTCTCAATCCGGAATCGGCTTCAATAACATTTGCATCAAGATCCATCACAACAATATCCCGAATTGTTAACAACTTTTTATCAATTGTTGTTGGCGTGACAAGAACATACCCCGAATCTTTATCACGAACGCTAGAATTACCTGCTTTATGTTTACAAAGCCCCCACTCACTCGATGTTTTAGCCATATCGACCACATATTGTTTTTGTATCTCTAACATTGTGTAACTCCTATTTTGACAAGATATTCATTGATAATTGGCAAACAATTCCCAAATTTCATGGCTACTTTTGGCATTTCGTATTCGCGTTGCGCCTTCGTGAAATTCTAATAATTCATTTAATTGGGCTAGTGCTTTAAGGTGTTTTTGTGGATTATTTGTTGCTAAAACAACAATTAAATCAGCTTGCATATAACCACAAATAGTGAGTCTTTCTGATAGTTTAAGTAAAGACATAGCGACTTTATTTACACCATCATCAATGCCAGCATGGGCAATAATTAATCCATCGACCAGCATAATATAAGGTTGTTCAAATTGGATTTTATTAACCATTCTTTCAAGATAATAACTTTCTATAGATTGATTGTTTAACAGTGGCTGCACAGCTAATGCCAACGCATCTTGCCATGTTATTTCAACCTGTTCGATAATATGGATATGTTCTTTTTGCATTAAGTCTGCTAGTGAGGGAATTTCCTGTTGCGTTATTAGTACGGGGTTATCACTCATTTCATCGTTATAAAGGTATGCAGTTAACTCCTTTTGCAGTGCTTTTTTATCTTTGATATTGCTATATTTTTCAATAATTAACATCAGTTCATCAACTTGAATAATGCTAGGATCAATGCCTTGTAAAGTACCAATTACTTGATGACGAAAAGCATTTTTATGAAAATTATTTAGTGAAGGATTAACAATAAATAACAATTTATCGGTAGATAAATGTGAGGTAGAAAAAACAATATCGTAATAGTGATGATATTTTTCAAACTCTCGTTTAGACATAGCATCAGAAAAATGTAATTCTGGGAGCAATACTTGTAAAGTCAAGTAAAGATAAGTTGAGACAGTTGCACTATTTTCACAAACAAAAATAGCTATCTTCTTTGTTTTAATTCGATTAATCAAACCTTCTCGAGTTAACCAACCGCCCAATAGTACCGTAATAAAAGCGACTTCTTCATCTGGCATATTACAATGCAATATTTTTTCAAAAGGGGAAATCGCTTTTCGTACCATTTCATGTAAGTGACCAAATTCTTGCAATACGATGTCATATACACTGTTAATATTAGAAATATGATATCGAATACGATAATAAGCAGGTTTCCAATGCTGATAAATACGTTCAATCAGTTCGCTCTTATCTTTAAAGGTAATGCAACTAATATGTTCAAAATTAGCAATAACCTCAACGACACTTTCTAATAGCACTGCATCTAAATGGAAATATTTATCGGATAGAGTTTGTATATTAGAGCTTTGCACTAATACCATTAAAAAAATTTGCTCATTAAGATCAATAATACCAAATTTTTCAATGAGCTTTTTCAATAATTGAAAATCACGACTATTTGCAACTTCAGTATAATTTTCAGGCAAATGCTCAATTTTTTTATCGGTTTCTATGCGCTGTAGCATAAAACAAATAAAGTAAGTCAGCTCTTGCAACTGTTCATCAGTAAAAACAATTTTTAATTTTTTTTCTATTTCACAAAAAACCTGTCCTACTTGTTCTAAACGACCTTGGGTAATAATCTCATTTTCTCTAAAAATTTTATCAGCTATTGGCATACTAATAATTCGACGAATTAATTTGAGCAGCAAATAACGTTTGTCGATTTCCTCTCCGATAATACGATAACCATTCTCACGATCATAGGTAATTTGTAAATGATATTGAACAATCATTGCTTGTACTTTTTTGATATCATTAATAACAGTGTTTTGACTGACAGTAAGCGACGAAGAAAGATGTATTAACGACATCCTTTCCGTTCTAATTAACAGAAAAAAGAGCAGTAAATGAACTCGTTCATCTTCAGAATAAATATAACGTCCAATAGCAAGCGATACTGGCTCATCCCTAAAGGTTTCGATCACTAATTTGGGAACACTAAACTTACCTGTTTTAAATCGTTTAATTAATTCAAGATTAGATGATTCAAGAAAGCCATTAATTTTCTTAATGGTATAACTAAGTTGTTTACGGGTTAATCCAAATTCAGATTGAAGCTCAACGCCACTCATATTTGGATTATGAATTAATGCTTTTAAAACTGCATGAATTCGCTTATCGACAACCATATAATAATTACCTTATTGTTCGTTGTCTGGTGGTAAATAACATTACCACCAGGTTTACTGCAAAATATGTTCAACGAATACTTTAGATCTCATTTATTCATTATTTTTTTCCGCTATATCCTGCATGGTCTCTTTACGCAGTTCACGAGCATAAAAGAAATATCCCGTACACCAATAAATAGCAAAAAACAATGGAACAAAATAGCCTTGCATGCATTGCCAAATAAATGAAAATGCATAAGTAAAAATAGGCGCATCGATAGAACTATTTGAAATTAGCTGATTGGCTGGAATATCAATAGCCTTAGTTGTTAATCCTAAATCGGTAATAATCGGTGCAAATTGAGTTCCAACAAATAAGAAAAATGGCACACCAATAATGGCTAAAATCACCATTCTTAATGTGTTTCCTTTAGTTAAAATATATGCAGGAACAATAAGTGCCAGATTGATAATGCCAGCAAAAGGGAGAAGTTTGTTACCCGGTAAAATAACAGCCCAAATTAAGGTAAAAGGAATAGCAACAATTACTGTAAACCAAATCTCGCTCGAACCACCCATAAATGGCCAGTCCAAACCAACAAATAATTTACGCCCAGCAAATCGTTTATTCATATAATCACTAATTGCTTCAGAAATTGGCGATAATGCCTGCATAAATAACTTAGAGATCATTGGGAATAACATAAGCGCAGTAGCGGCTTGTACACCTAGCATTAAGATAGCAGCAACATCATAACCAGCAATGATCCCGAAAATCACACCTAATAAAAAACCAATCACATGATTTTCAGCAAATATACCAATTTTGGAACGTAATGTTGCTGCGTCCATTGGTTTATTTAAAATAGGTATTTTGCGAAGGAGTAGATCAAAAGGATAATAAATCGCACTGAAAAATAACATTCTATGAGTACAAGTTACCCCCGGAATACCCGTGAGTTTTTCAATTCGATGTTGGTTAATATCCCCCGAATTAAGCTCTAATATGATCTGCAAAGTAGCAATAATAAAGGCAAGAGGCAAAGCCGCAACAGCACCTAAAATTGGGGTAGCGACGGCAACCACAATAAATGCGGTAAAAATTTTCCCCCACACATTCCATAAGTCTGCGTTAAAGGTATCAGTCTTTTTTAATACCAACATTAAAATATTGACACCCACTTGCAAAGGAAACATAAGAAAAGCATATGGCCAAGCCCAAGATACATTCGCCATAGTTGTCCAACCGCCATCGATAATACTCAATTCAATCCCTGTTCGTTCCATCATAGTTTGCGCAGCTAAGCCAATAGCACCAACCATAAAGCCAATTAACATACTCATACCAACAAATGCCACACCTAGCGTAATGGCAGCCGAAGCACCATCTCTAAATTTCATGCGTACAATTAACCCAGCAATTAGCATAATGAATGGTACAAAAACTGGCGCACCTAAATTCAAAATATAATTTATAATTGTTCCTAGAAATTCCATATTTGTACTCCTATTTACAGGCATCAATAATTTTTTGTAACTCCGCTTCCATATTTATTCCTGTTAGAAAAGCAATACCATTGATGACAGCAATAGGGTACTGTTTTTCAATTTTAGTTATCGCTATATAAGCAGCACTATTTTTAATGTGAGTATCGACAGATTTCAGATCCACAACTTCTACTTTTATCTCATCAATATTCCGTTCTTTTAATAAACGAGTAACCTTACTTGCAACAGTTTGTGATGTAGCCACTCCACTGCCACATGCAACAATAACTTTTTTCATAATGCCTCCTTATAAATTAATATTGGATGTCAATAGTGTAAAAATTTCATGTTTGGTTTTTGCGTGATAAAGTTCTTCTAAAAAATGCGAATTCACAAAGCAAGACATCAATTTTTGCAATAAATCAATATGTCCATCTTTTTGATTAAACCCTAACAAAAATATAAATTTAGCCTTTAATACACGGTCATTATTTGCCATTTCACACCATGGAATGGTTTCTTTTGCTCGAGTAAAAAAGATAAACGGCCTAATAACATGTTCTACATCAGTATGCGGCATTGCAACCACATAAGGCTCGGTTGGTAATGCGGTAGGAAATGAAGACTCTCTTTGTTTAATTGCATCTAAAAAGGAATGATTCACATAACCTCCACTTTTTAAAATAGGAAACGTAAAATCGAAAAATTGATTTGTATTTTGAAAGTTTTTATCTAAAAGAATCAAATCTACAAAAAACATTTGGTCGTTAGATTCATCTCCCATTTCATCCTCCATCATGATGTGATCAGCAAACTTTTAGAAATATTGTTAATTTGCTATTGCTAGAATTAAATCAACACTAATTTGATAGTATTAATTGTAGGAAATTAAGATAAAACAGACGAATGGATTTGATACCAAATAATATCCATGATATTGCGCATCATAGGGATAATTATGTTGTAACAATAAGATTCATTGACTGGCCAGATTTAAAAATATGCTATTGTGAACATAATAAATGAGCTAATGTTCTGATATTCCGCCTGCTTTAGTACAGACGGAATGAGGAAATAACGAGATTATTAAAAATTGATACATTAATTTTTAAATGAATGAATTGGAGCAGGAATTCGCCCCCCACGATTGATGAAATCACATGATCCAAATTTGCTTACCGGCATGACCGGTGCATGACCTAATAAGCCACCAAACTCGATATTATCGCCGACTTTTAAACCCACCGCAGGAATAATTCGTACCGCGGTTGTTTTATGGTTAATCACCCCTATTGCGGCCTCATCAGCAATAATTGCTGAAATAGTTTCAGCTGGCGTATCACCGGGGATTGCAATCATATCGAGTCCAACGGAACACACGCAAGTCATTGCTTCAAGTTTTTCAAGATTTAGTGCACCGTTATTGACAGCATCAATCATCCCTGCATCTTCAGAAACAGGGATAAATGCTCCGCTTAAACCACCAACATGACCACATGCCATCACGCCGCCTTTTTTTACCGCATCATTAAGCATTGCTAGTGCTGCTGTTGTGCCATGCGTGCCCACTGCTTCTAATCCCATTTCTTCTAAAATATGAGCAACCGAGTCACCAATGGCTGGCGTTGGTGCTAACGATAAATCGACAATGCCAAATTTAACACCCAAACGTTCGGAAGCCTCTTTACCAACTAGTTGCCCCATTCGTGTAATTTTAAATGCGGTTTTTTTGATGGTTTCAGCAACAATATCAAAAGGTTCACCTTTAACTTTTTCCAGCGCTCGCTTAACTACACCCGGTCCACTAACACCCACATTTATAACACAATCAGCTTCACCTACACCATGAAAAGCACCGGCCATAAATGGGTTATCTTCAACTGCATTGGCAAACACAACTAACTTAGCGCATGCCATACTGCTATTATCTGCAGTTAATTTCGCCGCTTCTTTGATAATATGCCCCATTTGCTTTACAGCATCCATGTTGATCCCTGTTTGGGTTGAACCAACATTAACTGATGAACAAACTCGTTCGGTTTGTGCGAGTGCCTGAGGAATAGATTTAATTAAAATTTCATCGCCTTTATGATAGCCTTTTTGCACCAGTGCCGAAAAGCCACCAATAAAGTTAACGCCCACCGCTTTGGCAGCTGCATCAAGTATTTTGGCAAACGCGACATAATCTTTATCATCGCTTGCACCAGCAATTAATGATATAGGTGTAACAGAAATACGTTTATTGATAATTGGAATACCAAATTCTGAGGTAATCTCATCGCCAACTTTGACCAAGTTTTTAGCTAAGCGTGTGATTTTGTCATAAATTTTTTGTCGTGCTTTTTCACCATTACTATCTATACAATCAAGGAGAGAAATACCCATGGTTATTGTACGGATATCAAGCTTTTCTTCCTCAATCATTTTAATGGTTTCGAGGATCTGTTTTGTTTCCATTAATACTCTCCTTTTATAAAAAATATAGAATTGATATTACAAACGATGCATAGCATCAAAAATTTCTTCTCTTTGAAGATTTACTTTAACTTTTAGCTTTTCACCTGTTTGTATCAATGCTGTTTTTACCTCATCAAAAGTCACATGGATTTTAGACAAGTCAAGTAACATAATCATGGTAAAATACTCATCCATAATCGTTTGGCTGACATCTAAAATATTAATATCTAATTCATATAATTTTTGGCTAATACCGGCAATAATACCTGTTTGATCTTTACCTATTACCGTTAAAATGGTTTTCATAACACTCTCCGCACAAAATTTAGACAATTAAATAATATTTATTGAGCTAACCATAATAGCATCTTCAAAAATTATCGAAATAGGAGTAGATTATTTTTTCAGTAAAAATAAAAATATCATTACAAAAAACTAAAAAGAGCAGAATTATGATAAATTTCCAAAAATCGAATAAATTGGATCATGTTTGTTATGACATCCGAGGTCCCATTCTTGAGCATGCAAAGCGACTTGAAGAAGAAGGTCAAACTATTCTTAAACTTAACATTGGAAATCCTGCCCCTTTCGGTTTTGCTGCTCCAGACGAATTATTAGTCGATGTAATTAGAAATTTATCTTCATCACAAGGTTATTGTGACTCCAAGGGTCTTTATTCTGCTCGAAAAGCAATCATGCAACATTATCAAGCCCGAGGAATTAGTAGTTTAGATGTTGAAGATATTTACATAGGCAACGGTGTATCAGAACTAATAGTGCAATCGATGCAAGCATTACTTAATAGTGGTGATGAAATACTCGTTCCTATGCCAGATTACCCATTATGGACAGCAGCAGTTAGCTTGTCTGGCGGTAATGCGGTGCACTATCTTTGTGATGAAGAAGCAAACTGGTCACCAGATTTAGAAGATATTAAACAAAAAATCACTTCTAAAACCAAAGGAATAGTGATTATTAATCCCAATAATCCAACTGGCGCTGTTTATAGTAAAGATGTGTTACTTGAAATCGCGGAAATTGCTAGACAACATAATTTGATTATTTTTGCTGACGAAATTTACGATAAAATTTTATATGATGATGCTAAGCATTATTCTATCGCCGCATTAGCACCCGATTTATTTGTTATTACCATGAGTGGTCTATCAAAAACCTATCGTGTTGCAGGGTTCAGGCAAGGTTGGATGGCGCTTTGTGGCCCTAAACACCATGTAAAAGGCTATATTGAAGGTTTAAATATGTTGGCGTCAATGCGCTTATGTGCCAATGTGCCATTACAACATGCAATTCAAGGTGCACTAGGTGGTTATCAAAGTATCAACGAATTTATTGTACCTGGGGGACGATTATACGATCAGTGTATGTTGGCGTGGCGTTTACTTAATGATATTCCCGGCGTAACATGTACTAAACCACAAGGTGCTTTGTATCTATTTCCAAAATTAGATCAGAAAAAATTTAACATCCAAAACGATCAAAAATTGGTATTAGACTTTTTGTTACAAGAAAAAGTGTTACTTGTGCAAGGAACTGGATTTAACTGGCATAAACCTGATCATGTTAGAATTGTTGCTTTACCTCACTCAGGAGACCTAGAAGACGCTATTGGGCGGTTTGCTAAATTCTTATCTACTTATAAGCAATAAAAAGAACAATACTTTTTGTGAATTCACGAATTTATGCATTGATAGATACCCCAATAAAGCAATCAACAAATTTCTGCTATCAAATGCAATAAATACTACATAAAAAAAGCGCCATTAATGGCGCTTTAATAAATGGCAATCTCAGAAATTATTTTTTTAATTCTGCAATTTTCTTACGAATATTAGCCGCGCGATCTGATGAAGATGGATGGCTACTTAAAATTGAAGCATCACCCCCACCTAATTTATCAAATCCTGAAGCTAGTCCTGCTGGATTGATTTTTCTTTTTACTAGAAAATCAAATGAGTAGTTATCTGCTTCTTTTTCTTGACTTTGAGAGAATTGCGCATTAATAACAGAAGAAGCTAAAGCACCAAGTGAAGATTTAGATAATTTAGCGGCTGCCGCATTACCTGATACAGCAATTGCATCATGAGCTAATTCGGTTGCATAAGCAACTTGCATAGCTTTCTTACTATGACCCAAAGCAACGTGACCTAATTCATGCCCTAAAATACCTTGAATTTCATTGTCAGTCATCATATCCATTAAACCGCTATATACGCGGACACAACCATTAGCCATTGCCCACGCATTAACATCTTTTGTAATGTATACTTTATAGTTAATTGGCGTTCCATCTAAATTATTACCAAGCGCTTTAGCAATTTTATTTAATCTTTTAGTATAAGCGCTTTTAGCCGGAGCAACTTTTGATTGAGCATCCATTTCAGCACAAGCTTGCTTAGCTACTTCTTTTACATCATTATCACTGAGCGTTGCAGCTTTGAAACCTTTCATGCCAAGACTAGTTAAGTCATCTACGCTCATGCTTTTACAACCAACAAGTGACATAGTAGCAACTAAAGGTAGTGCAACTAACAATGTTTTTTGATGTTTTTTCATAATTTTTCCTTATAATTACATAATTAACTTTTTCCTAACTTTCGTTAGCGCGCGAAATTTTAACGGAACTTTAATAATAATCAACAAATAATTACTTGCGAACTGATTATCTGGGATTTAGACTAGTCCCCATTTTTCAAGGTATACAATTATGCAACTATCAGATTTTGATTTTTCGCTTCCAAACGAACTCATTGCCAAACACCCATCTACAACCCGAAGCGCATGTCGACTTTTGTCACTTAATGGTAGCAACGGTGAGATTGAACACGGTATATTCACAGATATTATTAATAAAATTAATCCCGGCGATTTACTTATTTTTAATAATACTAAAGTGATTCCAGCAAGAATATATGGTAAAAAAAAATCAGGCGGAAAAATCGAGATTTTAATTGAACGATTATTGAACAATAATCGTGCGCTTGCGCATATTAAAGCATCAAAATCACCTAAAGTAGGTGCTGAACTGATATTAGGTGAAGATGAGTCCATTAATGTTACTATGCTAGCGCGCCACGATAGTTTATTTGAATTACAATTTCCAAGTGACATACTTACTATTTTAAACAAAATCGGTCATATTCCATTACCGCCTTATATCGATCGTCCTGATGATGAACAAGATCGTGAAGTTTATCAAACTGTTTATAGTAAAGTGCCCGGTGCTGTTGCTGCACCGACTGCAGGCCTTCATTTTGATCAACCTTTATTAGAAAGATTAAAACAAAAAGGAGTTGAAATGGCATTTGTCACTCTACATGTTGGCGCAGGAACATTTCAACCGGTTAGAGTTGAAAATATTCAAGAACATGTTATGCACTCAGAGTATGCCGAAGTACCTGAATCTGTTGTAGAGGCGGTGTTAGCATGTAAAGCGAGAAACAATAAAGTAATCGCCGTGGGAACAACGTCTGTTCGAGCTTTAGAAAGTGCTGCACAAAAAACAGGTAAAATAGCACCTTTTTTTAACGATACCCAAATTTTTATATATCCGGGCTATCAATTTAAGGTTATTGACTCACTGATCACTAATTTCCATTTACCTGAATCAACATTGATTATGCTTGTTTCTGCATTTGCTGGTTACAAAAATACCATGAATGCCTATCAACATGCAGTTAATGAGAACTATCGATTTTTTAGTTACGGCGATGCAATGTTTATCACCGCTCAGGATAATCACTCTTAAAGGCATGTTAAATAAATAGCCAAATAAAGTTAAACTAAGTCGTAGTAGCTAAAACTTGCTTGGCTATTTTAAAACTACTCATATAAATATTTATTTACTGCTTAATCTATCTAAAATATGATCAATACGTTTTGTAGTTGATGGATGTGATGTTATTTTTTTTGTTGAATGAATCGGCATCTTTTTTAACATAGTGATAAGCCCCGTAGGATCAATATTTTTACTGACTAATAGATCTAGAGCATAAAGATCGGCTTCAAACTCATATTGTTGAGCAATCTCTTCTTTAACAAGAACAATTATTTCCTTATCTTTATTGGTTATCTCAACGTAAGGGGCTAGTTTAAATGATTTTACAGTGTGCTTAAGGGCAATATGAGCTTGTTCATGCGCTAAAACTGCCTGTAACTCATTATCATTTAATAATTTCATAAGCCCACTATTTATACGAATACAACCATTAATAGTCGACCATGCATTAGGGTCGGAATTTAAATAAACTTTGTAAGTTACTTCAATATTATTAATCTGTTTAGGCAACGTTTGGGTTAGCATTTCAAGTTTTTTGTTGAGCCAACTATTTTCGTTAGCAATAACAGATCGCTTATCTGATTGAGCGCATGCTTGCGCGCCAATAGCTACGATGTCTTGTTCAGATAACTGTTTAATTTGTTCTGATGTAATAATCAATGTAGCTTCGTCATTTTGGTTTTGACAACCAACTAATAATCCAATTGAAAAAAAGGACATTAAAAATAAAAAAATATACTTCAAACTGTTTAAATCCTTCCAATATTGTTTATTGAGCCCTAGCACGATAAACTATGCTTCCACAAATTAATGATACGGCAACGTATTATAACAATGATTGGCGCCAAACTGTTTATTTGGTCGCAAGAGGTTAATAAAAAATGAAATTTGAATTAGACAATACCGACGGGTTAGCACGTCGAGGTCGTATGAAATTCGATCGACGAGGGGTCGAATATGCTGTTGAAACACCTGCATTTATGCCTGTCGGTACTTATGGCACCGTAAAAGGTATGACACCTGAAGAGGTTGCAGCAACTGGGGCTCAAATCTTACTCGGTAATACATTCCATTTATGGTTAAGACCTGGGCAAGAAATCATGCGAAAACACGGTGATTTACATGATTTTATGCAATGGCATGGACCTATTTTAACCGATTCTGGTGGGTTTCAAGTTTTCAGTCTTGGTGACATTCGCAAAATTAAAGAAGAAGGCGTCTATTTTCGTAATCCGATTAATGGCGATTCGATTTTCTTATCACCTGAAATCTCAATGGAAATTCAATATGATTTAGGTTCAGATATTGTCATGATTTTTGATGAATGTGCGCCCTTTCCAGCTGATTGGGATTACGTCAAAAAATCAATGGAAATGTCATTACGCTGGGCCAAACGAAGTCGCCAGCGATTTGATGAATTAGGCAACAAAAATGCGCTATTTGGTATCGTGCAAGGAGGTATACATCAGGAGTTACGTGATATCTCAATTAAAGGATTAACCGAAATTGGCTTTGATGGCTATGCAGTTGGGGGATTGGCTGTTGGGGAACCTAAAGCGGATATGCACCGAATTTTAGAAGGTACTTGTCCACAATTACCTGCCGATAAGCCTCGTTACCTAATGGGAGTGGGTAAGCCTGAAGATTTAGTTGAAGGAGTACGCCGAGGAATTGATATGTTTGACTGTGTGATGCCAACCCGAAATGCGCGTAATGGTCACTTATTTGTAACCGATGGAGTGATTAAAATCAGAAATGCTAAATATAAGGACGACACCACACCGCTTGATCCACATTGTGACTGCTATACGTGTAAAAATTATACTAAATCTTATCTTCATCACTTAGATAAGTGTGGTGAAATTTTAGGTGCGCGTTTAAATACCATCCATAATTTACGTTATTATCAACGCTTAATGGCAGAAATTCGTGAAGCAGTTGCTAACAAACGTTACGAAGATTTTGTTGTCGAATTTTATCAACGCATTGGCAAAACGCCTGCTCCTTTAGCAAAATAAACAGGTAACAGACATAATTTTTTGTGGTAAGTATTGACACTTTTTAGTTAGCGCAGTATTATGCGCTTCCTAACGGCGAGTAGCGCAGCTTGGTAGCGCAACTGGTTTGGGACCAGTGGGTCGGAGGTTCGAATCCTCTCTCGCCGACCAATTTCGAAAAAAAGCCTGCTCATTCGAGTAGGCTTTTTTATTTACCCCCTCTATTTTGGCTAAATTTAAACAGATGATGCTTTGTGCAAAGCTAGCCAATACGATTTTTGCAATACAATCAAAGGAACGATACTTATCAATTCAGCACGCTTCATTTTATTATTTCAGACTAACAAAATCTATAAGCTATCTCTTGATTGAATCGTTGGCGCTAACGCTGATAAGTCTGATTGATAATTGGTTTCATCTCTTAACTTATTTAATAGTAGATTGGCCATATATTTGCCAATTTGTTCAGACGGCTGTGCAACGGTGGTTAGTGGTGGAAAACTTACTTTGCTAAACTCGCTATCGCCAAATCCACTTACCGCTAATTGATATGGAACGCGAATATGCCTCCGTTGACATTCATAAAGCACGCCACATGCTAATTCATCTGTCGTACAGATTAATGCATCTATCTCTGGCCAGTTCAAAAGCACATCCGGAAGTAATTCGCTACCAGTGCTAAAATTAGCGGGCTTAGCGGCATTGATGATCCTATGAGTAGATAAATGGTGATTTAGCATTGCTTTATGCCAACCATGTAAACGTTGTTGAAAAAGGTGATACTGCTGGTTAGCACAAAGCAATCCAATATATCGATAACCTTTTTCAATCACATGTTCAGTCAACATATACATTGCTAAACCATCATCCAATCCCACATTCAGATTGGTTAATTCATCATATTGCTTACCAATATTCATCACTTGAACGGTTTTATTTCGAGCTATCTGTCGAATAAAATCATCATTTTCTACATAAAAAAGGAGTATTGCCTTAAGATTATGGCTATATAGTGTATTTAGTAATTGTGCTTCGCATTTAGCGTAATGGTATGATTCAATAATCAATATGGCATAACCTTCTTTTGCTAAACTTGTTTGTAGCGTATTAAGTAATATTCGAGTGGCGCTATCATAGATCTTGGTAGTTATAACTGCGATGACCTGATTAGCATTTGCTGATGCTAACAAACTAGCTGCAACATTGGGTTTATACCCTAACGCATCGATGGCAATTTGAATTTTTTTACGAAGTTTATCTGAAACACGCTCTGGACTACGTAAAGCGCGAGATACCGTCATAGAGCCAACACCAGCATATTTAGCCACATCAAATAAAGTAACCTGTCCGGTATTCCTCCTTTTTTTTACGCTTTGCATTTTTTAATCCTAAGTAAGTTTAATCTAAACACTCATTTAAACAACACTGATTTTGACAATAATAGGTCAGCTGAAAATTAACGATAAATTAATATGATCATCAAATAGTAGCTACCTTTTAAACCACAAGATTCAAATAATATTATTCTATCAACGTAATTATTTTTAATTAATTGATTAAAAATGTTATCGATATCACAAAATAAATAAAATTTTATTCAAGTTTGATAGCGCTATCACATTTTTATTATTTTTCGCATAGCTATTTTTACATCATGTGTTAATTTCTTAACAAATTATTAACAAAATTTTAATGGAGGAAAAATGCTCGGAAAATGGTTAACACAACAAACGGTAAATATTGTTGATTCAGTCAATGATTGGAAAGAAGCTATACAGATTTGTGCATCACCGTTATTAGCAAATAATACTATTTCCTCCAATTACATTGAGACAATTTTCAAATTACACCAATCAATTGGACCTTATTATGTATTAGCCCCTGGCATTGCAATGCCACATGCAAGACCAGAACAAGGGGTAAACCAATTAGGTCTATCAATGCTATTGGTGAAGAAAGGTGTCAAATTTAATTCAGAAGAAAATGATCCTGTTTATTTAATTACTTTATTGGCAGCGAAAGATAGCACTAGTCACATTGAAATATTAACTCAATTGGCTGCACTATTTAGTGAACAAAATGATATCCAGACAATTTTTAATGCGCAAACCCCTGCTCAAATATTGTCTGTTATCAATCATTATTAAATTTATTTAAACTCAATAAAAAAAGGATAAACACAATGAAAATTATGGCAGTTTGTGGTTCAGGTCTTGGTAGTAGCTTTATGGTTGAAATGAATATCAAAAAAGTCCTTAAAAAATTAAATATTGATGCAGAGGTCACACATGCCGATCTTGCTTCAGCAACACCTGATCAAGCTGATATATTTGTCATGACAAAAGATTTAGCGGCCAGTTCAGGTATTCCTGATAATAAATTAGTTGTACTAAATAATATCATTGACATCAAAGAATTAGAAGAAAAACTCGTTGAACATTTTGCTAAGTGCTAACTAACCTATGAGGTGTTGCCATGATTCAAGAAATGGTAAAATTTATTGTAGATATTTTAAAAGTACCTGCGATATTAGTGGGTTTAATTGCGATGGTTGGGCTAATTGCCCAGCATAAATCATTTGCAGATACCGTAAAAGGCACAGTTAAAACGATTTTAGGCTTTTTGGTATTGAGCGGTGGTGCAAGTGTACTTATCAGCGCAATTACCCCACTAGGAATAATGTTTGAACAAGCTTTTAAATTACAGGGCATCATTCCTAATAACGAAGCCATTGTTTCTATGGCATTAAATGAATTCGGTGCAGCAACTGCATTGATTATGGCATTTGGTATGGTCGCCAATATTGTGGTTGCACGTTTTACACGTTTAAAATTTATCTTTTTGACAGGACACCATACTTTTTATATGGCTTGTATGATTAGTATTATTTTAACCGTAGCGGGTTTTAAAGGCTGGCAACTCGTGTTCACAGGTTCATTAGTACTTGGGTTGATTATGGCTTTTTTCCCTGCGTTAGCACAACCTCATATGCGTAAAATTACGGATAATGATGATGTTGCATTTGGACATTTTGGTACTTTAGGTTATGTATTAGCGGGGTGGCTTGGACAAGTTGTCGGTAAAAACTCTCGTTCAACCGAAGAGATGAATTTACCTAAAAACTTAAGCTTTTTGCGAGATAGTTCAATTTCAATCTCATTAACAATGATGATTATCTATCTCATTCTAGCGGTATCTGCTGGTGCAAGCTATGTTGAAACCAATCTAAGCAAAGGTGATAATTATTTAGTTTATGCGATTATAGAAGCAATTACGTTTGCTGCTGGGGTATTTATTATTCTTCAAGGTGTGCGATTAATTCTGGCTGAAATTGTACCTGCCTTTACAGGGTTTTCGGAAAAATTAGTCCCTAATGCCAAACCTGCTCTTGATTGCCCGGTGGTATTCCCATATGCGCCTAATGCAGTGCTCATTGGCTTTTTATTTAGCTTCCTTGGTGGGCTAGTCGGATTATTTGTTCTAGGACAATTAGACTTAGTCCTCATATTGCCGGGCGTTGTTCCCCATTTCTTTTGCGGTGCTACTGCTGGCGTATTTGGCAATGCAACAGGAGGGCGTTGTGGTGCCATGCTAGGTGCGTTTGCTAATGGTTTATTAGTCACATTTTTACCTGTTATGTTATTGCCAGTATTAGGATCACTGGGTTTTGCTAATACGACTTTCTCCGATGTCGATTTTTGTGGTATTGGAATTATTCTTGGTAATATGGCTAAATGGTTTAACAAAGATATGATAATGGGTATTTTTATTGCTATTTTTGCCATATTAGTTATTTATAATTACGTAGCTAAACCTAAAGTGGATGCAAAAAATTAAGCATACTTACTATAGCCTCTAATCATATTAGGGGCTTTATATACTATATTAATATGAAAAAAATAAGCCAATCATGAGTAAAATGTAATTCTTATTTTATATTGACAGCCAGATATTTTTAGTGACAACTGCTATCTACCCGACCGTAAAATTAAATATTTAGGCATAAAAAGATAGAAATAAACATGAATCGTACCAAACAAGCGAGTATTTATGTTAATAAACATATTTCTCTAAAACCACCAATAAGGGAATTTGCCGCTGAGCTGTATCGTGTTATAGATTTTAATCGAGCGTATTTTAGCCAATTTATGGCATGGCCTAAGTTTGTGACTCACCCAAAAGATACCGTTGATTTTTTAGATTCTTGTTTAACAAGACATCAGAATAATCAGTCAAAAAATTATGTCATTATGTTGAATAATAACGCTGTTGGAATGCTTTCTTTTAATCAAATCGATCAAAATAATAAAACAGCCTACCTGGGTTATTGGTTAGATAGCCGAGTTCAAGGACAAGGGGTTATGACACAAGCCATTAATGCCCTAACAAAATATTATGCGACAAAGCGAATCATTAAACGCTTCGTTATTAAATGCTCTGTTGAAAATAAGCAAAGCAATGAAGTGGCCAGACGATGTGGTTTTAGCTATGAAGGTACACTTAAGCAAGCTGAGTATTTAAATAATGTTTTTTACGATCAAAACATTTATAGTCTAATTTCAACTTATCTTTGAAACTATTATTTTAATTAAAAGAAACCAAAAACTTTTGGTTTCTTTTATTGCTACGATAAAATAGCATCAAACAACTATGTAATCAGCAATCACAGTATTATTTACTAGCCATACTGCCATACATGATTAACACAGCAACAACACCGATTGCCAATATCGCTGTAGTGTATTGTGTTTTGACACGATACTTTTTCACTTCACCAACTGAAAGATCTCTATGTTGGTTCTTACTTTGATAATAATAGTACATGGGTAAACCAATTAATGTCAGCACAATTGATGCAATACCATTTTCTGTTTGATGAATCAGCATTCCATAAATGACATAAATAGAACCTGCAATGGCAATAATAGGAATAAGTGGGTAACCAATTACTTTATAAGATCTTGGTATATTAGGGTATTTTTTTCTGGCTATAATAACACCAATAAAAGTTAATAAATAAAAAACCCAAATCGAAAACATTGAAATTTCAGACAAACGATCGGCATCTAATAATACCGAGTATAAAAATGAAAAAACGACAAGCACTAAAATTGCATTTACCGGTGAACGGCTGTCTTCATCTATTGTGCTTAAATAACGCGCACCAACGATATTGCCTCGCTCAGCCATACTAAAAATAGTACGTGATAATGTCATGATATAGCCATTAATTCCGCCCAAAATTGAGACCATGATACCAACTGCAACCAAATTACCACCTAAATGTCCAAACAGACGTTGCGATGCAACAGAAGAAGCGTCATGACCTAATGAGACCATCTCTTGAACTGGAAAGATTTTAAATAATGCAATATTAATACAAGCATAAACAATGACTAAAAATATAATTCCCAAAATAATTGCTTTAGGTAATACTTTAGCAGGCTTATTAATTTCACCCGCAACCGATGCAACTTGAGCCCAACCATCATAAGCAAATAATGTCGCTAAGATCGCAACAGCAAAAGGAGCATATGTCTCAATACCCTGACCACTAGCACTAAACAATGCAACTTGCCCATTTCCTTGACATAACCCAAATATCGCTAATAACAGTATTGGGATCAATTTACAAGCCGTGGCAATGGTCTGCAAGTACCCTGCTTGTTTAACACCAATTGCATTAATAAAAGCGATAAAACCTAATGCTCCAGCTCCTACTGCCATTTTGTACGTATTTTCAATATTAAATAATGAACAAAATACCGAGCTAAAATAGCCTACTAATGCACCGATCAAAGCAGGCGAAAAAATGACTGTCATCATCCAACCATAAAGATGAGAAATTTTGGCACCATAGATTTTTTCTAAATAAACAAGCATTCCACCAGTTTTTGGAAACATTACACCTAGTTCACAAAGTGTTAACCCGCCACAAATAGAAATAACACCACCAATTATCCAAGCTAATAGTGCATAATGATAATCACCTGCTACTTCTAGAACTGCTGGGGGTTTCATAAATGCACCTGCCCCTAAAACCATTCCCACAACCAGTGATAATGCAGAAACTAAACCAAGATCTTTCCTCAATTTATTTTCTAAATTATGTTCTGACATAAAGATCCCCTTAAATATATAAATAAACGTGAAAAATCTATTCATGATAGGGATTTATTTATAAAATACAAGAAAGATTAATTTTACCTAATTAAAAAAACATCAAAAATCAGCGTGATAAAATAAACAAAAAGTCAGCAAAAACTGACTTTTTATTCGCTATCTTTTTGAAAAATTATTTCTTTTTCTTCATTTTCATATCAACGACCATACGACCTCGAATTTTACCTGCTTTCATTTCCTCAATCATATCATTGATATCTTCTAATGGTCTTTTTTCCACTATCGGCACCACTTTACCTTCAGCACTAAATTGAAATGCTTCAGCTAAATCTTCACGAGTACCAACCAGTGAACCTAATACTTGAATGCCATCTAACACCGTTTTAGGAATACTCAAATCCATATTTTCAGAAGGCAAGCCTAGTGCAACAACACGTCCTAAAGGTCGCACAGAATTGATAGCTTGATTGAATGCAGTTTTAGTAACCGAGGTCACAACAGCACCATGTACGCCACCTGCAGTATGCTCTTTAATATAAGCGCCTACATCCTCAATTTTTTTAGGATTAACGACTAAATCAGCACCTAATTTTCGACACAATTCTAGTTGGCTATCACTGTTACTAATTGCAACGACTTTATTGTTAAACACTTTTTTACCATATTCGATAGCAAGTGTACCTAGTCCACCAATACCAAATACAGCAAGCCATTGACCTGGTTTTGTATTAGCCACTTTAATACCTTTATATGTCGTGACACCTGCACATGTAACGCTAGTTGCTTGTGCCGGATCGAGCCCTTCTGGCACTTTAACTGCATAATCCGCTTTAACAATACATTGTTCTGCCATACCGCCATCAACGCTGTAACCAGAATTTAACGCATTCCGACAAAATGTCTCATTACCTGAAATACAATACTCACAAGTACCACAGCCGGCATGAAACCAAGCAATACTGACACGATCACCAATTTTTAGGCTCTTTACATCAGGGGCAATTTTAGTCACAATGCCTACACCTTCATGACCAATAACTCGCCCCGGTTTTTTACCAAAATCACCCGATGCTACATGGATATCCGTATGGCAAAGACCACAATATTCAACATCAACAAGTGCTTCTCCTGCTTCCAAAGGACGAACAGGGATATCTTTAATTTCGACTTGACCATCACACTGTTGTTTAATAACTGCTGCTTTCATTTTTTCTCCTAGGAAATATTAAAATTAAAATATCATTGATTTTATTTTAACCTAATCCCCCTTAAAAAATTTGAGTTATTTCACAATTTTATTAAATTGTGTTGATTATTTAATAAACTATACTAAAACGTAGTCTTTCCTGAAAGTTTTTAACAAAATAAGTTAGATATATCATTTAAATGAATAAATCTGGCAGGTTTGAATATAAGGTAAGTCAGGTAAATGGAAAGCAAGAATAAATTCTTATACTTTCCATTTCAACATATTATTAAATAATAATTAAAATTCTACGGTCATCATTTATTATGCAATATCTTTAGCTATATACTTTTGACTGTTATCATTAATTAATAAAAATAACCCAATCAATGCACCAAATCCAAATAATCCAATAACATAAATAGCAGGTGCCATTTTGCTCACAAAATCACTCAAAAAGGAGATCAGTAAAGGGGTTAATCCGCCGGTAATGGCGTAAGCCATATTAAATGAAAACGAGACACCACTGTAACGAATCTGAGTAGGAAACACAGTCACCATAAAATAAGCAAAACAACCCACAATACCAACGCCAAAACCAGCTAATGAATAAGTCATGAATAAAAGGTGTGGGTTATCTAATGAGAGGTAAAAAATAGCGATAACAATGGTTGCAATAGCACAACCTATAAATATCACTTTCCCCATAGCAAATTTATCAACCATCATGCCATAAAAAGTACAACTTATAATGAGCCCAATAATCGCTAGTATATTCCCTTGCAACGCATCGATCGGCGAGTAGCCAAATTGCTTTTGTAATAAAATTGGCGTCATTAGCATAATGACCATAATACCCGCAGACAGCACCCAAGTGAGTAGCATTGACAAAATAGTCTGAGGTAAATACTGCGTCAACACAGTGATAACCGGTATTTTTTTAGCCAATTCTTGTTGTTTACGCTTTTGCATTTCCAGAAAAATTGGTGTTTCTTTTAACCAACGACGTAAATACATTGCAATCAATCCAAAAACACCACCAATAATAAATGGCATACGCCATCCCCAATCAATAAGTTGTTCGGCTGATAGGCATTTATTTATAGCCGTTGAAACTAACGAACCGAGTAAAATACCGAGACTTAATCCACTGGTTAAAATGCCACATGCCAATCCAATTTTATTTTTCGGCACATGCTCAGCAACAAAAGTCCAAGCCCCCGGAACTTCACCGCCAACCGCTAATCCCTGACACAATCGCATAACCAGTAACAACAAAGGAGCCAAAATACCAATATGGGTATACGTAGGTAGACATCCTATAAATAGGGTTGGTAAAGCCATAAGCAATATACTTAGCGTAAACATTTTTTTGCGACCGAACAGATCGCCAAAGTGCGCCATTACAATACCGCCGAATGGGCGAATCAAATATCCAGCAGCAAAAATACCAAAGGTTTGAACTTGACTTAGCCAAGCCGGCATATCATTCGGAAAAAAAAGGTGACTAATGGTTATTGAAAAAAAGACAAAAATAATAAAATCATAAAATTCTAATGCTCCACCTAATGCGGAAAGTGCCAATGTTTTATAGTCCTGAGCATTTAGAGTTCTTGTCGGTGTATGGGTTACTACATCTTGCATGAGGATCCTTGTAAGTTATTGTTTACAGACAGTTTAATATTGTGAACTACTATACCCTAACGCTTATTTTTTTAAAGGAAATATTTGCTCACACGATGATGTAAACTCAATCATCATCGCATTACATAATAATTGAGTTCGCTTTAATAAAGTATAGCGCTAAAACTAGCACGAATGATTAATAAATAGTCAAACAAAAAAACTACAATAGTACATCTTACTAAATGGAGAGCTATAAAATGGCTAAAAAATGTATTTCTCGTGGCAAATTCACACGTATGCAGCAATTATCAAACCAAGATGGCGTTATCGCTGCATTAGCGATAGATCAACGAGGTTCAATGGTTAAGATGATGGAATCGGCCGTTGGTAAAGATCGTTATCATATTGATATGGTGTATGAATTTAAAGAACTTGTCTCTCAAGAGTTAACTAAATATGTCAGTGCAATTTTGTTAGATGAAGAATATGGCTTTAAAGGCATGACAGCCAAAAATAGCAATGCTGGATTAATCATGTCATACGAAAAAACGGGATATGACGCCAATACGCCAGGGCGATTACCCGATATTTTGCCAGAAGATTCATTACAACGTTTAATAAAAAAAGGGGCGGATGCCGCAAAAGTATTGGTTTATTATAATCCTGATGATCCTCAAGATATTTTAGATAAAAAGCACGCTTTTTTAGAACGTTTAGGCAATGAGGCAAGAGCTGCTGATATTCCAGTTTTTGTTGAACCTATTGTATATGATAACGTGATAACTGACGATAAAAGCCCAGAATTTGCAAAAATCAAACCACAAAAAGTCATTAATACCATTAAAGAATTTACTAAAGAGCAATATTACATTGATATTTTAAAAGTCGAAGTCCCTGTGCTCTTTAAAAACGTAGAAGGCTTTAACGACAACAATATCGTTGTCTATACGCAAAAACAAGCAGCAGACTACTTTAAACAAGCAAGCGATGCCGCAACGCGCCCTTTCATTTATTTAAGTGCTGGCGTGCCAACAAAAACTTTCCACCAAGAACTCATTTTTGCCGGTGAACATGGTGCTAAATATAGCGGTATTTTAGGTGGTCGTGCAACATGGTTTGAAGGAGTTGCCGCCTATGCAAATGGTGGAAAAGAGGGATTAAAGCGTTGGTTAGATCAAACTGGTCGTGAAAATGTTGAGCACCTTAATAAGATATTAAAACAATACGCTACACCTTGGTATGATATCTATGGTGGTAAAGATAATATTGAAGTGATTGATGTTAAATTAGGTAACTAATTAACAAACCGAACAGAGAACAGGGGTTGTTTCTATTTTCCTGTTCTCTTTTGTAATGATAACAAGTTTATAACCTTAGTTGCCGGAATTGTTCGCATTATTTACAGTAATTTGAGAAACGACTGTAATAGATATACATGAACAACAACACTAACGCCTTATTACAGACAAGTGATATAGCGCTGATATCATAAAGAAAAAATAATCATCGGTTATGGTATTAACTGTTTGATCAAAATTGAAAAATCCATTAAAGATAAATTAAGACTGCAAACTAAAGGCAATAACAAAACCTATCTAAGCAAAATGCTTCATGACGACACCAAACATCTACCCATAACATTCCATTCATAATGCCGAAAGGTGTCATCAGGTATTACATCACATAGCTCCCCTTGCATATAAAATACGAAAACAGGTCACATAATTTTCTACATCTGTTGTGTCTTACTATGGAATATTTATACAACTGTTCACTTTTTAGATTATATTTTTTTGTAAAAAATATTCAGGATTCTATACCGTTTGGCGATTTATTAAGTATTTTTAGTATCTCATTTGTTAAAACGTTAATATTCATCGTATCAATCCAAAAATAAAAGTTGACTGACTTAAAATGAATACAAGATAGGAACTTTAATAAAGATATAGTGTTCGCTTTTTAGATTATATTTTTGTAAAAAATATTCAGGATTCTATACCGTTTCGTGATTTATTAAGAATTTTTAGTATCTCATTTGTTAAAACGTATGATCACCATCTATTAATCGAAAACTTATAAACCAACCCGCTAATAAACGAATGGGAAAGCTGAAAGAGAGACGTACTTTAATAGCTATGTGGCGTAATCAACATATAGTTAGCGATGCAAAAGATAGAAAATGATTGATTCACATTTATAATATAGTTAAACCGCATAAAGCGATTTTAAATAAAACGCCTTATGCGTTATTAAATGATTATGTTAATCATGAAGTGTAAACAATCTGGCTTTTTCTTAAACCTTAGTTTAACGATAAATAAAACGCTAGATCTAACTGCCTAATAATTAAATGGCTTTATCAAAAAATAAATTAACTTTACTGAGTTTTGCCATGGATTGTATATAAGCTTTAATTTTAGGCGGAAAAGTTAAGCTTTTAACACACGTCAAATTGCGTAAAACGGGAAACAAACAGATATCATCTAAAGATAATTGTCCATTACACGCATCTGGCGAAACAATCAATAATTCAAGCTGATTTAATACCGCAGATACGGCAGACACTAACGAATCAGTTTGTGCTAAACATTCGTCAAACGATCCTAATTTACCAACTTTACTAGTGACAAAATAATCAATCGCACTTTGTGTTGCAAATTCAGCTAAGCCGAGCTTTATATAACGGGGACACTCTAACTTATAATCATATTGTTGCAACTGTTTGATTAACTCTGCAATATTTGGGGATTTAGGTCCAACTAAAATGGGATCACCACCATAATTATTATCAATATAATCAACAATATCTAAACTTTCAGGCATATAGCTGCCATCCTCTTTTTGTAAAATGGGTGCCATTTTTTCGCCAATCATACGCTCTGGCGATTGAGAATCATCACTCAGCAACACTTGCAATTCAACCGGTATGTTTTTTAGACCAAATATCATTCTTGCCCTTACACAAAAAGGACAATGCTCATAAATATACAGCTTCATTTTCGACTCCTTAAATATTCAATCACTCAAAATAAAAAGGCTAATCCTTAACACGGTAAACAGTGTTTTGGGAGTAACCAATCCGCACAAAATTAATAAAAGGATATGGATTTTGATTGGTATAGTAACCTCGAAAAAATTATAAATGCCATATCCAATCATCGACAAAAACGATCCCCCAAATGACATTTAAATCAATTCATCGAAATAGTCCCAAAATAAACCAACTCAATAATCCCAAAACAGGAATAGCAACAGATAAACTTTCATTAGCGACTCTCAGAACACTAAGTAAAGTAGTGTATGAATTCCTCTTAACACGATGTTATACACAATAGCAGTTATAATCTGACTAACCAACCCATTCCAGTGAATAACTTTAAAACTACATCAATAACAATTAAGATTGATAGTTAGCAAAACAGCGCAATACCAATATAAAATTTAATAAAAACGTAAAAAGCGGTAGTAATATACGATCCGACCAATTGGCGTACTTGATTGTGATGGACAAAGCTGAATATGCCAATAATGATAAGTTTCAAGATCAATAACTAATGGCACATATAGTGCTATAGAAAAGTTAATATTTCTTTTTGCTATAAATAGATACTGCAAATTTTCAATTAATAATTAAACGATATAGACACCTGAATACTTTTTACAAAAAATGTAGCCTAAAAGCAAACGCGACATCTTCATAAAAGTATCTATCTTTTTGGGCTTTTCCATTCATTTAAGGGCAGGCAAGTTTTATGAATGTTTGATTGATACGATGGTTATCACACGTTTTAACAATTAGCACCAAAAAACAAATAGTAGTTCATCAAAAATATAATAATAATGCTCCAAAATAATTTATTTAAAAAATGATTGCCAAAAAGTTTCAGAAAAGCAAGTGTTTTAGTATAAAAGACTTACATTTGACTAAACATTTATAAATTAGAAACGACTATAAGTTATTCTAAAAGGTAACTAACTGACCAAACTGCAAATTATTGACAGTTAGGATATAATATAAAAAATAACTATAATGTAGAGATAATCATTGATGTCTAGCCAAGACACCCCCACCCAAAATAAAATATTAATAGAACAGTTTTTAGACTCATTGTGGTTAGAAAGAAACTTAGCTGAAAATACAATTGAATCTTATCGGCTTGATTTGTTGGCATTAAGTCAATCTTTACAACAACAAAAAGTCATCTTTCTGACAGCTCAAACACATAATTTACAAGAATTTTTAATGCAACGCGTAAAAGATGGGTATAAAGCAAGTAGTTCTGCACGTTTACTTAGCGCAACTAAACGTTTTTTTCAGTATTTATATCAAGAAAATTATCGCACCGATGATCCTACCGCAGTATTATCTTCCCCCAAGCTGCCCAAAAAATTACCTAAAGATTTAACTGAATCGCAAGTTGATGCATTACTTGAATCACCAAATATAGAAGATCCTATCGAGCTTCGAGATAAAGCAATGTTAGAAGTGCTTTATGCTACAGGTTTACGCGTATCGGAATTAGTGAGCTTAGAAATGAGTGAAGTTAGTCTGCGCCAAGGGGTGGTAAGAGTGATTGGTAAAGGTAATAAAGAGCGTCTGGTGCCACTTGGGGAAGAAGCTGTTTATTGGCTTGAATATTATTTTAAATATGCTAGAAATGATCTTTTAAAAGCAGGTCCTGTGGATGTACTTTTTCCTAGTCGATTAGGAAAAAAAATGACTCGACAGACCTTCTGGCATCGAATCAAATATTATGCCATACTAACTGGTATTAATATTGATGCTCTTTCACCCCATGTATTGCGACATGCTTTTGCGACACATCTGCTCAATCATGGTGCGGATTTGCGTGTTGTGCAAATGTTGCTCGGACACAGTAGTTTATCAACAACACAAATTTATACACATGTGGCGACAGAAAGATTAAAACAGTTACACAGTAAACATCATCCTCGAGCATAGGGTTGAAAAAATAAGGATAATTGAATGAAAAAATTAGTTTTATGTTTAGGTTTAGCTTTAATTTCAACTTCAGTATTAGCAAGTAATATTGATATTGAAAAATCTTTCAATAAATTGGGTTATGATAGTAAAGATCTAAATATTACTAATAGCCCAGTACAAGGACTTAAAAGTGTTAGCACTCCAGAGGGTATTTTTTATGTGACTGAAGATGGTAGATACTTAACCCAAGGTCCTATCTATGATGTACAAGGTGATGAACCTGAAAACATTGCTAATAGCAACAATCTTAAACTAATCAAGTCAATTGAAAAAGATGCCATTGTTTATAAAGCTAAAAATGAAAAATACATCATTTCAGTCTTTACTGATTACACTTGTCATTACTGTAAATTACTTCATGAAAATATCAACCAATATTTAGATGCGGGTATTTCTGTACACTATTTTGCATTTCCACGTGCTGGTGATGACAGTGATGTTGGTAAAAACATGCAATCTATTTGGAGTATGGCTGATCGCAAAGCAGCATTTGAAAAGGCATATAAAGGCGATACAATTGCACCAGCAAGTAGCATGGTACCTTATGTAACACAACAATTTAATGTTGGTAAACGACTTGGCATTAACGGTACACCGGCAATTTTTTTACCTAATGGACAACTTGTTTCAGGTTATGTAAAAGCCGATAAACTAATTGAAATGTTAGATAAAAAAACAGCTAAATAGCCATTAAAAAATTATGGTTTTTTAAACTTAAATCGAAGGTAAAAAAACATGCTAGTGCGAATGCGCTAGCATATAACATATGAAAAATAATAGATTAATACATCGCAAATTACCTGAAGTATATCCAGAATTTCCTGATGATATTCCGTTATTATTACAGCGAATTTATGCATTGCGTGGTATTTCTAGCATGCAAGAGCTCGACTATACTACTCGCAATCTATTCAATTACAATAAATTAGCGGGTATTGATAAAGCCGTTGAAATTCTTTATTTAGCAATGAAGAATAATAAGCGCATTATGGTTGTTGGCGATTTTGATACCGATGGCGCGACAAGCACTGCCTTAACTATCAAAGCACTAAAAAATATGGGCTGCCTTTTTGTTGATTATATCATTCCAGATCGCTTTGACGATGGATATGGGTTAAGCGTTTCGGTTGTTAAAAAAGCCATTTTACAAAATACACAGCTCATTATTACCGTTGACAACGGCATTTCAGCTAATGAAGCTGTTGATTTTGCAAAAAGATCAAACTTATCGGTGATTATTACCGATCACCATTTATGCCCAGAACAGTTACCGAACGCCGATGCCATAATCAATCCTAATTTACCAAACTGTTCTTTCCCGTCTAAGCATTTAGCCGGTGTTGGTGTAGCTTTTTATTTGATGCTGGCTTTACGCGCAAAACTACGACAAGAAAATTGGTTCGCAGATAATAATTTGACCGAATATAATGTGGCAAATTTATTAGATTTAGTTGCTTTGGGTACTATTGCTGACGTAGTTAAACTCGATCATAATAATCGTATTTTAGTTCACCAAGGTATAAATAGAATTCGATCTGGATATTGTAGTGAAGGTATCAAAGCCTTATTACATATCGCTAAAAAAGATCGAACTTCTTTAACTTCAACAGATTTGGCTTTTTATATAGCGCCCAGATTAAACGCTGCAGGCAGAATGGACAATATGGCATTGGGTGTTCAATTATTACTTTGCGATAATTATGATTCCGCTATCAACAAAGCCACCGATCTTGATAATCTCAATAATGATCGCAAGCTCATTGAACAAACGATGCATAAAGAAGCTTTATCGTTTATTCAAGAAATCGAAAAACAAAACATATCAATTCCTCACTTACTTGTGTTTTACCATCCTGAATGGCATCAAGGTATTATTGGGATCCTATCTTCACGTTTAAAAGATAAATATTATCGACCCGTTATATCGTTCGCATCAACTCAAGATGGTTTTTTAAAAGGTTCTGGTCGCTCAATTCCGGGCGTTCATCTACGTGATCTCATCGATGAATTAAATCAGCAACATCCTGATTTAATAGTAAGCTTTGGCGGTCACGCAATGGCTGTGGGATTAACTATTCGTGAAGAAGATTTACAACGTTTTAAAAGTAGCTTTGAGACTCTTTTAGACACACATTTAAAACCTGATTTGCTAGAACCTATCATTGAAACTGATGGTGAAATAGACAGTCAAGATCTTACTTACCACATTGCCAAGCAGTTAAAAGAATCAGGTCCATGGGGCGAAGGATTTGGTGCTCCCATTTTTGATGGTGAGTTTACTATTCATCAGCAACGATTATTGGCCAACAAACACCTAAAATTAGTATTAGAACCCCAAAATGGTGGTCCACTTATTGAGGGGATATTTTTTAATGTAAATCGACAGCAATGGCCAGATCAATCAATAAAAAATGTAAAAGCAGTTTATCATCTCGATATAGATGAGTTTCGTGGTAACCAAGCACCACAATTAATGATTAAACATCTATGGTCTATCGCATAAGCAGGTAGAATCGATTATAATTAAAGATTGTGCTAAATTTACATCTGATTAGTAGTCAAATCGACAATGATAGCCCAACATCATCTATATCATATTTATACAACGTTAAGGATTTAAAATGCATATTCATATTCTTGGGATTTGTGGCACATTTATGGCAGGGATTGCATTAATAGCCCGTTCCCTAGGTCATAAAGTAACAGGTTCAGATAAAAATATTTATCCGCCAATGAGTACACTTTTACAGAAAGAACACATTGATATTATTGAAGGATATGATCCATCACAACTCACATCTACACCTGATTTAGTCATCATTGGCAATGCCCTATCAAGAGGTAATCCTTGCGTTGAATATATCTTGGATAATAACATTCCTTATATTTCAGCACCGCAATGGCTACATGATAACGTGTTACGCGATCGCTGGGTCATTGCTGTTGCTGGCACACATGGCAAAACCACAACAGCCGGTATGATCAATTGGATTTTAGAAAAACAAAATTATAAACAAGGTTTTATTATTGGTGGTGTGCCGGGTAATTTTGATGTATCAGCAAGATTAGGTGAAGGTAATTTTTTTGTCATTGAAGCGGACGAATATGACTGTTCATTCTTTGATAAACGTTCAAAATTTATGCACTACTGCCCTAAAACATTGATCATGAACAATTTAGAATTTGATCATGCAGATATTTTTGATGATCTTAGTTCAATTCAAAAACAGTTTCACCACTTAGTTCGTTTAGTGCCAAGTAAAGGACTTATCATCGCACCACAAGATGATGTAAATTTAAAACAAGTATTAGCAAAAGGCTGCTGGAGCGAACAAACCTTTACTGAATCAGAAACTGGCTGGTTAGCTCAACGTATGAATAACGATGCAAGCCATTTTGCTGTTTTGTATAACAATAAAAAAGTAGGCGAAGTAAAATATGCATTAGTTGGCGAACATAATATGCATAATGCATTAATGGCAATTGCAGCCGCTCATAATGTGGGCATTGATCCAGTTGATGCTTGCTTAGCATTAGGCTCGTTTATTAATGCAAAAAGACGTTTAGAGCTGTATGGTGAAGTTAATAACATCGAAATCTATGACGACTTTGCTCATCATCCAACGGCAATTTTAGCTACTTTAGAAGCATTACGCAGTAAAATTGGCGCTAATCGCCGTATTTTAGTCGTACTTGAACCCCGCTCAAACACAATGAAATTAGGGGTATCTAAAGATGAACTGGCTCCATCACTTGGACGTGCTGACGAAATTTTCATCTTTCAACCTGAACAGCTACCTTGGTTAGTAGCAGATGTGGTTGAAGCATGTATTCAACCCGCTTACTGGACCGGTGATATTGATTTATTGGTTGAAATGATCACAAAATCAGCTCGACCAACAGATGCAATTTTAATTATGAGTAATGGTGATTTTGGCGGTATTCATAACAAAATTTTAGAAAGCCTAGAAAAGCAACAAATCAAAGATCAAGAAAAATTGCCATTAAATTAATGGCAATGTTAATAGCAATATGAAATAAGCTACATCACATGGCATCTCATATAAGAAAGATATTTCATAAATAAAACTAGCGAAATGATTACTATGTTATGCCGCAAAATAAAAGTAGAAAGAATTACAACATTATCTTAGCAAAACAGGCTGAAAAAACTGGAATTAGTATTGCAATAATAAAACATATTAAGCATGATAAATTGATCACATTATAAACCTTGATTTGTGCTCTTCGTGGATTAAGTGAACTTGCTCAGCTTAATAAGTTGCTTACTTATAACGAAGTTATCCCTATTATTTCATCAGAGCAAAACAGAGTAGCCAAACGAAAAAATCAATACACAGTAAAAATAGAATAAGTTGTTGTGCTGGAAATTGCATGAGCTACAGTTTAAATCTTAGCCGATTGTAAAATCGGCGGATTAGATGCAACAATAACGCATCTAATTACAATGAACCGTAATTGCTAGTCCACCACGTGATGTTTCTCGATATTTTGCGTTCATATCTTTTCCTGTTTCATACATGGTTTTAATCACCTTATCTAATGATACTTTTGCCGCAGTAATTCGTCTTAAAGCCATTCTTGTTGCATTGATTGATTTTACTGCAGCAATGGCATTACGCTCAATACAAGGTACCTGCACTTGACCAGCAACTGGATCGCAGGTCAATCCTAAGTTATGCTCCATTGCAATTTCGGCAGCCATGCAAACTTGCTCAGGATTCCCCCCTAAAAGCTCAGCAAGTCCTGCTGCAGCCATAGAACAAGCAACGCCAACTTCTCCTTGACATCCAACTTCAGCACCAGAAATAGACGCATTAATTTGATAAAGTTGTCCTATCGCACCACAAGTTAGAAAAAATCGGATATAAATATCGGGCGTAACCGGATTAATAAATTTATCATAATAAGCAAGCACCGCAGGTATAATGCCACATGCACCATTTGTTGGCGCCGTCACCACTCGCCCACCGGCCGCATTTTCTTCACTAACGGCAAGTGCAAACATATTTACCCAATCAATAATCACCATTGGATCACTAATAATTTTATCTTTGGTAGTAGATAATTGACGATATAACGAAAACGCACGACGTGGAACTTTTAGTGGTCCAGGTAATAGTCCTTCAGTATTTATTCCACGCTTGATACATTCCAAAATCGTTTGCCCAACGCGAGAAAAATAATCTTCAATTTCTTCATAATTGTGTAATTGCAACTCATTTTTCATCATAATACTGGAAATTGACAATGAATTATCTTCACAATGTTTTAATAGTTGTGCAGCGGAAGAAAATGGATAAGGAAGTTTTACTGAATCTTGCTTTTGTTGACCAAAATTTTCTGCCTCAACAATTTGACCACCGCCAATGGAATAATACGTTTTTTGCAATAGTAATGTATTACCATTATAGGCACTTAACGTCATGCCATTTTCATGTAATGGCAAAAAGTTAGAATGAAACACCATACAACTATCCAAAGCAAAGTCGATTTCGTAACGATTATGATAAATCGGTAAACGGTGAGTTTGGCTTAATTTTTCCATAAAAACCGGGATATTATCAATATTAACAGTATCAGGTTTTTCACCCGCTAACCCCATAATGATAGCAATATCAGTTTGGTGCCCTTTACCTGTTAATGACAAAGAACCATAAACATCAGCTACAATTTTTGTTACTGATGACATCATATCATTATCGATTAGTTGATCGATAAATGCCTTCCCTGCTCTCATTGGCCCTACTGTATGCGAACTTGAAGGACCAATACCTATCTTAAATATTTCAAATACTGAACTCATATTTTTTCCTTTTTGATGCCAAAAAAAATTAATACTGATGACCTAGTTATAACTTTATAAATTTTTTTACTAGTTAAATAAAAATAACCTCATCAACACATCGCATTAATTGTCATAGTGATAGCTAAGCATCACTTTTAAAGATTATGAAAATAAGTTTTTAATATTCATTAGTAATTAATGTTTATTTTACAGTTAGTCAAGTTTACCAATAGACTTTTTATCCATCGATGAATATCGACGGGTTTTATTTATTGCATAAATAGGTGGTTATTAACCATCTAATCAATTTTATAATAAATTATAGATAGCAGCTGAAATCGCAACTAGCCCCATAGCAACTATAAACACATTACTTGGTTTTCCCCGATATTTTGCTAATACAGGTAATTTATGAATTGCATACATCGGCATTAAAAACAATAATATCGCTAAAATAGGACCACCAAGTGATTCAATAAGACCTAAAATACTAGGATTTAGTGTGGCAATGCCCCATGCTGTTACAAACATAAATACAATAGCAAGTTTATCAAGTTTCTTTTCTGAAATTGTTTTATTGCGGCTACGCAAGACTTTATTAACAATACCGTTAAAACCTTCTTTACCACCTAGATAATGGCCTAAAAACGATTTTGCCATAGCAATAAAGGCAATTGGAGGACCAATATATTCAATAACAGGTGAGTTAAAACGATTAGCCAAATAAGATAGCGTTGAAATATTCTGCGCTTTCGCTTCTAAAAGCTCTGCTGGAGTTAAACAAAATGCACAGCTAAAAACAAAAAACATAACTGTGACAACCATCATTATATTACTTGCTGCAATAATTTTAGTACATTTTGGAGCAGCATAAATTTCACCATATTCTTTACGTTTAGCAACAGCTAAAGATGAAATAATCGGCGAGTGATTAAAGGCAAAAACCATAACAGGAATTACTAGCCAAAGTGTCATTAAAATACTTTGTTCACCATCACTACCATTACTGCCAAAAGATAAATTAGCAAAAATTTCACCATGCCATTGCGGAATTAAAAATAAAGCTAAAATCATTAAAACAGCAATAAATGGAAAAACCAATATAGACATAACTTTAACAATAAGTTCTTCACCAAAGTGAACAATTGACATTAAAAATGCAACTAAAACAAATGAAAGTAAAGCTCGTGGTAGTGATTCCATTCCTAGTTGGTGAACCATAAAACTATCTACCGTGTTAGTAATGCCAACACTATAGACTAATAATATCGGATAAATTGCAAAAAAATAAAGCACTGTTATCCAGTTTCCTGCTGTTCGCCCAAAAGCCTCTTCAACCACAACGGTGATATCACCTTCACGACTTTTGCCTGATAATACAAATCGACACAAAGCTTGGTGAGCAAAAAATGTCATTGGAAAAGCAAGAACCAGCATAACCAATAATGGAATTAATCCGCCTACCCCCGCATTAATTGGTAGAAAAAGCACGCCAGCACCAATCGCGGTACCATACAGGCTAAGCATCCATAATGTATCACTTTTTTGCCATTTGGGTAATACTGATCCATTCTTTGACTCTATTACAGCTTTGTTAGTCATTAACTTACTCATTTTATACTACTCCTTAATTAAATATGCTGTAAATATAATATCAAATGAACGACTATTACAAAGTGATCTCAATCACACTATCAATTAAAAATCAAATATAATCAATATAATAAATGATATTCAATTTGATACCAAACAAATTAAAAACGAATAAAGTATCAATTTTGATTTTTACTAAATAAAACAATCTACCGTTTTATTGCAAATTGCATTGACGGCTAAATGACAATAACTAAGAATTCATAGACAAAAGAATTGGCACCTATATCGTAAAATAACTTACGGTCGACCAATAACCTAAAAAACGTTTATTTAATGTTGTTTTAAGGTTTTACCGTTAGTTTTATATTTAAAATAGCGATAAAATTACTTTAGTGTTGTGCTTGGTACTGCTAAACTAGCTCACATTTTTATTATATTTATAAATAAATTATTTTCGGGATAAATTTATGCGAACCAGTAAATATCTTCTTTCAACGTTAAAAGAAACCCCCGCTGATGCAGAAGTCATTAGCCATCAATTAATGTTACGTGCCGGCATGATCCGTAAAGTGGCTGCTGGTTTATATACTTGGCTTCCCACTGGTTACCGAGTCCTTAAAAAAGTAGAAAATATTGTTCGTGAAGAGATGAACAAAGCAGGCGCAATAGAAGTACTCATGCCCGTTGTACAACCTGCTGATATTTGGCAAGAAAGTGGACGTTGGGAACAATATGGTCCTGAACTACTACGGATTAAAGACCGTGGTGATCGTGATTTTGTATTAGGACCAACCCATGAAGAAGTGATTACTGACTTACTCCGTAATGAAGTCAGTTCGTACAAACAATTACCACTTAATGTCTATCAAATTCAAACTAAATTTCGTGATGAAGTACGCCCACGTTTTGGTGTGATGCGTTCGCGTGAATTTATTATGAAAGATGCATACTCTTTCCATACCACACAAGCATCATTGCAAGAAACTTATGATGATATGTATAAAGCCTATAGTGCAGTATTTACACGCGCAGGTTTAAACTTTAGAGCAGTGCGCGCTGACACTGGATCGATTGGTGGTAACTGGTCACATGAGTTCCAAGTATTGGCCGACAGTGGTGAAGACGACATCGTGTTTTCAACAGAATCGGACTATGCGGCTAATATCGAAATGGCACAAGCACAAGCGCCAACACAAAAACGCTCAGCGCCGACTAAAGCAATGGAACTGGTTGATACACCAAACGCCAAAACAATTGAAGAATTAGTTGAACAATTCAATTTACCAATTGAAAAAACCGTGAAAACCCTAATGGTGAAAGCCACAAAAGAAAGCGGTCACCAACTTGTTGCGCTATTAGTCCGTGGAGACCACACCTTAAACGAAATCAAAGCCGAAAAAATTGATATCGTAGCCTCACCACTAGAATTTGCAACCGAAGAAGAGATCCGCGCGTTAGTTAATGCTGGACCAGGATCATTAGGTCCAATTAACTTAAATATGCCAATTATTATTGATCGCGATGTGGCCGTTATGAGCGATTTTAGCGCTGGTGCCAATATTGATCATAAACATTATTTTAATATTAATTGGCAGCGCGACGTTGCCCTGCCACGTATTGAAGATATCCGCAACGTGGTTGAAGGTGACATCAGTCCTGATGGCAAAGGAACATTACAAATCAAACGCGGTATTGAAGTTGGGCATATCTTCCAACTTGGTACAAAATACTCACAAGCAATGAAAGCCACTGTACAAGGTGAAGATGGGCAAAATCACGTCATGATCATGGGTTGCTATGGGATTGGTGTAAGCCGAATTGTGGCTGCGGCAATTGAACAATGTCATGATGAACGTGGTATTGTTTGGCCAGAAGCGATTGCGCCATTTAGTGTCGTGATTATTCCAATGAATATGCACAAATCAGAAAAAGTCCAAGCAACAGCTGAAAAACTTTACGCTGATCTACAAGCAGCTGGCATTGAGGTACTCTTTGACGACCGTAAAGAGCGCCCAGGTGTGATGTTTGCTGATGCGGAACTAATAGGCATTCCACACTCGATAGTAATTGGTGAGCGCAATCTTGAAAATGGCGAAGTTGAATACAAACATCGTGCTGGTGGTAATAAAGAAATGGTAAACGTTGATAATATTATTGAATTTATCAAAAATCGTCAGCATAAGGCATAATAAATTTGATTATGAAAATAACAACAACCGTGTCAATACGGTTGTTGTTATTTTGCCATTTCAATAATTAAGAACAGTGCCTTTTTATGCTTATTACCGCAAATAAACTAAGCACTCTAATGATAAATTCAAAGTGATATAGTTCTTTTTTTCGGCTAAAATAGAACCATAAAAATCTTATTCCAATTGGTTGAAATAATGTTAAAAAAAGCCATCGCATTTGTACTTTCCACCTCATTGTTATTACAACATACATCTATCGTTTATGCGGATAACATCAATCTTCCCGATATTGGCACTGCCGCAGCCACAACACTAACTATCGGTCAAGAGATGGAAATGGGCGATTATTATATGCGAATGTTACGAGCGGGTGCGCCCATAATAAACGATCCTGTTTTAAATCAATATATTAATGATTTAGGTAATAAATTAGTCGCTAAATCTGAATCAGTAAAAACACCTTTTCATTTCTATATTATGAAAAGTGATGTACTTAATGCATTCGCTTTTTTTGGTGGAAATGTTGTTATTCATTCTAAGCTCATATTAGATACCGACAATGAAAGCCAATTAGCCTCTGTTATGGCTCACGAAATTGGACATGTCACCGAACGTCATTTGGCCAGAGCAATGGAGAACCAAAAACGTAATAGCCCTTATGTTTGGGGCGCAACACTGGGGTCTTTATTACTAACATTAGCCAATCCCGAAGCTGGTATGGCAGCAATGACCAGTACTATGGCTGGCTCTGCTCAAAATAGGATTAGTTTTACACAAAGTAATGAACAAGAAGCTGATCGTGTCGGTTTAAGAACGCTTGCTAAAGCTGGATTTGATCCTTATGCTTCATCTGAATTTTTACAAAAACTCGCCGATCAGAACCGTTTTAGTAGCAAAGCCCCTGAAATTTTACTTACTCACCCATTACCTAATAGCCGATTAACTGATATTCGCAGTCGTTCGATGCAATATAGTAAAAAAAATGTGCCGTCATCGCTAAGCTATTATTTAGCAAAATCAAGATTAGCAATATTAATGGCGAAAAATAAAAATACGACAAAACGATTAATTGAAGATTACCAAAAACTGAATGATGAACAAAGTAAAACAGCCATTATCTATAGTAGTGCTTTAGCTGACAACTTGAGTGGCAATAATCAAAAAGCAAAACAACAACTACAACCATTATTAGACAGTGACCCTAATAATATTTGGTATATTGATTTAATGACTGATATTGATTTAGCACTCAACAATAGTAGTGCTGCAATTACTCGCCTACAAGTGGCATTAAAAAAAGTACCAGATAGCTCAGCATTGCAATTGAATTTAGCTAATGCGTATATAAAAAATAGAAACTATCAACAAGCCGTCAGCTTGTTGCATCGCTACACTTTTGACCACAATGATGATAGCAATGGCTGGGAATTACTCATTACAGCTTATGGAGGGTTACATTCAAGGGCTCAAGAAATGAGTGCTCAAGCCGAAGCAATTGCATTAGAAGGACAATTTCAACAAGCCATTGAATTACTACAAAATGCTAAAAACCAAACCAAAGGCAATCAAACAATGATTTCCAAAATTGATGCCAGAATCAATCAATTAAAGCAGCTACAAAAACGTTATGCGGCTTATAATCGATAATTGACGTTAACGATAACTTCTCGACTAATCATAGCAATAACCACTAGTCGAGAAGATAACGCCTTTATTTTCCAGCTAAATGATCGACATTATTGTAAAATTTCACAGTAAATATGCCTTCATCCTGATCATTACTTTGCTTATAGTTAACCATACTAATGCTGGTATTTAACATCCTTGGGAAATAAGCCTCATCACGATGTAAACGCCAATCGCCACCATTTAAAACACACAGTAATATGCGTAATACCGTACCGTGCGACACAACCAAAATATTACCGGTATCTTGGGGAGCATTTTGTACAATGGTATTTAGCCCTTGCTTCATGCGCCCAAGTATATCAAGGTAATTTTCGCCTTGATTGACTGCAGCATCAAAATTAGCCGGATCAGTTAAATAAATGTTAAATTCGGGCACTTCTTGTTTTAACGTTGGTACATGTTTACCTTCCCAAATACCAAAATCCATCTCACGCAGATCAGCAAGCTCATATGTAGGAATCGCAAAATTATTTTCGTTAATGATATAATCGCGGGTTTCCATAGCGCGTTGTTGAGTACTTGAGTATGCTTGCATAAAAGGCACATTTTTTAAATGTTGTCCCGTCACTTTAGCCCCTAAAATACCCTGTTCAGTTAACGGTGAATTTTGAGATCCTTGCATCTGATCTTTAATATTCCACTGCGTTTGACCATGTCTAATTAAATATAAATTTAGATCTTTCATTCGTACTAGCTACCTTTTTTATTTTAAGATTCTTTTTGCTGATATTTATCTTTTCTAAGATAGGTTAAACAAGCCTGTAAAGTAGCATCCATTGGCGCATGTAATTGCATCTCTTGTAAACTTTTGGGATGAATAAATCTAACACTGGCAGCATGTAAAAATAATCGATTAAGCTTTGTTGCAGCCAATAATGCATCAAACTGTCTATCACCATAGCGATCATCAAAAGCAATGGGATGATTAGCATATTGCGTATGGATACGGATTTGATGAGTACGTCCAGTTACTGGGCTTGCTTTGATTAGGGTTGCAAAATCAAAACGCTCTTCAACTTTAAAACGTGTTTCAGATGCTTTACCCTCTTTATCGACTTTCACCACTCGCTCACCACTTTTTAATACATTTTTAAGTAGTGGCGCTTGTATCACTTTACAGTCAGAAGACCAATTACCCTTAACAAGCGCCAAATAATTTTTCTGCATTTGTTTAAGTCGTAATTGTTCGTGTAGCGCTTTTAATGCAGAGCGCTTTTTGGCGATCAATAACACACCCGATGTTTCACGGTCGATGCGGTGCACCAACTCCAAAAACTTTGCTTCAGGTCTTAGAGCACGTAAACCTTCAATTACGCCAAAACTTAAACCACTGCCACCATGAACGGCAATACCTGATGGTTTATTAATCGCCAACATTACCTCATCTTCATAGATAATTGCTTTTTCTAAATCGGCGACTTTATTAAGCTTGGTCGAAATTTCGGGCATAGTTTTTTCAGTCATGCGAATAGGAGGAATACGTACTTGATCACCAATACTCAATTTATATTCAGGTTTAATTCGCTTTTTGTTAACACGAACTTCGCCTTTTCTTAAAATACGATAAATCATACTTTTTGGTACACCTTTTAAATAGGTGATTAAAAAGTTATCAATCCGCTGCGTCGCATTTTCCTCTGAAATGGTAACAAATGAGACTTGTAATTTTGTTTGTGGAACAGTTGAGTCCATAAGAAATGATTAATCCGCCATCAATAGATAAAGTCGTTTACATTATTCAAAAATAAACTACACTATCGTAATTTAAAAATAAGATAGATTATCTTCGATATAATTAATAAAAAAAGATTATAGCGGAATATGGGAGAATAAAATAGTATGTTATCACTGCTTAATCAATACTCAAAAGGTCGATTTGCTTGGTTCTTATTGTTCTTTTCTACTCTTACTTTTGAAATAATCGCGCTTTATTTTCAGCATGGTTTAGGGCTTGCCCCTTGTACACTCTGCATTTATCAGCGTTGCGCTATTTTAGGCATCATGCTAGCTGGCATTGTTGGGCTTATTGCGCCTGGTAACTTTATTTTTCGGTTAATTGGTACTTTTATTTGGCTTTTTAGCGCCTATCAAGGTTTTTGTTTAGCAACGTTCCATGCCCATTTACAATTCGAACCTAATTTAAGTGATACCTGCACAATTAACGTACAGTTTCCGACTTGGTTACCCTTAGACACTTTGTTTCCTAGCATGTTTAAAGCTTATGGTTCTTGTGCCGATAAAATTTGGACATTTTTAACCATCGAAATGTCACAATGGATGATTATTATTTTTGCATGCTATCTTATTGTTGGTTTAGCCGTATTAATAGCCCAGATCTTTTCATCCCCAAAAGTTTCAATCTGGAATAAATAACTTTATTTATAAAACTGGCACTTTTGGTTGAGTTTGTTAAAATGTGTGGCAATTTTATTTTACAAGTTTTCACACATAAATGCTTTTAGAATATCACCCACCTATTGAACCTTGGCTATCGATTTTGCATCAAGACGACCATATTGTGGTTGTAAATAAACAACCTGGTATTTTGTCGGTGTCAGGCAATAAACCTCAATTTATTGATAGTATTATTCATCGATTACAGCAAAAATATAGCTACGTCGAATCAGTCCATCGGTTAGACATGGCAACCAGTGGTATTATGGTTGTCGCACTGTCAAAACTAGCCGATCGAGAAATTAAAAAACAGTTTCGAGAACGTATTCCTAAAAAAACATACATTGCTGTCGTACATGGGCATCTTGAACAGGATTTTGGTCGTGTTGAATTACCATTGATTTGTGATTGGCCTAATCGCCCAAGGCAAATGGTCGATTTAGAAAATGGCAAACATGCACTGACTGAATATCAAGTTATTTCACGCAACTCGGACAATACAACCCGCGTTAAATTATTTCCTTTTACGGGAAGATCGCACCAATTACGTGTTCATATGCAAGCCATTGGCCACCCTATTTTAGGCGATAAATTTTATGCACATCCCCAAGCGTTTGCCATGTCTAAAAGATTGCTATTGCACGCCCAATTACTCACCATTAATCACCCAAAAACAGGTGAAAGTATGACGTTTAGCTGTGAACCTGATTTTTAAAATAGAGGTATAAAACTTGCTCATGCTAATCATTGATAAACAATTAATATTAAGGAAGTTAAAATGCAAAAAATTGTGTTAGCAACGAATAATCAAGGTAAAGTCAATGAATTGCAAAAATTACTCGCCGATGCCGGTTTTGACATTATTGCACAAAGCCAATTTAATGTACCAGATGCTAACGAAACAGGTTTAACCTTTATTGAAAATGCGATTTTAAAAGCAAGACATACCGCTAAATTAACGGGACTTCCCGCCATTGCCGATGACTCAGGCTTAGCGGTCGATGCACTTGATGGACAACCTGGCATCTATTCTGCTCGTTATGCAGGTGAACATGGCAACGACGCAAGCAACAATCAAAAATTACTCAATGCGTTACAAAATATCCCAAAAGAAAAGCGCACTGCTTACTTTTATTGTGCACTCGTTTTTATGCGACACGAAAACGACCCTACGCCTATCATCTGTTTAGGCAAATGGCATGGTTTAATCTTAAATGAAGAGCAAGGTGACGGCGGGTTTGGTTACGACCCACTTTTTTATGTACCAGAATTAAACTGCACCGCAGCGCAACTAACTAAAGAACAGAAAAGCCAACTATCACATCGAGGTCAAGCTCTTAAACAATTGATTACCAAAATTAAAACCGATTATTAATTGTTAACAATATTATTTATGCTCCAAATTGTATAATAAGAAATAAACAGTATATAATTAAGGCATGGATGATATTGGAGTTAATATTGTGATTCTATTGATAGTAAGTGGTCGCTCCGGTTCTGGCAAATCAATTGCACTGCGAGCGCTAGAAGATATGGGATTTTATTGTGTTGATAATATTCCCGTTGTTTTATTACCTCAATTAGCCAACTCATTAAAGGACAATAATACCCCAGTTGCAATTAGTATTGATATTCGAAATTTGCCAGAAAATTTTGATTTTAATCACGATATATTTCAACGCTTACCTCAATCTGTTACACCCGAAATCATTTTCTTTGATTGCAGCCGTAACACCTTAATTCGACGCTATAGTGAAACAAGACGGATACACCCATTAACCAATCAACAATATTCTCTTGAAGAGGCGATCGATCTCGAAGAAAAATATCTAGAACCGTTAAAATCGCATGCAAGCTTAGTTATAAATACCGACAACCTTTCAGTTCATGAACTATCTGACATATTAAGATCGCGTATTTTGGGTAAAAAAGAGCGTGAATTAACCATCATTTTTGAATCATTTGGTTTTAAACATGGTCTACCGGTTGATGCCGATTTTGTCTTTGATGTTAGGTTTTTACCTAACCCACATTGGGAGGTCAGTTTGCGCCCACTAACAGGGCTAGATGAACCTGTACAAAACTATTTATTAAAGCACAACGAAGTGTCTAATTTTATCAATAAAACCGCCAATTACTTAAATCAATGGCTACCTTTGTTAGAACAAAACAATCGCAGTTACTTAACCATTGCAATTGGATGCACTGGTGGTCAACATCGTTCTGTCTTTATTGCGGAACAATTGGCTGCATTTTTTAAAGCACAAAGTAAACAAGTGCAAATTCGTCATCGTACATTAGAAAAAAGGTAATGCTTATTCTTCGACAATATTAATATTTGATATTTCTTCAATTCGTTTTTTACATTTTTCCACGATATCTTTCAATGTTATTTTATGTTTAACCGGTGCCGGTATTGGCATAACCAATTGACTAAGTTTTGTTAATTCAATATCTTCAGGTAAATTGGCAAGCTTTGTTCTTAATACATTAACCGTTTGGGGATGCGGATGACCAATCGCTATGGCCACACCATTTTTGCGTGCCAGTGTTACGGCAAAATCAAATTGCTGGCTAATAGCGTTTTCTTTTTGCTGATCATCTAGAAAGACATCACGCGTTAACACTGGAATGTTGTAATTGCGCGCGGCGTTTTTTACTTGAGTTTTACCGATTGTTTTGCTGTCCAAAAAAAACATCGAATGATGACTTAATACTTTCATAACATGTGTCATACCGGTTAAATTTGATGTCATCAAACTTCCCATATGATTATTAACGCCAATAGCATAAGGCACTCGCTCAACCGCATTGGTCACAATGCGATTCACTTCAGTTTCGCTCATAGTGGGAAATAGCGTATCTTTCTCTAAAGGCTGTTTACCTAGTGGTGCCATAGGTAAGTGAATTATCACATCATTACCATGCTCATGAGCGATAGTTGCAATATGTTTAGCGTTGGGTGAATTAGGTAAAACAGCAATAGTAATATTAGGCGAAAGCGCAATAATTTGTGCTTCATTACGCTGTCGATATCCAAAATCATCAATAACTAGTGCAAGTTTAGCCGCCCATACATAGTAGGGATTTAGCGCCAATAGGCTTATAACAACAATCATGTTTATAAAATGGCGCATTATTTCAACCACCCACTCGGATCAAGCGCCCGACCATCACGACGAATCTCAAAATATAAAGCAGGTGTATTTTGCCCACCACTTGAACCAACCAACGCAATAGGTTGTCCACGTTGAATCCTGTCATTCACCTCAACCAACATGCGTTGGTTATAACCATATAAACTCATATCTCCCTTACCATGTTCAAGCGCAACAACAAAGCCATAGCCTTGCAACCAACTTGCCAATATAACTCGACCATCGGCAATTGCTTTAACTTGAGTACCATCTTTAGCATTAATTACTAATCCCTTCCAACGTAGCTCGCCTTGAAGCGACTCACCAAATCGATGTGCAACATTACCATTAACAGGCCAACTAAACTGATGTTGTGGTTTACCAATACCACTTACACGAGCCATTAATGCCTTTTCATTAGGATTAAGAGTATAACTCATATTCTTTTGCTTTTTTTGAATATTTTTTGCTTGTCTTGCTTCTTCTTCAGCTATGCGTCGACTTTCCTTTTCTGCTTGAGCAATTTTGGCTTGTAATTTGATTTCGTTGTTACGCAAGTTCGTTAATTTTTGTTGATTAACTTGCATTGATGATTCAAGCGAGGTTATCGTTTTTTGGCGATTTTGGCGATTTTTTTCAAGACCGGCTTGTTGTTCTTGCTGTTTGCTTTGTAATGTTTTATGCGAAGCTTGCTTTTTTTGTAGCTCAATCCGCTTTTCATTCAATTGAATTTGCGTATCTTCAAGATCATGAATTTGTTGTTGTCGTGCTTGGTTAATGTAACTGTAATAAGTGATGATTCGATCATTACGCTCACTTTTTTCACCAGGAAAAATCAGCTCCAACCCTGTTGTATTGCCTAGCTTAAATGCACTTTCTAGTTGTTTTGATAACACGACTCGTTGCTGTTTTTGTTTTATCGTTAATAGATCAATTTGTGTAACCAAATGATTCATCTCTTGATTGAGCTTGCTAAGTAACAAATTATTTTTTTCAATTGATGTTAACAGTTTCGCTATTTCGGTTTCTTGCTGTTTAAGGTCATTAACTAGCCGGTTGCGTTCTTTTTTTTGCTGTGCTAGACGCTTTTCTTGTTCTTCAATAGAGTGGCGTAAGGACTGAAGCTGCTGATTGTCATCAGCATACAAAAAATTAACCTTCATTAACCCAACTAGAAAAATAATAACAATTTTTTTATAAAAAGACATGGCGTTGTATTTATGATTTATAACCAAGCAGTAATAATTGTTGCCACTATACCTACAAATAGTTAAAGATGCAAAATGAAAACCATAACCAAGTGGAGTAATTTTATTTTATGACATTTACCACTGTTTAGATTAATTGGTATTGTCGGCTCATTGCGAAGACAATAAAGAGTAACGTTCGGATATTATAAAATATCGGTGTATTTTTCCATCAAAAAAACCCAGGTAGACCATTGATTTTATTTAATTTTTTAATTAAAACCCTCATTAAAATCAATCAATTATCCCATAATGACCCATTAATTGAGTCGTTTTTTAATTATATTTTGCTAAACACATAAACCGAATTCAGTACTATATTAAACAGGGTATGATTAGGCATTTCACAAGTATTGATAAAAAGTATAATATATAGCACTATTTAAATCATCGAAATATCAATTTAACTATAAAGATAACATCATGCAAAAGTTTAATGTCAAAACCTTTCAGGGGTTAATACTTACGTTACAAGATTACTGGGCTAATCAAGGTTGTACCGTGATTCAGCCTTTAGATATGGAAGTTGGTGCGGGGACATCTCATCCCATGACCTGTTTGCACGCACTAGGTCCAGAACCGATTAATGCCGCTTATGTTCAACCATCGCGACGTCCAACCGATGGCCGCTATGGCGAAAACCCAAATAGATTACAACACTATTACCAATTTCAAGTTATCTTAAAACCTTCTCCTGATAATATTCAAGAGCTTTATTTAGGTTCGTTAAAACAGTTAGGGCTAGATCCAACAGTCAATGATATTCGTTTTGTTGAAGACAATTGGGAAAACCCAACCCTTGGTGCATGGGGGCTTGGTTGGGAAGTTTGGTTAAATGGTATGGAAGTAACCCAGTTTACTTACTTTCAACAAGTTGGTGGACTTGAATGTAAACCTGTTACCGGTGAAATCACTTATGGACTTGAACGCTTAGCAATGTATATTCAAGGAGTTGATAGCGTTTATGATTTAGTTTGGAGCGATGGTGCATTTGGTAAAACCACTTATGGCGATGTATTCCACCAAAACGAAGTTGAGCAATCCACTTATAATTTTGAATATGCGAATGTTGAATTTTTATTTTACTGTTTTGAACAACACGAAAAAGAAGCAAAATTTTTGCTTGAGTTAGAAAAACCACTTCCACTACCAGCTTATGAGCGTATTTTAAAAGCCGCCCACTGTTTTAATTTACTTGATGCACGTAAAGCGATTTCAGTGACTGAGCGACAACGTTATATTTTACGCATCAGAACATTAACCAAAATGGTGGCGGAAGCCTATTACGCATCACGTGAAGCACTTGGATTTCCTATGTGCCAAAATTCACAGTCTAACGAAAGTGCATCAAAGTAGGAATTAAAAGATTATGCAAAAAACATTTTTAGTGGAAATTGGTACCGAAGAGTTACCACCAAAATCACTCCGCACTTTAGCAGAAAGCTTTGCGGCTAATTTTATACAGCAGCTCGATAATGCCAATTTAGAGCATGGCGAGGTGCTTTGGTATGCATCTCCTCGCCGTTTAGCGTTGAAAGTCTTAAATTTGAATAACACACAACCCGATAGTAAAATTGTTAAACGCGGTCCTGCGATCAGTGCTGCATTTGATGCCAATGGAAATGCTACCAAAGCGGCTGAAGGTTGGGCGCGAGGTTGTGGTATTACAGTTGATCAAGCACAGCGTATACAAACTGATAAAGGCGAATGGCTGTCTTATACTCAAAATCAAAAAGGTCAGCCGGTTGTTAACTTATTATGTGATATGGTTAAGACGGCATTAAATAAATTACCTATCCCTAAACCAATGCGTTGGGCTGCACGGCAAGTCGAATTTATTCGCCCATGCCATACTGTCACCATGTTGTATGGTGATGAAATTGTTCCTGGTACCATTTTAGATATTGAGTCAAACCGCATTATTCGTGGTCACCGTTTTATGGGTGAACAAGAGTTTACTATCGATAATGCCGATCAGTATCCTGAAATTTTGGAGCAACGTGGTAAAGTCATTGCTGATTATGACAAGCGAAAAGCTATGATTAAGCAACAAGCTGAAAGCGAAGCGGCTAAACTTCATGGTAAGGCTGATTTAACTGACACGCTACTTGAAGAGGTCTGTTCTTTGGTTGAATGGCCAGTTGTGTTAACGGCTAAATTTGAAGAGCGATTTTTACAAGTTCCTGCTGAATCACTGGTTTATACCATGAAAGGGGATCAAAAATACTTTCCTGTTTATGATAAACAAGGCAAATTATTACCGAACTTTATTTTTGTGGCTAATATTGAGTCGAAAGATCCGCAAGTTGTGATTTCTGGTAATGAAAAAGTGGTTCGTCCACGCCTTGCTGATGCTGAATTCTTTTATCAAACCGATTTAAAACAACGTTTAGAAGATCGTTTACCTCGCCTTGAAACAGTGTTATTTCAACAACAACTTGGAACTGTTAAAGATAAAGCAATTCGCATAGCGTCGCTATCAGGCTTTATTGCCGATAAAATTGGTGCTAATGCTGAACAAGCCAAACGAGCAGGTAAATTAACAAAATGCGATTTAGTGACCAACACCGTTTTTGAATTCCCTGAAACGCAAGGTATTATGGGGCGCTATTTGGCACTTAAAGATGGCGAAAGCATAGAAGTTGCCACCGCCATTGAAGAGCAATATAAACCGCGTTTTGCTGGCGATGAATTACCAAGTACAGCGGTGTCTTGTGCGGTTGCTATCGCTGAAAAAATGGATACTTTAGCGGGTATTTTTGGTATCGGTCAGCACCCTAAAGGCGATAAAGATCCTTTTGCATTACGTCGTGCTGCAATTGGTGTTTTACGAATCATTGTTGAAAAGTCGCTACCTTTAGATCTTGTTGAATTAACCAATTATGCCGCATCGTTATATGGTGATAAACTGAATAATACAAATGTGGTTGAAGATATTGTTACTTTTATGCAAGGTCGTTTCCGCGCATGGTATCAAGAACAAGGCTTTGCCATTGATACTATTCAAGCAGTTTTAGCACTTAATCCAACAAAACCAGCTGATTTTGATGCACGCATTAAAGCGGTTACTCACTTTAGAACCTTGCCAGAAGCATCGTCATTAGCACAGGCTAATAAACGGGTGTCAAATATCTTATCTAAAGCCGAATTGACTATTCCAGAGCAGATTAATGCAGCCTTGCTAGAAGCTGGCGCTGAAGGCGAATTAGCTAAAAAATTGGCAATTTTAACCGATAAACTTGCACCTTATTTTGATGAAGGCCGTTATCAAGATGCGTTAGTTGAATTATCGTCACTAAAAGAAACGGTGAATGCGTTTTTTGATTCTGTCATGGTTATGGTTGACAATGAACAGATTAAACTTAATCGGTTAGCGCTTTTGAAAAAGCTACAAAACTTATTCTTAAAAGTCGCTGATATTTCATTATTGCAAGCTTAATTTACGAATTTAATCATTCAAAAATAATAGTGGTAACCAAATCGGTTACCACCTGTAAGGAACTTATATGGAAATGCAAACAAAACTCTCTTTTTCTGTAATTTTTGATCAGACACGCAATTTTATTCGTAAACGTATTACGCAATTTGCCCTTGTTAGTCTAGTAATAGCATTAGTTAGTGCCATAATTCATTCTAGTTTTTACGCTCCAGAAATGCTCGAACAGTTATATTTAACACAAAATCTAGATAACTATTTTTTATTTTTAATAATGACAATGTTAATAAATATCATTATAAAAGCAATGAGTATTGCAGCGATTTCTAACCTTTACGTCAGTGATAAACTTAATCTTAATTTATTACTCTCTAAGGCATTATCAAATACGTTAAAAATCATTCTTTTTTATCTTATTGTTGCTATTTCTATAGTTTTAGTCGCGTTAATGTCCTCTCTAGTCATTGTTTGCTTAAGTTATCTATTACCTAAAGCTTTAGTTTATATATTCGTTATTTTAATGCTAATTGTTCCAATCTTATTTTTAGGTATCTTTAGTAACTTCTTTTTTGGCTTACTGGTTGAGCCTAATCAAAAAAACTTTTTTGAATTACTCTCTTTAGCGCTTGATTTATCAACAAAACAGTGGAAGCCTGCTTTAATCATGATATTAATCGGTATAGCTCTTATATTTGCTTTTCTGAAAATAGGTATGCTATTTGATAATGATAATATTATATTTAACGTTATTTTTGAATTCGGTTCGATCTTTTTGAGTATCTTCTTCACTTGCTTTTTTTATCGTCTTTATTGGCTGGCAACTGGAGCTTCTAGCTCAGAATTATCATCTAAAAATAATGATGAACACAACTTGATTATTTAATCATTCACTTCCTTATCAACTAAAGTTGATAAGGATATCATTTTTCATGCATTAATTTGATTTAACTAAACGTATTGGATAATGGCGATGACTCCAGCGATTAATTTACTTAAGAAGCTAAAAATCAAATTTAACATTCATCAGTATAAGCACGATCCAAACCAAACCAACTACGGGCAAGAAGCGGTTGATAAACTAGATCCAAGTCTAAATGTTACTGCCACACAAGTATTTAAAACTTTGGTTGTAAGTTTAAATGGTAATAATAAGACATTAGCGGTCTGCGTATTGCCTGTTGATGGTTATTTAGATCTTAAAAAAGTAGCAAAAGCATTAAACTGTAAAAAAATAGATTTAGCCGATGCTAATTTAGCCCAAAAGGTAACAGGTTATTTAGTGGGAGGAATTAGTCCATTAGCTCAAAAGCAACAACTACCGACAATCATTGATTTAAGTGCAAATGAGCACACAACAATGTTCATATCGGGCGGCAGGCGGGGATTAGAAATCGAAATCGCACCTCAAGATTTAGCTAATATATTACAAGCAAAGTTAATTGAAATAACCACTTAAATTATTAACTGCATAACTTTTCATTGGAGTGGAATGCTATAAAAGAATAGAAAAACGAAAAAACAAGCAACGTCTTTATTTTTGAGCACTTGTCTTTCGTATAATGACAAGGTCACAAGATATACCCTATGACCTTAAAATAAGTTCCATCAATAAAATCGACAAAAAGAGGAAGTAACTTATTTGATTGCGTCTTTTAAGCTTTTACCTGATACGAATGCAGGAACTTTGCTTGCTTCAATCTTAATTTCTTTCCCTGTCTTAGGGTTACGACCAGTACGTGCTTTACGAGCATTAACTTTAAATGTACCAAAGCCAACTAATTGAACTGGTTCACCAGCTTTCAATGATTCAGTAATAGCCGCTAATGTCGCTTCTAATGCTGTTTTAGCAGCAACTTTAGTAATATCAGCTTTACTAGCAATAGCATCGACAAGTTCTGTTTTATTCATGGGTATATCCTTACATATTATCTTATTGTTAAAGTTAACATAAAAAAACGAGGCTAAAACTTAGCATTCTAACTTCGTTACTGTAAACGTTGTTTAGGTTACATTGTTATTAAATGTAGTCTATATTTGTCTAATGTTAAAGAAAAATTTGATAAAAATTAAAAAATTTACACTCCAAATAGCTTAACTGCTCAAAAAAACACCAATATTACTCGTTCTCTCTGACCGAATTTCATCTTTTAATCCTTTTACTAACTCATTCATATTACTATTTTCATCACGTAATAAGCGAAATATTTCCCACTGTAAATCAAATTCATCAATCACACTAGGTAAAGCTTGCTGTTCATCTTCTAAAAGATTAACATTGGTTTTGGTCATTTCAAATTCAGCAATAGTAGTTGCTGATATACTACTTACTTTAGCTGTATGCTCGGCCATTTCACCACTCAAATAAGAGTGTAAAACTTCACCTAGTGCATGACAAGCATCAATAGCCGGGTAAACCATATAAGGACTGTCATCAGTGACAATTGGAATGATGGCTTCTAATTTTTCAAGCTGTAAATCAAAATTGATTTTTACATCTTCAACTAATAATGTTTCCCAAACTAGATCTAGTATTTTTTTGTAACTTTTTGCATCTTCTTCATTTTGTTGTTGCTGACAATAAAAAACGAAATTGGGATACATGCGTTCACATAAGCAAACCATAAATAAACGCTGCTGCCATTGCGGTAACTTTTCTATTCTTAATTGAACAGGATTTTTAATCATAATGGAACCTTTTTGACTGTCGATGCACGGCTTCAATCAGATGCTGTACATGTTCTACGGGGATATCTTGGTGGATACCATGCCCTAAATTAAAAATATGTCCATTGTAAGGACCAAATTCACTAAGAACGGCCTCTACGTTGGATTCAATTATTTGCTTGCCTGCGTATAAAACGCAAGGATCTAAATTCCCTTGCACCGCAACTTGCCCTTTTTGAGTAATCTGGCTCAAATTCACAGTCCAATCCACACCTACCGCATCGCAGCTGGAGTTAATTATTCTATCAAGCCATAATCCCCCCCCTTTAGTAAATAAAGTAACAGGGATATACGAGGTTATATCTTCGCTTTTTTTACCTTGTTTTAACTGGGATAAAATAAGCTGCATATAGTCAAGCGAGAATGTTTGATAACTTTGATGACTCAATACGCCCCCCCAAGTATCAAAAATCATAATTGATTGTGCTCCAGCTTGGATTTGCGCATTTAAATATAACGCAATGCTATTGGCGAGCTTTTCAAGTAGCTGATGCAATGCTTTTGGCTCACTATAGAGCATCTTTTTGATTTTGGTAAATGCTTTGCTACTGCCTCCTTCAATCATGTAGGTGGCTAAAGTCCATGGACTGCCCGAAAAACCAATTAATGGTACTTTGCCATTGAGCTCTTTTTTCGTTAATCGAATCGCATCCATCACATATTTAAGTGATTGCTCTGGATCTGGGATAGGTAATTGTTCAATATCTGATAGGCAAGATATCGATTTTGTAAATTTAGGACCTTCACCCGACTCAAAATATAAACCTAGTCCCATGGCATCAGGAATAGTTAAAATATCAGAAAAAATAATAGCAGCATCAAGATCGAATCTTTGTAATGGTTGTAAGGTGACTTCACAAGCTAATTCTGGCGTTTGACACATCGTCATAAAATCACCGGCTTTTGCCCTTAACTGGCGATACTCAGGCAAATAACGACCAGCTTGGCGCATCATCCAAATCGGTGTGTAATCCACGGGCAAACATTGTAAAGCACGTAAATAACGATCATTTTTTAATTGGCTCATATCTTCAGCTCTTTAAATAAAGACTTTATTTTATCAAAAAGGTTTCAGGAAAACATGCATTTGAGTTATAAAAATCATCTGATGTATCAATTAGTTGTGATCCTAAACTTGCGGTTGTGATAATGTGTTTTGTGCATATTGAATCAACGTTTCAGAGATATTTTGCATTACAATACTTTCCGGAGCAAATCGATGCCAATATAGCATACGCCTTTGATATAACCCTTCTGTTAAATTAATCAACTCACCGCTTTTTAATTCTTGTTCAACTTGTAATTTTGGCAACATACAGCAAGCTGAACCTTGTTTAGCCAATTGTACAAAAGCCTCGGAAGAACTGGTAATATGACAAACTACACTACCAGGGGTAAGGTTAAAATTTTCCTGCAAAAAGGCCTGATGCATATCATCTAAATGGTCGAATGCAACAGCAGGAGCTTTTAACAAAGAGGATCGTGTTACACCATTTGGGAAATACTTTTTAGCAAAATCTGGTGAAGCCACGAAAATATAATCTAATGCACCTAACAAATCGGATAGACAGCCAGGTAAAGGATTGGGTTGAATACTTATTGCAGCAACCACTGTACCTAATCGGAGGAGTTCTAGCGTATGTTCTTCATCTTTGACTTGTATATCAAAACGTAAGATATTTTTATCTAAGACTGGTTTTAACGCAGGTAACAGCCAAGTAGCTAAAGAATCAGCATTAATCGCAATAGATAATGACAGTGGCGTTGTACTTTGTTCACTATCTCCCAGCCATTGTTGTTCTAATAATTCAACTTGGTGCAATAATCCTAACAGATGCTCGCCTTGCTTAGTAGCTTTAGGTGGAATGGTTCTAACCAATAACTGCTGACCAAAAAAGCTCTCTAACTGCTTAATGCGTTGTGATACTGCAGGTTGTGTAATACACAGTTTATCTGCTGCTCGTTCAAATCCTCGTTCTTTTATCACTGCATCTAATGCTTGTAATGCTCTATAATCTGGACGCTTCATAATCTCTTTACTAATGATTTGATCATTGCTCGAATATTCAAACTACTTTAATATTGCAATAAGTTATAAACATACCAAAAGATGATATATTTTCTTAAAATCCTAATGATTTTTGCTTTCCAATTGGGTACTATGCCATATCTTCAATGATTTTGCTTTCAAAATTTTATTTTTTTAACAAAAATTATCCTCAAATTAGGGTGATATCATGACACAAGACGAACTAAAAAAAACCGTAGGCTGGTCAGCTTTAAAATTTATAAAACCGGATTCTTATGTTGGCGTAGGAACCGGCTCAACGGCATCGCATTTTATTGATGCATTAGCCACAATAAAAGATCAGATCAAAGGTACGGTATCAAGTTCAGAAGCATCAACTCAAAAATTAAAAAGCTATGATATTCCAGTATTAGATTGTAACCAAGTCGATAGCTTAGATGTCTATGTTGATGGTGCTGATGAAATAAATCACCATTTACAAATGATTAAAGGCGGTGGTGCGGCTTTAACTCGTGAAAAAATTGTTTCTGCTATTGCTAAGCAATTTATTTGTATTGTTGATGAATCAAAAGTTGTTGATGTATTAGGGAATTTTCCGTTACCTATTGAAGTGATCCCTATGGCACGTTCTTATGTTGCTCGCGAATTATTTAAACTCGGTGGCAAACCAATATATCGTCAAGGCGTAGTTACTGATAATGGTAATGTTATTTTGGATGTTCATGATCTTGTCATTGACAAACCAGTCGAATTAGAAAATCGAATTAACAGTATTGCAGGTGTGGTAACAGTTGGGTTATTCGCCAATAAAGGCGCTGATATTGCGCTTGTCGGATGTAGCACTGGTGTAAAAGAGCTTAGATAACATTATCATTTATTATAGCAAATTTATAACGTTATATCGCAATAAGAACCAATTTTTATGCTTAAGGAAAAAAAGAGGAAATAATGGTTATTCAGAGTTTAACCAAAGATGAAAACAAATTTTTGTTACTTGAGGGCGTTCATCCGAGCGCATTAGATGTATTAAAATCCGCAGGCTTTACCAATATTGAATATCATAAAAGCGCATTATCCCCTGAAGAGCTTAAACAAGCCCTGAAAGATGTCCGTTTTATTGGGATCCGCTCAAGAACGCAATTAACTAAAGACATCATCAATGCAGCACCAAAACTTGCAGGGATTGGTTGCTTTTGTATAGGAACCAATCAAGTTGATTTGAATGCCGCAACGGTGAAAGGCATCCCTGTTTTTAATGCGCCATTTTCTAATACGCGATCTGTTGCTGAACTAGTGCTAGCTGAGGCAATTTTATTATTGCGCCGAGTGCCCGAAGCGAATGCTAAAGCACATCAAGGTAAATGGAATAAGATTGCCACAGGTTCACACGAAGCACGAGGTAAAAATTTAGGTATCATTGGTTATGGACATATTGGTAGCCAATTAAGTATTTTAGCTGAATCATTAGGCATGAATGTTTATTTTTACGATATTGAAACAAAGCTGCCTTTAGGTAATGCTAAGCAAATTTCAACAATGAAAGAGTTATTGGCTATAAGCGACATTGTCACCATGCATGTGCCGGAAAACGCAACTACCATAAAGATGATCAGCGATAAAGAAATCGATGCTATGAAATCAGGTTCAATTTTGATTAATGCGTCGCGCGGTAGAGTCATCGATATTGATGCATTAACTAAAGCGCTAAATACTCATAAACTGAGCGGTGCAGCTATTGATGTTTTCCCAACTGAACCGGCTAGTAATAACGACCCGTTTGAATCACCATTGTGCCAATTTGATAACGTGATTATTACACCACACATTGGCGGTTCAACTAGCGAAGCTCAAGAAAACATTGGTATTGAAGTTGCCACAAAACTAGCAAAATACTCAGACACGGGTGCAACGCTTTCAGCGGTTAATTTTCCAGAAGCCTCTTTACCAATTCCAGCTAAAGGTGCAAGCCGTTTTATCAATATTCACCATAACCAACCTGGTGTACTAACCGCTATCAATACCTTATTTGCCGAGCAAGGTCTGAATATTTCAGCCCAGTATTTACAAACCGATCCTAAAATTGGTTATGTTGTTATTGATATTGATAGAGTTGAACAAGGTAAAGCTGAAGAGTTGTTAGTGCAACTGAAAAACGTTCCAGGAACGATCCGAGCAAGGTTGTTATTTTAGCTTTTGACAAAATAAAAAATATACCACTTATTATTTGGTAAGTGGCATATTTGATTCGACGCCACATTGGCATAGCAACCCATTTTACCATCCCAAACACAATATTTAATTATTATAAAAATACTATATGTAATTAATCTTTTTAGAATATTAGCAATATCACTAAAATTATTGGATAACTTATCAGATTAATGCTTAACAATGTCCGCGAACGTCACGCCTGAGACTTAGATACACATATATCGCTTTTGTAGTAAAGTGATTGGGAACTCGATAGCCAAAAATATTGCCGGCTTGATAAGCCACATAGACATATACCATTTTTTAGAGGATAAGGAGAATTTATAGGAGAAAATGTATTATCCCCTCTTTTTAGCTATTACACAGTTTAAATATTTAATAAAAAACAGTTAAATTTTCAAGAAATAATGAAATTATTGCCTAGAAATTTTTTAACAGAATTTACTTATATTTACTTTCCGCTCGTCTTCACTTTAATCACGTTAATGCCTCTTTGAGTGAGCGCATCATAATATCTATCATCTAAATTATCATCAGTGATAATCGTATCCACAGCACTTAAATCACAAACAACATTGGGGCTACGGCGACCAAATTTTGAGGAGTCAACTAACAAAATTAACTTAGCAGCAGCTTTACTCATGGCTACACTGCCATGATAACTTTCGTTAAAAGTTGTTACGCCACCTACCAAATCTACCCCATCAGCACCCATAAACAACTTATCGAAAGTATAAGATTCAAACGCTGCGATGGCTAAAGCATTATTACTATGAAAAGAGGCAGATTTTCGACGAAACGTTCCCCCCGTTAAAATAATCGTTTGATCATTATCATTAGCAACCAGCTCATTGACCATATGCAAACTATTGGTCATAATCGTTAAATTATTAAACCTTGCTAACATGGGGATCATTTGTGCCACCGTACTTCCTGCATCAAAAATGATAGAGTCACCCTCATGAATTAATTTAGCTGCCTCTTGTGCTATGGCCTTTTTTTGTGCAGTATTAATGTAGGTTTTGTGATCGATTGCTCTATCGCCAACCTCTCGATTTAGCATTGCCCCGCCGTATGTCCGCAAAACTAAACCACTTTCATGCAGTTGGGTGAGATCTTTACGAATGGTTGTCCCTGTTGTTTTAAAATGCTCGGCCAACTCTTCTACACTGATTTGCCCATTTTTTTGTAGATATTCCAGAATCGCTGTTTGTCGTTGCTTCACTTTCACAATAAAATCCCATCACCATTATCGACGCACATCATAACTAAAATCACTTTAAAATATATTATTTCATAATAAAAGTGAATATTTTTCAAAATAAAAGTTAATTATTTTTTATTTGTGGCTAATGCTACAGTCAATGCACTTTGACTTACAGGATCATTTGGGAAAATATTTTCAGGGATAATATCAGTGATAGGTAAGCCATGTAATTGAATAATTGGTTTTGGTAAAGCAAATATAGTAATACCCTTCATTAATACGGAATCAATAACGACTTGGTGTTCATCTAATGAAATAGCAATTAATACCCTTGGTCTCAATCGCTTTGTTTGGCTACGACCAACCCCTAAATAAGCCCCTTTTTTCATCGTTAAAAAAGCTTGATTAAAACGACGAATCTGAAACCAACTAAATATGATTTGAATACACCAAGCAATAAGTGCGATAACAATTAAAGAGGTGGTCATATTCATATAGGCACTCCATGTTAAGTTTAATAAGATTAAAAGTGCGAAAATTTTGTAAAAAATTTTCGCATTCTATGTGTTATCTAGAACATCACTTGTCCACCAGTAATGTTGATTGATTGCCCTGTACAATAAGAGGCTTTATCACTTGCATAAAATAACAATACATTAAGTACATCTTGGTAATCGCAACCGCGCTTGAGTGGCACTTTATCAATATAGACTTGTTCAACTTGACTTTCTGGGATACCTAGTTTTTTTGCATATTGAGGTAATAATGATTGAAACATGGGGGATTTAAGCAAATTACCAAGCATCAACGAGTTAACAGTAATACCATGATCGGCAAGATCTAAAGCTAAAGATTGTGTTAACCCGACCCCACCAAATTTGGCTGCACTGTATCCTGAATTATGTTTACTGCCGACTTTACCTGATTTTGAGTTAATTTGAATAATGCGACCTTGCGTATTGTATTTGATCATTAATTTAGCAAACTCACGTGCACATAAAAAATAACCGGTGAGATTAACATTGACTGATAACTGAAAATCATGCAATGCAAAATGGGTAATTGGTGCTGCTTTTGCAACGCCTGCGCTATACACCATTAAATCAACACGCTTAAACACACTATCAACATCTTGCGCTAATTGCTGCACACTTTCTTCATTTGTAGCATCAACACAAAATCCTTTTGCCGTCCCCGCACCATGTTTTTGATTAATTGCTTGAGCGACTTTATTGGCATTGTCCCTATTCAAATCAGCAACAACAACATGATAGCCCGCATCAGCAATACCATTACATAAGAACTCACCTAGGGTTTGTCCCCCACCAATAATGACTGCAACTTGTTTCATTTTTATATTCCTCATCGATTTAAAATTTTAATTTCATCACCAACAGAAAGCTGAATTGGGCATTGCCCCTCTAGGTGAACGGTTCCAGGTAGCTCTGCCTCACAGTTACCATCAAACTTTAATGTGATGTGCCCTAATTCACGAAAATTAGCATTAGCAACTTCGCCAACTGAAGTGATGAGATAACTTTGAGTACCTAATTGAAATAGTTGTCCTACTTGTAGTTCTAGCTGAAAATCATCATGGCTATGAACAAAACAGTAATCAGCTAAGTCTGATGGCGCACCATCCTTAAATAGGATTAACATGCCATCGGCTAAAGCCTCTTGGGCAAACTCTCCAATATAATTAATTTGTGATTGATAGATAGTCTTTGACATCATTTACCCCTTTTACATATTTATAGCGATTTCAGGCTCCTGTTCCTGACAAATAAGATGTGATTAAGGCAAAACTTCTTTACTACATCATTCCAATTTTTATTTTCAATAGTGATTACTGATAAATAAAGAACGACACAGCCCAAGCAATTAATACTGTTGGCGCACCAGTTAAAAAGCGACTAACAAGCACGGAAGGAACACCGACACGTACGGTATCTTGTTTCGCTTCCGCAAGCGATAAACCAACCGGGATAAAATCACAGGCCGCTTGAGCATTAATCGCAAAAAGTGCAGGTAATGCTAATTGAGGTGGAATATTACCAAGCCCAATTTGCACCCCAACTAGCGTACCTATCACTTGCGCAATAACCGCACCAGGCCCTAAAAATGGTGAAAGTAATGGGAAAGAGCAGATTAAAGCTAAAATGACAAGCCCAATTGGGTTATTTGCTAGCGGAACTAAGCCATGAGCGATAAAGTTACCCAAGCCTGATGCAATAATGATTCCAATAATTGCAGATACAAACGCCATAAAAGGAAGTATTGTTTTAAGTACTGTATCAACAGTATCACGACCAGCTTGGAAGAAAACGGCAACCCCGGATCCCATACCAATACCAATTTTTGCTAGTAATCCATCGCTTTGTTCAGTAATTTTTTTACTGCTATCATAATCTTTAAATTCAGACGATTTATTATTTGTTGGTAGTTCTTTGACTACTGATGGACTTTCGCTTACTAAATCACCTTCTTTTTCTATCAATTTGATATTATTTGTTTTTACTGCTGAAACATAGATATCCTCAACGATATATTGAGCAAGTGGACCTGATTTACCCGTTGCGTGAATATTGATAGTTGGAACACGATTTTTAGGATAGATACCACAACGTAACGTGCCGCCACAGTCAATCACAGCCACACCAATTTCATCTTTAGGTGGCTCACCTTCTTTAAAGCCATCAATTGCCTCCCATCCTGTTAACTCGACTAATGTGTCAACTATTGCTGGTTTTGTTCCTGCAGCGATATAAACAATCTTCTTACCTTCAATCACTGGAAGCTCTAATGGCCCACCCCACCCAGCTTCACCTTTTTCAATCCGAATAAATTTAGCCATATTGATATTCCTTCTGATTATTTATAAATGAACTTTTCTTTCTAATTTAATACCCATTTTTCTTTCAAAAATGGCGGTACAAAAGTCAGTAATCCAACCTCTAAAAAAGTTTGTCACTAAACCAACAAGAAAATAGCTCACAGCAAGGGGACCGAGTGGCAGACCTAATTTAGTTAAACCGGCTGCAATACCTAAATAAACAAATAGTTCACCGGGATTAACATGTGGAAATAATCCATTCATTGAATGGCAACTATAAGAAGATGCAGCGTAGTAGCTTGGCTTATAAAATTCTGGCATAAAACGACCTAGGCTTAATGTCATTGGATTACAAAAAACAAAAGTGCCTATTAATGGCAATAAAAGATATCGAGAGATAGGATTGCCGGCGCATGCTTGAGCTAAACGCTCGATACGTTCTTGCCCAATAAATTTAATTACCGCATTCATTACAACAAGCAGTGAAATTAATAATGGTAAAATTCCCGTTACCATTCCAACAAATACTTTACCTCCTTCTTGGAATAAACCAATAAACCATTCAGCTCCAAATGAAATAGCATCAATCATATTTCCTCCTATTTTCGTTAAATTTCGAGCAGATGATATCAACTAAGAAAGGTGAAAACTTTTAACGCGATCACAATTTGAAATATTTTCTTTTATTTTGAAAGAAAATATTTCAAACAGATAAAAATAAGAAAAAAAATGAAAAAAAGAATCATAGGTTACTAAAATAGCAATGATAGTAAAAAATTAACTTTTTTTATTGGACATTAACATTAAGTTGGCGTAATTTTGTCAATACGGGTATTTATTATTCAATTTAAAGGAGAATATATCATGGCTAAAAGTACGACTTCTGCTAAAAAGTTACAACAAGCAGCGATTTTGTTTCCAACTGATTTAGGTCAACAGGCATCAAAAGATATTTCAGGAGCAATGAATTCTGTTTTAGCAGATGTATTTGCTTTATATTTGAAAACCAAAAACTTCCATTGGCATGTTAGTGGTCCCCACTTCCGTGATTACCATTTGATGTTAGATGATCATGGTGATGAGCTATTTGCAATGACAGATCCAATTGCTGAACGTGTCCGTAAATTAGGTGGCACAACATTACGTTCAATCGGCCATATCGCTAAATTACAAAGCATTTCTGATAATGATGCTGATTTTGTTGAACCATCAGATATGCTTGCTGAACTATGCCAAGATAATGTAAGACTAACAGAACGTATGCGTGTAGCACATGACATCTGTGATAAATATAACGATACTGCTACTGCAAGCTTAATCGAAGAGTGGATAGATCAAACTGAGCAGCGTGCATGGTTCTTATTTGAAGCCGGCCGAAAAGTCGACTCATCAGGACATTAATAAATAATTATTAATGACAATAATAAGAGGCATAACAACGCCTCTTATTAAAATTATGTGGAGATTTAAGATGAGTAAAAAAATTGCTGTATTAGTTGGGAGTTTACGTAAAGACTCTTATAACTTAAAAGTAGCAAAAGTTTTTCAGAAAATTGCACCACCATCACTTTCGTTACAAATTATCCAAATTGGGGATTTACCTTTATATAATGAAGATATTGATACTGATATCCCTCCTGCCTCTTATACTCGTTTTCGTCAAGAAGTAGCAGAATGTCAAGGTGCTATTTTTGTAACGCCTGAATATAATCGTGGCTTGCCGGCGGTTATCAAAAATGCAATAGATGTGGGCTCTCGCCCTTATGGTAAAAGTATTTGGTCAAAAAAACCGGCTGCAATTATTTCAGTTTCACCAGGTGCGATTGGTGGATTTGGTGCCAATCATCAATTACGTCAATCTTTAGTGTTCCTTGATATGCCAACATTGCAACAACCAGAAGCTTATTTTGGCGGTGTAAGTACTGCCTTTGATGAACAAGGTAATATTACTGAAAAAAGTAAAGAATTTTTATCATTATTTATTAATACTTATGCAACTTGGGTTGAAAAATTCAGTTAATTGATATAAATTTTGCTATTCGCAGCCAAGCTTTTTTGGCTGTTTGATTTATTGATAAGTCTATTTAAATTCCTCAGTAATGATATTATCTATTCCGAAAAGTGAGCAAGAGCTATTAAATCGTGCACAGTTAGTTGCTGGATACTCTTTTGGTGAAATAGCACAATACTTAAACATCACTATACCCGCTAACTTAAACAAACAAAAAGGTTGGGTAGGTAACCTTATTGAAACGTTTTTAGGTGCAAATGCAGGTAGTAAAGCTGAGCAAGATTTTGCTAATCTTGGTATAGAGCTAAAAACGATTCCTGTTGATAAGCAGGGTAAACCATTAGAAACCACCTTTGTCAGTGTCACGCCATTAATGGCTAATCATGGTGTTATTTGGGAAACAAGCCATGTTAAATACAAGCTTGCCAAAGTACTTTGGATCCCAATAGAGGGAGAAAGAACAATTCCACTTTCACATCGAAAAGTGGGGAAACCTATTTTATGGACACCAACCCAAGAACAAGAACAACAGCTAAAACAAGACTGGGAAGAGTTAATGGATATGATAGCACTGGGGCATGTTGAAAAAATTACGGCTCGATATGGTACCTATCTACAAATTAGACCTAAAGCAGCCAATGGGCAATCTTTAACTGAAGCAATTGGTGAAAATGGTCAAATTATTTTAACCCGCCCTAGAGGATTTTATTTAAAAAAAACGTTTACCAAGCAAATTCTAAATACGGCTTTAAAATGCTAATTACTTTTGTATCGCTTGTTAATAATGAATTTGTTAATATCAAACTTCTAATACTATAACTTTCTATGTCTTCCAGCCTATTTGAAGATAAATCAAATAATATCAAGCATTAAAATTTTCGAATTCCGTTGATAATTATAAAGTTGCTTCTTTTTAATCGGCAAATCATCTACTTCTGCTGGATTAAATCCTTTTTCCCTAAACCAATGAATGCTACGTGTAGTAAGAACAAATATTTTCTCTAATCCTAACTGGGTTGCTTTTTCAGTTAACTTTTCAATTAATAAGTTCCCCCGAGAAGAGCTACGATAGTCTGAGTGAATAGCTACACAGGCCATTTCGCCCATTTTTTCTTCAAGGTAAGGGTACAGTGCGGCACAACCTATTGTCATGTTATCACGTTCAATAATGGTAAATTTATCAATCTCCATTTCTAATTGTTCACGAGATCGTTTAACCAATACACCTTGTTCCTCAAGTGGACGGATGAGTTCTAAAATTCCACCAATATCGTTAATCGTTGCCGAACGAACCTGCTCAGAATGTTCCATCGCAACTTGTGTTCCAATGCCATCGCGCGAAAATAATTCTTGTAAAATCGAACCATCAATCAGATAACTTACTAAATGGCTTCGTCTAACTCCACTTCGACATGCTTTCGATGCTGCGCGTAAGAACCGTGCTTCACTGGATAAATGTTTGCCTTGCTGTTCTTTTTGATTAACATAATTATCTGCATCAACTGGATAAAGGTCAGTAATAACACGACCTTGCTCATCTAAAACCCCTTGTTCTGCACAAAAGCTGATTAATTTATCCGCCTTTAAGCGAATGGCAACTTCAGCTGCGACATCCTCAGATGCTAAATTAAAACTCTCTCCAGTAACCGAAACGCCAACTGGTCCTAATAACACAATAGAGCCACGATCTAGCTGTTCTGCGATCACCTCGTTATTGATTCGTCGGATTTTACCTGTATGACAATAATCAACACCATCATCTACACCCAATGGTTGTGCAATCACAAAATTACCACTGACAACACTGATATGTGCACCTTGTAATGGGGTATTATTTAAGCTCATAGATAAACTTGCGGTAATATTAAGTTGTAATGATCCGGTAACTTGTTTAATGATGTCTAGCGTCATTGCATCAGTGATGCGCGTATTTTTATGATATTTCGGCACTATATGATGATTTTTTAAATATTCATCGATCTGATTACGAGCACCATTGACAATAACAAGTTTAATACCAAGACTATAGAGTAAACCAATATCACTGATAATACTTGAATAATTATTACTTCTTAACACTGCACCTGTGAGCAAAATTACAAATGTCTTTCCATGATGAGCATTAATATAAGGTACTGAATGTCTTAATCCATCAACTAATTCAGTTGTACGTTCTTGCATTTTTACAACCACCTTAAAATGAATATTTATTCAAATTAAATGTAATTTTATTTATTTTTAATTTAATAGCAAGCTATATTTTAAGGTTCTATCAACAATCTAAATATTCACTATTTATAAAAGATAAAATTGAAAATCGATAAGTATCTGATTGAAAAACGACCAATTAACCCAGCATTAAATGGTTAATTAAAAAGATTAAGTTAAAATTTTAAAAACCGTTAGTATGAAAAAAAGCATGCCATATTGGCATGCCCCATAACATTAAACTTTAGATCAATAAAATTATATTTTTGTTAAATCAATGACCTTCTTAAAGCGATAAAAAACAATTGATCCAAGTAATACACTTGATACTGCAATAAAAAAGTCTATTAAGATAGCATAACTGACATTGATCATAGCTAATTTTGGCACGATAAGCGGAATGACAACAAACGATAGTCCACTAAATGTATACATACAACCTACAGCAAGACCTTTACGAGTAGGGAACATTTGTTGCATTACAACCAACGTCAACTGTAACACGCCACCAGCAGCAGTAAATCCCATGCCAATTGCAGCGATAACACACATCTGTGGTGAAATATTGAAATAAAAAATAATTAATACTAGGGCTGACAAAGCAGGCAGAATAATAATACAAAATATAGGTTTTAAAAGACGCTTAACAACAAAAGCCGTAACAAATACTGAGATAATCGATGCTGTACTGTAATAGCTGATCAGTTGTTTGGCATCGATATCGCTCATATTAACACCTTTAATAGCGATAGTTGGTAACCACTGTAAAATAATGACAAACGTTGCTGTTGTAGTAAATCCCATGATAATCAGTAAAATACCTTCAAATTCAAATCGAGGATTACCTGTAAAATAGTTTCCTGAGCCTTTACAACCTTTAATTATTGTATCTTTATGTGGGAATTGTTGAGGTAATAATAATAAGCTATTAATCACTAAATAAGCAGTAAAACCGAAAAATGCCCAACCATACCATATATTGTTGATATCAAAAAAAGTAACAATGAAAGGTAGAACTAGCGTTCCGATGGAAATAAAGGCTTTTATAAGAACACTCGCAGATCCTGCAGATCCAGGAAAGCATTCAGTCAAGGCAGGCATAGAGCCTGTATCTAAAAAAGAATTACCTGCTCCCACGGCAATGGCTAGACAAAAAGCCACATGAATATTAGTACAACAACTCATCCCTATAAAGAAGATTGCGTAACAGATCATTCCTAGATAAATAAATAACTTTCTACCAAATTTATCTGATAGCAGCCCACCGACGAACATTAAAAATATTTTGCCAATTCCTATGCCCGATGCAACATAACCAAGCCCAACTATATCAGTATTTAGCTGCTTTGAAAGCCCTTGAGAAAATTGCATAATCACAATCAGCGCAATACTTTGAATAATATAGTTTGCATAAATAGATCCAACAATTCCATAAGAATTGATCTTTCGATTATCCATTTGTCATACTCCATATGTAAAACATAAAAATTTAGTTCTATTCAATATACATGTACCAATATTAAGCAGAAAGAATGAGTCTAGATTTATTACTTAACTTTTATCTTCTTTAATCCTAAAAAATAGCAAAAATATGATATAAAATTAAAGTTATATAGAATTTTTATTACTATCTATTCCAATAAAAATACCACTTTTTAAGTGGTATCTGTTATAAAAGGTTAAATTAACTTCCAAGCATTTCAAGCATTTTTGCTAGGATCAAGCTTTCATCTTGATCAACATTCACCATATGGTGCGAAGCATCATGATATAAAGGTAGTCTTTCAGCTAACACCTTTTCTATTTCATCAGCAATAGATAGGCCCGTTAACGAGGGTCTTTGAGCAACATTCGGATCTTTCATTAAACGAGCAGCTAGCGTTGCCGCTGGCGCAGATAAAAAGATAACCGTGCCATTTTGTTTCATAAAATCGCGGTTATGCTCAGCTAATACCATGCCTCCACCAGTGGCAATGACACGATTGGGTTTAGTTGTATCAACAAGCACTTGGCTTTCTCTTGCTCTAAATCCTTCCCAACCTTCTTTTTCAACAATTTCAGCCACTGTTTTTTGAGTAGTTTCAAGCAAATGGCTGTCGGTATCAATAAAAGAAAACGATAGCTTATTCGCTAACATTTTTCCCATTGTTGTTTTACCTGCCGCCCTTGCACCAACTAAAAAAATTGTTTTATTCATATCGGGTTCTATCTTTTCAGATTTACAGAATATATTAACCATGCTAGTGATTCACTCTTATTTTTGCAACATATTTTTTACATATTATAGAAATAATAAAAATCATTTATTTTTCAAATGATTAAATTAAATTTTATGCGTTATTTTGTAAATAATTATTTACAAAGATTATAAGAAAACTTTTTAGGTTCCTAAAAGTCATCTTGATAAAGTCCATTAACATAGTTTTTCTAAACCACGAAAATAGAGCTCTGTAGCGATCGATTGATGTAATCGCCATTGAATCACATCAAGATCTGTATTTACCTTTTTAAACTCTTCATATGTCATAAAATAACGAATGGTATTACTCCCAATACGATCATTAATACTATTAATAATAATATTTATCTTTTCGTTTCGTCGTTTTTTTAGCTCCTGCATTGCTTTTGTGACAGATTCTGGAATAGGGGTTATACCGTTTTCCCAATCATGCCACGTTTTAATATCTGTTTTACCAATATGTTCACTAGCCTCAGACACTTTTAGCATAAGAAAACGACGATATGCTTGTAATTCTAAATTAGTCATAAATGCTCCTTATTATAAGGTTATTACACTATCCAATTGATCTATGCCAACTCTCAGTAAAATAAATAGTGGGCAATTGCCAAGCTAATTTATATCAATAATAGAAAACACGATTAATTCCAATTTAACCAAATATGTTTGTTTATCTGTTTAGTAATTAGTTTGTAGTTAAAGCATCAATTACAGCCTGTTTTGCACGATCAGAAAGATCTTTACCTGTCCAAATTTTAAATTGAGCATTTGCTTGACCGATAAACATTTCACGTCCTGAAATAGATTCCCAGCCTGCTTTTTCTGCTTCTTGTCTAAACAGTGTATTATATGGAGTATAAACAATATCATAAGCCACACCTTTACCTTTGAACCAAGCTTGTTTATAAGGTGTTTGATCTTCAAATTTACCTGTCATACCTAATGGTGTTGAATTAATAATAATCTGAGCTTCAATTTTACTACGATCTTCCCATGAGGCTGTTTTAAGATTGAACTCATTAGCTAATGCCTGAGATAAATCATCGGCAATATCGGCTACTGTAATATCGGTATAACCAAGCTCCTGTAATCCCACAACAGCTGCACGTGCAGCACCTCCCGCACCAAGTAATAACACTTTTTTGTATTCAGCGGGTAGTTTTTTGGTTCGAAGTGGCTCCATAAATCCAATAATATCTGTATTATCACCACAGAGCTTATCGCCATCCCAATACACCAAATTTGCAGCACCTGCTTTTTTTACATGTTCGGTCACTTCATCTAAATAAGGAATGATAGTCTGTTTGTGTGGAATAGTGACACATAACCCACGAATATTTAATAATCTTACTGATTGGAAAAGTGTCGATATCTCTTCAAGTGGTGTAGGAAAAGGCACTAAAACTGCCGGAATTCCATAATCTTGAAACGACGTAGTATGAATAAGTGGACTCATACTGTGTCCTAAAGGATAACCGATAATGCCATATATACTATACGGCGTGAACTGGTTCATATAATCTCCTTAAAAATTGGAAAATAAACACGAGATAAATAAAATTGTTAATCAAGCTTATTAAAACATATTTATTATGAAATTAAATCATTTTTTCTAAAATGATGATAAGGACAGTATATTGTTTTATAAAGAATTGTTTATTATCACAAATAAATTTAGGCCTATTCCAATAAATTTTTATAGAAATTTTCTCAATCAAATTGAGTCGAAATAATTTCAATGATATTGAAAAATATAGTTTTAGCGGATGAAATAAGCGCTATATCAATTATGCCGTTATAAACTTAATTTTATGCATACATAAATAAGATAATACTTGAGAATTTGCGTATAACAGCGTATACTTCGCTACCTCATTATTGTGGGTGTAGTGTGAGAGGTTAGACTGCTTCTCAGTTAGAACTGCAGCAAACTAAAAGCCTGACGAGGTTAATTCCATTAACATATTACGCCCAGGGCTTAAGCATAGAAATTTCGGAGAATTATTGACATGTCACGAGTATGCCAAGTAACAGGAAAAGGTCCTTTAGTAGGAAATAATCGTTCTCATGCGATGAATGCTACTAAACGTCGTTTTCTACCAAACCTTCAAACTCACCGTTTCTGGATTGAGAGCGAAAAACGTTTTGTAAAATTGCGTGTATCTGCTAAAGGTATGCGTACTATCGATAAAAAGGGTATTGATGCAGTTTTAGCTGAACTTCGTGCCCGTGGTGAAAAGTACTAATAAGGAAACCATATCATGGCTAAAGGTGTTCGCGAAAAAATTAGATTAGTTTCTTCTGCTGGTACAGGTCATTTTTATACTACTAGCAAAAACAAAAGAACTATGCCTGAAAAAATGGAGATCAAAAAATACGATCCTGTAGTTCGTCAGCATGTTATATATAAAGAAGCTAAAATTAAATAGTTATCTATTATAAATTTCCCAAAAACCCAGCACATGCTGGGTTTTTTATATCTATCACTACGCACCAACACACATTACTATCAATATATCCCTATCACTCCATTTCGCCACATAAGCAGTAGCTAAACAATAAAAAAGCTCCAGTTTTTAACCTGAAGCTTTTTAAAAGTCGACAAATAGTTTTATTTTAAATATTGTTGTTCATAAGCTCTTGCTTTTTTATCGTCAAAGGCATGTTCCCAACGCGCAATAACAATTGCTGCAAGTGCATTACCGACCACATTAACTACCGTTCTACCCATATCTAAAATACGTTCTACCCCCATAATATAACCAATCCCTTCAAGAGGAATTCCCACACTACCTAGCGTTGCGGATAAAACAAGAATTGAAGCGCCGGGTACACCGGCAATCCCTTTAGATGCTATCATCAAAGTAATGACTATAATAATCTGATCTAAAATAGTTAAATCTATATGAAACAGTTGCGCTAAAAAGATAACGGTAATGCTTTGATAAAGTGTTGAACCATCAAGATTAAATGAATATCCAGTAGGAATAACAAAACTTGTTATTGATTTAGGAGCACCATAAGCTTCCATTTTTTCAATGATTTTAGGTAATGCTGTCTCTGAACTTGCGGTCGAAAATGCGATCACTAATTCTTCTTTTAATATTTTTAATAATGTGAAAATATTAAATTGGCAAAGTTTACAAACAAGTCCCAATACCACTAATGTAAAAATAATCATTGCTGAATAAACAGTTAAAATTAGTTTTAACAAAGGAAGTAAAGATTCAAATCCATATTTCGCCACCGTTACAGTAATCAGTGCAAATACCCCTATTGGCGCATAACGCATGATCATATTAGTGACTTTGAACATAGTGTCAGATACAACCTTCAAGAAGAATACAAATGGTTCGCGTTGTTTATCTGGTAAAGACATTAAGCCTAAACCAAAAAAGACACAGAAGAAAATTACCGGCAAAACTGCACCATCAGTCATAGCTTTAAAGATATTGGCAGGAATCATATCAAGAATCATGACAATCAAACCATGCGGTTTTCCACTTAATTCTTCAGCAGCTTGGGTGTATTTACTAATATCTGCCGTTGCAAGTGTTGAAGAGTCAATACCTGCGCCCGGTGAAAAAATATTACCCCAAAAAAGACCTAATAAAATAGCAATAGTTGTAATAATTTCAAAATAAAGAATCGTTTTAAAACCTAATGCTCCTAATCGTTTAGAACCTCCAATACCTGCAATACCTAGCGTTAATGTGCTCAGTATAATCGGTAGCACAATCATTTTAATTAATCGAATAAAGATATCACCTGCGGGTTGAAATATATTTACTATTGAAAATTGATAATATGAATGTAATGGATGGCTTGGAACAGAAAGTTCAAATAAATAAGCACCTACTGCAATCCCTAGAATCAAAGCAATCAAAATCTGCCATGCAAGATTTGTTAAGATTTTTTTTATTAAAAATGACATCTAATACTATTCCTTTTCACGGTTTTGAAAATGAAAAAGGATTAGCCAAACTAATCCTTTTAGATTATTAAATAATTAATCCTCGGACTCCTGAGGTGAATCTTGCCGTATATCACTTTGCAATAACTCCGATTCACTTGCGTCATCCTCTGTTTCGGCTATTCGCTGTAATCCCACAACTTTTTCAGTTTCGGCAGTTCGAATAAGCATAACACCTTGAGTATTACGACCGACAATACTCACCTCTGAAACACGAGTACGCACAAGCGTTCCTGCATCGGTAATTAGCATAATTTGATCAGTTTCATCAACTTGAACTGCGCCAACAACTGCACCATTTCGCTCGCTAACTTTGATAGAGATAACGCCTTTAGTTGCTCGTGATTTAGTTGGGTATAACTCTTGCTGTGTACGTTTACCATATCCATTTTGAGTTGCAGTTAAAATTGCACCATTACCTCGAGGAACAATTAATGAAACTACTTTATCATCACTATCAAGTTTTATGCCTCGTACGCCTGTGGCTGTTCTGCCCATACAACGAACTTTATTGGCAGGGAAGCGAACAACTTTACCATTAGCAGAGAATAACATAATATCTTCAGTTGTTGAGATTTCACCAACAACGTCATCATTTTCTGACTCAATCTCTTCAACAACTATATCATCATTAAGTTCTTCATCGTCTGTAATAGCTGAAGGATCATTACTAGTTAAATCAACACCAATTAATTCATCATCATCGCGCAAATTAATCGCAATAATGCCACCACTTCGTGGGCGACTGAATTCAATTAAGGACGTTTTCTTCACTGTGCCTTGCGCTGTAGCCATAAATACACAGTGTTCATTATCAAATTCTCGAACTGGCAAAATTGCTGTGATACGCTCATTTTCTTCAAGCGGTAATAAATTGATAATTGGACGACCTCGAGCACCACGACTGGCTTCAGGTAATTGATAAACCTTCATCCAATATAATCGACCACGACTTGAGAAACAAAGAATCGTATCATGAGTATTAGCAACTAATAATTTTTCAACAAAATCTTCCTCTTTAATTTTAGTTGCAGATTTACCTTTACCACCACGACGTTGAGCTTCATAGTCAGAAATCGGTTGATATTTTACATAACCTTGATGCGAAAGCGTAACGACCACATCTTCTTGAGCAATAAGATCTTCAATATTAATATCTGCACTACTTGCTGTAATTTCTGTTCGTCTAGCATCTTGGAATTGGTCACGAACACTTTCTAATTCTTCACGAATCACTTCCATTAAACGCTCTGAGCTTGCTAAGATATGTAATAACTCACTAATTTGAACTAATAACTCTTTATATTCGTCAAGGATTTTTTCATGTTCAAGACCTGTTAACCGATGTAAGCGGAGATCCAAAATAGCTTGAGCTTGTGCATCAGATAAATAATAGTGACCATCGCGAATACCAAATTCTGGCGCTAAATCTTCAGGACGAGCGACATCATTTCCTGCTTTTTCAAGCATAGCTGCAACATTGCCAAGTTGCCAAGCTTGAGCTAATAATTTAACTTTAGCTTCTCCTGGCGTTGCAGCTGCACGAATTAATTCAATAACTGGATCAATATTAGCAAGCGCTATCGCTAAACCTTCTAATACATGAGCTCGTTCACGTGCTTTGCGTAATTCGTATATAGTTCGACGTGTGACCACTTCACGGCGGTGAAGCACAAAGGCTTCAATCATTTCACGTAAGTTTAAAAGTTTTGGTTGACCTTTATGTAAAGCCACCATATTGATACCAAATGAAACCTGTAATTGAGTCAACGAGAAGAGGTTATTTAATACAACTTCACCCACCGCATCACGTTTAATTTCAATAACAATACGCATACCATCTTTGTCTGACTCATCACGTAATGCCGAAATACCTTCTACTTTCTTATCTTTAACTAATTCTGCAATTTTTTCGATTAATTTTTTCTTATTAACCTGATATGGGATCTCATTAACAATAATGGTCTCACGACCACTATGATCATCAACTTCAATTGTTGCTTTAGAACGAATATAGATAATACCACGCCCCGTACGGTACGCATTTTCAATACCTTTTCGACCATTAATTAATGCTGCGGTTGGAAAGTCTGGCCCATGGATATATTCCATTAAACCATCAATTGAAATGTTTTCATCTTCAATAAAAGCAAGACAGCCATTAATGACTTCAGCAAGATTATGAGGTGGGATATTCGTTGCCATACCAACAGCAATTCCCGATGATCCATTAATTAATAAGTTAGGAATTCGCGTTGGTAACACATCCGGGATCATTTCTGATCCATCATAGTTAGGAGAAAAATCAACCGTTTCTTTATCAAGATCCGTTAATAATGCTCCAGCAAACTTTTGCATACGAATTTCAGTATAACGCATCGCAGCTGCTGAATCACCATCAACAGAACCAAAGTTTCCTTGACCATCAACTAACATATAACGCAATGAAAAAGGCTGAGCCATACGCACAATTGTGTCATAAACCGCCGAATCGCCATGTGGATGGTATTTACCGATAACATCCCCTACAACACGAGCTGATTTTCGATAGGGTTTATTCCAATCATATCCCGCTTCATGCATAGCAAATAAAACGCGCCTGTGAACAGGTTTTAGACCGTCACGGACATCAGGTAAAGCACGCCCAACAATAACAGACATTGCATAATCAAGATAAGAGGATTTTAATTCATCTTCAATATTAACGGGGGTTATTTCTTTGGCTAGTTCGGTCATAACACCATGTTCTCTTATTAATTTAAGTCATCAAAACAGTGCATAATTATAGCATACAATCGCTATTAATGCAGAACTAAACTGTTTTTATTTCAACTTATTCACTATGAATAAACAACGTATTTTCAATTAATTGGCATAGGCAATTTAAAATCATGGCATGCATTTCGTAAGCCATCACTTTTTTATAAGATGGAACTCTTATTTCAATATCATTTTGCCCAAGTAAACCAATAACTTCCCCCCCATCAAAAGCCGTTAATGCAACGATTTTCATATCTTTAATTACTGCTTCTTGAACTGCTCGAATGATGGCTCGACTATTTCCTTGGCAAGTTGCTATAATTAAAACATCACTTTGTTGCCCTAATGCTTGAATTTGGCGAGCATAAACCTCTTCATGATTGGCTATGGCACTTAATAAAACATTGTCCGATACTAAAGCTATTGCGGGAATACTTGGTCTTTCGATATTAATACTAGTTATTAAACGTGAAGTAAAACTTTGTACATTAGCTGCAGATGGGCCATTACCACAACTCATAATTTTATTGCCGTTAAGCAAACTCTCAACAATAATATTGGCAGCCTTTTCAATAGAATAACCAAGTGATTCTGCCATCACAATTTGAGTTTGAATACTTTCAGTAAAATAATTTTTAATTAAATCTTGCACGCTTTTCACCTAAAAATTAAAACGCATTTATAATCCATTTTTGACATTTGCCTGTAATAGCAAAAACATCAAATCTAAACTCTGTATTCTCAATATTCAAATTTTGCGCCATCATCCATAGTTGAGCTGCTTGCTTGATTTTGTTTTGCTTATTTAATGTCACAGTCATTTCAGCTTCGCCAAAATTTGCATTTTTTCGATATCGTACTTCAATAAAAACAAGACATTTATTATCTCGCATAATTAAATCGAGTTCACCAAAGCGAAATTGGCAATTTTGGGCAAGTAGTTCAAGCCCTTGCTTAAGCAAATATTGGCGCGCAATATTTTCATAATGCACACCAATTTGTTTTTTATTCGCTATTTGAATCAGATTTAGCTTCACCATAAATATATTGCTGCCAAGAAAGTGAGCGAGACACCTCACATTGATTACCAGTTGATAGTTTCCCGGTCATACCATCTAAAAGATTAGGCTGATTCGAATTAAGTTGATTAAAACGATTAGCGAGTCTCCAGGCATCAATTCCCATTGCATATAGGCGCATTAATGAATAATCTTGCTGAACATTACTAGGTATATTTGTATTATCTCTTTGATTCACAATCATAGGAATGTCTGCATATTGAGTTTTATTCATATCATAATTAAAATCATTAGAAGCATTTGCTACATGACTTTTTGAGCTGGAATAAAGTGTGACAGCAGATGAATTACCAATTGTCTTATTCGCTCCCATATCAAGCATTGGTTTTATCAATGTTAATTCATCATATGAAGAATAAACATAAATAGCATCAAATTCAGCTGATAACTTCTCCTCTGGTGATGTGTCATTAATTAAGATAGGACTCCCTGAAAGGTTAATTCCTACATTATTGTTCATATGATCGCTTAATGTTTTAGTATTGCCAAAATATTGCACGTAAGCTTGTGAACTATTTGTCGACAGTTGCGACCACTGTGTGGCAAAACTTTGTGCTACACGTTGACCCAAATCAGTTTGAGGAACTAATAGTAATGGTTTTACTTTATTTTGAGAATAAATATGATTTGCCGCATCTTTTGCTTCATCTTCAGGAGATAAAGCAAAGTAACACATTTTATTATCTGACGGAGTTGTATTATCAATTTTGTTTAAGGCTAGAACGGGAATAGCAGGAGCTAACTCTTGTATTTTAACAACTTCCTCTTTTAACAAAGGACCTACAATTAATTCAATATTCTGTTCCTTAGCTTGCTGGACTAGGGTATCCATTGATTCACTCGTTGTATCAAGCACAATCACATTTTGTTGTGGCTCTTGTGGAAAAAACTTTATGCCATTGATATAGCCTTGACGAATAGTTTCACCAAATATACGTGAAGTGCCATTTAATGGTAGCAATAAAGCAACTTTTTTTGCATTTACATCAACAGAAAGAGCCTGTTCACCAATTAATACCGAAACAATCTCTTTAGCTGGGTGATTTGGATATTGTGTAGACCAATCAATGATAGCTTGCTTTAATAGCAGTTCTTGATTTTGAGATTTTGTTGTAATTGTGTCGGGCGTATCATCATCTTGCAAAACGGATTCTTTACTAGCATTTTGATAAGCGTAAGCTAGATCAACCCAACCTTGTAGTGTTATTTCATGTTCATAAACTAAAACCTTACGAATTTCATTAGATTTCAATTGATGAAAAAAGTTCCAGGTATTATTTAATAATTTTCTTTTTTCGGTTTCTGGTACATATTTGTCTAATTCAAGATAATCATGAGCTTGAGCATTAATATCTTTGCTATTTATATCCAAACCTAATTTAATATTGTAATAACGATATAGCTGTGTGTCAGTCAAATCTCCGATAGTCAATTGATTCAGATTAAATGGCAACCTTTTTATTACAGCAATTTCACCTGCTGATAAGAATTTTTCTTTTTGCTGCTCAGTATTAAGATTAAACGGTAAATTTGATAGTAAGGCATCTGCTTGAGAAAATTTATTTTCTTTTATCAGCGCGCGTATAGCTAATAATTGCCAATTAACTTTAACTGAACCCGAGCTATTATCTGCTTGTGACAAATAATAATTAGAATTTTGACTATCATCAAAGTTAAAAGATTTCTTTGATATTTCTAAAGTACAGCCTACCAAAAATGTAAATAATGGCATTATTAACATAGCATAAAAGTAGCGTTTTAAATTCATACCTATTCTCTTTTAAGTTGTTATCTCCAAATTCGTTGTACATGAACAGTTATTTCTTCTCGATCATGATACAGCTGCTTTGCCTGAATTTGCACATTGATTTTGTTATTATTTAATTCGTTATTTAACAATTGTAGATTTTGTTTTACTTCTTCGTACCGCTTTTTCATTGGTAATTTAAGATTAAAAATAGCCTCTCTACACCACCCATTAACTAACCATTTAGCGATTAATTCGGTCACCTTAGTCGGTTTTTCAACCATATCACATACCAACCAGTAAATATTATGCTTTTTAGGTATAAATTTAAAGCCATCTTCACGATAATGTTTCACTTGTCCTGTTGCCATCAGTTTTTCACTCATAGCACCATTATCAATAGCATACACCATCATACTTCTTTTAACCAATTGATAAGTCCAACCGCCTGGGCAAGCCCCTAAGTCAACAGCATTCAATCCCCCTTTTAACCGCTCATCCCATTCTTCATACGGAATAAAGACATGAAAGGCTTCTTCTAATTTTAACGTAGATCGACTCGGTGCATCTATTGGGAATTTTAATCTTGGAATACCCATGTAAAAAGGTGAATTATTTTGACTCAGAGAATAACCAACATAACAACTATTACTATTGATAAAAAATAGATGAATAACTGGTCTTGATGGGTTTTCAACTTTTAATAAAATACGTTTGCTACGTAATACCTGACGAAAAGGAACCGTAAATTTACGACAAAATCCAGAAAGCGCTTTACCTTCATTTGTATCAGCAACTTCAACACGCAGGTCACCTGCTTTGTCAATACATCCGGATAATGCATCAATAATTGGAGAAATACGATCATCTGTGGGTAAATCAACTAATAAATCACCTGACACAAACATTTGTCGCGCAAAGATCAGCGTTCGAAAGGCTAAATCTTTTATTAATAATTGAGCATCATCTTCTTGATAGCATTCAAAAACAACATAACCACTGTTTTCTTTAACTTTAGCAAAGCCATATACTTCTTTTTGTACAGCTCTATCTGTAATTTCTGCTGCACACTCTTTTTCAAATCCACAACGGCAATACAGAATAATTTTATTTAGTTTTTGCATATTGTAATTTTTTACTCTTTCAATAGAAGCCTTAAAGAACATCCATATTAATCAGACTGAATATTATCAGTATATAAAGGTGCTTCCCCTTTTGGGCGAGTTTTAAATCGGCGATGTAACCACATATACTGTTCAGGTGCTTTTAAAATTTCTTGTTCAATGACTTTATTCATAAAAGTAGCAGCAAGCACATCATCATCGATTGGATAGCCTTCAAGTGCTGAATTTACATAAACGGTGTAGTGACCATTTTTTTCACGCTTAGGCGTAAACGGGATAATTGCAGGTTGACCTAACTTAACTAATATGCGCGTACCAACAGTTGTTGCTGCTTTTTCCACTGAAAATAGAGGCGCAAATACACTATTTTTAGGTCCATAGTCATGATCCGGCGCATACCAAAGCAACTCTCCATTTTTTAGTGCGCGGATCATGCCCTTTGTATTATGACGGTCTAGCATATATTTATTTGATTTGAGTCGACCTTTAAGCTGAACATAATCCATTACAGGATTATCATTTGGCCGATAAACGCCAACTCCAGGATGACTCATTCCCAATATACGTGCTCCTAATTCTAATGTTAAAAAATGAATACCAATGAGCAAAACACCTTGACCTGATTGTTGCACCTTTTTGATATGAAAGTCACCAACAATGGAAACATGTTTAGCAAGCCGTTTATCTGACCAGAACCAAGCCATACCTGTCTCAAAAATAGCTAAACCGGTCGAAATAAAATTTTCTCGCAACATTTTATCATGCTCTTGTTGCGTTTTTTCGGGAAAACATAGCTTCAGATTTTGCCTGGCTGTTTCTTTACGTTTACCGATTATTTTCATTGAAATTAATCCTAAACCTTTTCCAATACGGAAAATAATTGGATATGGCAACAACACAATAAAATATAAAATGCCAATACCAAACCACGTTAACCAATAACGAGGATGTAGCAAACATTTATTAAAGATAGGGCGAATTTCTTGATTTTGGCTCATATTAAGATAAGTTATTATATTATTGATAATAAAGTTGATTATTATATACCATATCTTGATTTTAGGGGCAAAAAAATAAACCAAGCCAAGTGGTATTATATCATCATTGTGTAACAGAATTTATAATCAATTTATATTGATGATAGAAGATAGATCATAGCTAATAATTAGAACTGTTAGCTATGATATGCTCTTAAAATTTCTGTTGTATACTAAAACACATCATTTTCTGAAGCTTTTTCACAACAAATCAAACCGCAACAGGAGCTTTAATTGCGGGATACGGATCGTAATCAACGATTTCGAAATCCTCAAACACATAATCAAAAATTGTGGGAGGCTTACGTTTAATGACTAATTTTGGTAATGCTCTTGGCTCACGGCTTAATTGTAAATGGGCCTGTTCCATATGATTTGAATAAAGATGCGTATCACCACCACTCCACACGAAATCACCTACCTGTAATTCACATTGCTGTGCAATCATGTGAACTAACAATGAATAGCTGGCGATATTAAATGGTAATCCTAAAAATACGTCACAAGAGCGCTGATAAAGTTGACAAGAAAGTTTACCATTAGCAACGTAAAATTGGAAAAAAGCATGACAAGGTGCTAATGCCATTTGTTCTAACTCTCCAACATTCCAAGCAGAAACGATCATACGTCTGGAATCAGGATCATTTTTAATTTGGCTAATTAATTGTGAAATCTGATCTATTTGACAACCATCAGCTGTTCCCCATGCTCGCCATTGTTTGCCATAAACAGGCCCCAAATTACCATTTTCATCAGCCCATTCATTCCAAATAGTGACATTATTATCTTGTAAATACTTAATATTTGTGTCGCCTTTCAAAAACCAAAGTAGTTCATGAATAATTGAACGTAAATGACATTTTTTAGTCGTAACAAGAGGAAAGCCTTCTTGTAGATTAAATCTCATTTGATGACCAAAAATAGATAGCGTGCCTGTACCAGTTCGATCTGACTTTGGAGTGCCTTCATCTAAAATTTTTTGCATTAACGCTAAATATTGTTTCATCGTATTTTTGCCTTAGTATTAAATCGATACGCAAATAAAAGAATTAAAATACCCCCAATAATCATTGGTAGGCATAAAATTTGTCCCATACTGATACTATTTAAAAATAAGCCTAGTTGTTCATCTGGTTGTCTAAAAAATTCTATAATAAATCTAAATAAACCATAGCAAAGTAAAAAGAGTCCAGAGACAGCACCGGTTGGTCTTGATTTTCGAATAAAAATATTTAAGATAATAAATAGTACGATGCCTTCAAACATCATTTCATAAAGTTGCGATGGATGTCGTGGTAAAATACCATTTAGTTGCGAATAAAGTGAAAACCATTCTGGATGAGACTGCACAAACATAAAGTCGGTATGTGATGATGTTGGAAATAACATACCAATAGACGAATTAGTTACTCTTCCCCAAAGTTCTCCATTAATAAAATTTCCAAATCTACCAAACATCAAACCAATAGGTACAAGCGGTGCAACAAAATCCCCTACTTGCAAAAAAGTTTTCTTTGTCTTCTTAGCAAAAATAGCTATAACACAAATAGCTCCAATTAATCCCCCATGGAAAGACATACCGCCTTCCCAGACTTTAAATAAAATTACAGGATCTTGAGTAAAAGCATGAAAGTTATAAAAAAAGACATAGCCCAACCGTCCTCCGATAAAAAGACCTAAAAATCCCCAGAATAATAAATTTTCAACCTGCTGTGGTGTCCATAGACTATTTGGTTTATTTGCTCGACGTTTAGCCAGGTAAAGTGCTCCTAGCACACCAAATAGATACATAGCACCATACCAATGAAGAGATATAGGACCAATGGCGAAAGCGATTGGATTGAAATTAGGAAATTGTAAATATTGATTCATTTTTTAATACGCTTTTTGTTTTTCCGTTTATGAACAAAGAAATTAAATTGTTTCTTTTTGGGAATATTCGTTATGGGAGCATTCATTTCAGACTGTATAGAAAACACAGGTAAAGAAAATTCTTTCATTGCCTTTCTATAAACATCCCGTTTAAACGCAATCACTTGTCGAATAGGATACCAATAACTTACCCACTTCCAATCATCAAATTCAGGAGTTGAAGACATATTAAGATTAATTACTGAAGCATCAGATATTAATTCTAATAAGAACCATTTTTGTTTTTGTCCAATACAAACTGGTTGATTTTCCCAACGGATCATTCTTTTGGGTAACTTATATCGTAACCAACCATTAGTAACGGATAAAATCTTCACATCTTTTGATAATAAACCAACTTCTTCGTTTAATTCGCGAAACATTGCCTGCTCAGGCGTTTCGTTGTGTTTTATTCCGCCCTGAGGAAATTGCCAAGAATTTTGGCCGTAACGACGAGCCCAAAGTACCTGACCATACCTGTTACAAATAACTATTCCTACATTTGGACGGTAGCCATCATTATCGATCACTGACTACCTCAAAAAATTTATTCTTATATAGCTGAATTGTTTCATACATACAGCAATAAATAAATAAAAAAATAGTACTAATAGGGTAAATACACTCTTTGATTGATTATTTTTTATACTTACAAATATTTATAATAATAAATAATGTTATTACTAGCACTAATCTTTATAAAGATTCCATATATAAACTATAAATTATCCACTACTCTGATATTTTTTACCATTTATATAA
>NZ_FMWR01000006.1 GCF_900103085.1 Gilliamella mensalis | reverse complement strand
ACCCACTGTCGTATCCGATGCAGCTTCTTTTTCCAGTAGTTTGACCTGTTTAGCTATACCCAAAAAGGCTTTATCTTCCTCTGGGATTTTACTCGCTTCCGCTCGAGTTTGAGTAATATAGCTTGCCAAGTCTTCACAGGTGAAACATTCAACATGTAAATGAGGACAAAATTCGCTGTCGTTTAAACTTTCACCTAATGGCAAGGTTTCAAGATTAGAATATTTGCTTTTGAGTATACCTTTATTTTGGTTATGACCAATATGACCCACTAAATCACCCGCTTTAATCCGATACATCAAAGCTCTTTAACAGAAATGCTAGCTTCTGCTTCTTTTAATATCAATACGATTTTGTATTCTGTCATCTTTTTCATATTCAAATTCTCTTTTACTTTTATCGTAGTGAATTTTCTACTTTTGGGTTGTACTATTTTAGGGGATAGTTACAAAATAATATGACGCCGATTGAGTATAAAACACTAAAACAAGCAGCATGATTTTCTACGTCAGTTTTGTACTAACTATGGGGTATTTACATATTTCATTTTTCTCTAAAATAGATTTCTTCAGTCCAAATTTTTTCAGTATATAAAGCACATGTATAATCCAAATACGATAAAACAAATAAAAAAATAATGTATTACGCATAAAACCAACCTTATTTAATTTTCACAGTTAAACAATCATCCACTCTATTTAACCAACTTTTAAAAAAATAGTTTTTTGTATGTGTGCCGTCCTCTTTAATGGTTAATTTAGTATAATATGCTTTCCTTATGTCAGTAATGCTCGTTAATAATTTATTTTTATCAGAAATAGAATTTATAATAAAAGCTGTCGCTTCTCCCATTTTCCCATCAATAAAATCGCCAATACCAACCTGCTGAATCAGCAGAATATGATAATTTATCAGAAATCCAGAAATAATTAGTTACAACATCAATACCTGAAAATGAAGAATATTTTGCATAATTTTTCTTTCAAGTTAATTGCATCAATCCTCTGCATTTATATTTTGAATATTAAAATAGTCAATTAAAACTGTTTAACATCATTGGTTCAACAGAATTTTTTTCACATTTATAGTTATTTAAACGTTTTCCATTTTGGATTATTTGAATGGACTCATTTTTTGGTTGAGTATTTATCAAGTATTGAGTATTTTTATTAACAAAAGTTATTATATGATCACTTCCATCTTGATTAGCTAATTCTTTTATTAATTCTAATTTTATATTTGATTTATTTCCAAATCGATACAGTAAATTATGAGTTACATAATTGTAGCAAATTGATAATTGATTATTACCAATTCGACAACCAAACGCATCTTTTTCATTCTGGCTCTTTTTACAAAGAGTTGAATCTTTATAAAATATATTTTGATTATAAAGTGTGATAATATCTTCATATCCCATTGACAGTAATTTAGTATAAAACTTATCTTTCCAAACTGTATCTATATTTGTTTTTAACAAATTATTAGCTAAAAACAAAATAAAATAATCTGTATATGAAAGGGTAGCTTTGTTAATAAAAGAATCTTGTTTTTTTGATAAAATAATTTCAATAAATTTATCAGTATTATCATCAATATTTTCAATCGAATAATCAGTAACCTGTCCAAGGGAAAAATCTAAGTATATTTCTCCTATTTTAATTAACTTCTTATTTTTACTTGTTAAATAAGTTATTTTAGCAGGGCTTTGCATACCTCCAAATTTATCAAAAATGGATATAATTCCCAAGTCTGAAATCTCAATTGAAGGATTCATCCCTCCTATATAAATATAATTATTTACATTTCCATCTATGTCCAAGTTCAAATCAATTTGCGAAATTATACCTTCTTCAGGTTTATTGAAACGGCAATATGTATATTTACCATTGAATTTATCGCCATTGATAAATTGCCCTTTAAGATCATTTGATTTGGTTTCACTACATATTTGAGCATATAAAGGAAAATTCAAATAAAACAAAATAATAAAAATAATTTTTTTTTTCATGTTAATTTTCCCTTTGTAATGTTGTATAGAAATCTTTCAAAGCTGTTTCAACTTCTTTTACTTTATTTTTGTTATTTTCATACCATTTACTATTAACCATTGCGCTTGTATCAAAAGAATAGTTATCAAACTTAATATCGTGATATAAAAGACAGTTCTTAATATTAAACTTATCGTATAAAGTGATAAGTGCCTTATTTCTTTCTACAACATGGTTATATCCACCATTTACAGCCATGGTAACTTTAAGAAAGTCATTATTTGCTGCAATGCTATTAATATTTCCCCACGCACTTCCATTTATCCAATACCAAAATGCAGATTTTATTGTAAAATCTAAAGTAGAACATACTATATCCGGGTTATCTTTAAGTGTGTTGTTATTAATATATTTCCCGAAAGAGTCATAATTATAGTTGTGGGTAATTTGAATAAGTCCTCTACCATGATAATTTGCTCCTCCTTTATAATTGTTCCAATGAGAAGGCGTTGAACCATCCCTATTTTTATATTCTTCTGCTGTTCTAAAAAAATCACTTTCACATAATATCTGCGATATAAAATGCGCTTTCTGAAGGCAGCTAGTAACATTGTGTTGAGTAAAATACTTATTCAATTTTAAAAGAAACGTACTTAATGATGTATTTTTCAAATCGTTATTCATTTTATAAAATAATCCGTTACGCAAAATATCATTAGGCATTATTGATTTAAATTGATCTTCAGTTATATGCTTATTACACACACAACTTTCAAAATTAAAAATATGCATTGTTACAGGATGCATAAACCACGCTTTGCCATCAGCGCTAAGCGTGGCTGGTGGGGTGGCGTCTGTTGGAGTGGTTGTGGTATCCGTTGTCTCGCCATTTTCTGGGGGCGTGTCATTTTGTTGGTTTAGCTTGGCTAAGCCTTTAGCAACATCATCCCACCACAACATCTTTTTTATCTTCTCTTTAGTCTTTTCCCAAGCTGTCACTTGTTGTTCTAACGCTTCCATTTTGGCATAAGATTCAAACTGCGCTTTAGTCAGCTTTTCCGATGGCGATTGTTGATAATCAGCAGGAAAACGGCTTATTTCTCGTTTTAGTGTTTCAAACCCTTTCGCTTCAGGGGAGTCCTTTGCTTTACCAACACAGCTTAAATATACATCGAATTTTGTTTCATCACCTGTTTGTAAATACGTTAATACATTTTTAGCATTTTCCGTCATCTCGCTGTTTAACGCTTCCCATTTCGGCCTTTTGC
>NZ_FMWR01000015.1 GCF_900103085.1 Gilliamella mensalis | reverse complement strand
AGTATCATTAATTCACCCAATCGCGATGGCAGAAGGTTTACGTTTTGCGATTCGTGAAGGTGGTCGTACTGTTGGTGCAGGTGTTGTTGCTAAAGTTATTAAGTAATTTAACTTGCTATCATAAAGAGCAACTATTGATGCTCTTTATTATCAGTAAAAAAGGTGCACGCTGTGTGCCTTTTTTATTTTCTCATCAATAAGCTCATCCATTTTTAAATTAAATTAGCTAGCTCATTACTTTGTTCAAGTCTTGTGAAATGTCCATATTTCAGACCTACCACTAAAAATCTATCAATATGACTGCTGAGTTATCTGTCCTTACATTGAGTTCGTTGATTGATGATCAAAAGTAATTTTATAACTTAAAATTATGCATAATCTTGCTATTAATGAATTTAATTCATGAGACTATCAACTCATACCTTATTTATCTCAACAAATATAGTGTTTACAATAGATGTATCAATAGTGTGTGTCTTGGCTTATTAGAAAAATAAAATTTATTCAAATTCATTTATTAGAAAGAGAGGATGTTATGGAATATCTACAACTTGGCAATTCTAATATTCAAGTATCTCGTATTTGTTTAGGGTGTATGAGTTTTGGTGATCCTGCCAGTAAAATGCATGCATGGACGCTTAATCCTGATGAAAGTGAAGCAATTATCAAACATGCGTTAGATTTAGGCATTAATTTTATTGATACCGCTAACACCTATTCGGCTGGTACAAGCGAAGAATATTTAGGGCGAGCAATTAAAAAAAACATACCGCGCGAAAAAGTGGTCCTTGCAACTAAAGTCTATTTTAATGAGGGGCATCTTTCCAAAGCGGCTATTGAAACAGAAATTAATGGTTCGCTTAAACGGCTTGGCACGGACTATATAGATTTATATATCATTCATCGTTTTGACTATACAACACCAATAGAAGAGACAATGGAGGCATTACATAATCTTGTCAAGGCAGGCAAAGTGAGAGCATTAGGCGCTTCGGCTATGTATGGATATCAATTTCATAATATGCAACTCACCGCTATCGAAAACGGTTGGACGCCTTTTGTGTCGATGCAAAATCACTATAACTTACTGTATCGAGAAGATGAGCGTGAGTTAATTCCTATCTGCCGACAATTCAATGTTTCACTAACTCCCTACAGCCCTTTGGCTGCTGGTAGACTTGCTCGTTTAGCATGGCAAACCAATACATTGCGTAGTAAAACCGATCAGGTTGCTATTGCCAAATATGATAGCACCCAAAAAACGGATACCAATATTGTGCAAAGAGTCAATGAACTTGCCGAAAAATATGGCGTGACTATGACACAAATAGCATTAGCTTGGCAATTTGCTAAAGGTATCACCTCACCAATTATTGGCGCTACTAAAACCGAGTATTTAGATGATGCTGCTGGTTCACTGAAGGTCTCATTATCGAAAGAAGATATCACATATTTAGAAGAGCAATATATACCACATCGTATTGTTGGTGCAATTTAACTTGTGGGTTAAGGCGTTTTATCACCAAATGGATAAAACGCCCGAGGCTTGCTCACACATCCAATAGCCTTTTAAAAGAACGAAACAGCTATTTAATAGAATCCTAACTGTGAACGCAATGACTTAATAGCATTTTTTTGCTATAGTAAACGCCATTTTTATTTAATCTGGAAGAATTGTAAACTATGGAATCTATCCCTAATTGCCCTGTTTGCCAATCTGAACATACGTATCATGATGGTTCGTTTTATGTTTGCCCTGAATGTGCCCACGAATGGGATCCCAACGAAGAGGTATCTTCTGATGCTGGATTACAAGTAAAAGACAGTAATGGTAACTTACTTGCTGACGGCGATGATATTATTTTGATTAAAGATCTGAAATTAAAAGGCTCTTCAACAGTACTTAAAAAAGGGGCTAAAGCCAAAGGTATTCGTTTAGTCGAAGGCGATCACGAGATCGACTGTAAAATCGATGGCATGAAAATTATGCTTAAAGCCTGCTTTGTTAAAAAGGCTTAATCAAAAAGTTTCATTAAAAAGCCTAATCAAAAGACGCGATTAATGCTGATTTTATCAGCATTAAGGTGCTTAGTTTTAGATATTGCTTAATATGCTTTATTATACAATAAAAAATATTCAGGTAGGGTATTGATTTTATTTAAGTTTTTATTTGACTAATTTTTTATATTTATAAATAAATCAATATGTTATTATATAAATCTCGCTCAATAGCTACAAAAAGCAAATAAAAATTACATCGGTACTTTGTAAATGTTTTCTGCGGTTAGCCAGCTAAAATAACAATATTGTTTGATTTGATGATTGATGGCGTTGAATAAAGAGGTCTTGGTGAGACCGATCTAATAGCAATCTTTCATATCCGTTATCAGTCTGTTCTATTATAAGGTCTAATTGCTTCTCGGCATCATCAGGCAGTGGATAAGGGTTAATAAGCTTGCTGACTTTATTATTAAGCATATTAAAATGATCCTTTGAACATAACGCCTCTTCAAATGCTATATAGAAAAATGCAATAACTCAAGACCTCATTTCAAGATCGGTTTCATCTTTGAGTAAAGCCTTAAGTTGCTCAAAAGGTTCTGCGCAATCAGGAAGTAAAGCCAGTCTTTCTGCCTGCTTTATTAATTCTTGTTCTTTGTTCATAGTTAATTGCTTATCCATCATCATTGAACAAGTAAATAATTAGAATAATAAATAAGACTTGCTTCCGGTTGCTTAGTTTATCATTGTTTATTATGCCAAATAAATTATTGTTCAACGATAGAATAGTGAATATTAAACATCTAATAATAATTTAATGATGTTTGTTGCTGGCAAGTATCACTGAGTTAAATACCGCAATAGGGTAGCAATGCGCTCAAATATTTGTTCAAAAATAAATTCTGCAAACGCCGGCAATGTTGTAATTAAATAAGTGAGCATGACTAGCCCTAATAATAGTGTCACCGGATAGCCAACCACAAATATAGACAATTGTGGCGTTATTCTATTAAGTAACCCTAATGATATGTTGATGATTAACAGTAAGGTCATTAAGGGGAGTGCTAACATAATACCATTGATAAATAATAATTTACTGGCATCAATAAGTGCTAAGTATCCGTTTGCTTGCAATGGCATCACAGCAATTGGAATAATTTCAAAACTATTTGATATACCATATAACAGCCATAAATGGCCATCAACACTTAGAAATATTAATAGAGCAATAATGTTAATTAAGCGTGATAATACCGATGTGGATGGGCCGCCAATAGGGTCAAAAAAAGTCGCCATTCCCAGCCCCATTTGCATGCCAATTAATTCGCCTGAAAATCGAACCGTCATAAATGCCATCTGCATGGTAAAACCAATTAGCGCACCGATCATTATTTGCTGCGCGATAATCCATATTCCTATCAAAGAGTATATTTTGATATTGTCATCAAGAGGTGGAAGTGGCAGTACAATTGCAATCAGTAGTGCCAAACCAATTTTAATGCGATTGGGAATTTCTTTTTCACCAAAAATAGGGGCAACCATGATCAATGCTAAAATACGCACAAAGGGGAAAAAACAGTCCTTAGCCCAAGAAAAGAAATGAATATTAAATAGAGTGTAACTGTTAAAATCCATCTAATTTAACTAGTTAAGTTAGGAATGTCAGTGATAACGGTTTGAATATAATCAATCATCGTTGATAACATGGATGGTCCCAAAATAATTAATACGGCAATGACCGCCAAAATTTTGGGAATAAATGATAATGTCATTTCGTTAATTTGCGTTGCCGCTTGTAATAAGCTAATGATTAGCCCTGTTACTAATGCTACTAACAGTAACGGTCCTGCTAGTGATGCAGCGACTTTTATGGCCTGCGTTGCTAAGGTGCTAATATATTCAGGTGACATAGTGAAACTCAACTAAAAAAGCTTTGTGCTAGCGAACCAAGTAATAAGTGCCAACCATCAGCCAATACAAATAACATTAACTTAAATGGCAGTGATACCGTTGCTGGTGGTACCATCATCATCCCTAATGCCATAAGCGTGCTGGCAACCACAAGGTCAATGACTAAAAAAGGAATAAAAATAGTAAAACCGATTTGAAATGCTGTTTTTAATTCACTCACCACAAAGGCAGGAACCAACACTTTTAGTGGGATGTCTTGGCGTGTTTGAATGTCGTTTTGATGAGACATGTTCACAAATAATGCTAGGTCGTTTTCTCGCGTTTGGGTAAGCATAAATTCTTTTAACGGTTTTGTTGCTTTAGTTAAACCTTCTTGCATGGTGATTTGATTTTGCGAATAGGGCACATAAGCGTCTTGATAAATGTTATCAATCACCGGCGACATAATAAAAAAGGTCATAAAAAGCGCTATTCCTAAAATAACTTGATTAGGGGGCGCTGATTGCGTACCAAGGGCATTACGTAACAGACCTAACACAATGATGATGCGTGTAAAGCTGGTCATCAAAAGTAATATTGCTGGAATAAAAGTGAGTAAGGTCAAAAAGACTAATGTCTCAACGGGTAATGACCAATTTTGCCCACCGCTCAAGGGCTGGTTCATGACGGATAATGCAGGAATTTCAGCATGGCTTGATAGGCTAAACAACAATAAGCTTAGCAAAATAGTTAAATTTAACCGCACTTATTGTTACTCCTTTTTCGCTTTTAAAGCGGATTGTAATATCTGCTGAAATGCGTGGGTTTTCGTCAGTTTTTTTTCTGTCGCATTTTGTGCAAGTAACATTTTGCTGCGTTGTTCATCGATGGTATGTAATAAAGTCATTTGTTGAGAAGTAACGCCCACTACTAATAGTTGGTTATCAACATGAACCACCATAATACGTTCTTTAGGCGTAATAGTGTATGTGGCTTTGACATCAATCCATTGGTCGGCCTTTTTTTTCCAACCCATTCGTTTAGCAAGCCATGCTAACAATAAAATACAACCAATGACCACAATCAGCATTAATCCCATTGACGATCCAACTTCGGTGTAAATATTGGCCTGAGAAGATGGCACCGATAAGGTATTGGTGTTGGCGGTTGGAACCATTGCTTGTGTCAAATCTGTTTGCTTTATTGCCATTAACGACTCAATCTTCGTACACGCTCTGATGGGGTAATAATATCGGTGATGCGCACACCATAGTTATCACCGACCACCACAATTTCACCTTGGGCAATTAAATAACCATTAATTAATATATCCAATGGTTCGCCGGCAAGTCCATCTAATGCAATGACCGATCCTTGAGTTAGGTTTAACAGATCTTTAATGGCTATTTTGGTTCGGCCAAGTTCGACACTTAATTCTACGGGAATATCCAATATAAGATTAATATCTTGCTTTTTGTCTTCCGCATGTTGCGGAGATAATGTTTCAAAAATCGCTTGTTTAGTGATGAGCTCGTCACTCGCTACTTTTGCTTCTTGGTTTTCGTCGTGATTTGGTTTGGTGTCAGTCATTGAACACTCCCTCATTCAATTGTTCTATCACAGGATTAATGACCTGTTCTACTTGAATTGCATATTGTTTATTTACTTTACCGTAATGGCCTTTTAATACTGGTACGCCACCGACTGTTACATCTAAACTTGTTGGTTTGTCGATCACTAAAATATCATCCACTTTTAAGGCTAACAGTTTGTTAACGGTTGTGTGAATATGGGTAAAGTTAGCCACTAATTCGACGGTTGATTGTTTGATGCCAGTGGTTAATGAACTCATCCAAACCTTATCATCTTGGTAAGTCTGTTGTTCAATAGGTGGTTTGATTAATAGCTCTTTGATTGGTTCGACCATAGAATAAGGAATACAAACGCAAAAGGTTGCTTTGCTGTGACCCACTTCCACTTTAAAATTTGTTGTTAACACAATATCATCAGGTGAGCTGGTAATATTGGTAAATTTACTTTGCATTTCAGAGCGAATATATTCGGCTTCAATCGGGTAGACATCAGCCCATGCATTTTGATAAATAACTAAAGCTAACTCTAATACCCGTTTAATGATTTGTTGTTCGGTATGGGTAAACTCACGCCCTTCTGTTTCTATTTGAGTTGTATGTCCATCACCACCAAATAATGAATCGACAATAATAAAGACTAATTCAGGTGAAAATGAGAATAAGCTTGAACCTCTTAATGGATTAAGATGCACTAAATTTAAATGATTTGCTGATGAAATATCAGAAAACTCTTTGAATGTTTGTGGTTCAATAGGCGATGCAACCACATCAGTATTACGACGTAATCGGTTAAATAAACCAATTCGAAACTGACGAGCAAAACGTTCATTAATAATTTCTAATGCAGTTAAACGCTCAGGAATAAAGCGATGTTTGACCGATAGATCATAGGGCTTAACCTCGGCCTTTTTCCCTGAAGGTAATGAGATAACGGAATCATCAATATTGCTATTATCTTCAGTTATCACAACACTTTCATGCTGTTGTGTAACATCATCAATTTCAGTTATGCCTGTTGTGGTTTCGATCTTATCGGGCATAATCATCACCGTATAATAAAATCAGTAAATAAAACTTCATCAATTTTTACCGAATTTTTTGCATCATAGTGTCGAGATAGCGTATTTTTTATCTGCTCTTGTAAATTGATTTTCCCCGATTCTAGCTTTAATTGATTAATATTTTGATTTGACGTTAAAAGAAGTACATCACTTCTTACTTCAGGCAAATAATCTAATAGCACCGTTTTTTGATTTTCATCCGCAACACGCAAAACGATGCCAATATAAATGATTTTGTTGATATCGATATTATCTTCTGAAACAGGTAATGAAATCGTAAATGGTTTTAATGTTAAAAATACAGGTGACATGATTTTAGGTTCTTCTGGCACTGTATTGGTGTTTGGTGAATGGCTTTGAAACCACAAATAAGCCGCAAAGCCTATCGCTGATAGTGTAATAAGAATGAGGATTAAATTTAAAGCACTAACTTTTTTTGAAGCTGTAGGCATATGTATTCTTGTCTCTATAAAATTTAAACAGATCTCTAATCCATTAACTGGATATGGTTACAAGAATAATAAAGCATATTTTTAAAATCGATTTGAAGAATAGGCAATAAAACATTGCCTATTTATGCGCTTCAATTTATTTACCTCGAAAATTAAAAAAATAATGTTAATTGTTAAGCAAATATGCTAAGACCTGATTTTTGTGAATTATTTTCAACAATCATTTGCTCAACATGCACATCGGTTGCATCAAGTGTTTGTACTGTTGGTAGTGATCTTTTTGTTGATTGATGCATGGCGGATTGCTGTGAATCGTTCATCATCGAAAAGTCACCAATATTGGCTTGTTCTAGCATAATACCTTGATCTTCCAATGATGTTTTTAAAAAGGGTAATGCCGATTCTAACATACCTTTAACAATACTATGTGCAGCCATCATATTAAGATGCATCTTATCGTCATTCATCGCCAGTTTAATATGCAATGACCCCAACTCTTGTGGATGTAATTTGATGTCGGCAGTTTGAATACCTTGACGATTAAACATAATAATTTGTTCAGTTAATGAACTTTGCCATTGCATTATATTCATTGGTGTTGATAAATTGATTGTCGCTGATGTGGCGGTAGCATTAGATGGCGATAATAGTGAACTTAGTCCATTTGCATGGGGCATCAACGATAATTCTTGATTGGTATGAACTGCCGCATCTTTATCACAATGACTTGCTATAAATTGTGTTTGAGCCGTCGCAAATTTTTGCATAATATCATTAGCATTTTGAGTATTCTTTGCTTGATTAATCCGATGATTATTAACATCACCTTTAATACCGGTTGCTTTTTTATGCGCAAAGTTAATCTTCACCCCTTTGTTATCGTTCGATAATGAGGTTATATCTGTTTGCTGTGTTACTTTATTAATTAAATCTTCACTATCATAAATAGAAGTAAGTAACTGCGTTGCCTGTTCACTTATCACACTGTCTGACAATAAATGAGCGTTTAATTTTTCAGAACTATCACGATTTTGTTCTGTATTGATAAAAAGTCGTTGTTCTTGTTCACTATCTTGTATATTAAACGGATAAATCGCTGTCATTGACATATCAGCATCGGGATTACTCTCTTCGTGGTTATTACCCGTCATTTTTATCTTGGCGTTAACTGGTTTTTTTTCTTGTTCTGCTTGATGTTCACTGAGTTGCAATAATTTTTGAAAACAATCATTATTATCAGCCAGCACTCCCGTTTCAACATTGTTTGAGTGATGAGAAGTGGTTTGGTTAAAATCATTAATAAGATTAATATTCATTTAATGCTCTCCTTGCTAGTTGTAGCTGCGCAAATTCATCTGTCAGTTTTTGTTGTAAGCGATTTTGTTGCTGTTGCTGTTTTTTATAGTGCTTGTCTAATAGTGTTGTATAGGTGTTTAGGCTTTTTTGTGATTGATTAAGTTGATTGGTTATTTGTTTTTGTTTAATATCCAACGTTAACAATACTTTTTGCTGTTGTGCAATGCCTTGCTCAATGGTTGCAATAAAGGCGTTAAAATTACTCAGTTCACCACCTTTAATACCACGAGATAAAGCGTTATTTAATTTTTGTTGATACTCGGCATAATAGTCATTTAATACATGCAGTTGTGATTGTGCATGGTGGTGGTTTTCATGTGCTTTTTTTAACTTAAGTAACGTCTCATCGACCGATTTTTTTGCTAGTTTTTTTAATGTTAAAAACGCAAATTGCCCAGAATTTTTATTTACCATTACTCTTCCCTAACTTGTTGATCCGACAATACTCACTAATTGTTGATAAGCATCTTGATAGCTACAGTGTTCATTAATACTTTGTTGTAAAAATTTTTGCATGGTAGGAAACAATACTATTGCTTTATCTAATAAAGGATCAGTACCTGTTACATAAGCCCCTACATTGATCAAATCACGGTTGCGTTGAAAACTTGAAAACAGTTGTTTAAATAATCGGGATTTTTTTTCATCTTCTGGCGCAGTAAGATCAGTCATCACCCGACTGATTGAAGCTTCAATATCAATAGCTGGGTAATGTCCTGACTCAGCTAGCGAGCGAGATAAAACAATATGCCCATCTAAAATCGCTCTGGCCGAATCGGCAATCGGATCTTGTTGATCATCACCTTCTGTCAATACCGTATAAAATGCTGTAATGGAGCCTTTTCCGTTTTCATCATTACCAGCTCTTTCAACTAATGCCGGTAATTTGGCAAAGACTGATGGGGGATAGCCTTTTGTTGCAGGGGGTTCTCCTATCGCTAAAGCAATTTCTCGTTGTGCCATTGCGTAACGCGTTAACGAGTCCATAATAAGTAAAACGTTAAACCCTTTATCACGAAAGTTTTCGGCAATTTTTGTTGCGTATGCAGCTCCTTGTAAGCGCAATAATGGTGATACATCGGCAGGAGCGGCTATAACAACTGCTCGAGCTAATCCTTCTTCGCCTAAAATATTTTCGATAAAATCTTTAACTTCACGCCCTCGTTCGCCAATCAGACCGACAACAATAATATCTGCTTGTGTGTAACGCGCCATCATGCCAAGTAAGACACTTTTGCCAACCCCGGATCCTGCAAATAAGCCCATGCGTTGCCCTTTACCAACCGTGAGTAACGCATTGATGGCTCTGACGCCAACATCGAGTACTTGATGAACAGGAGTGCGTTGTAATGGGTTAATCGCTTTATGAGATAATCCTTCATACTCAACCAGATCTGGTAACGCTCTACCATCTAAAGGTTTCCCCATAGCATCAACTACTCGCCCTAATAATCCCATTCCCATTGGTAAAACTTTATGACTAAAGTGCGTTAGATCATACTGTTTGGTATAAACGCGTGCGCCTAATAAAATACCGTCGGTTGATTCAAACGGCATTAAGTAAAGTGTTTTATCATTAAAGCCAACCACTTCACACTCAACTGGCTCAGTTTGACCATTGGTTTGTCGTTCAACTAGGCAGTTAGATCCCAAAGGTAATTTTAATCCAACAGCTTCAAGCACCAATCCCGATGCTTTAACTAAGCGTCCGTATTGGCGAATTAACGATAGTGATTGTAGTTGTTGGGTTGCTTGGTCAATTTTACTTAGCCATTGTGACGAGTATTTCATGTTAATGATCGTCCTCTTTTAGGCTATCAGACATTATTTGCCAATGGTGATTGATATTGGTATCAATTTCATTAGTATCGGTTAAAATTTTGCAGCCACCGATTTCAATGTTAGCATCGGCAATTAATTGCCATTGATATTGCTGATTTTCGTCATGAAACAGGGGTTCTAACCATTGCAAATCAGTAGGATTAAGATGTAATGTCATCGGTTCTGATAAAATTGGACACTGCTCAACTAACGTTTGTATGGTATGGCTTAACTGCTTTTGTTTTACTTTAGCAATACTGCCTACTGTTTTTTGAGCCGCGATTAATGCCAAATCAAGCAATTTAGGCACAATTAACTCATCAATATCATTAATTGATTGCTGAAAATTACTGACTAACTCGGTTATAGCATCAGCTGTTTTGCGCTTTTCTTCATTAAGCTCCTGCTCAATTTGTTCACGTCCTTCTTGTTGCCCAAGGCGATATCCTTGTTCATAGCCCGCTTGTTTACCTTCCTCAAAACCTTCAGATCGACCTAAATTAAATCCTTCTTGGTAGGCTTGTGCTTCAATCTGCTGTTTTAATTGATCCAGCGTTTGTTCGATCTCATTAGGCTCAATAGTTTCAATAGGCTCATGCTCAGAATCAGACGTTGGTTCACTAGCCTCTAGTTGCTCAATCTCATTGCTTTTGCTTAATTCTGATAGCTTGGATGATGCTAAATCCCGAAAGCTTAGTGGTTCCCAATTTAATCTATTGGGCTGCTTATACATATTCATCATCACCGCTAGTTAGAATCATTTCTCCACTTTCAGCTAATCGACGAGCAATAGCCAGAATTTTCTTCTGTTCAGTTTCTACTTGAGATAAACGTACAGGTGGTCTATTTTCTAAATCTTCACGTAAAATAGAGGCTGCACGTTGTGACATATTACTCAATAGTTTGTCACGTAATTCAACTGATGCCCCTTTCAATGCAATGATCAATATTTCATTATCGACTTCTTTAAGTAAGCGTTGGATACTTCTATCATCAACTTCAACCAGATTTTCAAACAAGAACATTTCATCAATAATTTTTTGCGTTAACTCTCCATCGTAATCACGCAATGCATTAATAACCTGCTCTTCTTGTTGTGTTTTCATTAAGTTAATAATTTCTGCCGCAGTACGTATTCCGCCAAGATTATTAAGTTTGATATTTTGACCATGTAATAATGTCGATAATGAAGATGAAAGTAATTGCAGTGCGGAAGGCTCAACCCCACCAAAAGTCGCAATACGTAACATGACATCGTTACGCAACTCATCGTCAAATAGATTTAAAATTTCTGCAGCTAAATCACGATTTAAATGGACTAAAATAGTTGCAATGATTTGTGGATGTTCTTTTTTGACCAGATCAACCGCTCTTGTTGCATCAACATAGTTAAGCATTTCAAGACCATCGGTGGCTTCTTCATGACCCGTATCTAATAATTCATCAAGTAAACGCTCCGCTTTTTCACTACCCAGTGAGCGCCCTAATATTGAACGTAAATAACCATCTGGATCGGTATGTAAAACTGCACATTCTTCAAGAGCCACTTGGCATTCATTAAGTATGCTTTTTAATTGTTCTTGCGAAAACTGAGGTAATGACATCATTGCACTACTGATTTGTTGCACCTCTTTTTGGTTAAGATGTTGCATTACTTGTGCGGCAAGTCCTTCACCTAACACCATTAAAAGCGCAGCTGCTTTTTGAGATTCACTTAAAATCATTGTGTAGTGTCCTCTTTATTGATCCAATTACGAATAATTAAAGCCATAACACGAGGTTCTTTCTCAACTAGTTTGCGTATGTGCTGTTGTTGTTGCATATTATCTTCAAATATTTTGTGCTGTTGTTTACTGTGTGCTTTATAATCTAATTTTTCTTCTACCATTGATTTAGGATTCAATGATTCCTCTTTTTCGATGAAGAATTGACGTTGTAATTTTAACCATAATGAACGTAATACCTTGCGCCACATAACCCAGAAAATGAGAATATAAATTAAATATTTAATACCTGTTTTGACAGAATCATAAAATTCATTGGTTTGCCAAAATGCGATATTGTCATCGTCTTCAAGTGCTTGATCGGTAAATTTCAAATTCGCAACAGTTAATGTATCGCCACGTAGATCAGAAAATCCCATTGCCTGACGTGCGAGTGCTTCAATATTTTTTAGCTCATCATTATCTAGTTTTACCCATTGTTCTGTTATGGAAGGTGACTGATTGTCATCATCTTCAGACTTAGCATTGTCTGACTCGGTTGTGACAAATTTATAATTAACTAAAACAGCAACCGATAAACGTTTGATCCGACCTTCTGGTATTTGACTGCGTATCACTTGCCTATTGACTTCAAAATTAACGGTATTATTTGATTGTAAGTTGTAAGATGCCTGTTTATCATTTTTTTCAGCCGATTCATCTTGTTCATCAATTGGTGCGCTAGATGTTGGTACAGGTTGATTTGATAATGCCCCAGGTACTCCACCTATACCATAGCTATTGGCAGATTGGCGATTTTCGACTTGTTGCTTACTGCGAATCGTTTGATTGGCACTATCGCTATTTGGATCATAAGTTTCAGAAGTCGATTCTTGTCGGCTAAAATCAACATCGGCATTAACTTGTACCTTAACATTCTGTTTACCCAAAATTGGGATAATGATTTTTTCTACTCGCTGGCGAACACTATTTTCAATTCGCTCACTAAATTCAAGTTGAGCCACATTGGTATTTCTATCACGGTAGCCATCTCCAGTTAATAGGTGACCATGCTGATCAATAATGGTCACTTTATCTGCATGTAATTCTGGCACACTACTTGAAATTAAATGGATAATGGCATCGATTTGACCTTGTGATAATGAGCGACCGGGTAATAACGTTAATGCTACCGATGCTGAAGGGGATTTTCTTTCCCTGACAAATAAAGATGGCTTAGGCATCGCTAAATGCACTCTAGCATCATCAATACTACTAATGATGGATATGGTTCGAGATAATTCCCCTTCTAAAGCCCGCTGATAATTTATTTGTTCATTAAATTGGCTCATACCAAAACTTTCTTTATCGAGCAATTCAAAACCCACCGATCCACCTTTAGGTAAACCTTGTTGTGCAATACGTAATCGGGTATCGTAAACTTTGTCTTGTGGAATTAAAATAGTGGAGCCAGAAGATGAAAATTGATAAGGAATATTCATCTTATCAAGCTGACTAATAATTTCGCCACCATCTTTATCATTTAAATTACTGAATAAAACACTATAAGACTCATCTTTAGCCCATAAATAAATAAAACTAATAATCGCAATTGTAATGACACCTGCAATTAATAACGCCATTTTGGTATTTTGTTTTAGTTGATTTATAAAAGGCAATTTATTTAAGATTGATTCGCCTTTATTATTGACTGTTTCGCTAGCCATAGCATCCTGACTCTAAACTATTTAGATTAACTCTGTCATTTATTATCCATGTATTTGAAAAATTCAATGGCGAGAAAAGCGTGCAGTTTTTCCCTTACTTAAACCTTTTGATTTTTTATTTTTATGTTAAATTTAGCGGTACATTGACAAAAAATAAAAGAAGTTATTATTAAGATGAATACAATCAATATGTTAAATTCAGTTGAATTTACTCATTTAAATGAATCAACGTCAATTTCAAAAAACACACGTTTTGCAGATAAACAAAATTTTGTTGCAGAATTAAACACCGCTTTAGATAAGATAAGTCAACTACAAATACGTACAAATAATGAAGCTAAAGCTTTTGAAATGGGGGATGCAAATATTGCATTGAATGAGGTCATGGTTAATATGCAAAAATCATCAGTTTCATTGCAATTCGGTATTCAAGTGCGTAATAAACTCGTTGCCGCTTATCAAGAAATTATGAATATGAATGTCTAATTCATAACGATTACATGCTAGATTTTGTTTGTCTGTGTCGCTTTTAGTGCCGACCGTTACTTCTAGCGATAAATGTTATAATCAATCAAATTACATTAAGTTGGCAATTGCTTGATAGCTGTCTATTTTCGTCTGATAATCGACATGTTCACCAATCCATTTTCTAAGCTTTGTATGACGAGTGATGATCAATTCCGTGAGCTGCTTTTGATAGCTAATTATGTTTTTGATATACATTTTAATGGTATCATGATGTTGGAAGGGCATATTTTCAATTGCACAACCATTATTGAGCATAATACCTTTTGATAGTTGAAGATATTGCGCTTGCCAACTCAATAACAGATCCCAGTTTTCGTCCCTTGCGTTAATCAACATTTGCTCAACAACATAATTAAATTGTTCGTATTGTTCTAATAAGTTATTTTTTTGCATCATCAGCCTTTTATTATTTTGCAATTTCACGCCAAGATTCGGCAATATTGTTTAATAAATCGAAACAAGTTTGCAGTTTTTCTTGATCATTATGTAAATTAGCTAAAACTAACTGCTGGCTAATATATTGATATAGGCGATCTAAATTTTCGGCAATTTCACCGCCTTTTTCTAAATCTAAACAACTTTTAAGCCCATTATCAACAATATTAATCGCTTTAGAAATCGCGTTACCTTTACCTACAATATTGCCCTTTTGAATATACAAGCGAGCCAATTTAATTGCGTTAAGTGCACCATCAAATAATAAGACAATCAATTGATGAGGAGACGCTTGACTAATACGTGTTTCTAAATTTACTTGCTCATAGGCTTGAGAACCTAATTTGTACATTACTTTCCTCTATTTTTTTAAGTTTGCCATCATATCAAATTGGGTCGTTAAATAATTACTCATGCTATCTAACTGATTAATTAAAATATCTAATTTAGTAAATTGAACTCGGTAGCGCTCAATGGTTTGTTCAATAGAATTACTCACTTGTTCATGGCGTTTATCTAATGATTTTAATGTGGTATTCAACCCATTAGTTGCCGAATCAATCATGCCATCACTGTCAATAAATCCACTGACTTTGGCAAAAACCTCATTGGCGATCCCAGTGTTTTTGCCATCACCTGTAAATAGTGTTGCCACAGCATCACTATTTTCATTCAGTGCTTTTTTTAATTCATTTTCTTTAAGCGTTAACTGGCCATTTTTATCCATGTTAATGCCTATTTGTGCTAAAACAGAGAACTCCCCTGATTGTCCTTTGGCAAAGATTGAACGGATACTTTGATCAATATTGCGTAATGTTGCATCGCCAACAAGAGGCCCATTACTACTATTTAATTCCTTTGAATTTTTCTCTTCTGCGGTGAACTTAGTTAACGTTGATATTGTTGACTGTAATTGATTAAATGCTTCAACCCATTCTTTAATGGCTTCTTCTGTTTTTTCGTTATCAGCTGTTATAGTCAGGTTTTGGCTGGTTGTCGTGGTTGCTTTTAATGTTATATCAACACCATCTATTACATCTTTAACGGTATTTGAAGCACTGGTTATTGCAATACCATTAAATGAAAGCTTAGCATCTTGCGCTTTTGCAACTTCAGTCATAGGACTATTGCTCGTCTGATTAATATCAAACCCAATAATATTATTTAACTTATCATCATCGGATGAAATAGAGGTAATGGCTTGTTGTTCCCCCGTTTCTTTCGAGGTAATCACTAATTGATAGCCATCTGCCCCCGAACGAACAATTGCCGCATTGATTGTCGAAGGGCTTGTTGTGCCATCGTCATTTATCATTTGAGCGTTGTTAATGGCGTTTGCTATTGACTCTAATGATGTCTCATCTTTAGATAAAGTCACATTCAGTTTATGGCCATTGGCTTGTTCAATGGTCATAGTTCTCGTTTGATTGTCATTACCCAATTGAGCACTTTTATCATTGATTGCCGATGTTGCAACACTATGCGATGTTGCTAATTGATCAACCGTCACCGCATAATCGCCTAAAACCGCTTTACTATTTGCTTTTACCGTAAAATAATTATCATTACCTGTTGCAGTTCGACTTTGAAATAATTCTTTTTTTTGGAGTTTTGCCGTGGCCGTATTAAATGTTGTTAATGCACTTTTTAATTTACCAAAACCACTAATTTTGGCATTAATCGCTTTTTGTTGAGTGGTAATTGGTGTTAGGCGTGTCTTTTCAGCCGCTTCTAATTGATTTAAAATTTCACCAAGATCGATCCCCGAACCTATTCCTAATGCGCTCATTGCCATGATTTAATCTGCCTATCACAATTATTCAATATTTTTTATATCGGCTAATTTTTTCAAAAATTTAGTCATTAACTAAATTTTTATTTAATGTATCAAGAAGCGTTTGGTCTTATGAATAAAAAGTCATCATTAAAAAATTATTTTAAAAATAAGTTAATAATATGATTTATTTATTAATATTGATTATATTCTGGATTAAATTTGCTGTTTAAAAAAAGAGAATCATTAAAAAAATTAAAGATCCCAATTTTATTACCGATAAGTTATTCATCAGCAAAGGTATTGAATTAAATTTCGATATATCGTTGATTTTACTATTTATATTAACGGAGATAAAAATGGCACAAGTAATTAATACTAATACTATGTCTTTAATGGCAAAAAATAACCTTAACAATTCTCAAAGCGTTCTTAGCACATCTATTGAGCGTCTTTCATCTGGTATGCGTATTAATAGCGCAAAAGACGATGCAGCAGGTCAAGCAATTGCTAACCGTTTTTCATCAAACATCAAAGGTTTAACGCAAGCTGCTCGTAATGCAAATGATGGTATTTCACTTGCACAAACAACAGAAGGTGCGTTAAATGAAATCAACAATAACGTACAACGTATTCGTGAATTAACTGTTCAAGCAGCCAATGGTACTAACTCTGAAAGTGATTTAGTGTCAATTCAAAACGAAATCGATCAACGTTTAGATGAAATCGACCGTGTTTCTAAACAAACTGATTTCAATGGTTCTAAAGTATTATCAGAAGATAAAACACTTAAAATTCAAGTAGGTGCAAACGACGGTGAAACCATTGAAATCAATTTGAAAAAAATTGATAGTACTGAGCTTGGTTTAAATGCCTTTAATGTTTCTGATGCACCAACAGAAGATCCATTAAAAACAATTGATGCAGCATTATCAAAAATTGATGCATTACGTGGACAACTTGGTGCGGTGCAAAACCGTTTCGAATCAACTGTAACTAACATTAACAATACTGTAAATAACTTAAGTTCTGCACGTAGCCGTATTGAAGATGCTGATTATGCAACAGAAGTATCAAACATGACGCGTGGTCAAATTTTACAACAAGCAGGTACTTCAGTATTAGCACAAGCTAACCAAGTACCACAATCTGTACTTTCTTTATTGCAATAATTCGGATTATCATTTCGAGTTATTTCTCATAGTCATAACGGCATTTAATCATGCTGTTATGACTAATCACTATAATTAGCTATTTTTAAGCCCTTTATTCTGCCCATTAAATTCATCAACTATCGTCATAATACTGTTAAGCATTTTTTTTACATTGGTTCAATAATGGATGATAGTTTATATAACTCACAAGGTGTAATAAACCAAATCGATTGGAAACAATATATTCATCTGGTTCGTAATGAAGCTTTAAAGTTAGCGGTTCGTTTACCGGCAACGGTTGAACTTGATGATTTATTACAAGTTGGCTATATCGGTTTATTAGACACAATAAAACGTTATGACATCTCTCAAGGCAATACCTTTGCCACTTTTGCTATACCAAGAATTAAAGGCGCAATGCTTGATGAACTACGCAGCCGTGATTGGTTACCAAGGCAGACTCGTAAAAAAATAAAAGATGTTACAACGGCAATGAATGAGTTAGAACAAAAGCTAGGTATAGCACCTAACGATTATCAAATTGCTCAATATTTAAAATTATCTATTCATGAATATCGTAAAATTTTATTAGATTCAAATAGTAGCCAAATATGTTCATATGATGAAATCTACAAAAAATTGGGAGATAACATTGATGCCATTATTGAATATCAAGAAGATAATGATCCCTTTTCAGCAATAATCGATGAGGAAATCCGTAATACAATTATTCAACAAATTGAAAACTTGCCAGATAAAGAAAAACTTGTTTTATCACTTTATTACCAAGAAGATCTCAATTTAAAAGAGATTGGTAACGTCATGAATATTAGCGAATCGAGAGTTAGCCAATTACATAGCCAAGCAATAAAAAGAATACAAAGTAAAGTTTCTTTTTAGAAAAAAGAAAAAAAGAAGTTAAATAAAATGTAATTAATCGAAAATAAATTGAAATGATTTTTTTATTGACCTTTTGCGTTTAAAAATGTAACTTTACGCACAGAAAAAAATATTTAATTTTAATTTTACTGATTATTCGTTTTTTTATGCGAATAAAATGAATATAGATTGGTGGCTAAATTGGGAAATATACTAGATGACGATATTCTTAAATGTATACATCATTTAAATCTGTCAACACTGCTGTTAAGCCAGCGAATGCTTGAAAAAGATAAAGTGATGGCAATGTATCGACTGGGTATTGATGAAGAAACAGCTGATATACTCAGTTGTTTAAGTACCTCACAAATGTTGGTTTTATCAGAAACTAATCAATTAACATTTCAGCTACGATTCGAAAATGCAGAAATGATGAAAAAACTAACAGAAGAGTCGCGCGTTGGTGATATTAAACAGATGCATACAGGCATTCTTTTATCAAGTTTGCTATTAGATTCAATCAATAAATAGCTAAGGAATCAAGATGTCAGGTACAAGTATTATTCAAAAATATCAGGAAACCCAACTGGCTATTAAATTAATTTCCCTAGGTGGAAGAATTCAAATGCTAGAAAGTGAAACTAATTTAAGCAGGAATAAGCTTATAAAACTTTATAAAGAGATTCAAGGTTGCCCGCCGCCTAAAGGTTTATTGCCGTTTTCAACCTCGTGGTTTATGACATGGGAACCGAATATTCATGCCAGTATTTTTTATAATGCTTACTCTTTTTTAGTTAAAAATGGTTTGAAGTCTTGCATTCAAACTATTTTAAAGGCCTATCAACTTTATTTAGAACAATGCCAAATTTCACATAAAGATGAACCTGTTTTGGGATTAACTAGAGCTTGGATTTTAGTAAAATTTGTCGAAAAAAATATCATGCAACAATCGTATTGTACAGCATGCGGAGGACTTTTTATTACGCACGCTTATCACCCGCAAAACACGTTTACTTGCAGTTTATGTCAACCACCGTCAAGAGCTGATAAGAATAATAAAACACTAAAAGAAAATAACGAAAAATGCCTGGAAGTGTTATCAACGTTGGGCAATTTAAATTCATCCGTTGCCACACGGATAACTGCGTAGATAAAATTTATAAATATTCCAGAAAGTTTACTGTTATTTTATGGAGAAAAAAGAAAGTCAATGCTAATAATTATAGGGTATATTGTCGTTATTGCCTCAGCGCTACTTGGTTATGTATTAAGTGGGGGCTATTTAGCTGTATTATTTCAACCGCTTGAATTGTTGATTATTGGTGGTGCTGCAATTGGTGCTTTTATTGTCAGTAATGAACAAAAAACAATAAAAGCAACACTTAAGTCTTTGGGGCAATTATTTAAAACATCTAAATATAATAAAAACCTATATCTAACACTGATTAATTTAATGTATAGCATTTTGACGAAAATACGCCAAAATGGAGGGCTATCGATTGAATCTGATATTGATAATCCACATGAAAGTGACCTGTTTAAACAATACCCACTTATTTTAAATAACCCTAGAATCTGCGATTTTATCACTGATTACTTACGACTGATGATTAGTGGCAATATGGATGTATTTGAAATCGAAACACTAATGAGTGAAGAAATTGAAACGTTTGTCCATGAACTTGAAAAACCTGTTGATGCCATTTCAAGTATTGGTGATGGTTTACCTGCATTTGGGATTGTTGCAGCTGTAATGGGTGTGATTAATACACTTGCACAAGCTGATAGGCCGGCAAGTGAACTCGGCGAACTCATTGCGCATGCTATGGTCGGAACTTTTTTAGGGATCTTACTTGCTTATGGTTTTGTATCACCATTAGCATCGTTATTGAAGCAAAGAAATGCCGATGTGGTCAAAATGTTAGAGTGTACAAAAGTGATTCTGATCGCCAGTATGCATGATTATGCCCCACAAATTTGTATTGAATTTGGTAGAAAAACGCTCTTCTCGCATGAAAGACCGTCATTTTTTGAATTAGAAAAATACATACAAGAAGTTAAAGACAAAAATACTAATCCAAATAAAAATAACGAATAATGAAAGATAAATCTGTAAGAGTAATTGTCAAAAAAAAATCGGGACATGGTGGTGGGCATCATGGTGGTTCGTGGAAAATCGCTTACGCCGACTTTATGACTGCAATGATGGCACTATTTTTAGTGATGTGGTTAATTTCTACCTCGACACCTCAAGAGTTAAAAGGCATTGCTGAATACTTTAGAACCCCTTTAGTACTTGGTTACAATGGTGGCAAAAACATTAGTGATAGTGAAAGTCCTATTCCTGGTGGCGGTGATGATGTGAGTAAACAATTCGGCGAAGAAAAAAACCATGTCTTAAATTCATCACAGAATGAAGTTGAAAAACAGCAACTTGAAAAAATAGAGCTGATTGAAGCAGCACGTAAGATCTATGAGATTTTCGAAATTGATGAACGCCTTAAAAAATTAGCGCCCAATCTTATTATTGAATTAACTGAAATGGGATTACGTATTCAAATTTTAGCTTCAGATGATAAGCCTATGTTTAATGTCGGTAGCGCAACTATTGACCCAAATATGCAAGAAATTTTGCATGCATTAGCACCAATTATCAATGCGTTACCCAATAAAATTACTTTATCAGGTCATACTGATGAACGGCAATATACAACAGGTGAGCGAGGTTATAGCAACTGGGAGTTATCTGCAGATAGAGCTAATTCATCAAGAAGAGAGCTTATTGCTGGTGGATTAGATACTGGCAAGATTATTCGCATTATTGCGTTGGCTGACACTGTTAGTCTAAATAATGCTAATTACAGTAAAGATGCAAATCGCCGTATTAGTATCTTAATTTTGAATAAAACAGCACAACAGTATATTGAAGAAGAAAATAACATGACCGGCATCAATTTTTTAAGACAATCACAACAAATCAAATCAGAATAAAAATCAAATAACCTAACTTCTGAAGAGCCGTTATATCATTTTTAAATACTCAAATTTAAAAATTTTCCAAATTGTCGCAAAAATTACTAAAGTTTTCAAAAATGAAGCCGATATAAAAATAACTTACTTTTTTAATTGATGTTATTAACTAAAACTATATTGAGGGGTTTTTATGGCAAATTCATTAATGAATACGGGTATTAGTGGATTAAATGCAGCACAAAATATGCTTAATGTAATTAGCAATAATATCAGTAATGCACATACCACAGGTTACAATCGCCAACAGCAAATTTTACGTCAAGCCAATGGCACTCAACATAGTTTTGGTTTTGTGGGTAATGGCGTTTGTGTGTCATCGGTGAATCGTGCTTTTAACCATTTTGTCGTTGGTCAACTACGTCAATCACAATCACAAAATGGTTCTATTAAATCTTATTATGGTGAGTTATCAAAAGTCGATAATTTATTGGCAGAGAATGATAATAGTATTTCATCACAGCTTAACAATCTTTTTGCGAGTTTAAATAAACTTGCATCCAATGCTGGTGATGCATCAACGAAACAAACCGTGATTAGTGATCTCACCTCGTTAACCAGTCAGTTTAATAAAACAGAAACAAATTTGAAAAATCAAATTGCTAATATTAATACTGAATTAAGCAATAATGTTGATAAGGTAAATACCTATACCCAACAAATTGCAGAACTGAACCAAAAAATTTCACAACTACAGTCGGCCGGTGGTGGACTTGCGCCTAATGCATTACTTGACCAACGTGATCAATTGGTTAATGAGTTAAGCGAAATTATTGGCATTACTGTTACTGAACAAAATGGGCAATATAATCTTTCGCTCACTAATGGTTTAAATTTAGTTCAAGGTTCTTCAGTAAACGTATTATCAGTACAACCTTCGGCAGATGATCCTTCATTAAATTCGATTATTTATACTCATCATTCAGGTGCAAATCAAGAATTGACCAGTCAGAACATTACATCTGGCACATTAAATGGATTATTAACCTTTCGTGAAGGGCCGTTAACCGAGGCTCGCAATCAATTAGGATTAATTGCGCTAAATTTAGCTGAACGTTTTAATCAAGTGCATATGTCTGGTGTTGATATTAATGGTAATCAGGGTGAAAAGTTATTTGATTATAATCATCCTAGTTGCGTTACTAACACGAAAAATCAAGGTAATGCCACAGCTAAGATCGAGTTTAACGCTGTGACAGAAGTGAAAGCTTCGGATTATAAAATTGAATTTGATGGTAATAATTGGGTTGTCACACGATTATCAGATCATCAGCAAATCACTCCGCAAATCGAAGAGGGTAAATTGGTTTTTGATGGGCTGGCTATTGAGATAAACGGTAATGCCGTTAGTGGGGACTCGTTTATCATCAAACCTGTTGCTGATATTGCCTCGTCATTACAATTGCAAGTAAAAGATGTGAATAAATTAGCAACCGGTATTAATGATGAAGAACATGGTGCAGGTGATAATCGTAACGTAGCTAAATTGTTAGCAATCCAGCATGAAAAACTTGTGAATGGCACAACAACGTTAAAAAGTGCTTACACTCGTTTAGTTAGCTACATTGGTAGTGAAACTCAAACGGCGAAAATTTCTGCTCAATCAAGCAAAAATATTACCCAACAAATTTATGAACAAAATCAATCAATATCCGGTGTGAATATTGAAGAAGAATATATCTCTATGCAGGTCTATATGCAGTATTACCAAGCGAATGCAAAAGTGATTGATGCGGCCACAACACTATTTGATACCATTTTAGGTTTAACTAAATGATAAAAGGATAAAAAATGCGCCTTAGCACAAACTCACTCTATCAAAAAAACTTGCAAAGTATTTTAAATACCAACAGTAAATGGCAAAAATCGGGGTTACATTTAGCGACTGGCAAAAAGATTTTATCGCCTTCTGATGATCCTATGGGCGCATCACAATCATTAATAATAAAACAAGCACAAGCGCAAAATGAGCAATTTCAAGCGACACGCGAAAGTGCTGATAAATTACTCAGTCGCCAAGATACGATCTTAGCAGAAGCCAATACAGTTATCCAAACCATTCAAGAAACATTAGTCTATGCATCAAATGAGACCTTAAATGAGGAAAATCGACTTGATCTTGCTAATAAATTACAAGGCTTAAAAGATCAACTTTTGTCATTAGCCAACGCAAAAGACACTAACGGTAACTATCTTTTTGCTGGTAATAAGAATGACACGCCCCCTTTTGTTATGAACGAATCTGGTGAAATAAGTTATGTGGGTGGAACAACATCGGTAAATGTTTTGATCGATGACTCGCGCGAAGTATCGCTCAGTTTTACCGGCATCGAAGTATTTATGAGCGGTTCAAATGTTAAAGAATCTGATGGTTCACCGACAGAAAGTAATCTATTTGCAAGTATTGATTATGCGATTGAAGCATTAAAAATAGATCTAGATTATGGTAACGAAGAAACTGTTGAGCAATTTAGAGCTGGATTATCAAAAGCTCGCCATGGCATAGACAATTCTTTTAATAATATTTCAACACTTAGAGCAGAAGGTGGCTCAGTCCTATCTGAAGTTGATAGGTTATTAGCGCTTGGTAAAACATTAGATATTGAATATCAAACGCAAATCAGCCAGCTTGAAGATGTTGATTGGTATGATGCTATTTCAGAATATGTGATGCTACAAGCTAATTTGCAAGCTGCACAATACACCTTTATGACGATGCAAAATATGTCCCTGTTTCAAATGAAATAGATCATCATTGTTATTATTTATCCAACCAGAGGGAGGCTTATCGTCTCTCAGATTGTTGACAAAGAATGCGCATATTAGCGCGTTCTTTAATCTAACAAGTGTGAAATGTAATATTCTTTACTTAATTTATCATTTTTGTTATTTGATACCTAAAAATCGTATCAGAAATGAATCAAATCACAAAAATCAGCAAACCCAAATGATGATTTTTAGTGCTTGTTAAACAATGAGATAATGTTCAACAAGTCTATAAGGTGATGGTTATAGCTGTGACTTAAAGTAGTTTAAAAAAGAGCGTATTTAGATAAGTATTGTTATAAAAAATGCGCCAATTTTTAGAATGATTAACTGAAAATTTTTGCTAAAAATATTATTCTTTTCACCAAAAGGCAACAACGGCTAACAAACCTATCGACTAAATAAAAATTATCCTTAGATACAATTAGTCTTGCTCTGCAAGAGTTGCTTGTACAATTCTTAATGCATCGAAGGTTTCTTTAACATCGTGTACGCGGATAATTTGGGCCCCTTTCATTGCCGCAATTACAGCACATGATACGCTACCTAGCATACGTTCTTGCGGTGGCACATTTAACACTTGCCCAATCATGGATTTTCGAGACATGCCTACTAATAATGGTAAGTTGAAATGATGAAACTTGTCGAGTGTTGCTAATAGGCGATAATTGTGTGTCAGTGTTTTGCCAAATCCAAAACCGGGATCAAGTATAATTTTTTCACGGGTAATACCAGCATTAATACAACGATCAATCTGTTTGGCAAAAAAGAGGTCGACTTCTTGATAAATATCTTGCGTATAGTGTGGCGCATTTTGCATGGTTTTAGGGTCGCCTTGCATATGCATAATGCAAACTGGCAACCCTGTTTGGGCAGCAGCTTCAAGCGCACCGGGTTCGGTTAAGGCGCGAACATCATTAATTAGGTGTGCGCCCACTTTGGCCGTTTCACTCATGACTTGTGGCTTTGAGGTATCAACCGAAATCCAAACATCAAAATAACGAGCAATTTTTTCAACTAATGGCACCACGCGGTTAAGTTCTTCGTCAACCGAAACTTCGGCTGCGCCAGGGCGCGTTGATTCTCCACCGACATCAATAAATGTTGCACCAGCTTGAATCATACTGTCAACACGTCGCATAGCATCATCAAGGTTGTTATAGTTCCCACCGTCAGAAAACGAATCAGGTGTCATATTAACAATGCCCATGACTTGTGGAAATGAGAGATCCATCACTTGATTTTGAAAATGTATTTCCATGATTAAAAACCTTATTTGATTAAAATTAATGATGCAGTCGTTTAAATACTCTTTAAAGTTATTAAGCACAATTAAACTGAAATTTTCAATATAATTTTGATGTTACTCTTGCAAATTTATTGATAAGCTATTTTTATTTTACCGATAAAAAACGCGCCGTAGCGCGTTATGTTTTATTAAAGCAAATTAACTTTCTGATTGTGGCGATGTGTTACTACCATCATTCGCTGCTTTTTCATCGCTTTCTGTCCAACCATCTGGTGGTGTAACAGGTTGACGATTCATCAGTTCATCAATTTGTTGTTTATTGATTGTTTCATATTTTAATAGTGCATCTTTCATGGCATGAAGAATATCAATATTTTCAGTTAAGATAGTTTTTGCACGTTGATAGTTACGTTGAATAATAGCGTCAACTTCTTCATCAATAATTTGAGCAGTACTATCTGAGATTTTTTTCAATGGTCCATAAGATGACTCTTCGTATTCAAATAATACAGGTGGTAAACGTTCTGAGAATCCCCATTGAGTTACCATTGCTCGAGCAACATTAGATGCATATTGAATATCACTTGATGCACCCGACGTAATTTTATCTTCACCAAAGATTAATCCTTCAGCAATACGACCCGCATAAGCGGTAGAAATTTTTGATTCTAATTGAGTTCGGCTTTGGCTAATTTGGTCACCTTCAGGTAAAAAGAATGCTACACCTAATGCTCGACCACGTGGAATGATAGTCACTTTATGAAGTGGATCGTGTTCTGGCACAAGATAACCAACAATCGCATGTCCAGCTTCGTGATAAGCAGTATTCGTTAATTGTTCTTTCGTCATAGATAATGAACGGCGTTGAGTTCCCATATTGATTTTGTCTTTGGCTTCCTCAAATTCTTCCATGGTAACGACTCGTTTATTACGACGTGCAGCAAATAGCGCAGCTTCGTTAACTAAATTAGCAAGTTCTGCACCAGAGTAATTTGGTGTGCCACGAGCTAATACCGATAAATTGACATCAGAACCCAATGGAACTTTGCGTACATGAACAGCAAGAATTTGTTCACGACCTTTCATGTCTGGTAAGCCAATTTGCACCTGACGGTCAAAACGACCAGGACGGAGTAATGCCGAGTCTAAAATATCAACACGGTTAGTAGCTGCAATGATAATTATGCCACTATTAGCTTCAAAACCATCCATTTCAACGAGCATTTGGTTAAGTGTTTGTTCGCGCTCATCATGACCGCCCATTGAGCCAGCGCCACGCTTACGACCTACGGCATCAATTTCATCAATAAAGATAATACAAGGTGCGTGTTTACGGGCTTGTTCAAATAGATCGCGCACACGTGAGGCACCCACACCTACAAACATTTCAACAAAGTCAGAACCTGAAATGCTAAAGAAAGGTACATTGGCTTCACCCGCAATAGCTCTTGCTAGTAAAGTTTTACCAGTTCCTGGGGGACCTACCATTAAAATCCCTTTTGGTATGCGCCCACCTAATTTTTGATATTTCCCTGGGTCGCGCAAAAAGTCGACAACTTCTGTGACTTCTTGTTTTGCTTCTTCGCTGCCAGCCACATCGGTAAATTTTGTTTTGACTTGGTCTGGCGTTAGCATTTTCGCTTTACTTTTACCAACTGACATGGGACCACCTTTACCACCACCTTGCATTTGGCGCATCATAAATAGCCAAAAACCAATGAGTAGAATGATAGGAAACCAAGAGATGAGAATACTACCTATTAGGCTTGGTTTGTCATCAGGACTACCATAGACAGCCACTTTATTAGCTAATAAATCATCCATTAATTTTTCATCAAGATAAGGGATATAAGTAACATAATTGCCATTATTTTTGGTTGTGGCAACAATTTCGCGCCCTTTAATATGCACTTCTTGGATTTTGCCATTGGTGATATCGGAATTAAATTGGGTATAATTGATTTGAGGCCCACTATTAGATATTGAGCTGAATTGGTTAAATACAGCAATCAATACTACAGCGATAACTCCCCAGATCAGTAAATTCTTTACCATGTCGTTCAAAAGAAAAACCTCTCATAAAAATTAACAGTTACGACCAAATTTAACAAAATATGGTACTACAAAATTATACAACTGGCTACTTCATACCCATTGCAACAATATAAACTTCTCGAGACCTTGCGCGCGATGCTTCAGGCTTGCGAATTTTGACTATCTTGAACATAGAACGTACCTGTTTTAGGTACTCTTCAAATCCTTCACCTTGAAATACTTTAACAATAAAATTGCCATTAGGCGCAAGCACGTCTTTACACATATCTAATGCGAGTTCAACTAAATACATTGCTCTAGGTATGTCAACAGCCGGTTGTCCACTCATATTGGGCGCCATATCTGACATGACAACTTGGACTTTGTCTTCGCCAACTCGTTCAAGTAAAGCTTTTAAAACAGCTTCATCGCGAAAATCGCCTTGAAGAAAGTCAACCCCAACAATGGGATCCATTGGCAATAGATCACAGGCAATAATACGCCCTTTGTTGCCAATAAGCGATGCGACATATTGTGACCACCCGCCAGGGGCAGCACCTAAATCAACAACGGTAATACCAGGTTTAAATAATTTGTCACTTTTTTGAATTTCTTCAAGTTTGAACCATGCTCTAGATCGTAGTCCTTTTTTTTGTGCTTGTTGCACAAAGCGATCATTAAAATGTTCATTGAGCCAACGTGTTGAACTTGCTGAGCGTTTTTTATTACTCACAGCGAATAAATCCTTAATGTAAAGAGGTCACTTCATTGATTACAAATATATATAAGGGTAGAATAACAAAATTACAACTTAATGTGATAAAAATTTAATGAATTTATCGAATAAACAAAAACAGTATTTAAAAAGTGAAGCTCATCATTTAAAACCTATTGTGATGATTGGTGCTAATGGATTTACCGAAGGCGTACTTGCCGAAATTGACAATGCCTTAAATTTCCATGAGTTAATTAAAATTAAAGTTTCTGCTGAAGATCGTGAAACTAAGAAGCTTATTTGCGATGCAATTATTCGCGAAACAAAAGCGTTGCCTGTACAATTGGTTGGATCTAATTTTACGATTTTTAGACCAAGTGAGGATAAGAAAATCGCGTTACCTAAATAAAAAAACAAACAGGGCTAGTTGCCCTGTTTGTTTATCTGCTTTTGTGAATGATGAACTTAAGATTAAATGTATTCAACTTTAATAATATCAAATTCTACATCACCACCCGGCGTTTTAATTTGTACTGTATCACCATCTTCTTTGCCAATTAAGCCTCTGGCGATAGGCGAGTTGACAGAAATAAGATTTTGCCTGTAGTCGGCTTCATCATCACCCACGATGCGATAGGTCGTTTCTTCGTCTGTTTCAATATTTATGACGGTGACTGTTGTACCAAAGATAATACGCCCAGTATTTTTTACTTTGGTAATATCTATAATTTGTGCTTGTGATAATTTGCCTTCAATTTCTTGAATACGACCTTCACAAAAACCTTGCTGTTCTCTTGCTGCATGGTATTCAGCATTTTCTTTTAAATCACCGTGTGCTCTTGCTTCGGCTATGGCTGCAGTGATTTGTGGTCTTTTGACATTTTTTAGCTCTTCAAGCTCAGCACGTAATAATTCAGCTCCCTTAACTGTCATTGGGATTTGTTTCATATAAGTATCTCCCGTTTTTACTTATAGCAAATAAAAAATCACTATCCCTTATCTTAATCAAAAGAAGGGGAAAGTAAATTGTTCGGTTAGTTATTTAAAATATTATGGTGAATATTTATATCTTAACTGTAAAACTAGCTTAACAACAAATCATTTATGCTGAAAATGAGATGTTATTTTGATGAAAATCGGTTATCGTAATGTAATTATTAACAGTTTATTATAGCAATTAAATTTATTTATGCGACGATTACGATTTTACATAATCATCCTTCTATCCATTATTTGGTTTTCTTTATTGTTGTCTTATTTTGTCGTACAAACTTCTTTTGGAGCCAAGATAGTCAGTCAGCAATTATCCAATTTAAGTTCGTATACTATTTCAATAGGTAGGGTTCATCACTCTTTTTCAAATTTTTACGAATTAGTGTTTGATGATGTCATTGTCACTGATAATAGGCAAGAGATTATTAATGTTCCTAAACTAGTTGTAGGTTTCGATAAAAGTAATCTTTGGCAATTGACTCATTTTAATTATGTGACTGTCATTAACGGTAATATTAATAATACTAAATTTAATCATTATGACTTTTCAACCAATACGCTAAAATTTGTTAATTCAACGGCTAATATTCTGGTTAATAATGGGAAGGACAAACTTTTATTGAAACAGATTAATGGTGGTATTAAACCCTTTGATTCATTAGATATGGATAAATACCAGTTTGATTTTACTGTACAAGAGGTTTTAGTAAATGAAATTCCGATAAAATCTTTGCTCATTCAAGGATTCCATCGCGATGGAATTACAACGATGACTAATTTAGGCGGAAATATTAATAATGGTTTTTTTGTTAGTAAATTAAAAATACTGGCTGATAATAGTTTAAATATTGATCAACTAAAGCTGCATAATATAAATTTGCAATCAGCTGAACATGATTTTCTTGATAAATATTCTCATGTCCTACCCAAGTTGATGATCAAACAATTATTAATATTTGAAAGTAGTATTCAGTTACCTAACTTTTTAATTGAAAAAGGCAATATTGAGGCGACTAATCTTCGTTATGATGACCAGTGGCATTTTGATCAAAGTTCTTTTATTTTTACTGCTGATCATGTTGTTTTGCATGATCAATTATTTACGTCGGTATTAGTCCAATTATCATCCAATGACCAAGAAGTGACAATTCAAAAAGCACTAGCAAAATGGAATAAAGGTAGTATCAATTTTGTTGGAAAATGGAAAGATAATACCTTACATCTAGATCAATTAACCTTAGCGGATATTATTTATGAAATGCCTGAAAAAATAGAATTAGCGGCGTTACCTAATATTTTTAGGAATATCCAAGTTGATAAGTTGGCTATTTTGCAAAGTTTAATAATTGGAAAGCACAGTGATTTCCCTTTTAATCTATATAACTTTCAAGTTTCAGGTACAAATGTGACCTTAGCGAAAGATCAACAATTAGGCATTTTTTCAGGAACGACCTTTTTTAAATCTGAAAAAGGATCGGTTAATCGAATTGATATTCGTTATCCCGATCTAGTTGTAAAATTTGATGTTCAAAACCATGCTTTGTTGACTTTTAGCTCTTTAGTGAGTGGCGGAATGATTGAATCAAAAGCAAATATCGATCTATCGCAGAATGAACCATTATCTTTACAGTTTAATGCTTATGGTATCACAAGCGCATTGCTAGAAAACTGGAAACTGGTAAAACAACCACCAAAAGCTTTAAATTATTCCGCTAAATTACACGGTAAGTTACTACCATTTAGTTTTTCCGGTACATTATCTACAAACGAGAATGATTATATCATCAATCATGATCATTGATTTTTACAAAAGCATCCTTATATAACTTGTTAAGATGTTTAAGGTATTATGTGCATTTGAGTATAAATTAACTCAATAATTAAGTGTAATATGAGGGTGTAATGGTTCTTGTCAGATTAGATAAATGGCTTTGGGCTGCAAGATTTTATAAGACTCGATCATTAGCTCGAGAAATGGTTGAGGGTGGTAAAGTGCATTACAATGGTCAACGTACTAAACCAAGTAAAATTGTTGAAGTAGGTGCAATCTTAACACTTCGCCAAGGTTCTGATCAAAAAACAATTCAAATTTTAGCTATTTGTGAACAACGAAGAACTGCTATCGAAGCCCAACAACTTTATCAAGAAACACCCGATAGTATTGCTAAACGAGAAGCAATAGCACAAGCACGTAAGCTTAACGCATTGACAATGCCGCATCCTGATAGAAGACCGGATAAAAAGGAGCGGCGTAATTTGATTAAATTTAAATATGATAGGCAACAAGGTGACAACAATTAAGATGGATACGCTAAATCGGTTTTTATTTGATAATCATCCCATTCGTGGTGAAATTACTCGTCTTGAACAAACATATCAAGCGATTTTAGATAATCACGCATACCCAATAGCGGTACAAAAATTACTTGGTGAATTGTTGGTTGTAACGAGTTTATTAACCGCAACGTTAAAATTTGAAGGGGATATTGCTGTTCAATTGCAAGGTGATGGCGCATTAACTTTGGCGGTTGTTAATGGCAATGATCAACAGCAACTGCGTGGTGTTGCCCGAGTTAATGGTGAAATTGCTGATGACGCAACGCTTAAACAGATGGTAGGTAATGGTTATATAGTTATTACTATCACGCCTAAAAATGGTGAACGTTATCAAGGTATCGTTGGACTAGAAAAAGAGACGCTTATTGGTTGTATCGAAAACTATTTTATGCAATCAGAGCAACTTCCTACACGCCTATTTGTAAAAACGGGAGTACATAATCATAAACCAACGGCAGCCGGTATTTTATTGCAAGTTTTGCCAGCTAATGATAATACCGCAGAGTCATTTGAACATCTTAGTACATTAACCGAGACGATAACTAGTGAGGAACTCTTTCAACTCTCTACTGATGAAATTTTATATCGACTATATAATCAAGAAGAAGTGCGTCTTTTTGAAACACATGACATTACTTTTAAATGTAGCTGTTCACGCCAACGTTGTGAAGATAGCTTAATGACATTACCAGCTAATGATATTGATGAAATCCTAAAGGAAGAGGGGGGTAAGATTGATATTCATTGCGATTATTGTGGAAAGCATTATCTATTTGATGCAATTGATATTGCTGAAATGAGAAGCAAGCATAACCTACATTATCATTGATTTTCATCGACAAGTATCGCTAAAGTTATTCATAACTTTAGCGATAAAGTGAAAAATAGGGAATTAATCCTGTATTCAAAGTTCTAGATTAATGAAGAATTTTTTACTTACTGCCCACATAGATATCTTCAACAAAAGCATATTGATTGATGATTTTCCATTTAATATTAAAATGATAAAGTGTTATTCCATAGGTTTGTTCACTGCTATTTTTTTGTTTGTAGGCTGGTCTTGGATCTTGAGATATCACTTGCGTAATTAGCTCAGCAAGCTGGGGATAGTGTTGTTTTTGTAAATCCAATATTAATTGTGTTTTTTGTGAAAATTCAACGGTTAGTTTTTTATCGGGAATTGCTTGCGCGTATCCCGCAAGAGCCTCTGGATGGCTGTCACAATAGGGTAGATAGGGTTTGATATCAACAATGGGGGTGCCATCAACTAAGTCAAGGCTACCTAATTTTAAAACTACCTGTTTATTTTCAACGACGATATCTTTTAATTCAACAGCTGAAAGTCCAATATGATTAGGTCTAAATGGCGATCTTGTGGCAAATACGCCCATTGTCTTATTACCACCTAAACGAGGAGGGCGAACTGTTAATCCCCATTTTTCAGGAGCAATATGGTGAAATAGGAATAATAGCCATAAATGTGAAAACTGTTCTAAACCTTTAACACTGATAGGATCATTATAAGGAGCTGATAAATAAAGTTCACCTTGCCCAGCACTAACTAAATTGGGTTGTCTTGGAACGGCAAATTTCTCACTATAAGGTGAGCGGATAATGCCAATGGGGTCAATTTGATATGTCATAATCGATTTTTGATTGAGTTTACACTATTGTTTGTTGTTGACTATATGAAAATAGCAACGAACGAACACCGTCGACCTAAGTCGAAGGTATTAAGGTGAGTCAATAATTATAACTTTGCTATTACCAACCGCGAATTGCACCGCCATTAAAAATTTGGTTAGCTTTTTGTGCAACAGCTTCTGTTTGGTATGCTTTAACAAAGTTTTTCACGTTTTCGTTATCTTTATCTGCTTCACGCGAAACGATTATGTTGACATAGGGTGATTCTTTATCTTCAACAAAAATCCCATCTTGGCTTGGTGTTAAGTTTGCTTGCCCTGCAAAGGCGTTATTGATGATTGCTAGATCAACTTGCGCATCATCTAATGAGCGAGGTAACATTGGCGCTTCAAGTTCTAAGATCTTATAGTTATAAGGATTGCTTGTAATATCAAGTACAGTTGGCAGTAAACCTTTAGATTTATCAACTGTAATCATTCCTTCATGTTGTAATAAAAGTAATGCTCGACCTAAATTGGTTGGATCATTCGGAATAGCAATGGTTGAATTAGCCGCAATAAAGAAAGTATCACCGCGAGGTGACGTTACTTTTACGCCTTCACCTGTTTCCATTGAGTCATCAATTGGTTTTAATTTATGAGAATAGCTTGCAATAGGATAAACAAATGAATTACCTACTACAGCTAATTTATAGTCACGTTCTTTGATTTGTTCATCTAAATAAGGCTTATGCTGGAAAGCGTTTACCTCAATTAAACCATCATTTAATGCTTGGTTTGGTGTCACGTAATCGTTAAAAATAACGAGTTCAACATCTAAATTATAAAGGTCTTTCGCTTGTTGTTTCACAACTTCAGCAACTTCTTGTTCAGGACCAGAAATCACGCCTACTTTAAGAGTGCTTACTTTAGCTGGTTCGACTAATTTGTTATCTGTTGCAGATGGTTGTTTATTATTATCACAGCCAGTTAAAAAAAATGCACTTACCAATGTGGTAATAAGTGCTAGCTTTTTAATAGACATATATTTCTCCAAAATTAATGATGTGTAACGCGTTTAACAATCCTATTGCCAATAAATTGAATAATAAAGACAATAATAATTAGTATAACTAAAACAGTGTTCATTATAGCAGGCTTATAGCCGTTGTAACCATATTGAATAGCAAGTTGACCAAGGCCTCCAGCACCAACGGCTCCAGCCATTGCAATGTATCCTGTCAGAGTAATTAAGGTAATTGTCATACTATTGACAATCACAGGCAATGATTCAGGTAATAAAACCTTATATATAATTTGCAGGGGTGTTGCGCCCATTGAGCGAGCCGCTTCAATTAATCCCTTGGGCACATCTAATAAGGCATTTTCAATCATACGTGCAATTAATGGTGATACGCCAATACTTAATGGTACCACGGCAGCTTGTTTACCAATAAAAGTACCCATTAAAATAGTAGTGAAAGGAATAATCCATACAATTAATATGATAAAAGGGATTGAACGAAATACATTAGTAATAAATGAGATAATGCTATTTGCGGCATAACAATCTAATATTTGTCCTTTACGAGTTGTGTAGAGTAATATACCAATGGGTAGCCCAATTACCGTTCCCCAAAAACCCGATAAGATGACCATAAATAACGTTTCATCTGTTGCTTGCGCCATTTTGAACAGCATTGCTTCATTAAAACCATTAAACGATGAACAAAAAGCAACAAAGTCAGCCCAAAAATTGTATTGAGTTAAGTATCGAAATAATGATTCAAAAGGTTTAAATGAAGGAATAAAATCAAACATAGCCGAGCACCTCTACTTTAGTATTATTTTTTTCTAAAAATTGAATTGCACAAGCCATACTTTTTTGTTTCCCTTTCATCTCAGCAAGCATTAAGCCAAATTTAACTCCACCAGCATAATCCATTTGTGCACTGATAATATTACTATCAATTTCGAACTCTTTAGCAATTTGCGACAGTAATGGTAAATCAACAGAGACTCCAGTAAATTCTAACCGTACCAAAGGATTGAGTCCCTCTTTATGATTAGGTTTCAGTCGTGTTACATAATCATCAGGGATTGTCAGATGTAGCGTTGATTGAATAAATTGTCTTGCAATATCTGTTTTCGCATGAGAAAACATTTCGCCTACTGATGACTGTTCAACTAATTTTCCATCACTGACGACAGCAACTTGGTCACAAATCTGTTTTACTACATCCATTTCATGCGTAATTAATAAAATGGTTAGTCCTAATTTTTGGTTGATATCTTTTAATAATGCCAAAATGGAACGAGTTGTTTCAGGATCAAGGGCACTGGTCGCCTCATCACACAATAGCACTTTGGGATCACTTGCTAAAGCTCGGGCAATAGCAACACGTTGTTTTTGACCACCAGATAAATTAACTGGATAAACATTTGCCTTTTCGGTTAATCCTACTAGTTCGATAAGCTCATTGACTTTCTTGTTAATAGTTGCTTTAGGTGTTTTATTCAGCTCAAGAGGAAAAGCGATATTATCAAATACGGTGCGTGAAGAAAGCAGATTGAAGTGTTGAAAAATCATACTGATTTTTCGACGTATTTCAATTAATTTTCTATTTGATAGGTTTGTAATATCTTGATTATCAAAAAGTATTTTTCCACTAGTTGGTTTTTCAAGTAGATTAATACAACGAATTAGCGTACTTTTTCCAGCACCTGACTTGCCAATAACACCATAAATTTTTCCTTGTGGAACATGGATGTTAATGTCTTTTAAAGCATAAATGGGAGTTTTATTATGCTCAAATGTTTTCGAAATATGTTGTAGTTGTATCATAATATATAGAGAAAAAGATGAATAAATGAATATTAAGACGTCTAGACATCTAAGTCAATCAATAATATTCTATTTAAGATCAGAGTAATATCTAAATAAAAGGAAAAAGAGTAAACATGAAGCCAGCTATTTTTTTAGATCGGGATGGTACTATTAATATAGATTATAATTATGTACATACAATTGATAAATTCCATTTTATTGATGGTGTCATTGATGCAATGCATGAACTCAAAAAAATGGGTTTTTTATTAGTTATCACAACCAACCAATCAGGTATTGCCAGAAATATATTTACAGAAGAACAATTTCATACATTAACTGAATGGATGGATTGGTCATTACAAGATAGAGGCGTTGATTTAGATGGCATATATTATTGTCCCCATGATCCGTTAGTTAATACTTGTGAATGTCGTAAGCCAAACCCAGGTATGATTCAGACCGCAGCAAAGGAGTTGAATATAGATATTGCTAATTCTTATATGGTTGGTGATCGAGTTTCTGACTTATTATCAGGTAGACAAGCTGGCGTTAAAAGAACAGTTCTAGTAAAAACGGGTGATATGATAACTGAAGAAGCCTTAGCTCAAGCAGATTGGCTAATTGATAGTCTTGCGGATTTACCTCGAAAAATAAAATTAGCATCTTAATTATGGCTCGGTTAGGTAAGCAGAAATACTGTTAATATATCAAAATAATGTAGTAATTTTAGCCTAAATGTATCGATTTAGTATTTTTTTAGTACATCTTGGGTAAAAAAGACGCAAATGGAAATAAATTACGTCATAAGCACTTGCATGATTTTTTTAAATGCCTATAATGCGCATCCACTGA
>NZ_FMWR01000014.1 GCF_900103085.1 Gilliamella mensalis | reverse complement strand
TCACCTGAACAATATGAACAAAAATATTACCAAAATGAAAAAATGATAGAGGTGGGCACTGTCTAATATTTTGGCGAGGATCACCCCAAACCTTGGCTACATAATAGTTCAAAAGAACATGCGCGCTTTAAAAAACTTAACCGCTCAGGTGATCCTGAATTATATGATGATCCACAAACTCCAGAATTTGAACGTATTAAAAAACTTGACCCTTATGCTAACTATTATTGTCGAACACCAGTCTTACCAGATTGGGTAAACGTAATTGATGAACAAGGATTTGTGCAAAAAATCACTGAGCAAGAAGAAAAATCAAAGCAAGATTGACTAATAACTAAATGCGATTTATTAAATGGATCGTTTAGAGTTTTGCAAAGTGATTCATGCAGTAATAGCGATCTTGAAAGGAGCATATTATCCATCTAATTCACTATATTAATGGATGGATAATATGAAAAAACAATTTATTTTATTACAACACGCTCGCCTGATGTAGCGTGCTTAATTTCACCTAATAACCACGCCTTTTCACCATAGTTGTTTAGTAAGCTAATTGCTTTATCGGCTGACTGTTTAGGTAATGCGATAATTAAACCGACACCACAGTTAAAAGTTCGGTACATTTCGTGACGACTAACATTGCCAGCTTGTTGTAGCCAATCAAATATGGCTGGCCATTGCCAACTTGATTCATTGATGACTGCTTGAGTATTGTCAGGTAAAACACGCGGAATGTTTTCCCAGAACCCTCCACCAGTTATATGGGCAATAGCGTGCACGTCAACTTGGGAGATAAGATCAAGTACAGACTTCACATAGATCTTAGTGGGTGCAAGTAGGTGATCGGCAAGTGGTATGCCGTCTAATTGTTCAGTTGCAGGATTTACGCCATTGACTTCGATAATTTTACGCACTAATGAATAGCCATTGGAGTGAGCACCAGTTGATGCAAGGGCAATTAATGCATCACCGTTTTGCACTTTACTGCCATCAATCATTTTAGATTTTTCAACGACGCCAACGCAAAATCCAGCTAAATCATAATCATTATTATGATACATACCCGGCATTTCGGCCGTTTCACCGCCCACTAAAGCGCACCCCGATTGTTTACATCCCTCGGCAATGCCAGTGACTACTGTAGTTGCTACATCAACATTAAGTTTGCCTGTAGCATAATAATCAAGGAAAAATAAAGGCTCGGCGCCCTGTACAATCAAATCGTTTACACACATGGCCACTAAATCAATACCAATTGATTCATGACGGTTTAAATCCATTGCAAGGCGTAATTTAGTTCCCACACCATCAGTGCCTGATACTAATATCGGCTCTTTGTATTTTTGAGGAATAGCACATAGCGCACCAAAGCCACCCAATCCCCCCATAACCTCAGGTCGTTTGGTTTCTTTAACGACAGATTTAATGCGATTAACAAGTTCATTGCCAGCATCAATATCGACACCAGCATCTTTATAACTGAGAGATTTATTATTTGACACAGCAAGCAATCCTTACAATAGTAAAGTAGATTATTATTCTAACAAGGATGAAATTTAATGGCGATTAATTATTTACAAAATAACCAATTTATTAAAATCGCTAATTATTCTCAAACCAACTTTCTAAAATAATAATGGCTGAAATTGCATCAACGTGACCTTTTTCAAGTGCGCGGTAACCCCGCGAAGCAAAAATATGGGATTTTGCCTCAACGGTTGATAGCCGTTCATCTTGTAAATGTACTTGATAACCAAACATGCCATGCAAACGATTAGCAAATTTGCGTGCTCGAGCAGTTAAAGGTTGTTCGGTTCCATCCATATTTAAGGGTAATCCAACTACTAAAAAATCGGGTTTCCACTCATTTAAGAGTTTCTCGATAGCTTGCCAGTTAGGAATACCATCACGTGCTTTAAACGAGCACAAAGGGTTGGCTGTTTTTGTAATATCTTGACCAATAGCAGCTCCAATACTTGCCGTGCCAAAATCAAATGCGATAATGGTTGCCATAGGTTATGCATTACCCATTTGGTGTGAAATAGTATTCATATTGACGCCAAGTGATGCGGCAGCTTTTTGCCAACGTTCATCGATGGCAACTTCATAAATAATTTGTGCATCAGCATCGGCCACTAACCAATCATTACGACCAATTTCATCTTCAAGTTGTAATGACTGCCAGCTTGAATAACCTAATGCTAAACAAATATTTTGTGGTTGCTCAGGAGATCCAATTGATTTAAGAACATCGAGCGAAGTGCTAATCATCACATCATCCGAAATTTGAATGCTAGAGGCGAATCCTTGTTGAGGTGTATGTAAAATGAATCCTTGTTCTTCAGCAATTGGTCCGCCACAAAATACAGGATACTCTAACTCAGCACAACTTGTTGGCGACGTGATTTCTAACCGTGTAAGAACTGTGGCTACATTAAGTTCAATAATTGGTTTATTAATTATAATGCCCATGGCGCCATCACGATTATGTTCACAAATATAAATAACTGAATGACTAAACAACGAGTCATCTAGTGTTGGCATAGCAATAATAAAATGATCTTTTAAATTCATAGGTTCACATTTAGGTATATTTATAATGCACATTTGCCAATTTTAACGTTATGTTCAACAATACAGCGCATTAATAATTCAGGTTCATTGGTTTCTTCATTGATCGATTCTGAAACAATATCAAAATTCTGAGCAAGATAAAAATCAATCGCCGCAGTATTCTTTTTATAAACATGTACTAATAGTTCATTGTGGCGCTGTTTGGCTTTATTAACTAACGCTTCACCGACACCTTGATGACGGTAATTTTGATCAACAAACAGCCCTGAAATATAGTTTTCGGTTAAACCAATAAACCCTTTTATGCCGCCAAGATCCTGCACGTATAAAGTCGACATTGGAATTAGCATTTTCACTAAATCATAATTTTGTTTGAAAAATTCAGGATCGATAAAGTCATGAGCTTGCAAATTACCTTGCAACCATATTGTCATAACGCTGTTTAAATCTTCGGGTTTATATTCTCTAATCATTGTTTAACTCTTTTTATTTAGTCGATGTTCAATTGCGTCCATTAACATACCGGTGATTGAAAGATCAGGGTTGGCCGCTTCAATTTCGCGAACGCAAGTTGGGCTGGTAACGTTAATTTCGGTTAACTTATCACCAATAATATCAAGTCCTACAAACAAAAGGCCTTTTTCTTTTAAAACTGGCGCAATACTTTTAGCTATATGCCAATCACTTTCACTTAATGCTCTCACTTCACCATGCCCACCGGCAGCAAGGTTTCCTCTGGTTTCGCCTTTTTGTGGAATTCGAGCTAAACAATAAGGTACTGGCTCGCCATCAACCACTAAAACACGCTTATCACCGTCTTTAATGGCAGGAATAAAGTTTTGTGCCATGCAATAACGCGTATTATGTTCGGTTAAGGTTTCAATAATCACTGAAATGTTTGGATCGTCTTGTTTGATTCTAAATATAGATGATCCTCCCATGCCGTCTAATGGCTTTAAAATAATGTCATGGTATTTTTGGAAAAACGCTTTAATTTGTCTTGTTTGGCGTGTAACTAGCGTTTGTGGTGTAAATTGTGCAAACCATGCAGTAAATAGTTTTTCATTACAATCGCGTAGGCTTTGTGGTTTATTGACCACTAACACACCTTTATCTTCGGCGCGTTCTAAAATATAAGTAGCATAAATATATTCTGTATCGAAAGGAGGATCTTTACGCATTAAAATCGTATCGAGGTCACTGAGTGGAATGGTCTGTTCTTGTCCAAGCTCGAACCAATGATCTTTATCGTTATAAACCTTCAACGGGCGCGTTGTTGCATATGCTTCGCCAGTATCTAAAAATAGATCATTCATTTCAATATAAAAAAGTGAATAACCTCGTTTTTGTGCCTCAAGTAACATTGCAAAACTGGTATCTTTTTTAATATTAATATGACTAATTGGATCCATAACAATACCAAGTTTAATCATGGTGACTCCTTACTGATTTTTTTGGTTTAGCGAATAATAGGTGATAATGCTTATTATTCTATATTTGTTGTTTATTTAGTTAGATTGAACATTCGACAGTTAGTGCTTTAAATCAAGATTTCTTTAAGTCATTATTAAAATGTGTGCTAGCAACTATCATACTCGTTACTACTTAAGATGCAAAGCAAACATTAGTAATAATAGGCTAATTTACCTTATAAATAATAAGATTTTACATCATCCCAAATCACCAAATTGCACTTGCAAAGCGGTTAGGGCGGTTAAAGCTGCTGTTTCGGTACGCAAAACACGCGGACCAAGCAATATATCGGTAAATTGATAATTATGGGTCATATTGATTTCGTCGTTCGACAAACCACCTTCAGGTCCAATTAGTAAACTAATGTCATTGTAACCACTAGGTAACTGTTTAATTCCATGTTTAGCTTTAGGGTGTAGATTTAAGCGTAACTGAGTTGTTAAACTTGCACACCAAGTTTCAAGTTTTATTACTGGGTTGACAACAGGTACTACATTGCGACCACTCTGCTCACAAGCCGAAATAACGATCTTTTGCCATTGTTGAACTTTTTTATCTAACCTTTCGGTATCCAATTTAACCCCACAGCGTTCAGAAAGTAGAGGGGTAATGCTACTAATACCTAACTCTACTGATTTTTGAATCGTAAATTCCATTTTTTCACCACGTGATATCACTTGTCCCAAATGGATCTCTAATGGTGATTCACGATTATCTAAAATGGGCGAAGCAGTTTTGACTGTCACCGATTTTTTATTAACATCGCAGATAACCGCTGGAGTAATTTGATTTGTTCCATCAAATAGGGTGATTTCTTCGCCGACTTTCATGCGCAACACGCGAATAAGGTGGTTAAACGCATTATCATCTAAAGTAATAAGGCTATTTTGCTCAATAGTAAAAGGCTGAAAAATTCGAGTCATAATTATGTATATATTATATTATTTAAAATAAATTATAGCGTAATTTATCAAGATTCGGTAATCTCTATTTCATGTAACTAAGCTTTTGGAATTAGGTATGGATATGTATAGCAGAGATAGAGTATTGATTGAAGGATTAACTGTTTTAACCACTATTGGAGTATATGAGTGGGAAAAAACCATCAAGCAAAAGTTAATTCTCGATCTTGAAATAGCATGGGATAACAAACCAGCTGGCGAAAGTGATAACGTATCTTTTTGTTTAGATTATTTTGTGGTTAGTCAAACCATAACACAATTTATCGAATCTTCGAAATTTGAGTTAATTGAATGTGTAGCAGAACGCGTTGCCGAAATAGTGATTAAACAATTTTCTGTTACTTGGCTTAAAGTCAAAGTGTCTAAACCAAATGCGATAGCTAATGCTCGAAATGTTGCTGTAACTATTGAACGTACAGCAAGTTAAAATAAACCAACTTGTTGTAAAAAAATATTGTAAAGATGACAAATCGAACACAAGATTTAATGCTTAACAATAAGCATCATACCGCTAAAGGTGTTAAGTATGGCGAATCTTTTCTTTTAAAATGACTTTACCAGTGCAATTGATTTGACATTAATCGCAATTGGTGCTTGTTCAGTATTCGTATATGCAATCACAAGCATCTTGAAAAACAACAAGTAGTACAGCTTGTATGATGAATGGCAATTTTATTCAGCCGTGGTTATCTATTGTGCTGCATTTGAAGGAGCTGATAAACCGCTCCAGTTATTACGCAATGACAAAGCCAATTGCGCTTTGCATCTATTAAAATAGACGGTAGATTAGCTATTAATCACATCGATTCTGTATTAAAATAATATAAATAAAACAAACGTAATATTGACAATTATGTCAATGCGTTTGCCAAAAAGGAGGAAGAAATGAAAGCTGTAGTTATTGGTTTTTCTTGTTTAATATTTAGTTTAGCATTGGTCGGATGTGGGGGAAAAAACGACAAAGATAAAACCTACCATTGGTCAAAAGCTCACGGTGTTTTAGAAGATTGTCGTGGCGTTATGAATAAATCACAACAATGTGAAACTAATTTAAACAATCAACAATATTTATTCCAAGTCGATAAATACTAATATGAGTGCATGGCTTATTTATGCATTGCTTTCCGCTATTACCGCAGCATGTGTCGCCCTTTTAGGTAAAATTGGCTTACAGCATCTTGATGCAAACACCGCAACAGCCATTCGTGCTATTGTCATGGCTATTTTTTTAGTCGGCGTGGTTGTAGTTCAAGGAAAATTAAACCTTATCAATACCTTTTTTAATGATAAAAAGGCATTACTCATTATTACTCTAAGTGGTATTGCCGGAGCACTATCTTGGCTGTTTTACTTTATGGCAATTAAAGAGGGCAAAGTATCGCAAGTTGCACCAATTGATAAACTCAGCGTGGTGTTTGCTGTAGTGTTTGCCGTTGTTTTATTTGGTGAAAAGATCTCATTGTTAGCTGGTGTTGGGGTTGCTATGATTGCAGCTGGTGCGATATTAGTTGCGCTATTTTAATTGTATACTAACTTTTTGCATAGGCTAACTAATGAGGTGACTGTGGGTGAGGTCATCCAAATAGTGGCTTAAACTGCAATGTTACTTAAGTAATGCATTAAATAGTTCAACGGTCACCATTTCACCTTTACTTACATTGCCACGATCTTGCTCAAGCACGATAAAGCAGTTAGCTCGATTAAATGACTGCGTAATATGAGAACCTTGTTGACCGGTTGTTGTTACTTCTAACTCACCTTGTTCATTAATTTGTAGTATTCCTCTTTGAAAATCTAATCGTCCCATACTTTTCTTAAGGCTAGTTGCAATTTTTACTTTGAAAGATAAATCGACTGATGTGAGTTGTTGTCCTGAAAGCACTAAAATTAGTGGTTGTACCAATTGATAAAACGTCACTAAAGTTGAAACGGGATTACCAGGTAAACCACAAAATAGCGCATTGCCAATTTTGCCAAAGGCGAAAGGCTTGCCTGGTTTCATTGCAATCTTCCAAAAATTAATTTGTCCTAATGTTTCAAGTGCTGTTTTAGTATAATCGGCATCCCCCACCGAAACACCACCACTAGTTATCACTAAATCGGCTTGGTTAGATGCGGTTATTAGCGCTTGTTTGATTTGGGTTGGATCATCAGGAATAATACCGAGATCAATTATTTCGCAGTTAAGTTTGGCCAATAATAATTTTAGTGTAAAGCGGTTGCTGTCATAAATAGCGCCATTGCCAGATAATGACTGACCAATGGGGGTTAATTCATCGCCAGTTGATAAAATAGCGACTTTTAACTTTTTAAAGACAACAAGTTCACTAATGCCGAATGTTGCAAGTGTCGATAGTGTTGGTATCGTTAATTTAGTCCCTTTGTTGACTGTGATCGCACCTTTTTTCACATCTTCACCTATACGACGAATATTATCGCCAGCTTTTATGTCACCTAAAAAGGCAATCCCCAAATCAGATTTTTCAGTCTGCTCTTGCATAACAACGGCATCAGCATCATTAGGCACAGGTGCACCTGTCATAATACGCAAACAAGTACCTTTTGGCCAATTAAGATTGCTTATATCATCGCCCGCAAAAATCGCCCCTGCTTGTGGTAACAACGTTGATTGTTTAAGATCCGCTAATCGAATCGCATAACCATCCATCGCAGAATTATCGAACCGTGGCACATTAATCGGTGAAATCACATTCTCAGCAGTGATGCGATCTAGCGCATCAAATAGTCCGACTTTTTCGCTAGTGAGTGATTTTACGGTTGATACGCTTTGTAGTACTTGCTGTTTGGCTTGTTGAAAAGTGAGTAACATAAAAGTGGGCTGTCCTTATATTTACCAATCTATTATTGGTTCAGTTGACAAGAAGTTTCAGGTAACACTACGTTTAAGTAAAAAATAAATCTTATATCAATATTCATTAGTTATTATGCACATCAATATAATAACGTCGCCAAAAGGCGACGTAAAATAATCAACTATACATTAAATAAGAAGTTCATAATATCGCCATCTTGCACGATATAATCTTTACCTTCAGCCCGCATTTTTCCTGCTTCTTTAGCGCCTTGTTCGCCACCGTATTTAATAAAATCATCAAATGCAATGGTTTGAGCACGAATAAAACCTTTTTCGAAATCGGTATGAATTTTTCCTGCTGCTTGTGGTGCGGTATCGCCAACCGAAATTGTCCACGCGCGAACTTCTTTAACACCTGCGGTAAAATAAGTTTGCAGGTTAAGTAAGCTGTATCCAGCACGAATCACTCGATTTAAGCCTGGTTCGGTTAAGCCTAAATCTTTCATAAATTCATCACGATCGGCATCATCCAGTTCGGCAAGCTCTGCTTCAATTGCGGCACAAACAGGGACTACCACGGCTTTTTCTTGTTCAGCTATCGCTTTGACTTTATCTAAATAAGGATTGTTTTCAAAACCATCTTCATTCACATTAGCGATGTACATGGTTGGTTTTAAAGTTAAAAAGCTTAAGTATTTAATCGCATCAAGTTCTTCTTTACTTAAATTAAGTAACAATAACTTTTTACCTTGTTCTAAATGAGGTAAACATTTTTCAAGGATTTCTAACTCAAATTTCGCGTCTTTATCGCCACCTTTAGCGCGTTTTTGTAGGCGTGTTATTGCCCGTTCACAAGCTTCAAGATCGGATAGAGCAAGTTCAGTGTTAATAATTTCGATATCTTCTGCCGGATCGATTTTACCTGCGACGTGAATAATATTGTCGTTTTCAAAGCAACGCACAACATGACCGATCGCTTCGGTTTCACGAATATTAGCCAAAAATTGATTTCCTAAACCTTCACCTTTCGATGCGCCTTTAACTAAACCAGCAATATCAACAAATTCCATGGTGGTTGGCAACGTGCGCTGAGGTTTAACAATTTTAGCTAGTTCATCTAAACGTGGATCGGGCATGGGCACAACCCCAGTGTTTGGTTCGATAGTACAAAACGGAAAGTTAGCTGCCTCAATGCCTGCTTTGGTTAGCGCGTTAAAAAGCGTTGACTTACCCACATTTGGTAGTCCGACAATCCCACATTTAAATCCCATACTGTTTGTTACCTTTTATCATAAAATGTCTTAAAAATAAGGGGCGATTATATACTAAATTGGGCTATTTGTGCTAATGTTCTTATCGATAAATCAACGAATAATTAAACAAATTAGTCATAACTATTTAGCTTATTATCAAACCAATGTATGCAATAAATAGTAGTTATTAACCAAACTTATTGAGGTATAGTAATTCAATTATTACTATGCATTTATTGCTCTGCACTTAAACCGATTTGGTAAAGTTGATTCTTTTTAAGCCCATATATTTCAGCAGTAATGGCTGCTGCTTTTTTTAACGGTAGTTCTTTTTGTAAAAGTTTAAGTGTGCTAATCGCCTTAGGGTCGATATCATCATCGGTTTTGTTATGGCCGTGTACTATCAACACAAACTCGCCTTTTTGACGAGTAGGATCTTCGTTTAGCCAATTAATCAACTCACTGACCTTAAAGCTGACAATGGTTTCCCATGTTTTAGTTAGTTCTTTCGCTAAAATGATCTGTTTATCACTTCCCCAAATAGTTTGCATATCATTCAACGTGTCTAATAATCGATGGGTTGATTCATAAAAAATCATGGTACGTGGTTCATCGATTAATTTTGCAAGACTATCTTGGCGTGCTTTAGTTTTAGCCGGTAAAAAACCCTCATAAATAAACTTATCCGACGGCAAGCCCGAAACACACAATGCTGCAATTGCAGCGCAAGCACCGGGGATTGGCACCACCTTAATGTCATTTTCTCGACAAGCTTTAACTAAGTGATATCCGGGGTCATTGATTAACGGAGTACCAGCATCAGAAATCAAGGCAATTGACAATCCTGATTGGAGTTTTTCGATCAGCACATTGGATTTTTCTTGTTCATTATGATCATGTAAAGCAAATAGCTTCGCTTTAATGCCAAGATGTTGTAAAAGTAAGCCACTATGGCGAGTATCTTCAGCCGCAATAAGGTCAACTCTTTTAAGTGTATCGATGGCTCTAAGCGTAATATCATCTAAGTTTCCGATGGGGGTGGCAACAATATATAAAGTCATTATTTTATATCACATTAAATTTTTATAGAAATACGGTAAAGATACTGTACGAAAGCCTATTTTATTGTATATACTCATTACTTTCAAAATAAATCCGACAAAGCCGAATAAATAGTTAATCAATGGCAGCAAAAAATAGCCGGATTATGTATGAAATGATTGGCTTATATTATGATTAATATAAATTAATAAATAAAAGCATTGTGCTAACTTAAGCTGAGTACTAGCGGTTATAAATTATTAAAACAACCATGATAATAATTATGGAAAAATTTAATAAGTAAGAATCACCAAATTCTGGATGAACTTATTGATTTAATCAATAAGCAATCAATATAATAGCGTTTTTACTGTAAAAACGCTAAAATGAGCTAATAAAAAGATTGTTAGAAACATGCTATTGAATACAATATAGTAAAAAAACAAAATTCACGAATGAAAGGTGTTACTTTGAAAAAAATACTGACATTAAGTTGCTTAAGTTTGTTAATTGTTGCGTGTACGCAAACTGAGCAAGCCGAAATCGAAGATATTTCTGGCGCAGGCGAGACATCAACTTCTTCTGTTTATACCAAACCACCAACTAATATTTCAACAGGAGGCAGAATATCATCTACTCCTACTATCTATAATCCACCTTCATCAAGGACAACGGCTGTATCAAATGTTAATGTCGCCAGTTCGAACACCCTTAGCGATAGTGATACGGTAATTAGTAATGAACGAATCGTTTATAACCGCAATTACGACAATATACCAAAAGGCGGGTACCAAGGTGATACCTACACAGTTAAACGTGGCGATACTTTATTTTATATTGCATGGGTGACCGGCAATGATTACCGCTCATTAGCAGCAAAAAATAATATTAAAGAACCTTTTGCCGTTAATGTTGGTCAAGTGTTAGATGTTAGTGGTGGAACAGTTGTGGTCACACAAAAAACTACAACAAATAATACAGCAGTGAACAAAGCAAATAGCGATAACTCAGCTGTAGCGATAGGACAAGCAAAAACCCAACCAACAATAACCAAAACAACAACGACTTCGATTACCACAACGGGGAAAAATAGACAGCCTACTACAACCGAAACAACTGAAACTATTACCGAACCTTTAGACAATTCTACTAGCCGCATACCAGCTACAGGCAAATCAAAATCGAACGTTGCCAATATTTCATGGCAATGGCCCGCGCGAGGTAAGATTATTGAAAAATTCTCGAATGCAAGCAAGGGAATAGATATTTCAGGTTCAATTGGTGATAAAGTCATGGCTGCGGCGGATGGACGAGTTGTGTATTCAGGCAATGCATTACCTGGTTATGGTAATTTAATTATTATTAAACATAATGATGATTATTTAACGGCATATGCGCATAACCAATCCATATTAGTAAAAGAACAGCAGGCAGTGCGCGCAGGTGAGCAAATTGCTACAATGGGGGCAACTGGCACCTCGTCGGTTAGATTACACTTTGAAATTCGATACAAAGCGCAATCAGTTGATCCGTTAAAATTCTTACCAAGATAATAAACGTTTTGAGTTCATAAGATTAGCTCAAAATAGATGGGCATGCATGACAAGTATAGAGCATGTTCATAAGCAGGATATACCAAAAATTAAATTTAAGAAATTAAAGGAGTTATACTTATGACTGTAAAAAAATTAGTGCTAATTCGACATGGAGAAAGCGTTTGGAATCAAGAAAACCGCTTTTGTGGTTGGACTGATGTTGATTTATCTGATAAAGGTAACAAAGAAGCTGCCGAAGCAGGTAAATTGCTAAAAAAAGAAGGTTTCACATTTGATTATGCCTACACATCAGTATTAAAGCGCGCTATTCACACATTATGGCACGTTTTAGACGAAGTTGATCAAGCATGGTTACCGGTTGAAAAAAGCTGGAAACTAAACGAACGTCACTATGGTGCATTACAAGGTTTAAACAAAGCTGAAACAGCAGCAAAATATGGCGATGACCAAGTAAAATTATGGCGTCGTGGTTTTGCAATCACGCCTCCAGCACTTGAAAAATCAGACGAACGCTTCCCGGGGCATGATTCACGTTACAGCAAATTACCTGAATCAGAATTACCATTAACCGAAAGCTTAGCATTAACTATCAAACGCGTATTACCTTATTGGGAATCAACCATTGCACCACGCGTTGCTAAAGGTGAGCGTGTTATTATTGCAGCTCACGGTAACTCACTACGTGCGCTGGTAAAACATTTAGATAACATCAGTGATGATGACATCATCGAACTTAATATCCCAACGGGTGTACCATTGGTATATGAATTTGACGACAACATGAAAGTCATTAAGCACTATTATCTAGGTAATGCTGACGAAATTGCGGCTAAACAAGCTGCTGTTGCAAACCAAGGTAAAGCAAAATAATTATTCATTAAACAAACAAAAAAAGGTAGGTTATTTAACTTACCTTTTTTTATTATCTGCATAATGGCTTTTGATTCATTTATTTTATTGACTGACTTATTTTAATTTTGAGAGTACTATTTTGTCTAAGATTTATTATATATATGGCGTAATGAATGCCGGAAAATCCACTGAGCTCCTACAAATTGATCACAATTATTTAAGTAATAACATGCAAACGTTACTGTTAAAATCATCGGTTGACACGCGCGATTCAGCTGTCGAAATTGTCTCTCGTTTAGGATTACGTAAAAAGGCATTACAGCTTGATGACACAACGGTTGATGATATTATTGAACACATCAAACAAAACAACTATGCCTGTATACTCATCGACGAAAGCCAGTTTTTATCGCGCAATACTATTTGGAAGTTATCAGATGTGTGCGACGAATATGGCGTGCCAATCATGTTCTTTGGCATCAAAACCGATTATATGGGACACCTGTTTGAAGGATCTAAAACGCTACTTGAAATTGCCGATAATTTTAGAGAACTCAAAACCGTATGTTGGTGTGGCAAAAAAGCTACTATGATCTTGTTAGAAGGACAAGATGGTCAAATTGTTAAATTTGGTAACTCCATCCATCTTGGTGACAGTGAATATCACTCAGTATGCCGTAAACACTGGAAAGCCGAACAGATCAGACCTAAAAGTTGATATTTTCAATATTTCACAATGATTCAATCAAATAAATCATTTTTTGCTTTCAATTTTTTAATGTTGAAAAAGTGTGAATGATCTCTCATTTTTATGATTTTCTTTTTGTTGATTCTTTCTATTTTATGTCATATTGATTGAAACGATTCAGTGATATTTTATTAACTATGAGGGATCACCATGAAAATCAAAGTTGTTTCATTAGCTGTATTGCTTAGTTTGGCTAGCTATAATGCCAATGCTAAAGAATTTGTATTAACTGATAATGAACAGAATGTTGCTAAAGGAAATTGGTCAATTTCTAGTCGTGATTTGGGCATAAAAGGTGAAAAATTTACCATCCAAAACACAGTGCTTAAAGGTGGTAAACAAGATGGAACTGAACTCCTAACTATTTCTAGTGATAATTTCACTATTCAATTAATTCCTACTAGAGGGTTAGGTATTTTGTCTGTTGTTGGTGATGGTATTCGAATGGGATGGGATTCTCCTGTAAATGAAGTTGTTCATCCCAAATATATTAACTTAGAAAGTCGTGGCGGAATAGGTTGGCTAGATGGCTTTAACGAAATGATGGTTCGCTGTGGTTTTGAATGGACAGGTCATGCGACGCAAGCTGATGGTATGATGTATACCTTGCATGGTCGTGCTCAAAATACGCCGGTCTCTAAATTAATTGTGGATGTATCTGACAAAGCACCCTACACCATTACAGTTAAAGGGTTAATTAAAGAAAATACTTTCAAAAAAAGTAATCTAGAAACTTGGGCATCAATTAGCTATGTACCAGGAAGTAAAGAATTTACTGTTCATGATGTTGTCACCAATAAGAGTGATTATACCCGTGATTATCAGATCATCTATCATAGTAATTTTGGTACACCCATCCTTGAAGAAGGTGCTAGGTTTGTTGCCCCAGTCAAAGAAATCTCACCGTTTAACAGCTATGCGAAAGATGGTCTTAACACATGGCAAACTTATCTAGGTCCAACTAAAGATTTTGATGAAATGGTATTTAATGTTTATCCATTTGCTGATGAAAATGGTCAAACACAGGTGATGGTGACCAATAAAGCGGGGGATAAAGCTGCAGGTATTGCCTTTAATACTAAACAGTTACCCGTACTATCATTGTGGAAAAACACCGATACTCTAAAACAAGGCTATGTCACAGGTTTAGAGCCTGGTACCAGTTTTGCTTATCCAGTGACAATTGAACGTCAACAAAAACGTGTTCGTCAGTTAAAGTCAGGTCAAAGCACCGAATTTACCTTAACATATAGCTTATTGTCTAGCAAAGATGATGTCGCAAAATATGAACAAAAAATCCAAGCTATTCAAGGCAATCAAACAACAAAGGTTGTTAATAAACCAATGGCTAAAGAGTAAATTATTAAAAATGGCTATCAATGTTATGTTGATAGCCATACTTACTATCTAATGACCTAATTGATCCTTTTGAAATTTATATATTATTAATGTAATCGCAACGTTAGTGCAATTAGTTACTTGATTGACTATCAATAGATAGGTATAGTCACTTATTTGGTAGATAGCTTTAATATCGCTGATTACCCATAGCATGATTTTACTTGTTGAGTGCTTAAAACAGTGATTAACAATTTGATTGTACTTTGATATTAATATAGGGATAAACATGACAACGCGGCGAATAATAATTGGCATTAGTGGTGCAACAGGGATTAACTATGGTATAAAAGCCCTAGAGTTATTAAAACCAATAGATATCGAAACCCACCTTGTTATTTCTAAAGCGGCGCAAATAACAAGTGAATACGAAGTTCCCAGCATGAGTATAAAACAGATTAAAGCGCTTGCCGATAAAGTATATTCCATTAACAATATTGGAGCGGCAATTGCTAGTGGCTCGTATAAAACCATGGGTATGCTAATTGCTCCTTGCACAATGCGAACCCTTGCGGCTATTGCACAAGGATTATCAGATAATTTACTTACCCGTGCGGCAGATGTTGTTTTAAAAGAGCGTCGTCGCTTGGTATTAATGGCTCGCGAATCACCATTAAACTTAGCTCACCTAAAAAATATGGAAACAATCACACTTATGGGGGGAGTAATATGCCCGCCAGTGCCAGCCTTATATCAGCATGTTGAAACTGTGGATGATATAATTACCCACAGCGTAGCAAGAGCGCTTGACTTATTTGATATTGATATTCCCACACTACCTCGTTGGGGGGAAGATCTACACCTTAACACTAAACCTGAATAATGACATTAACGCCAAAAAATATGCAAGTCGATCCTACAATCAGCAAATTTATTAGAAAAAATCATGTGTTATCGTTAAGTGTCATCTTGCCCGACAACAAACTATGGGCATGTAATACCTTTTATGTTTTTGATGAACAGCCAATGTATTTGTATCTTCTTTCCGAATTGAAAACCGACCATGCTAAAGCTATGTTAAAACAGCCACAAGTTGCCGGTACTATTAGCGTTACACCTAAAACCGTTGCGCGGATCCAAGGTATCCAATTTCAAGCTAAAGCAATACAATTACAAAAAGAACAAGCCGAACAAGCCTATACACAATATTATAGCGTATTTCCCTTTGCAAGAATGATAAAAGCACCAATTTGGGCATTACAATTAGAGTATATAAAAATGACTAATAATTTGCTGGGATTTGCAAGTAAGATTTATTGGAGAAAAGAAAGTGATTTTTAGTATGACTTTTCCATTGTTTTAATAAATAAAATCAATGTGATGTTTGAATTTTTCTTAACGGCAAAATGGGTATCTATCAGAATATCGAAAACTTTATCCCCCTTTTTAATAGATAAATGAATAAAAACACTTTACAAAAAAGGCTTTATAAAATAAAAACTCTAATTTGTCTTTTGCTAAATAAAACTTATAGTTTATAATATTCCAATCCACCGCTGTATAAATCACTTAGCAAATGTGTCTGAGTTGATATAACATCTCCATCGCCGATAAATGTTAAATGTCAAAAAATAGAACCACCTTATAACCGATTGATTTCAATTAGAAATACAAAGATAAATTAAATCAATACCAAACCTGAAATGTTTTTATTGAAAACACCTGCTATTTTTTAAACCATTAAAAAGTTATTGCTGATATTTATTCTGCTTTGCAACCTCTAGGTTGCAAAGTAAGTGTAGCCCCTTAAACAAAGGACAGGTTAAGTAGGTCAAGTACAAATTATAGCCTGCGGTTCAAAAATTGGACAACCTGAACCAAACCTAAGGAAAGTGGCAGAACAAATTATATCTCAATTTGCTTTAAAAATATCCGTTAAGCAATCTTGATACAAGATAGCAGTGGGAACAGCAGAAATTGTACGTTAAAATAATCCGCATTATTACGATAAATTATAAAGGAAAACACATGACGACTGAAATGACAATACTCGATAAAATTAAAAAACAAATTGCCGAAAATCCGATTATTTTATATATGAAAGGTTCGCCAAAATTGCCAAGTTGTGGCTTTTCGGCTCAGGCGGTACAGGTTTTATCGCAATGTGGTGAACCGTTTGCTTATGTTGATATTTTACAAAATCCTGATATTCGTGCCGAATTACCTAAATTTGCCAATTGGCCAACGTTTCCACAATTGTGGGTGGAAGGTGAATTAGTGGGTGGCTGTGATATTATGTTAGAAATGTTTCAAACAGGTGAGCTGCAAACTCTTATTAAGCAAACTGCTGAAAAACATAAATCTTAATTAAGTGATGAATTAAGCGCGCAAGTTGAGCGCGCTTTTTTTATCAATTATGGCTGTTTACGCTTTTTATATTTCTTGTTCTTCGCTTTTTCGCGTATTATCTAAATCCATTTCCAAATTTTCATCTCTATCCATAAAAGACAGTGGCCATCCACCCAGTGATTTAAATCGATTGACGATTTTGCAAAATAGTATTGCAGTTTTTTGCGTGTCATATAGCGCGCTGTGGGCTTGTTTGTGATCAAAGGTGATTTGTGCAACTTGGCAAGCTTTGGCTAGCACGGTTTGTCCAAAAACCAGACCACTGAGCGATGCAGTGTCAAAAGTGGCAAATGGATGGAACGGGTTGCGTTTAATACCTGTGCGCTCAGCTGCTGCCATTAAAAAACTGTGATCAAAGTGGGCATTATGCGCCACTATCACCGCGCGCGTGCATTCGCTAGTTTTTATACCTGATCTAACCATTTTGAAAATTTCGTCTAAGGCGTGCTTTTCGTCCACAGCGGCGCGGAGTGGATTATTAGGGTCAATGCCGTTAAAAGCAAGAGCAGTGGGTTCTAAAATTGCATCGTTAAATGGATTGACATTAAATTGTAAGGATTGATCAGGTTCTAACCAGCCATCGGGTGTCATTTTTAAGGTGATAGCGGCGATTTCTAAAATGGCGTTGAGTTTTGAATCGAATCCTGATGTTTCGATATCAATTACAACTGGATAAAACCCACGAAAGCGTTCACATAATTTGGCGTTTGGCACGTTAATCTATCTTATCTGTCAAAAAAGAGCTATTATGCCAGCTTTTAACCGGTTCGCCTAGCATTGTCGTTGAGAGTTTGTATTCAATGCGTTAATTTTTATTAGGTGTCATTCTAGCAAGCTTTATGCTAATCACATTAAAGCCTCATGAAAGTAAACCAGTAGATGCCATTATTGATTAAAGTGATTATAATCATCAATTATATATTAAATTATTTTAAAATAGAGTGAGCTATGCACAACTTTGAATTAGAACAGATTATTAACAACGAACTGCAAATTACCCGCTATCGCGACTATGCACCAAATGGATTGCAAGTACAAGGGCGCATGCAAGTCAATAAAATTGTGACAGGGGTTACCGCTTGCCAATTATTGTTAGATAAAGCGGTCGAATTACAAGCCGATGCGGTGGTAGTGCATCATGGCTATTTTTGGAAGAGTGAAGCGCAAACTATCACTGGCATTAAATACCAACGGCTAAAAACACTATTAACTAATGATATTAATTTATATGGTTACCACTTACCGTTAGATGGTCACCCCGTTTTTGGTAATAATATCGAACTGGCTAATTTGTTAGGTATTTCGGTTGATAAACGTAATGATATTACTGATCTTCTTTTTACTGGTACATTACGCTCACCACTTACTGCTTTGCAATTTAAACTCCAGCTTGAGCAAGCGCTACACAATAACAAACGACAAGTGCTATTTTGTGGTGATAATGCGCCTGAAATGATTAATCGTATTGCCTGGTGTAGTGGTGGTGGGCAAGACTATATTGAACAAGCCGCGCAAATGGGCGTAGAAGCCTTTTTTACAGGGGAAGTGTCGGAACGCACCATCCACATTGCCCGCGAATACGGCATTAATTTTTATGCCGCTGGACACCATGCCACGGAACGTTATGGTATTAAAAAATTAGGTGAATGGTTAGCCAGTTGCTATGGTGTTGAGATTATTTTTATTGATATTGATAATCCTGCATAACAAAAGTTGAATTTACTTTAGAAATATCGCATACTTATTCGCAGATTTTTTATTCTTTACCTTATGTTATAAACCAATTATATGAGAGGTCATTTTATGTTTACAGGAAGTCTGGTCGCACTTGTTACTCCCATGGATACAAAAGGAAACGTTGACCACGTAAGCTTAAAAAAATTGGTCGAATATCATATTGCAAACGGTACATCAAGTATTGTTTCTGTTGGTACAACCGGCGAATCGGCCACCCTTGATCATCATGAGCATATTGATGTAATTAAACGAACTATTGACTATGCTGATGGACGCATTGCCATTATTGCCGGCACTGGTGCAAACGCAACAAAAGAAGCTATAGAATTAACCAGCCGAGTTGAAAACATTGGTGTTGCGGGCTGTTTAACGGTTGCACCTTATTATAATAAACCCACTCAAGAAGGTATGTATCAACACTTTAAAGCCATTGCTGAAAGTACCGAACTGCCTCAGATTTTATATAATGTGCCAGGGCGGACAAGTAGTGATATTAAACCCGAAACCGTTGGTCGTTTAGCCAAAATCAAAAACATTGTTGCGCTAAAAGATGCAACTGGCGACCTTTCAAGAGTTTACCCTACACGCAAACTGGTTGGTTCTGATTTTAAATTGCTTAGTGGCGATGATTCAACCTTTTTAGACTTTATGATTTTAGGGGGCGATGGGGTTATTTCAGTGACAGCTAATGTTGCTGCTAAAGCTGTTGCTACTGTGTGTCAACTTGCGGTTAATAACCAAATTCAAGAAGCCCGCACCTTAAACGATACTTTAATGGCTTTGCATCGTAATTTATTTATTGAACCCAATCCAACGCCAGCAAAATGGGCTTGTGCAAGATTAGGTTTAATGCAAAATGCAAGCATTCGGTTGCCAATGGTTGAGCTAAGCGCATCGTCGATTCCTGCGGTTGAACAAGCATTAAAAGAAGCAAATTTACTGTAGTTTTGTGTAATCTTTAATTTAAAAAAAGCAGATATCTATGTTAAATAACACATTGAACCAAGCCTTATTTAAAGGTAGCGTCATTAAAAAAACAGCTGTTTTAACCGTTGTAACTTCTTTGTTTCTTGCCGGATGTGGTAGCGATCAAAATTTTAAGCGTGAAGTCGAAGGCAATGAAGATTACCTTAAATCACCTACTCTAAAACCTTTAATCGTTCCTGAAGGCGTTTTGGTACCAGCACAAAACAATGAATTTTATGTTAGTAAAAACGAGTTTAAAGGCGATTTAGGCAAAAAGCTGGATATCAGGCCTCCAAGTTTACCCATTCCAACCATTCAAGATGCGTTTGCCGTTTATAATAGTGGCTCGGTTACTTTCAATGTGCCATTAAGTAGCCAAGTGTGGGAGCAAATTCCTGATAGCTTAAGCAAGAAAAATATCTCTATTGCTAATCGCGACAACGACACTATTAATACTGACCATGCCTTTATAGTGCGTGCAGATGAAGAGCAAGCGGTTCAAGCTACTTATTCGATTAAGCGACAATTATTAGGTGATACCGAAACAATTACCATTTTAATTACTTCGTTAACTAGAGATACCCACAATCTGATGTCGCAACCGATCGAAGTGCAACGTTATGCTGTTGGTTTGTTTAATGACATAATGGATGATGTTGCGCCTGATTCAGTGCGAGTTGTGCCACCAAAAGCACAAAATAGCGATGCCGAAAAAGACAATGCCGAAAGCAAGAAGCCTGCAACAGCTGTGAACAGTACAAATCAAGAATAAGTTTGGAATTCAAGGAGCGTAGAGCTCCTTAATTATTTATTGGCAATTGATATAAGGTTATAGACATGAAAAAGTTGGCTGAGCTTTATCGTGGTAAAGCAAAAACGGTATATACCACCGAAAACCCTGATTTACTAATCCTTGAGTTTCGCAATGATACATCAGCATTCGATGGTTTACGCATTGAGCAGTTAGATCGTAAAGGCATGGTGAATAATAAATTTAACTATTTTATTATGACGCAATTGCGCCAAGCTGGCATTCCAACTCAAGTTGAGTCCTTATTATCTGACAATGAAGTACTTGTTAAAAAATTGCAAATGGTGCCAGTTGAATGCGTAGTGCGTAATCGTGCAGCGGGATCTTTAGTTAAACGTCTAGGGGTTGAAGAAGGTCAAGTTTTAAATCCTCCTACGTTTGAATTATTTCTAAAAAATGATGCATTGCACGATCCAATGGTTAACGATTCGCACTGTAAAGCTTTTGGTTGGGCTAGCGATGATCAACTAGCCAAAATGAAAGAACTCAGCTTTAAAATCAATACCATTTTGACGGATCTATTTGATAAAGCAGGGCTGATATTGGTCGATTACAAACTCGAATTTGGTTTATTTAAAGGCGAAATTACTTTAGGTGATGAGTTTTCACCTGATGGTTGTCGCCTGTGGGAAAAGTCCACACTTAAAAAAATGGACAAAGACCGCTTCCGTCAAGGGTTGGGTGGAGTGATTGAAGCTTATGAAGAAGTGGCAAAACGCATTGGTGTTTGTTTGTAATGTTTGCGCAGTTTGATATTTCTTTTTTTCTTCTTTTGGGATTAGCTGCACTGTGTTATTTAACCCATAATAACACAGTGACATTTGCTGTACTGTTATTGTTGCTATTTAAACTAACGCCATTAGCTACTTACTTTCCGTTTTTAAATCAATATGGACTCACCATTGGCATTGTTATTTTAACTGCTGCGATGATGGTGCCACTGGCTGATGGATCGTTAAAAATTAGTGATATTGCTAAATCATTTACTACTTGGCAATCACTATTAGCTATTTTGGTGGGTATTTTAGTCTCGTGGCTTGGTACACGTGGTATATCGCTTATTGGTGCTCACCCCACTATTGTTAATGGTTTGATTATTGGTACGCTAATTGGTGTTGCTTTTTTCAAAGGTGTTCCAGTAGGACCACTTATTGCCGCTGGTATATTGTCGTTATTAATTGGAAAAAGTTAGTTTATGCACAATCCCAACAGCACCCGAAAGTTATGGGTGTTACAGGGTGAAAGCGCACAATTATTTGAACAATTGAGCTCCACCCTTGAGCAGAACACCGGCGATTGGATAACTGTTACCTATCAGCCCGATTATTTGCCTAGTTCGTTAATTGCCAACGCACTCAAACCCCATCAAACCAAACAACTATTAGGCCAGCAGTATCGGAATGCTATTTTTGATGCAACGGCAGGATTTAATCTTGATGCCTTTGCCATGCTGGTTGGCACGCTAGTTAAAGGTAGTGTGTTGGTTTTGTTATTACCCAAGGAGCTAAGCAGTTGGCATGATCAAGATAGCTTGCGTTGGAACGAAAGCCAAAATCCGATCAATGTGCCTAATTTTGTTACACATTTAAAGCAAACTTTGGCAGAATTTGGTGTATCAATTAATTCAACATCCTTGCCAAAACATGCTATATTCGCTTCGTCGTCCTTGCTGGCGATGACCGATGACTGCTGTGACTTAGCTGAACAAAAAGCTATGTTAAAACAGTTATTAAATAGCAATAAACCCATAAATGTATTAGTTGCTAAACGCGGTCGGGGTAAATCGGCACTAGCAGGAATGTTTAGTCATTATCAACGTAGTATTGTCACTGCGCCCAATAAATCAGCATTGACTACTTTTTTTGCTTTTGCTAAGCCTGATACGCCATTTTTGGCGCCTGATGAATTAATTGCGCAGTCAAAGATTGATTTTGCCGATTATCTAATTATTGATGAAGCTGCCATGATTCCGTTGCCTATGCTCGAAAAATTACTACAGCAGGCCATTGCCAATAACTCCCGAGTATTGTTAACAACAACCGTTGAAGGGTATGAAGGTACTGGACAGGGGTTTTTGTTAAAATTGCTGTCAAGTAAAGCATGTCAATATTTTCATCTACACACGCCCATTCGCTGGCAGGCTGGTGATATGTTAGAACAATTTAGCGATCGGCTGTTACTTAACGGTTTGTTAATGCAAAATGATAATTTTGTTAAAAACCTATCATCACTCCAATATTCAACAGTTGAACGCAATGATGTTGATACATTAAGGTCGATTTTTTATTTATTAAAAATGGCCCACTATCAAACTACATTAATCGATTTAAGGCGTCTATTTGATGCGCAAAACTTATCAGCTTGGCAAGCTACAATGGGCAATGCGCAAATTGCTGCAGCCCTTACTATTACCGAGGGGAACTTGCCTGATGACCTAATAACCCAAGTATGGCAAGGAATACGCCGTCCTAAAGGCAATTTAGTGGCACAGTCGCTTGTCGCTCATGCGGGCGAACGGTTAGCGGCTAAGTTGCGTTCAGTTCGCATTAATCGCATTGCGGTTATGGAGGCTTATCGACGGCAACATATTGCAAAACAACTGGTGCAGAGGATTTGTGATCATGCCAAATTGCAAAATAAAGATTTTGTGTCGGTCAGTTTTGCTTATAGCTCGTCTAATTATCAATTTTGGACGGCTTGTGGTTTCGTCTTGGTTCATGTAAGCAGCCATAAACAAGCTAGTAGTGGCAGTTATTCTGTTATGGCGCTTAAACCAATTACCCGATCTGGACATCTGTTAACTTATAAATTAAAACAAAAACTACAGCGTAACGCCTATTGGTTAAAAGATATCATCGATTTACCATTTAACGATATGATTATCAGCGATGGTAGTTGGCTATTATCATCAGATTTAGACGTAAATGATTTAGATGAACTTGTTGGATTTGCTTACTTCCATCGACCATTCGAAGCCAGTTATGCCCCACTATGTCGATTAAATCGGTATATACAAATACATCAACAATCATCTCAAGCATCCTCTTTTCCTGTGTTATCAGCACTGTTAAAAAGCAAAAATAATCAAGCTTTGGTTATTAATTCATGCCAACTTGCAGGTAAACAGGCATTGATGCAAACCATTAAACATGAAGTTAAAACATGGTTAGCAAAACAAGCTAGCAATGCAATATTTTCTGAAATAGTCAGTAAAGATAACTGATCACCATTGCAGGTTATTAAGCGGTATGTTTACAATAGTCATCATGTTTTAACTCAATGCGTTTTAATTTAAAAGGAACTGAATGTGATGCACAATAAATTAGAAAATCAGATGCAACATCGCTATTCGCAAAATCAAACATACAACCAGTCAAGTAGCCACAATCCAAAAAATCAACCCACAACAGGAATTGAATACTTTTTTAAAGGTTGGTCGTTGGCGTTTAGTCCGGGGATTAAGCGATTTGTTTTTTTACCGTTAATTGCCAATATAGTGGTTATGTCGGCACTATTTTATTGGTTTTTTACCTCTATATCGGGCATGGTGGATAGGGGCGTTGCGTATATGCCAAGCTGGCTACATTGGCTAGGTTATCTCATTGTTTTTATCGTTATTTTAATGCTAGCTATTTTATTTTGCTACTTCTTTAGTACAGTAACCAATATTATAGCCGCACCTTTTAATGGTATATTGGCCGAACAAGTCGAAGCGCAGTTAACGGGCATCCCCGCAGCAGATCTGTCATGGATTAGCATTATTAAAGATCTTCCTCGTATTTTGGGTCGTGAACTACAAAAACTGAAAAATTACCTATTGTGGGCAATACCGATACTGATGACGTATTTTATTCCTGTTATTGGACAATCGGTTACACCAGTGGTATGGTTTTTATTTACCGCTTGGCAAATTAATATTCAATATGCCGACTATGCTTTTGATAACCACAAAATTACCTTTCATCGTATGCGCGAATTACTTAAACAAGATCGGGCCGATAATTTAACCTTTGGCATATTAGTCAGCTTTTTTACTATGGTGCCAGTGCTTAATTTAATTGTTATGCCTATTGCGGTTTGCGGCGCAACAGCAATGTGGGTTGATCGCTACCGTCATCAAGCACTATTTGACAGCCGTAGCCAAGATTTTCGTTAAAGTAAGTGCTACTTTTTTTTCGTTGAATTTGTTGACGGCCAATCATCGTCGTCATCATCTTGATAAGGGATAGGTTTTATCCCTTTCTTTTTTTCAAGATATGCTTTATAACCCAATCGGTTCAGTGCTTTAATGGTATTAATAAAAATCCCAATTAAAATAACTACAATTATCCACCAATAATCTTTAAGCCACGCCATAGTCTTTCCTTTTAAGTTAAAACCGATACCACCAAGTTATAATAGTTATGCCAATAATAATTTTTCTAAAATACGGTTATAAATTGCAGTTAAAGTAATAATATCTTGGCAATTAGCGTTTTCATTGACTTTGTGAATGGTCTTGTTAAGTACTCCAAGTTCGATCACTTGACATCCCATTTTAGCAATAAAGCGCCCGTCCGATGTGCCACCACTGGTCGATAGTTTGGTCTCAATATTGGTCAACTCCTTAATGGCACTCGCTGCTGCGTTGGTCAGTTCGCCTTGGGGAGTTAAAAAAGGATGTCCTGATAATCGCCAAGCTAACGTATAGTGTAAATTATGTTTTTGTAAAATCTGTTCCACGCGCGTTTTAATTGCGATATCAGTCAGTTCGCTACTATAACGAAAGTTAAATTGTACTTTCAGATCACCTGGCACGACGTTTTCAGCACCAGTACCTCCATTAATATTGGCAATTTGCATTGTTGTTTGCGGAAAGTATTGATTCCCTTCATCCCAAACAGTGTTAACCAATTCATTTAATGCAGGGGCGAAACGATGCACAGGGTTATCGGCAAGGTGAGGGTAAGCCACATGACCTTGAATGCCATGTATAATTAAATTAGCTGTTAGTGAACCGCGGCGTCCATTTTTAATCTGGTCGCCAAGTACCACATCGCTTGATGGTTCACCTACAATGCAATAATCAACACGCTCTTGGCGCTTAATGAGCAAATCGACCACTTTAATTGTGCCATCGGCGGCATCCGCTTCTTCATCCGATGTGATTAAAAAGGCGACGCGCCCAGCGTGATTCGGATGTTGTTTAACAAAATCCTCTGCTGCACAAACCATAGCAGCAACGCCACTTTTCATATCCGATGCACCACGACCATAAAGTATGCCATTTTCATCAATCGTTGGCGAAAAAGGTGGATAACACCATTTGCTTTCATCACCGGCTGGCACAACATCAGTATGTCCGGCAAACATCAATGTTTTGCCGGTAGCATTATTGCCATGATAGGCCCATAAGTTCTTGGTTTGCCCAATATTGACTTCTTCAATAATAAAACCGAGTGGTTTTAATCGCTCAATAATCATTTTTTGACAGTTTTTATCGTCAGGACTTATTGATTTCTCAGCAATGAGCGCTTTGGTTAGCACAATAACAGGTTCATTCATAATGGTCTCGATTTTTATTTAGATTGTGAAATAAATTGGGAATAAAGCTCGTTTGAAAACCCTAGCAAAGCAAGTTTATCATCAATAAGTAAAGGGCGTTTTAAGATAGATGGATTAGCTAACATAATCTGTTTAGCTGCTTGTTCATTATCAACCTGTGCGCGGACAGATTCATCTAACTTACGCCAAGTGGTACCACGGGTATTAAGCAAACTTTGCCAATCTACCAATTGTAAAAAAGTATCTAAAAGCTCTGCCGACAGACCATCGGTTTTATAATTATGGAATTGATAAGTTATGTGATGATCATCAAGCCAAGTAAAAGCCTTTTTCATCGTATTGCAGTTTTTAATACCATAGATTATGTACATAATCAGTGATCCAAGTCTGAAAAATATGAGAAGATTATAACAGTTATCAGCATGCAGCAGCAAATCGGAGCTATCTATTAGCTAAGATTTTTTTTAGTTGTTTTTGTCATTAATTTTTCACTGTTTATATTGCCTTAAAAAAATCAAATAAAATCAATTCATTACCTGAATGGTTTTTGCGTAACAAATATACTTAATATCGACATAACCAAAATCCTACCAACCCTTTTTTTTAACTAAAAATAAAATATAATAAAAACAATAAATTATAAAAGCTCCCCAAAAAAGGGTTTTTAAAAACAAAAATCCTATTTGCCTTTTGTAATACAGGGGTTATAGTATGTTCGCTTCTAGTTCACCGCCGCATAGGCGGTTTAGAAAATTGCTCGACTGAATTTTTTATCTAAAGCATCGTTCACCGCCGCATAGGCGGTTTAGAAATATACCTGCATATTTCGTGAGGCATATTTACTGTTCACCGCCGCATAGGCGGTTTAGAAATAACCTAAAACTAAAACTAAAAGGTTTGTTTTGTTCACCGCCGCATAGGCGGTTTAGAAATCCGCGGGTAAATAGTAGCGACGTAAGATCAAGTTCACCGCCGCATAGGCGGTTTAGAAACGTTAAATGTGCTGAACTGTCTTTATTAAAATGTTCACCGCCGCATAGGCGGTTTAGAAAACAATTACTACACAATCGAAAAATAGGCTTCGGTTCACCGCCGCATAGGCGGTTTAGAAATAGGCGGTATGGGGGAGAGGCGGGATTTATTAGTTCACCGCCGCATAGGCGGTTTAGAAATAGGCAAATTTTTACAACCGCGAAAAATGAACGTTCACCGCCGCATAGGCGGTTTAGAAATGTAGCCAGTCCAAAATTGTGTTTTTATACATGTTCACCGCCGCATAGGCGGTTTAGAAAATCCTTTATTTATTCTAACATCTATCAACAAAGTAATGCATAATACGATTATCGGTTGTTAGTTCGGGATGAAAGGCGCAAACTAAGATGTTATTTTGCTGTGCCATAATACAGTGCTGATCGACAAATGCCAGTTGCTCAATGCCTTTTCCTGCTGTGGCAATATAAGGTGCACGAATAAACACCGCAGGAATTTGTTGCCCAATAGGGGGGATATCTAAATTTGTTTCAAAGCTGTTAACCTGTCGACCAAAACCATTTCGTTCAATACAAATATCGATTAAACCCAACAATTCGACTTCGTTATGGGTTGTTGTTTGCCCACAAAGCACAAGCCCTGCGCAGGTGCCTAAAACACCTTTGCCTTGCTTGGCAAATTGTTTTATAGGCGCTACAAGTCCATTTTGTTTGATTAAACGGCTAATTGTGGTGGATTCGCCTCCGGGGATGATTAAACCGTTTAGCTTGGTTAAATGTTCGGGTTTTTGCACTAAAGTCGCTTGTATATTGTCGATACTATTTAGCATAGTGATATGTTCACTCACCGCACCTTGAAAGTTGAGTACCCCAATATGTTTTATATGACTTTGTGTGGATGATTGCGTCATTACCAGCCTCGATCTTGCATTCTGTTTGACGGCGCTAGCGTGCTGATTTCAATACCTTTCATTGCTTCGCCCAAGCCTTTTGAAAGCTGTGCTAAACGTGGATAATCATCAAAATAACTGGTGGCTTGTACGATGGCTTTGGCAAATTTCTCTGGATTTTGCGATTTAAAAATACCTGATCCAACAAAAACACCGTCAGCACCCAATTGCATCATAAGTGCCGCATCGGCTGGGGTTGCTATGCCGCCTGCGGCAAAGTTAACGACAGGTAGTTTTTTTAACTGTTTGATTTGCAACACTAGCTCATAAGGTGCGCCTATCTCTTTGGCAAAAGTCATTAATTCATCTTTCGATTTGTTAGCAACTTGGCGAATTTGTTCATTGACTTTACGCATATGGCGCACGGCCTCAACAATGTTGCCGGTGCCGGGTTCACCTTTGGTGCGTAGCATAGATGCACCTTCGCCAATTCGGCGTAGCGCTTCGCCCAGATCACGACAACCACAAACAAATGGTACGGTAAATTCTTCTTTGAGTAGGTGATACTGTTCATCAGCAGGGGTTAATACTTCACTTTCATCAATATAATCAACCCCCATTGATTCTAAAATACGGGCTTCAACAATGTGCCCAATGCGAGCTTTAGCCATAACAGGTATGGTAACAGCGTTCATGACTTGTTCAACAATAGTTGGATCAGCCATTCGAGCAACGCCACCAGCTGCGCGGATATCTGAAGGCACTCGCTCTAAAGCCATTACCGCAACAGCACCTGCTTGCTCGGCAATTTTTGCTTGCTCAGCATTAACAACGTCCATAATGACGCCACCTTTTTGCATTTGTGCCATGCCACGTTTAACAGTTTGTGTGCCTATGACTTGGTTCATTTTTTGCTCCTGTTTAAATCAATAATGATAATATTTTGACATTTGCAATATTATTCAAAAATAAAGCTCAGCAAAAAACAGCCAATTGGACTATAATAAAGCCATCCAATTTCTGGAGCTAATTTGACGTATCGAAACGCACAAAGCAAGCTGCCAATACTGTTAAAATAAAACAACCATGTGGAATAAACAGACACTGGTACAATTTACCGGATCACTTTTTAAAAAAGTCACGCAACTTATCGAACTCTATATTGAGCAGGGCGTATTGATTGTGGGTGAAAGGCTACCTTCAGAACGCGAACTAGCAAAAAAATTGGGTATCAATCGCTCAACGGTTGTGCATGCGCTTGAGCTGTTAACTGAACGTGGTGTGCTGATCCGGCGCCAAGGAAGTGGTACTTATGTAAATCATCAAAAGTGGGGAGTGCAAGCGTATTCATCAATTAATTGGCGGTTACCTGCGCATTTTTATCAAAATAAACAATCGTTTTATCAACAAAAAGTAGCGCAAGTTCGAGCACAACAACCGCATATTTGCGATTTAGCTAATGGCGATTTGCCAACCAATTTAATCCCTAAACTACAGCTACCAAATACTTCGTTAAATGAACTGATTATGCACGAAAAAAACAGCGATGCACTACAATTAGGTTTGCCATCGCTTAAAACACAAATTGCGCTTTATATGCAAGCGCAGTTTGCCATGCGAGTTGATATTAATGAAATTTTAATTACATCGGGTACACAGCAATCGTTGTTTCTAATTACGCAGGGGTTACTTAAACCTGGTGATGCGGTTGGAATTGAGTCTCCTTCTTATTTTTACTCATTACCTCTGTTTCAAGCGGCAGGCTTACGTTTGTATGGTATTGTGTGCGATAATGAGGGGATTACGCTTGAAAGCTTAGCTAATTGTGTGCAGCAACATCAAATTAAATGGTTGTTTTTGAATCCCATTTTTCAAAATCCGACCGGTTTTGTTATGAGTGATAAGCGAAAGCAAGCAATACTGGCTTTTTGCCGCTCTCAATGTATCGGCATTGTTGAAGATGATGCTTATAGTGCTTTAGCATTTAAACCTGATTTGGCAATATCGCCCATTAAAAAATGGGATCAGCATAATCAAGTTATCTATTTAGGATCGCTATCAAAATATATTGGGAGAAATATTCGTATCGGATGGATGATCGCCCCGCCTAGTATCATCGAAAATTTGGCTAAAATTCGGCAACACATTGATTCCGGTTTAAGTATATTGCCACAATTATTAGCCCAAGAATATTTGCAACATTATCACTTAGTTCATCAACAACAGTTACGACAAGCACTACAAATTAAAGCCAAGCAGTTAATGCAATGGTTAGATTGCTATTTTGGTGGTGATATTGTGTATCAAGCGCCGCTAGGTGGCTTTCATTTGTATGCTCATTTGTCGGTAAACACGGTAGCTCAAGAATTAGCACTACTTAATCAATTGTTATTAAATGGTGTGATCGTATCTCAAGGAGCCGATTTTGGTGATAACCTTGGAACAATTAGATTTAGCTATGGTCATTTTGAACCGCTATTGGTTAGGTAAAAAATAGGTTGTCACAAATATAATCTACTAGCTTTTTATTTTATTTGATAACATTTTAGTTGCTGTTAGCAAATATTGAACCAATTATTTATTCTTTTGTTTGGCATTTAAAATCAAACCCCTGATATACTTGCCTCGATTGTTATGCCAATCATCACCTCTTTATTCAGCAAGTCTATTACAAAAGTTAAAAAAGCGACTTTTTAGTAAGAATAGAATCGTTGTCAAGAGGGAATATTTAACTATTTAAAAATAATTAATATATTACTTAGCTGTCGACAGGTTTATGCGGTCTTACCAAATCATGCAGTGAATAAACATTTTATCCCTTTTGATTTATCAGTAAAACAAACTAGGTTAAGTTAAATAGTTGATGTTGTGGTTGAGTAAAATTATGATTGTTTAAACAATCATTGAATTTAGTTACGCCTTGTAATTGGTTATCATGCCATGCTACAACTAATAAAGTTTTTATAACTAAATGATTAAATTTAAATTATATATAAATAATATTAGAGCATAAGTCAACCATGAGTTAATGGCTGTCTTATTTTAAGCCTACTTACACAGTTTAATCCTAGCTAATAGTTTACTGACTGTATCTTAACTGGTTATAATCAACAGTATAAAATGATAAGTTATAAATGATATTAGGAGGCAATTTTGCATCTTTCACCAAAGGCTTTTCGTATTTTAGGGATTATAGCTACGGTTGCATCATTAGGAATGTATGTTTCTTATATTCCACAAATCATTGATAATTTACATGGATTTAAATCAAACCCTACCCAACCATTAGCAGCTGCTATTAACTGTTCACTTTGGGTCTGCTATGGTTTATTGAGAGAGAAGAAAGATTGGCCAATTGCAATTGCCAATTCACCGGGCGTATTTTTTGGTTTAATTGCCTTTGTTACTGCTTTGTAATTTGCATCAAGCAATTGATTGTAATCAATTATGTATCGTTGTAGCTTTTTGCAGTCTTTTTTACTATCAATGGCAATAGAGAATTTCAGCCAAATTGAGAAAAAGATTTGCTTTTTTTATCAAAATTAACTCACTTTTTGAGTGATTAAATATTAGTCAATCAAGAAGTGAGTTAATAATCATAAAGTTATTGAGTTATTAACAGGTTTGTTAAACACTTATTAAATTGTACAGTGAATAAATCGAGCTAATCGGCTTGCTTTAACATCATCCAATACAAAAGGAGGTGTTAAGGATGTGTAACTATGCTGACAGGCTATTTTTAACTACGTATAAAAAGAAGATAGTAAGATACATAACGTTAATGCATTTAATAATTAAATAAATTATAAGGAGAGGAAGAAAATGAAAAAATTAATCGGTGTTTTTTTACTAGTTTTTCCTGTGTTGGTAGTAGCATCAAATTGTGACAAAATTAGCGCCAATATTGCTGAAAAAATCAAAAATAATGGTGTTGATCCATCGCAGTTTCAACTTAAATTAGAATCAGCAGACAAGTCAGCACAACAAGCTAAAGGTAAAATTGTGGGATCTTGTGATCGTGGTCACCAAAATATTATTTATGTCCGCTCAGATAGATTAATAAACAAGCAACCAAATCAGCCAACTAATGTAACAGATGTAAATGCTCAAAACAGCGTTGATGAAGTGCAATCATCAACAATTAATCCTGCTCAATCAAATCAATTTGATGATTTTTCTGTGCCGGATGATCCGAATGATTAAGCTGCACTACTAAATACTGAATCAGTACCAAGTGAATAACTGGTAGCTAATTAATCAGAGTCTTTTTGAAGAAAAAATAGGGCGTAATGCCCTATAGTTTTAAGTGGTATAGTTATAACAAATGACTATAATTTGCTTTAACATCATCACTCCATACACTCGCTTGCACTTGACCAATATGTTTTTGTTGTAGTAGTAACATTATTAAACGTGATTGACCAATACCGCCCCCAATGGTTTGTAATAAATCACCGTTAACTAATGCCTTATGCCATGAAAATTGCAAACGATCTTCGTCATGCGTTAATTTTAATTGACGCTTTAATGTATCAGGATCGACGCGAATCCCCATTGAAGAAATCTCAAAAGCACTATTTAAAATGGGATTCCACACCAAAATATCGCCATTTAAGCCTTTAGATCCTAAATCGTTATCACTACTCCAATCATCATAGTCGGGCGCACGCTCGTCGTGTTTTTCATTATTTGATAGCTTACCACCAATACCAATTAAAAATACCGCACCAAGCTCTTTGGTTATTGCGTTTTCGCGTTCTTTGGGTGATAAATTTGGGTAACGTTTTAACAGCTGTTCACTATCGATAAATGTGATTGATTCGGGCAAAAAGCGTGAAAGATGATACTGTTGTGACACGACTTTTTCGGTCGCTTTAATAGCTGCGTAAATATGGTCAACTGTTTGTTTGAGATAAGTCAAATTGCGATCTTCAGGGCGAATTACCTTTTCCCAATCCCACTGATCAACATAAACCGAATGGATGGGGGAAAGTTGATTTTCGTCTGGGCGTAACGCTTTCATATTAGCGTAAATACCTTCACCAACTTGGAAGTGGTAATCACTTAAAATCTTACGTTTCCATTTGGCGAGTGAATGCACTACTTCATATTGTGCATTAGGTATTGCTTTTACCTTAACTTGGACTGCATGTTCAGTGCCTGATAAATTATCTTGGATACCATCACCAACTTTACTTAGTAATGGTGCTTGCACTTCGATGAGTGATAAACGTTCGGCAAGTTGATTGGCAAAAAATTGCTTAACAAAGCTAATTTGCTGTTGCTGCTCTTTAAATGATATCGTCATGCTTACGCTCTATTTATTTAGTTTTATGTGAATAAGTAAGGTAAACTAGATGAATAAATTTTGCAAGATGCAGATAGAAAGGTTATAGCATGTACTTGCTTAACGTGTTATAGCTTGTTTATTTGATTAATTTAAACTTAAATAAAATAAATTAGTTACTTGAACTTTTTTATAGAAAAAAACAGGTTTTCGGCAGATAATAGTTATCATCGTTATTTATTCAGTCTTGGAGTATGCCGGTAGCAAAACTTGCTTTATGAACAAAATTTATGAACAAAAAAACCGCACATAATCGAACGGTTTTTTTATTAATGATATCAATTAAATTTGCTTATTAGGCTTTGTATTTTTTCATGACAATTGAGGCATTAGTACCACCAAAGCCAAAGCTATTTGACATGACTGTGGTAAGTTCACGCTCGGTTGGTTCGGTAATAATGTTCATACCAATTGCTGCTTCATCAAGTTCATCAATATTAATGCTTGGCGTAATAAAGCCATGTTCTAACATTAATAATGAATAAATAAGCTCTTGTGCACCAGTTGCACTTAATGAGTGACCTGTCATTGATTTGGTTGATGAAATCGCTGGAATGTTGTCACCAAATACTTGTTTGATTGCCCATAACTCTTTGACATCACCCACAGGGGTTGATGTGCCGTGGGTATTGATGTAATCAACCGGAACATCTAAATCTTGAATAGCAAGTTGCATACAGCGCATTGCACCTTCGCCTGATGGGGCAACCATATCATGACCGTCAGAGGTTGCACCATAGCCAACAAGTTCACCATAAATATGGGCGCCACGCGCAAGGGCATGTTCTAATTCTTCAACAACAACCATGCCTGCACCACCTGCAATAACAAAGCCATCACGATTTTTATCATAAGCGCGTGATGCTTTTTCTGGATTTTCGTTATACTTGGTAGATAACGCACCCATAGCATCGAATTCGCAAGACATTTCCCAGCAAAGCTCTTCACCACCACCGGCAAAAACGATATCTTGTTTGCCAAGTTGAATCAGTTCAGCAGCGTGACCAATGCAGTGAACTGATGTTGCACATGCCGATGTCATTGAGTAGCTGACACCTTTAATTTTAAATGGGGTTGCCAGACAAGCCGAGATTGCTGATGACATTGATTTGGTTACAGCATAAGGACCCACACCGCGTAATCCCTTTTCTTTCATGCCAGCAACGACATTGTATTGTGTTTTGGTTGATCCACCATAACCAGCAATTAGACCTGTACGAGGGTTAGAAACTTGTTCTGGGGTTAATTTGGCATCTTCGATAGCCTGTTGTAAAGCAAGATAACCATAAATAGAAGCATCATTCATAAAACGAACAACTTTGCGATCAATTAGTCCTGTCGTGTCTAGTTTGACATTTCCACATACGTGGCTACGCATTCCGTTGTCTTTCATTTCTTGAGAAAAGGTAATACCGCTACGGCCTATTTTTAGTGATTCTAAAACTTCTTTAGTATTATTCCCAATACTTGAAAGAATTCCTAACCCTGTAATAACAACACGTTTCATTTACTATTTAGCTCCTAAGTTATCTGGCTTCATACAAAAAAGTGCGTTGATTATAGCGTACACTTGTAAGCTCAACAATACCTTGCTGAGTTTTTTATTTTTACCTTGTGATATTGACTTGATTATTTGCATAAATAAAGCAATTAAATTAAATATAACCTTCTAAAAAGTCACTAAAAGTGATGTCGATTAGGGGGGTGTTTTAGCCGCAATATTTACTTGCCAAGCTTTATATGATTACTGTAAACTGTATAAATAAACAGTATTTTAATGAGTTAAATATGACCGAAAAAATGATAACCAAACTTGAAATATTAGCTGAATCGGCAAAATATGATATTTCCTGCTCGTCAAGTGGTGCATCAAGAAGTAATAAAGCTAAAGGTATTGGTAATGCACATAAATCTGGTATTTGCCATAGCTTTACTGCTGATGGTCGGTGTGTTTCGTTACTTAAAATTATGCTGACAAATTATTGTATGTTTGATTGTGCTTATTGTATTAACCGGCAAAGTAATGATATTCCTAGAGCGGGCTTTACGCCACGCGAACTGGCCAATTTGACCATTGAATTTTATCGCCGTAATTATATAGAAGGTTTATTTATCAGTTCGGGGATTGTTAGAAGTCCAGATCATACCATGGAAAGAATGATTAGAGTGGTAAAGATTTTGCGTGATGAGCATGGCTTTAATGGCTATATACATATGAAAGCGATCCCCGGTGCAAGTAATGATCTAATTAATCAAGCTGGCTTATTAGTTGATAGGATGAGTGTTAATTTAGAAATTCCAACGGAAGAAAATCTTAAATTACTCGCGCCCGATAAAGATCATCAAAGCATCTATCAACCTATGCGGCAAATTCATCAAAATGTGTTAGAAAATATCGAGGATCGCAAAAAATTTCGAACCACACCCAAATTTGTACCTGCAGGGCAAAGTACTCAAGTTATTATTGGTGCGACAGATGAGTCGGATAAGCAAATTTTGCAATTAACCGCCAAACTTTATAAACGACCAAGTATGAAACGAGTTTATTATTCGGGATTTATTCCGGTAAATGGTTACGACAAACGGCTGCCTGTTGTGCAAGAAGTACCAAGAGTGCGCGAAAACCGTTTATACCAAGCCGATTGGTTATTGCGTTTTTATGATTTTAATGTCGATGAAATCGTTAACGATCAATATCCCGATCTGGATTTAACGGTCGATCCCAAACTGGCTTGGGCAATCCGTAATCCGCAGTTTTTTCCGGTTGATGTGAATCGTGATAGTTATCAAAAAATATTACGAGTGCCAGGCATTGGTGTTAAGTCAGCCAAGTTAATTGTGATGGCAAGGCGTCATCGAAAGCTTACTCTTGACGCACTTAAACGCATTGGCGTTGTTTTAAAACGTGCACAATTTTTTGTTATTTGCCACGAAATGAGAAAATTCAAATTACTCAATTCATCGGCCGAATATATCCGACTTACGTTGCAAGATCCGCCTTTGCTAGAAGATAAACAGACAAATACTCCACAGCAACTAGTGATGGGCTGGTAAATCATGCTGGCGTTTTATTATGATAAGAGTTTTGAAAGCTTGCTTTGTGCTGTGTTTGATGCGTTTAAACTCAAGAAAATGCCTGAATGCTTATTAACCACAGGACAGATCGAGTCGTTGTTAGTGTCTGATAGACATCATGTTGAATTTTGCAATGCTAAATATGAACGAGTACGCGTAGCATTAATTAACAAGATTAGCAAAGTTGCGCTTCGTCAGTTGATGTATGTTTGGCTATCGGAATTGCCTGAAAGTGATTTAATTGTTTTTCGTTACATTTGTAAGGTATTTAAATCCTCTAAATCAATCGAAACTGATTTTGCCGATCAAGATGTGCTAACTGTGCATGATATTGCTAAAAAAGTGAGCCGAGAACGGCATCGAGTGATGCAATTTGTACGCTTTAATGCCATCAATAATCCACTTAAAGATGTTGTTGAGCCTAACGACAGGGAAGATAAGATCTATTTTTCGATCATTGCACCTATTTATAATGTTTTGCCGTTGGTGCTTAAATTTTTTAAAGAGCGCTTTGCTGATCAAAAATGGGCAATATATGATGAAAAGCGTGAATATGGTTATATCTATAATTTACACGGGATTGAACCTGTGTCGCTTATTGATAAAGATGATCTGATTATAAATAGCCAAGTTAATCAGCAGTATCTAACCAAAGACGAAGCGCTATTTCAAACTATGTGGCAACGCTATTGCAATGCGTTAACCATCAAAGAACGCATCAATCCTAAATTACAGCGCCAGCAAATGCCAAGCCGATTTTGGCATTATTTGCCAGAAATGAAACCAATATCGAAATAAATAGACAAGTAAAAGACCATAAAAAACCGCCAATTAATCGCGGTTTTTTATTAGCTTGATTTAATACAACGGCATAATTTAATTAAAGCTATTGTGAATCGATATCATTAATAACATCATTAATCGATTCTTCCCGTTGTTTTTGCTTGCTTTCGTCCACTTTACCACCCGATGCCACAAAGTCATTACGTTGGAAGTAAGCATTACGCATAAAGTTATAAGGATCATCGCTATTTTTAATTAAATCTTCATACTCGATCGCTACCGCACGCGCTTCAATACCATCAAACGCACCACGCACTAAAGCCCATTGCCAATCTAACCAAACAAGTGGTGGATAAAGAGAGTCAACTACGCTACCACCTTCGTTTCTTAACGTTGCTGATCCATAAAACGGTAACACAACATAAGGACCATAAGGCACTTCGTAATGGCCTAATACATCACCAAAAGTCCGTTTACCACCTTTTTGTAATTGAGGATCTGACATGCTAGCAACATCCAGCAAGCCCGCAAAACCGAAAACGGTATTTAAAAAGAATCGAGCTAAATGCGTGCCCGCTTTATGAACATCACCTTGTAATAAATTGTTCACCATTGACGCAGGTTCAGACAGATTAGATGAAAAATTAACCACACTTGTACGAACAGGGGAAGGCACGTAATCTTTCCAAGCGACTGCTGTAGGGCGCAAAATATAAGGATCAAGTGCATAGTAGTTAACATCAAACATGGTTTTGTTAAAGCCAGATAACGGGTCACTATAGGAATTATTTTCGGCCTGATAAGTAGCACAACTGGTGAGAGCCATTACCGAAAACATCATACCAACGATTCGTTTTTTCATAGTATCTTTGATTAAAAGTAATGAGGTTAAATATGATGCAATTGTATCATGATTACTAAAAATAGAAAATTTTTCGTTATTTAAATGGCATTATCTTTTCAAATTTATTAAAATACGCATGCCAATGACCTCATAGTTAAATGGATATAACAAGCCCCTCCTAAGGGCTAGTTGCAGGTTCGATTCCTGCTGGGGTCGAAATTATACTCAACTATTTCTTTGCAGTTAAATTTACGCACTACCTAAAAATCTAAAATCCAGCTAACCCTTTTTTTTATTAAAAAATAAATAAAAACAACAAACTAAAAATAACCTACAAAAAAGGGTTTTGTAAAACCAAAATCCTATTTACCTTTTGCAAAATGGGATTATAGTATATTGGCCTCTAGTTCACCGCCGTGTAGGTGGTTTAGAAATGTGCTACAGTTTTATATAGATATCATCAAAAGTTCACCGCCGTGTAGGTGGTTTAGAAAGCGTAAAGGTGATTCTATTCTGTACCCCAAGGGTTCAACGTCGTGTAGGTGGTAAATTAAAATCAAATATATAATTATAAAAGCATAATAATCTTTTCAAAAACGATGGTTATGTTGTTTGTCTTATTACTGCGTCAGAATTTGCCGACAACAGGGAGAGGTTATTCTCCGTCTGGAACGACAAATTTGTCTGGAACAAATTTGACACCTGAGTGTAGCTGAAAGCCACATTCTGCAGCCATAGCATGAGATTGCTAAGGGCATTCGCTTTAATTCCCTTAGCTCGGACGTGGTCATTATAACTATTTTGTTCACCAAAGGTTAAAACGTCCGAAACCACTACACCTAATTCATTCTATCCACCAACCCAAAAAGGCCTTATTTCTTGCCAAAAATCCGTCAGGAAAGCTATTGATTTTATTAAAGTTTTTTATTGCCGTTTTTTACAAAAAAAACACCCAGTAACCACTTGATTTTGTTAAAAACAATAAAATCAATACTATACCTAATCGTTTTTATGGGAAATAGTTCATTTGAAACATTTAAAAGCTATTGTTACGACTTATTTGATAGGTATATATAAAAGTTAAAGGCGAATGAGTTGGATTTGTATTTTCTATGATTTAATGCTTTTGCGATTTTTACTGGTTATTTGTTGTTATTGAGAATAATTCGCATTTTTACACTAAAAAAAATTATGATTATTTTTTAAGATATGCATCTTTGATTTAATACGATTACTTTTATTAATACTATCGTTATTTTTAGGAAGCATAATGTCATCTTTTACCCTTAACCAGTTACCTTTAGGGCGCGAGGCGGTAATTACTCGTTTATTACCTGAATCGTTACCCTTTCGTCGAAAGTTGCTTGCAATGGGCATTACGCCGGGTTGTAAGGTTTTGGCTGTGCGTGTTGCGCCACTTGGTGATCCAATTGAAATTAAAATGCGTGGATTTGCACTTTGTTTACGTCGTAAAGAAGCGCAAGCCATTGAAGTGATGGAGGTAAGTGCGTGAAGTTAGCATTAATTGGTAACCCTAATTGCGGTAAGACAACGTTATTTAATGTACTAACGGGCTCAAAACAGCGAGTAGGGAACTGGCCGGGTGTGACCGTTGAGCGTAAAACTGGTATATTCACTTATCATCATACGCAATATGAAGTTATCGATTTGCCCGGTACGTATTCGATTGAGCCAGATCCGCTTAGTGTTTCGCAAGATGAACTTATTGCGCGCCAATTCGTGCTGTCCGAAAGTGATAGCCTGATTATTAATATTATTGATGCAACTAATTTGCAACGCAGTTTGTATTTAACTTGCCAGTTGATTGATTTGCAAGTGCCAATGATTGTTGTGTTAAATATGATCGATGCTGTTAAATCCATGGGCGAACAGATTAATGTTGATTTGTTGTCGACTTTGCTCGGTTGTCCTGTGGTGGCAATATCATCTCGTCAAAAAATGGGTTTGCAGGGCTTTTATCAACAAATCGAAAACATGGCAATGCGTCCATATACTGCACAGCCATCGATTGATCTGCTTGGTGATGATCAGCAAGCGGTGATTCAACGTTATCTTTGTGATCTGCCTGAAGATAGCGTTGTGCGCCAATTTAATCGCTGGCAATTGATAGATGCCTTATTAGATGATTCGCGCTATCGCTTATCACAACGTGAAACCAAAATGTTAGCGGACTGCCGATTGTTGCTTGCAAAATGGTGTGATAATGAAATCGATGTGGCACTTGCTAGCGCTCGTTATGATACGATTGATGTAATTTGTAAAAAAGTCATTGAGAAACCGCGTGAGCTTAGCCGTCATTTTTCTGATAGGTTAGATAATATTACGTTAGGGCGTATTACTGGGATTCCGTTCTTTTTGCTAGCTATGTATGCCATGTTTATGGTGGCGATTAATTTTGGAGCGGTGTTTATTGATTTTTTTGATGTGCTTTTTGGTACTATTTTTGTTAATGGCACAACCGAGCTACTTCACGCTATCAATGCTCCAAATTGGATTACAGCTATTTTAGCCAATGGTATTGGTCGCGGCATTCAAACTGTTTCAACGTTTATTCCTGTTATTGGGGCGATGTTTTTTTGTTTGTCGTTTTTAGAAGATTCTGGTTATTTAGCGCGTGCAGCAATGGTAATTGATCGGCTAATGCGCAGTATTGGTTTGCCGGGTAAAGCATTTGTGCCAATGCTTGTGGGGTTTGGCTGTGGTGTACCAGCCATTATGGGCACGCGAACGCTAGAAAGCACTCGTGATCGCATTATGTCGATTTGTATGATTCCTTTTATGTCCTGTGGGGCAAGGTTGCCGGTCTATGCATTATTTGCGGTAATATTCTTCCCTAACAATTCCTCTATAGTGGTGTTTGCGTTATATTTGTTAGGCATAGTGGTGGCAATGGTGACGGGCTTTGTGCTCAAATTTACTTTGTTAAAAGGTTCACTCACACCATTTATTATGGAAATACCTGTGTATCGTATTCCGACTTTAAGTAGTCTAATTAGTTTGACTTGGCAGCGCTTAACGTCGTTTATTTTTAGAGCGGGTAAAGCTATTGTGTTGATGGTAACAGTGTTAAGTGTGCTTAATTCATGGGGAAGCGATGGTTCGTTTAGGCAAGAAAGTTCGCAAAACTCTATGCTTTCTGTTGTTAGCCAAAAAATCACGCCTGCATTTGCACCGATGGGAATTAACCATGATAACTGGCCAGCAACAGTAGGCATTTTTACTGGTATTTTTGCTAAAGAATCGGTAATTGCAACACTCAATTCGCTTTATGCTATCGATGATGATAACGAGCAAGCCGAGCCATTTAGTTTATCGCAAGGAATTTTAGAGGCGCTAGCAACCATTCCGAAAAATTTGGCGAGTTTGTCGAATGCAGTTTTAGATCCGTTAGGATTTAACACTGCTTCACAAGATATGGATTCACTACAGGTTGATTTAGCGGTGGATTCGACAACAATTTCACAAATTAAAAATGGGTTTGGTACCTCTTCAGCTGCGATGAGTTATTTAATTTTTATTTTACTTTATACTCCTTGTGCTGCAGCGTTGGGCGCAGTTTATCGCGAAGCTGGTTTTAAGTGGATGGTATTTGTGGCAATTTGGACTTTTACCGTTGCGTGGCTTACGGCAACTATTTATTATCAATGTACGTTACTTGGGCATTCGCCTGTCGCCGTTTGGTGGCTAATGGGGTGCAGTGCATTTATTGTGGTAATGGTACTGTTTATGCGTATTTTTGGGCAATATTTGCCTTTTAATCAACCAGCAGCGCCAAATATATCCCATTGTAAAAAATCATCATGCTGTCAGTAAATAAATGGCTGGCTAATTTGTAAAATATAAATAGAGGAAAAGTATGCAGGGGTTGCCCTGCAACTTTGGTTATGGCTATGTTAATAACATCAATTCGTGATTATGTACAATTAAAAGGTCGTGCACCATTGCAAGATATTGCCAGACACTTTCACTTACCCGAAAGCGCAACTGAGCAGATGTTACGTTTTTGGATCAAAAAAGGCGTGATAAAATTGATAGCGCAAGATCAGCCATTGCCTTGCCAAGCTAATCACTGCCGTTCTTGTACAAGTTGTGGTTTAACCAGTCAACTTGAATATGTTTGGGCTTAAGCAATTAAATTATAATTTAGCGAATTTTTAAATCTGCAAATTTTTTTGTTAAGCATTTTGTCGATCTAAAGATCGATTAATGCAAATTAATCCTAATTTGATTTTGTGATTTAATTCACATAATTGAATTTATTTGTACGCTAAAAATAGTAAACATAACTAATATTAATGAGTGATAATGTTACGGTAAAGCCTGATTCCGCCTTTTTTGTTTGCATTTTACTGTGTTTTTTTTGAACACAACCAAGATGAATCATCATCCAATGACAAAGTCGTTTTATTATGGAATAAATGTTATTATACTTTACATTATAATAACACGCTGTATGAGGATAAAAAGTATGAGTCAATTAGATGAATTTAAAAAATTAACTGTGGTGGTAGCTGATACGGGTGATATCGATTCGATTAAGCAGTTTTCCCCCGAAGATGCAACAACGAATCCCTCTCTTGTTTTGAAAGCAGCACAACTTCCTCAATATCGCAATTTAATTGATTCTGCAGTGCAAACCGCTAAAAAATTAGGTGGCAGTAAAGAACAGCAGTTAGTTAATGCGTGTGATCAAGTTGCGGTGAATATTGGTGCTGAGATTTTAAAAACCGTTCCAGGACGAATTTCGACCGAAGTGGATGCGCGTTTATCTTTCGATAAACAAGGTTGTATTGAAAAAGCGCGTAAAATCATTGCACTTTATCAAGAAAAAGGCATTGATAAGTCTCGTATTTTAATTAAGATTGCATCAACGTGGGAAGGTATTAAAGCAGCAGAAGTACTTGAAAAAGAAGGTATTAACTGTAATTTGACGTTACTATTTTCGTTCGCACAAGCGCGTGCGTGTGCTGAAGTCAATGCCTTTTTAATTTCGCCATTTGTAGGGCGTATTTATGATTGGTATCAAGCTAAAAAACCAATCGATCCTTATGTGGCTGATGAAGATCCGGGCGTTGTTTCTGTGCGTAATATTTTTAATTATTATAAACAACATGGTTATAAAACAGTTGTGATGGGCGCAAGCTTCCGTAAAGTCGATCAGATTTTGGCATTAGCTGGTTGTGATAGGTTAACAATTTCACCTAATTTACTTGCCGAAATGCAACAATCAAATGCGTCTGTTGTGCAAAAACTTAATCCAAATCAATCTTTGGTTGAGCGCCCTGCACCAATGACCGAAGCTGAATTTAGGTGGCAACATAATAGTGATGCCATGGCAGTTGAAAAATTAGCCGAAGGCATTCGCGCATTTGCCGTTGATCAAGGAAAATTAGAGGATATGATTGGCGCACTGCTATAATCATATTACACATGATAGGGGAGTTAGCTCCCCATTTTTATACTAATTTTTGTTAATTTAACTAATTATTTTGCAAGTGATATCCACCTTGCAGGCATTAACAAATTTTCACTCAAAAAATTTTTTTGGAGATTATAATATGAATGCAACCACACTATCTCACCGCGAACTGGCGAATGCGATAAGGGCATTGGGCATGGATGGCGTACAGAAAGCAAAATCAGGGCATCCTGGTGCGCCGATGGGTATGGCAGATATGGCTGAAGTGCTTTGGCGTGGCTTTTTAAAACATAATCCAAACAACCCAAAATGGGCTGATCGCGACCGTTTTATTTTATCAAATGGTCATGCTTCTATGTTGATCTATAGTCTATTACATTTAACCGGTTATGACGTGACCATTGATGATCTAAAAAACTTTCGTCAGTTGCATTCAAAAACTGCAGGACACCCTGAATATGGTTATGTACCGGGTGTTGAAACAACAACCGGACCTCTAGGTCAAGGTATTGCTAATGCCGTAGGTATGGCTATTGCCGAAAGAACCTTAGCTGCACAATTTAATAAGCCTAATCATACTATTGTTGATCACCATACTTATGTGTTTATGGGTGATGGTTGTATGATGGAAGGTATTTCGCACGAAGTATGTTCGTTAGCAGGTACTCTTAAATTAGGTAAACTTATTGCGTTTTATGATGATAATGGTATTTCAATCGATGGTGAAGTTGAAGGTTGGTTTACTGATGATACTGCAAAACGTTTTGAAGCTTACGGCTGGCATGTTATCCGTAGTATTGATGGTCATGATGCTAAAGCGTTAAAAGAAGCCATCGAGCAAGCGCAGGCAGTAACCGATAAACCATCATTATTAATGTGTAAAACAGTGATTGGTTTTGGTTCGCCAAATAAAGCCGGTAGCCATGAAAGCCATGGTGCACCATTAGGTGATGCCGAAATTGAAGCAACACGTAAGGCACTTGGTTGGAATTATCCTGCTTTTGAAATTCCTAAAGACTATTATGATGCTTGGGATGCTAAAGCTAAAGGTAAGCAGATCGAAGATGAATGGAATATTCGTTTTGATGCTTATGCTAAGGTTTATCCTGAATTAGCCAAAGAATTTAAGCGTCGTGTTAATGGTGATTTGCCGGTAAATTGGTCACAAATTGCTAACGATATGGTGAATAAACTCCAAGCAAATCCAGCAACAATTGCTACCCGTAAAGCATCACAAAATGCTATTGAAGCGTTTGCCCCTGCTTTACCTGAGTTTTTAGGTGGTTCGGCTGATTTAGCACCAAGTAATTTAACCATGTGGTCAGGCTCTAAAGAGATCTTAGCTAATGCGGATGGTAATTATATCCATTATGGTGTGCGTGAATTTGGTATGTCTGCTATTATGAATGGTATTGCATTACATGGTGGATTTATTCCTTATGGTGCAACATTCTTAATGTTTATGGAATATGCACGTAATGCCATTCGAATGGCGGCATTAATGAAGATTCGAGCTTTATTTGTCTATACTCATGATTCAATTGGCTTGGGTGAAGATGGACCAACGCATCAACCTGTTGAGCAAATGGCAAGCTTACGTATGACGCCTAATGTGAGTACTTGGCGACCATGCGATCAAGTCGAGTCAGCTATTGCGTGGCAATATGCAATAGAACGTAAAGACGGTCCAACAGCGCTGATTTTTTCACGACAAAATCTTAAACAACAAGATCGCACTGCTCATCAATTAGCTGATGTATATCGCGGTGGTTATATCTTAAATGATTGCATAGGTACACCAGATTTAATTATTATTGCGACGGGTTCAGAAGTTGAACTTGCCGTTGAAGCTTATCAACAATTGACACAAGCAGGTAAAAAAGTGCGGGTGGTATCAATGCCATCAACTGATGTGTTTGATAAACAAGATCAGGCTTATAAAGAGTCAGTATTGCCATCGTCAGTCACAGCCCGCCTTGCTATTGAAGCGGGTATTAGCGATTATTGGTATAAATATGTTGGCCTTAATGGTAAAGTAATTGGCATGACAAGCTTTGGTGAATCAGGTCCAGCGGATCAACTGTTTAAAGAGTTTGGCTTTACTGTTGAAAATGTACTTGCGCAAGCAAATAGTTTATTGAAATAGTTAATTTATTATACTAAAAAACGCCATCAGTGAAATATTGATGGCGTTTTTTATTATTTAAATAATGACTATTAATTAAAAGGATTTGGGTCGTTTTTTAATTTATTAAATTGATATAATTTATTGTTATCCCAATCTTTAACTTTGATATTCTGTTGTTCGGGTATCTCAGAAAGCTCATTTTGCATATAATCATGTTTTACATCTAATTTAACCCCCATCCAGTTGCTTAACAAATAAACTAGTTGGAATCCCGATATTTGTTTATTAATTTTTTGTTGGGAGGATTTATCTGAATCAAAAAAGATAAATGGAACTCGATAGCTATCTTGATAGTTTGGATTGTGTCTTAAATCATTATATTGATCTGCATGTGCAAGGCCATGATCGGCAAAATAAACAACAGAATAATCTTGATTATGTTTTTTTAATATATTGATGGTTTGTGCAATAAGATCATCTGTTTCTTTAATGCTACTGACATAACAAGAGATGTTTTTATTATTTAGATCAAACTGTACTTTAAATTCTAATCGCCTACAAAAGTTAGAGTGTGAGCCGATCAGATGCATAACAATAAGTTTTGGTTTATTATCTTCTGTCGATACAATATTGTCTAATTCAGGTAATAATAAGGTGTCATGTTTTCCTCTTGATGATTTGCCGTTATATTCGCCTTTTTTGGTATAAAAAGAATGCTTTGCATAAGCAGCAATACGAGGTACGGTAATTTCAATTGCACCTAATTTACCTTGATTTGAAAGCCAATAAGTTTCAAACCCAGCATCATTAGCAATGCTAACAATATTATTATTTAGTTGGGCATTTACTTTTTTTTCCTCAGAAAAGATGGATTGGCTAATGAGGTGTGGAATTGATGATTGAGTATTTGGGGCAGGTGTGATTAATCCATCCCAAATAACACTAGCATGGTTACGGGCAAACGGTGTATTATCATATTTAAAACCATACGCACTCATATAGTCTTTTCGAACGCTTTCACCAATGATAATAATGTAGGTTTTATGCTTTGGATTAACCGATACAATTGGAATGCTATTTGTTTGCTCAATTTGTTTAAGTTGCAGCTGCTTTTCGGTTAAATATATTTTTGTACTTTCATAAAATGCCAGGCTAAACTCTAAAATTGGATATTTAATATTTTTTAAAAAAGAGTAAGTTATTGAACTGAAAGTGTTTGGGCGATACTGGGCAATTATTTTTATTGGTTTATAACAACATAATCCTAATACAAAAATAATTAAATAGCGATTGGTAGTTTTTGGAAACGAAAATTTTTTAAATAAGATAATAAAAAATAATATTAAGATTAGTGGAACAAAATAGAAATAACTAGGCAGTTGTGAACAAAACTCTGTCATTTCATCAATATCTGTTTCAGTGATAGCACTAATCACCGCAACGTTAGGTGGACCATAATAAAATCCCACAGGTAGATAGAGTGCCGCTATGACAAACCATATGCCAAAAAAGATTCGGAAAAAAGTAAATCGCCCTAAAAAGATAAGGGAAAAGTAAGTTAGACATATACGATCCAATTTTTGCTCGAAACCTAATAGATAAATAAGCAAAATAGAAAGACAAATACACGTGCTGTGCGAAAATAGATTTTCTTTTTTTATCATTACAATAACAGTATTTATTATATCAATTTTAGTTTGCAGAAATTATATTTTTATTCAAAATATTAAGCAATATTATTTAATTCGAATATTAATAAATGATCATTTAATAGAAGTATTATTGCTCAAGATGATACTGATATTAGTGACAAACCTAATTTAGGGATTGATATCGACAAGGAGAAAGTGAAAAGGTTTCTTTTATCGGCTGGTTTGCTATTTTGGACTCATGCCTAAATTATAGCCAAAAATGGCTACTTGTCGATAATTATTAAAGAATTAACTCATTTTTTTAATTATTGAAAAATCAATAATTAGTTATTATAAAAATGTAGTTAATCCTTTCTATATTATTAAATTCTTATATAGGTAATTTTATTTTGATGCTCGTTCTAAAATAACATCAACGGGTTGTTTTTGGATGTAGATCATCCTAGCTATTAATAGTAATGCCGCAACAGCAAGTCCTGATATGATACCTATCCAAAAACCAGCTGCGCCAATTGGTTCAATGATTAGGTTGGTTAATCCTAAAACATAGCCAACGGGCAGTCCAACTACCCAATAAGAAAGTAGGGTGATAAAAAAGATGCTTTGGGTATCTTTGTAACCTCGTAGTACGTTACTTGCTACTACTTGTAAATAATCTGATGCTTGATAAATAGCTAATAATATAATGAGCTGCATACAGATAGCCATGACGGCTGTTTCTTTGGTGAATAGAGCGACAATCGGTGCTTTAAAAATAACTAAAATTAACGCAACAATTATTGCCATGGCAAGCGATATAGCTAAACTAATATAGGCGGTTTGTTTGGCTAATGCAGGTTTTTTATTACCCAGTAAATAACCAACACGAATACTGGTTGCAACACCAAGAGATAATGGAATAGCGAAGGTTAAACTACTGATGGTAAATATAATTTGATGTGCAGCAACGGTTATTTGACCTAATGGGGCAATTAATAATGCAATCACAGCAAATAAGCTCATTTCAAAAAAGTAAGCCAGCGCAAGAGGAGTACCAAGCACAACAATTCTCTTGATTATGGTAAAGTCAATCAGCTTTTTGATTGGTGTTTGACGAATGTCTCGTTGGTTTACGCTAGTGAGTGTATATAAGCGTATTAATATAAACATAAGCCAAAATATGATTGCCGCTGTAATACCGCAGCCAGCACCACCAAAAGCAGGTAAGCCTAATTTTCCATAGATTAAAACATAGTTAATTGGAATGTTGGCAAGGAGAGCAATGAATATGATCACCATTGCTGGCTTTGTGTTTGATAGTCCTTCACATTGATTTCGGTAGACCAAAAAAAATAAGAATGCAGGTACACCCCACATTATGGCGCGTAAAAATGAGACGGCAACATCAACCATTTCTGGATCGATTGGGTGATCGGCTGAGCTTCTTAAGTTAATGACCTTGTCGGAATGGTATAGAAATAACATCATTAATATTGATAAGATTAGTGCTATTACTATACCTTGACGGGTATGATTTGCAACTTGGTCACGTTTGGCTGCGCCATTTAAATTTGAAATAATTGGCGTTAACACCGTTAATAAACCTTGTCCAAATAAAATTGTGGGTAACCAAATTGACACTGCAATAGCCACACCAGATAGGGCTGTTTTGCTATAATTCCCAGCCATAATGGTGTCGACAAATGTGATTGCTGTTTGTGATACTTGAGCAACGAGTACAGGAACCGCTAATTTAGTGAGATTTTTTATTTCGTGTTTATAATGTTGTTTCATGGTTTTTATTAACGTTTAACCGTTCCCCATAAGTCGTATTCGTCAGAATGTTCAATGTTAACTTGAACAATATCACCAACATTAACTTGGTTTTCTTCGTTTAAATAAACAACGCCGTCGATTTCAGGGGCATCAGCCATGCTGCGACCTATTGCGCCTTGTTCATCAACTTCGTCAATAATAACAGCTAGTGTTTTGCCTATTTTGGTATGTAATTTTTTCGTTGATATTTTTTGCTGTAATTGCATAAAACGATCAAAACGTTCTTGTTTGATTGTTTCTGGAATTTGGTTTGCCAGTTCATTCGCAACAGCACCTTCTACTGGGCTGTATGGGAAACAGCCAACTCGATCTAATTGTGCTTGTGACAAAAAATCAAGTAGTAGTTCAAAATCCTGATCGGTTTCGCCTGGATATCCAACTATAAACGTTGAACGTAATGTAATATTTGGGCAGATTTCGCGCCACTTGTGAATACGTTCTAAGGTTCTTTCAATCGATCCGGGGCGTTTCATTGATTTTAAAATAGTTGGGCTTGCGTGTTGTAATGGCACATCTAAATAAGGCAAAATTTTACCATCCGCCATTAATGGAATTAGATTATCAACACTTGGGTAAGGATACATATAATGCAATCTGACCCAAATTCCTAAATTTGATAGTTGTTCACACAGGGTTTGAATATCAGTTTTTAATGGCATTCCATTCCAGAAATTGGTGCGATTTTTGATGTCGATACCGTAAGCTGAAGTATCTTGGGCAATGACCAATAACTCTTTAACGCCACTATCTGCTAAACGTTTTGCTTCATCCAAGACATTTCCAATTGGTCGGCTAACCATATCTCCACGCAAAGATGGAATAATACAGAATGTGCAGCGGTGATTGCAGCCTTCAGAAATTTTAAGATAAGCGTAATGTTTTGGCGTTAATTTAACGCCTTGACTCGGGATTAAACTGGTAAAAGGGTTGTACTCGGGTTTAGGGGCATATTTATTCACATGACTTAAAACCGCTTCATAGCTATGTGGGCCAGATATTTCAAGAACTTTTGGATGTACGGTTCGAATTTGATCTTCTTTGGCACCAAGGCATCCAGTTACAATGACTTTTCCATTTTCGTTTAGTGCTTCGCCGATTGCTTCAAGCGATTCTTGTACTGCACTGTCAATAAATCCACAAGTGTTAACAATGACCAGATCTGCATTGTCATAGCTAGGTACGACTTGATAACCTTGTGTACGTAGTTCGGTTAAAATTCGCTCAGAGTCAACTAAGTTTTTAGGACAGCCAAGGCTTACAAATCCAATGGTAGGGGGTGAGATATTCATAGTATTTATAATAGTGTTTTATATTTAAAGAGGTATTGTTTGAGAATTAATAAACTATATTTGTTAATTATCATTTGCAAATTAAAATGAGGTCGGCATTTTATCACATTTTATTATAGTTGATACACCGATTTTCAAATTTGAAATTTATATTAACAATGCTTTGGCTTATTTATTAGCTATGGCAATAGCGACGGAAAGTAGCCAGTTTACTTGGATAAAAAGGATTATTTGTTGGATATTATTTCACTATCTATCTAATAAAAAATAAAGCCTTTATTGCCAATAAAGGCTTTTAAAGAATAGGAAGTTAAACTTGCTAATTAAACACTATTATTTTAATGCATTAATGACTTCGTCAATTTGACGATTTATGCTTTCAGCACCTCCACCAGACAAATACCATAGATCTGGCGTTAAATAAACCACATGTGTTTTACTTTTGTTTAGTACTTGCTGAGAAAAATAGTGTTCAGCCATACCTTGTTTGCCGATTGCTTTACTACGATCAACCACAAAAACAATATCAGGTTTTACCGATTTAATATAATTATCATCAACAAAAGTTGGTTTTGGCTTGCCTATTGCGTTATTCGCAGGCATAACGGTGAGTGGTACCGCTCGTTTAACATTTAGTACGTCATGAATCAGTGCTGCACTTGAGCTTAAATTGATAAGAATCATTTTTCCATCATTATGAATAGCAACAATAGCCTTTTTAGCACTGGCTTGAGCTAAGGCTTGTGTGCTTTGAATTTTTTTATCTAATGATTGGATGATACTATCCGCTTTGCTTTCTGTTCCCGTAATTTTTGCTAGCACTTGGATATGATCTTTGGTTGATTCAACGTAATTTTTGGCATCAACACTTAAATTAATAACCGGGGCAATTTTAGATAAATCTTCGGCTTTACTTGCCTGACGTCCATCAATAACAATCAAATCTGGCTTAACCTGCTTGATAGTTTCAATATTGGGTTCTTTCATATTGCCTGTATCGGTAATCGAGGAGTTATTATATTGTTGCAAGTAAGATGGGATAACTGACCGTGGGGTGGCTGCAACTATTGAACCTTTACCTAACGCATCTAACGTATCTAATGCGCCATAGTTCATTACTACCACTTTTTTAGGTGCTTTAGGAACGACCACTGTTTGATTATCAGTAGTGACATTCATTGTTGTCGATGATTGGCAGCCGGTTAAACCTAACACTATCACAGCAATACTACTCAAAAGTAACTTTTTTTTCTTGTTCATATCAATTTTCTCTCATCATTGTAAATGATAATAATTATTATTTAATAAAAGTAAATTGTCTAGATCTAAATAATTTTTTATAAAGATATTGATAATCATTCTCATATGGTGTAGTGTGCCTAGGATGAATAAAACTGTAAATATCATTATAAATAATGGGATTATAATAAATGAACGCAAAAAAGAAGATTAAATTGGCAAAACATGTCATTAATACTAGTATTTTGTTGTCATTATCAAGTGCTGCTATGGCGGTTAGCAATTCAGATACTGACACCATGGTTGTTACTGCATCGGGGTTTTCTCAACAAGTAAAAGAAGCGCCAGCAACCATTTCGGTTATTACACCTAAAGAGATCGAAAATAAACCTTATCGCGATGTTACTGACGCGCTAAAAGATATCCCAGGTGTAAATATCACCGGTGGGGGGGATTCTACTGATATTAGTATTCGCGGGATGGATGCTAAATATACCTTAATATTAGTTGATGGTAAAAAAATTAGCACTCGTGAAACCAGACCGAACAGTGATAATTCAGGATTTGAGCAAGGTTGGTTACCGCCATTAACAGCAATTGAACGTATTGAGGTTGTACGTGGTCCTATGTCGTCATTGTATGGTTCTGATGCAATGGGAGGTGTTATTAATATTATTACTAAAAAAGTATCAAATAAATGGCAAAGTGGTTTGCGTCTAGAGTCGGTTATTCCTTATCGTTCAAAAGAAAAAGATACCTACACTGGTAGCTTTTCAACGATAGGACCGATTATTGATGATATTTTAGGTATTCAACTGTACGGACAGTATTCAAAGCGTCACGAAGATGAATTTCTTAGTGGTCATGCTGGGCAAAAATTACGTAGTTTAAATGGTAAATTATCTTTAAATGCTACTGAAACACAAACATTTGATTTGGATTTTGGACGATCTTTACAAAATAGTAACGCAACGGCAGGTAAAACAAGAGATAAATCTAGAAGTGATTTTAATAGAGATAATAGACGAAATACATTTGCACTAACACATAATGGTTTGTTTGGTGATGTATCTACCACTTCATTTGTCGCTTATGAAGGTAATAATAACCCTAAAAGACAGATGAAAATTCGAAATACAGATGTAGATACACGTGTTACTATTCCTTTTAGTATTAATATGCTGACTTTAGGCGGAAAATATAATTATCAAGAGCTACATGACAAAGGCAATCAGTTAAAAACAACATTGTCAAAAATAGATCGTTGGAATTATGCGCTATTTGGTGAAGATGAACTACGAATTTTAGAAAATTGGAGTTTAACGTTAGGATTGCGTTATAACAAAGACGAAAATTATGGTAGCAATTGGAATCCTAGGGTTTACAGTGTTTGGAATATTGATGATAACTTTACCTTAAAAGGTGGTTATTCAACAGGTTATGCTACACCACAATTGCGTTACGTTGTAACTGATTGGGGGCAAGTAACTGGGGGTGGATATTCAGATGGTGTAATCATTGGAAATCCAAATTTAAAACCAGAAAAATCAAATAATTTTGAAATTGGTATAGGCTATACCAATGATTATGGTATCGATGCTTCGGCGACCGCATTTTACACAAAATATAAAGATAAAATTCAATCCTATTATATTTGTGATCGTAAAAGTGGTAGCAAATGTTTATTGAACGGTTATAGTAGAAAATTTGATTTTATACAAGGTCGAGAAAATGTGGGTAAAGCTGATCTTAAAGGTCTTGAGTTTTCATTTAAAACGCCTTTATTTTCTGATTTTTTATTAAGCTCTAATTATGCTTGGACAAAAACAGAACAAAAAAGTGGTCAATATAAAGGACGATCTTTAAATCGTACACCGAAACAAAAATTCAATACTCAACTAGATTGGTATGCCACACAGCAATGGGATTTGTGGGCTAAAATAGCCTATTATGGTGTGGAGTCATCAAACAACCGTAATGGCACAAAAGTTGAATATCCTGGCTATACTTTCTGGGACATCGGTGCATCTTACCAATTACATAAACAAGCTAAAGTTTATGTCGGTGTTTATAACTTATTTGATAAAGATGTTAGTAACGAAGATTTTGGTAAAACCTTAGAAGGTAGACGCTATTTTGTCGGTACTGAAATTAATTTTTAGGTTTTATTGATTATTATAAGGCAGCTTTAATATAGCTGCCTTTTTTGTGATTAAGTAAGTTTTTAATTGTTCCAAGCAGCTTAGTGTGCATCTAAACGTTTTTATCGGTAATAATGCGCAAGCCTTACTAACTGGAAAATTGAGTAAATGTCTTTTTATATAAGTGTATTTTATAGGTTTGGATTGTTGATAAACAATACATGCGTTTTATCCATCGGTCTAATGTTGATTTGCTTATACCTTAATGATTAGCTAATTTGCTAATAGCATGAATGAAAAATGTAGTTATATATTAATTGTGGATTGTAAATTTTACCACTACTAAATTATGATCTGAGTATGTGGAACTTCATATCATTCTAGCTTGTTGATTAATTTATTGTTGTTCAAATAGGTGAGCATATCGTGTAGAGATTTTATGAAAAGTTGGGCGAAACTCAATAGGTCAATGTGTATTAGCGCAAATTTAATCTAACAGATCTGACGTGGTGCTAAAGGATATGAGACAAATTGAAAATAATCACTAAAACTAGTTACATAATTTTCTACGTTAGTTTTGTACTAACAATGGTTAATTTGCATACTTTTTACTTATGTGTATTAAATATCTAAAAAATTGATTTTCAATATTTAAATAAAAATGAAGTAATTGCTGTAATTATAATCTATTTGATCTTGACGGCTAATCAAGCCAATGCTAATATTCACAACCTATTCAGATAGACCACCAAGGCGCGTTGGCAGAGTGGCCATGCTGCGGATTGCAAATCCGTCTACCTCGGTTCGACTCCGGGACGCGCCTCCATTTATCATCAATAAGATAAAACCTTGTCATTTTAAAATCATCAATACTTAGAATATACAGTTAGAATAAATCTTCTTTTTGGGTGGGTTTAACGTCGGTGTAACTTTGACTTTTCGGTCGTATGTATTAACTTTAGCCTCGGTCTTATGACCACTAAATAACTGTTTATCTTTAGTTGCTCCGTCGTAGTCCGAAATAGCTTTAGCTTTGATATCGTGAAATGTGCAATTGATTTTTCTACCTAGTTTTTTCGTCTTTTTGTTTTGCATCTAACTAATATGAGTTAAATATTTTTTGGATTAGTTTGTCTTTAGATGTGTTGTGTAGCGCAAGAGAATTGGCAGGGGCGGGCGGAAATTGGTTTTTGGCTAAATTAATAGTATCGGATAATCTTTTTGTCCACTGCTTTATTTGTGTTTTTTCTGTTTTATATATAGACTTTCTTTAAAAATTTAATTGTGTTTTAGATTAAATATAAATCATTCCAATAAATGCCTCTGTCCTCAAAATAGGACTCGATCTGGTTCCACAAAAATAGTTTTTTTTGCAACATTAAATCTGGTACAAATGATGTAGGTTGTCATTTAATTACTTTTCCGAGCTATCAGAATTCGTTAGATTAATAAAATGATCGTTTATTTTTTTCGTTAAAACGATACTCTGCTTCTACATAACATATAGCCATTAAGGCGGCTTGAACTGAATCAGGATTAATGTCGTTCCAGCCAAATGCTATTCTTATTTTGTCCTCGATTTCTAGATAATCATCATCGCTGAGCTGGTCATATAGCTCTTCAGAAAGTATTTTTATGCTTGTTTCTCTTGCATCTTGATAATCTAATTTACTTAAATGGCAGTTTAACATTGCATCATTTTTGCGTTCAGCAATTGAATTCACATCAGCATTAATTAAATTCATAATTATTTCCATTCTACTTATATTTCAAACTCAAGCGTACTTTATAAATATGCTTTGATTTGAACTTAAATAGCCCTCTCTTTACTAAAAAACTTGATTGCTAGTTGATCTCTCTCAAGGCTAGGAGTGATTAAGTCGCACTCCCGATGCCGTATTACTGTAATTGCTATCAAAACCGCTGTACTTTCATATGCTTCCGATAGCTACCTGAATTTCGCTTAACTAATTAAGTAACTCGTGGTATTGCTTGATTGTTTTTTTAAGTTGATTTATTTTGGATTGATAATAATACAGTTAAAAATGTTAAAAATAAACAGTTTTAACTGTATTGTTAACTGTAATCGAACTGATTGACTATTTTTTATCAATAAAAGTGGGTTTAAAGTATAGAGGTAGAGGTGTAAAAAAGCCCGATAGAAAGGGCTTTAAAAAATAATATAAACAAATAGTTATTTTCTTTTGAAATTTTCATCATTTTTTGTGTATTCATATGCGTCCAGAATTATTCCGGATATTCTTAATACATTTTCTGGTTTATCAATAATAATTTGATCTCCTGCTCCAATTTCTAATCCAGCCCTTTTAACTTCATCTTTGATCTTATCGCTTAGTTCGATTGGCAATTGAATTGATGGGCGTTGTCTATTATCGTAATATCGTACTATCCATCTATTAGATTTGTTTTGATAAAGCACATTAAAATATGATTCAGTATCTTTATAGGTTAATTCATCATCATTTGTTATTGAATGTATATGATCAAACAAAACTCTTTCAGAATAGGTAGTAATAATTTTATTATTTTCAGGGTCTATAATATCGGCTTTTTCGTCATTTATTGTAATTTCTTCTTTGTTGCCATTTGATAAATCATCTGATACTTCTTTTTTTCCTGTTAAACCAAGTACGACCATATTACTTACAGCTCTTTCAATAGCATTTTTTACAATGGGAGTAATGCTATCAAGGAATTTTTGGTTTAATTGTCTTGATATATTTGACTTATTTGCTACATATTTAACGAAGTCAACGGGAGACTCCCGTAAAGTGGAAGTTATTGTTTTAGTAAATAATGAAAAATAAATACTTTCTTCTGCTAATGTTCTCAAAGCTTCTGGTTTGAATTGATCGTATCTAAATTGATAAAGTTGTTCATAATCATTATCTTGTAATTCTTCAATCTTAATTTTTAAAAAAGGGCTTGAGTCCATAATGTTTTTTTGCTCTAAATCAGTAAAAAATCTCCATTCTCTCCCGTTGGTTATTGCTGCAACAGCTACTTCTGGTGTTGCATTAAAATATCTAGAAAGTTGAGGGCAGTGATTTGTTAATTCTTCATTCCATGATTTTGCTTCTATAAACATTACAGGTACATCCTGGCAGAAAAGAGCGTAATCAACACGTTCATTAGCTTTTTCTCCCGGAAAATCTGCTTTAAATTCTGCTTTTACTTTAGTTGGATCGTAAGGTGTAAAACCTAATATATCAAGTAGTGGTAATATTAACGCTTGTTTGGTTGTTTCTTCTGTAGCGCAGTGACTCCCAACCTTTTTTACATGCTCCGAGTGATTATCTAGCTTGTTTTTAAAATTATTCATCTTTATTACCTTATATTATTTAAATTATCTTTCTTATATTAATAAAAACGCTAAAATACTTGACTGCTCTTATAACCCTAATGATTTATTATTATCTTTTCCTCCTAAATATTCTATGTTCAACCATTGTGCCAACTATTCTTATTTGCTGGGTTAATGTGCTCATTGTTGTATAGTCAGGATTTAACGGAATAAGCTCAAATTGCATTCTTTCATGTTCATCATATCCTAACTCACGATATTTCTTGAAAGTTGCTTCTGATTCGCCATTCATCGCAACAACAAATTCCCCCGGTATTGGTTTAATCTCAGGATCAATAATAACAACATCTCCCTCTTTAAACTCAGGCTCCATGGAGTCGCCTTTTATTTTTAGTGCAAACGCTTTATCTGATAATTCCAATGATGTCATAATGTATTCAAATCCTGTTGAATCTCTTAATTCGCATGATTCTGTCCATACTCCTGCTTGAACAAAACTAATTAACGGAACTTGGCAAGCCTTTAGATTTACGGGTTCTATATTTTTTACTTCTTTCTCTTTTCCGCTTAAGAGCCATGCCATATCGCATTTAAGAGCAATAGATATTTCATATAAATAGCGAGGTTTCTTTACTTCTCCACTTTCAATTGCTTGATAAGATTGTTGCTTGATCCCAACTTGTGACGCTACTTGTTCCTGCGTTAAATTTAATTCTTCTCGTCTTGCTCTGATTCGTTGACCAAGATTGCTCATGTTTAAAAGTCTCCCTTATATGTTAGACGAAATAATACAGATAAATCTGTAATTGACAAACAGTACAAACTGTTATTTAATACAGTTATAACTGTTAAGATTTATTAAGGTTAAATATGACAATTGGAGAACGAGTTAAACAAAAAAGAATTGAGCAAAATATAAGTCAATCTTTTTTAGCTAATTTAGTCGGTATGAAACAACAATCAATTAGCGATTTAGAATCTGGGAATATAGAAAAACCAAGGAGTATCGTAGAGATAGCTAAAGCTTTGAACTGTTCTGTTGAATGGCTGTATTACGGAAATAAAGCTACTTCGAGGCACGCATGAGTAAATTAAACAATGAAAATCTATCAATGCCAAAATCGCAACAAGAGCGCGTTATCGCGGTTTGTAGTGACGGTAAATACCGAACACTAGACGATATTCAACGCGAGATTAAAAAACGTTTTAACCAGTTTGATACTACACCAGCGATTAGTGCAAGATTGAGAGAAAACAGTAAGCTGTCTAAATATGGCTATATGAAAGATAAGTATCATAAAATCAATGAGAAGACTAAAAAAATTTGTTATTACTATACGCTGAAAAGGGTTGCACAATGAGCATGTTATTAATGGTTGAAGCCATGAAAATGAAAGTTGGCAATCCACTTAGAAAACTGGTTTTAATTAAGTTGGCTGATAACGCTAACGACAAAGGTGAATGTTTTCCATCAATTGCTTATATCGCTGAACAGTGCGAAATTTCTGAGCGCTCCGTGCAAAATCACATTTCATGGTTAGCCTCTAATGGATATTTAAAAATTGAAAGCAGAAAATCCGAAAACGGACTCAATAAATCTAATATTTATTACTTAAATTTTAGCGGTGCAAATGCTGCACTCTATGGTGCAAATAATTCCATTAGTGGTGCAAATGCTACACCTAGTGGTGAATCTCCTGCACCAATTGAGGGTGCAAATGCTGCACCCATAACCAGTCAGATTATTGAACCAGTCAAAGAACCAGTCAAAGAACCAGTCAATAACCTAGTTATTAACGGATTCGATTTTTCTGGGCTTGATGACGTGTTAGAAAAAAATCTTATTGACGATTTTATTAAATTTAGAAAATCGATAAAGAAACCTGTAATGCAGGGTGCTATTAATTATCTAATTCGTGAATTAAACAAAGCTATACAAGATGGGTATAACGCTAACGAGCTTATTGAAATGACTTTAAGCCGAGGTTGGCAAACATTTGAGTATAGATATTTGAACAATCAGCAACAAGCATCTAATGGCATACCATCTAAAGTCATGACCCTTGCTGAACGGAATAGGGCAGTTTTAGAGAGTATGAGGAGCTAGCAGTGGCAAAGATTACAGATGAATTTTTAGCGGTTATTGGTGGGTTGCTTGAAGTTTACGGACAACAAGCAAGCACTGTCAAGGTCAATATTTACTGGTCAACAATTGGGCAATATCCGATTCAATCATTAAAGGCTGCCGCTAATGCTTGGGTGCGTAAAAGCCAGTTTATGCCGAAACCTGCGGATTTAATCAAGCTAATGGGCGGTTCAAGTAATCATTTATCACCAGATGAAGCATGGTCGATTGCAATACTTGCTAGCGATGAAACCAATACGGTTGTTTGGACTAATGAAATAGCAAAAGCATGGTCACAAGCTGAGATTGTCTACCGAAATGGCGACAAAATTGGAGCAAGACGAACGTTTATTGATGCATATGAGCGAATGGTTGATGAATCGATGATGTACGGGCGTACCGTTGAAGTGTTCGTTTCGCTAGGTAGCGATAAAGAAAAACGTACTGACGCTATAAACCATGCTGTTTTTACAGGACTATTAACGCAAGAGCGAGCTAATCATTATCTACCAAAACCAGAGAATACATTTGCAATGCTGGAATGTAAAACCGAGCAGGGAGCATCAAGTAAAAGCATGATGCATATAGCTAGCATTAAGCAGATGTTAAAAACGGGTAGGGCATGTGTTACAACGAGTTAACCACTGCTTGAACAGTTGTTATCAAATGCTCGATAAAAAGGTTGGCAGGCTTCTACACTTCTAAAATTTTTAAGAGTTAGGTGTTCAACTTGTAAAATTTTGTAGTAAAGGGTACAGGATGAAAAAAATTGATTGGTTTATCGTGATCAGCGATTTACAACGAAATAAAATATCGATGTCACGACTAGCAACAGATCTTAAGGTTAGCGAAAGAACGATTGCTAATTGGAAAAGTGTAAATGAACCGAAATATTCAGCGGGGATTAAAATAATTGAATTGTGGAGAAAAACAATGAACCGAACAGAGATACCATGTATAAAAGAGGGAAGATATGATTGAAACAAAAGTTTTATTAAAAATGTGGTCAAACTCGATTATCGCTAGTGGTCTGCCGAATGCAAGCCGCCCGACTATATATAACGCACCGATCGCTAATCGACAATATTTGCTGGATGAAGAAGTTGAGAGAATAGAAAGGGCGATGACCGATTTGTTTAACGATAGTCCGGAAAGACATAGTTTAGTTAAATCAGCATATATACATAAAAAATCTTGTTCTAGCATAGCTAAGATAGTAAATTGTAGGACAGATAAGATTACATTGATGCTATCCGAGGCAGAATTTTTCATCCGCGGAAGGGTTATAGACTACTTTAAGAATAGATAATATGAAAAAAATTGCGGATTTTAAGTAGGTTAGTTAAAAAATCTTGATTTATACGGATATCCGTATAACAATATATGCAAATAGTGCGGTAGCGCGCATTCATAAAGCCTCAATTAAGAGGCTTTTTATTTTCCCTGTAAAAATCTAAACACTTTTAAGCCGACAAAAGTCGGTTTTTTTATGTCAAAATTTTTGATTAATTCATTCAACATCAAATCGACAGCAATGCTAGACACACACATAACTACATAATAGCTAGTACGCTGTCACATCATTAACTAATCAGAAGATTTAATTATGCCGCTCAGAGATCCTAACAATTATGATTGGCTATACCAACTGATGGCTGCTGCGGTCGGCTCTATTGCAAAAATCGCCTTTGATATTTTAAGTGGCAAATCATTTACCTTGCGGGTAATTATTTGTCAAGTAATAGTCGCTCTGTATGCAGGACAGCTGATGGCTTGGATAGCTACAAGTAAACAGTGGATAGATGAGGAAAAATATTGTGCAATAAGCATCGCTAGTTGGTTGGGCGCAGAAATGATAAAAAATATTGCTGATAGATTTAAAGATAAAACGGGAAGATTTTAATGAAATTAACTGAACATTTTACATTAGAAGAGTTTACACGCTCAACGACAGCTAATAGATTAAAAATCGATAACTCTGTGCCTGCTGATTTAATGCCCAATGTGCAATTGACAGCTATCAAGTTGGAGTTTGTTAGAAAAACTTTAGGTAAGCAAATAATTATCACATCTGGATACCGTTGTCCTGCATTGAATTCAAAAGTAGGTGGCGTATCTACCAGTGCGCACACAAAAGGCTTAGCGGTAGACTTTAAGTCATCATTTGGAACGCCTAAAGAGATTTGCCAACGATTAATCGATACAGGTGTACAGTTCGATAAACTCATTCAAGAGCATAATCAATGGGTGCATATTGGGTTTAGTCCAACGCATAACCGTCAAATAGTATTAACAGCAATTAAGCAGGGTGGTAAGACTGTTTACTTAAGTGGACTAAAATGAATAAATTATATACCACAATAGCGATTGTTTTTGCGTTTATGATTTATGTTAATGTTGAGTTGTATCGAGATAAAATGGCAATTGAAAAAACAAATGATGAACTATTAGGAAAAATCGAACGGTTGAATCAGGATTTTGCTAAAAACAATCAAATCATAGCAGATAATGAGCAAAGCAAGCGTGAACTAGAAAACGAATCTATTAAACGTCAGGAGCGAATCAATGAGCAACTCAAGAATAATTATTGTGCTAATGAGCGTGTTCCTGCTTATATTGCTGACAGCCTGTACAACAGAGCGAAAAGTTTACGTCAATCGACCGATACCAGCCAACTTATTAAGTGATTGTCTGCCGAATTTACCACCTAAATCAATGACATTTGGCGATAGTCTAAGGTATAACGAGCATTTGCTAAATGTTATAGAAAAGTGTAATTCGGATAAGAAGTCAATGAGAGATATTAATAGATAAATATTAATAGAAAAATTTAGTGTAGTCTAAATCGAAGAGTGTAATAATTTTTATACATAATTTGGCTTTATAACTATAAAAAACAAGTAGATAGATACAGAAGTAAAAAAAAGTGAAAGGGAAGCCCGAGTAGACGAGGACTTCCAGGACACTGCGAAAGTAACAACCCGAGTCGATATTTTTATTGCTGTATTACTCTAACTTAACTCGCTAAAGCGTTTTTTTTCTGCCTAAAATATTTGAAACACCACAAACCCAATTCAATTTTCAATCAATCATAATGCCAATAAAATTAAATTGGCAAGATTGGATAATATGACATGCATCATCTAATTTTTCAGCAATGACGATTTGAAAGTTTAGCTAGAAGGTAACAGGTTTAATCCAACCTTCAGGGTGTTTTCTAGGGCTAAATTAACCAACAGCATGATTTTTCACCATCACAATATGCAATTCCCCATTATCTCAGATTCAATATGGAGTAATTATGGCTATTAAGACTGTCTCGCGACTAGATATGACGGATATTAGGCGCATGATAGCGGATATCTTGACGTTACCTGAATCGTTAGTACTAGATGCTAACGATATTCAGGACATTTCAGAGCAAGATACATTTATCACGGTGCTAAATGCGTATCAGACAGATATCGGTACCGAGGTGAAATTCAACGGTACTGATGAAGAAGAGATTATATCAACATTGTGCGAGGTCACTATCTCTGTCAATGCGTACGGTAAAAATGCTTACGATATGCTGTGTAAGCTCACAGAATCAATGCGATTAACTGTCATTTGGCAAAGATTAAAACATCTAGGTATGGGCTATCTCAAATGCTCACAGATTCAAAGTGTGCCGACAACTATCCCCAATGGGACAAAACAGCATGCGCAGGTCGATCTTACGTTTTCAATTAATCCTATCGTCAAGGTTCAAGTGAACCGAGGCAACACAGTAAAATTCAACATACAAAGAGGGTAATAATGAGTTTACCAATCAGTCAAGTTGTAGATGTTACGCTACAACAATCACCAAGAGGTGTGCAAAAACGCGATTTAAGCGTGGTTGCTATTTTCACTAATGAAATGTGCGACGAGTTCACAAATCCAGATACGCGTTATGTCGTTGTATCTGATGTTGACAGCGTGGCATCATTATTCGGAACCAATTCGGATGCTTATCGTGCGGCATCTGCGTTATTTTCAGCACGACCAAAACCGAAAACAGCTATTATTGCTAAATATATGCAAAACAAATACATGGCACCAGCGATTAAATCAAAAATCAATGGTTCAGCTGTATCTGTTAGTTATATTCAATTTAAAAATATCAAAGACGGTTATTTTTCTTACTATTTTGGCAAAAATAAGGTTGATATTAAAAATCTGGATTTTTCTAGTGTTTCGAGCATGAGTAGTGTTGCAAATACTATAAATAATAAACTCAAAGAGTTAGGTGTGAGCTTTATTTATGATGAGGTTGGAAGTCGATTTATTTTAACATCAAATAAAGAAGGTAAAGGAGATAATTTCAGCTACGTGTTTGATGATAATTCGGATGGATCGTATATAGGTCAAATGCTCAACTTAGTGGATGGAAAAGGCGTTCTAATCAATGGTGAAGCCGCTATAAATTACACCAAAGAAACACCAGCAGAAGCACTTAACAAGTTACAAAATCAATACCAAAACTGGTACGGCGTTTATTTTGCTAATACGATCACCGACGCCGAATTAGTTGAGGCTCACGATTGGGTGGTGGCTCAAGGTGTGGAAAATGCAAAAGTCATGGCGTACACAGAAATCCGACCAGCTAACATTGAATATGTTGATACTAACGTACTCAAAACGCTAGCAAAACGTAATAGTGGTCGTTTAATGGTGCAATACAACAACAAAGGCAATATGCATGCTGCAGCCGAATTGATGGGTATTGCATTAACAACAGTTTGGACTGGTATTAATACGGCTAAAACAGTTAAGTTTAAGCAAGAAGTCAGCGTCACATCGGACGATAAAATTACTGTTAACGAGGCGACAAAATGCCGTCGGTTAGGTATTAATTTTTATACTGATTATGCAGGTGTAAACATGCTAGCCGAGGGAGTTATGCTTGGTGGTACGTTTATTGATGAAACGACAGGCTTAGATGCGTTCATTAACGCAGTGCAGGTTCAGGCTTTCAATACTTTACAAGGTCAATCAACCAAAATTCCACAAACCGACCGAGGTCAGCAAATTTTAATCAGCTCAATTAAAGTGATTGGCGAACAGTTTATTAATAATGGCTTCTTAGGGCTTGGAAAATGGACTTTGGGCGACTTTGGTGAGCTATCATATGGTGACCAAATCAATGGCTATTATTTCTATTCTGACTCGTTTGATATGCAAGATACAGCAGATAGAGAAGCTCGCAAGATGATGCCAATTAATTGCGCTCTAAAACTCGCTGGCGCAGGTCATAGCGTCGATATTATTGTTCAATTCAATCGATAGAGGTTTACATGTCTAAATCATTTTCTTTAGAAGATGCCGTTTTAACAATTGACGGTATTGAAATTACAGGTTATGAGAATGCACAGGATTCAATCAGTATAGCGCCTATCGGCGATGACGGTGATATTACATACGGGATCAACGGTAAAGGCGTATTTGTTCATTCGTGTAATCGTGGTGCAACAGTAACGATTAAAACATTACAGCACACTGAAACGAACGAAAAACTCAATAAGTTGCGTAGCTCTCAAATTAACAATCCGACGGCAGCAACAGGAAAATTAATCACATATAAAGATTTGCGTAATGGTGATGAATTTTTGTTAACTGGTTGTTGGTTTACAACGCCACCTACGCATGCGCGTGGAACAGCACATAACGGCGTAACATGGACATTTAAAGCGACTAAGGCAGAATTTAATATTAAAGGTGGTTTATAATGCAAAACACAGATTTTATTATTGATGATGTAACGTACACATTCAAACAGGCTGATTTTTTCAAAGCTAATAAATACCTCAAAAAATTAACAGCTCTTTTAAAGGGCTGTTTTTCGTTGGATGGCAACAAATCAGGCTTTGATATTGGTCAATTAGCATCAAATATTGGTTCTGAACAATTTGCCGAAATTGAAAAATTCATTCTTGATTATGTCACAGCAGTAGATGAAAACGGTAAAAAAGTACTGTTTCAAAAACCACAAGAATCAGGTGAGTTTTTTAATAATCATAGAAGCCATTACTATCAAGTAATTATCGAAGGATTAAAATTCCATTTTTTGGCTTTTTTACCAAGTGGCATTGCATCCAAGCTAAGTACAGCCAACTTGGAGACGGTGGCGGAGACAGTGATATAGACTGGTTTGTTTGGGGCGTTGTTGTAAATAAATATGCGACGCTTCACGATCTCAGAACAGTATATTCTCTGGATGATGTTATAGATATGCATAATGTAATAGCTGAAACTAAATTAGCAGAAAAGCAACAACAAAGTGAGGCACAATAATGTTTTTAGAAGAATTGTTAATAAAAATTGGTGTTGACGCCTCAAAAGTTGCTGAAATTGAAAAAGTTGTTAATAAGTTACAAGCTGGCGCCAAGCGGATTGCTGATGCAGTTAACAGCTTACAAAAAGATACAAACAAAGCTGTTCAAGAAACAGAAACATCAATAGGAAGTGCAGGTAATGCGCTAAATAAAACCTACTCAATACTTAGCAAATTGAAGCTTGGTATTGTTGGCTTAATTGATATAGCAGTTTCATCTGGTCAAATAATTTTTAGTGCTTTTAATAATGCGATTGATAAAGCTAAAGAGCTGGCAACAAAAAAAGCTTTGCTGTTCAATATTTCACAGGAAGAGCTTCAGCAAGCAGAGCGTTATCAGCAAGAAATGAGCAAGGCAGGGGATGCAATTGATAGTGTAAAAACCAAGATTGCCCTAAATCTTGCGCCAGCTATCACGGATTTAATTGTTGATTTCCAAAACTGGTTAACTATCAACAAAGAATTGATAGCAGACGGCATTACCAAGATCACCCAAACTGTTGGAAAGACGATTCAAGTTGTTGGAAATTTTATTAAATTTATTGACAAAATAATTACAAATACAATCGGTTGGGAAAATGCACTCATTGCGCTGGGTATTGCTTGGGCGATACTCAATCGAGCATTTTTATTTAGCCCGATAGGCATAATACTTGGGTTATTGGCTGCTTTAATGTTATTGATCGATGACCTTATGACCTATATGAATGGCGGTGAAAGCATTTTTGGGGAATACTGGCAACCATTCATTGATGGCGCTAAAGCTGCATGGAATTTTGCAAAATCATTTTGGGAATTCATTAAAGATTTATGGTCAGGAGATACTCAAAAAATAAAATCTCTATCACAAAGTCTATTTGATTCGGTTGTTAACGGCTTTAGATCATTAATAGAAAAAATTAAATCTTTTCCGTCAAAAGCATTTAAAAGCATACTAATGTTTTTCGGTATGTCTGAAAGTGAAGCGAGTAAAACAGTCGATAGAATCGGTAAAATTTTTAATTTTATTATCGATGCGCTAACTTTTCCGTTCCGAAAATCGTATAAAGCTATTTGTCTGATAATGTGTTGGCTGGGTAGTGTAGTAAGTAAAACAGTCGATATAATCGGTAGGGTTTTTTATTTTATTATTGATGTGCTAACTTTTCCGTTCCGCAAATCATATAAAGCTATTTGCCAGATAATGGATTGGCTTGGCATAGATGCCGGTGATGTTGTGAATAGAATTGGTGCGATATTCAAAGCGATCTTTGAATTATTACTAGCACCGTTTAAATCTGCTTGGAAATTGATTAATGATTTCTTCGATATCTGGGAAGATGATACCACCACTATTACCGAAAAACTAGGTAAAACATTCTGGGCTATCTTAGACTTTATTATCACACCGTTTAAAGCCGCTTGGAAATTCGTTAATGATTTATTTGACATCTGGAAAGATGACATCACCTTGATTACCGAAAAACTAGGTGAAACGCTCTGGTCTATTCTAGATTTTATTATCGCACCGTTTAAATCCGCATGGGATTTTGTGAAAGATTTGTTCAATCAGTGGATCGGAGATAGTGAAGATACTATCAACAAATTTGCTGAAAAGTTTTTACAAATTCATGAATCAATTACAGCACCATTCAAGAATGCGATTGACTGGATAAAAGAGAGGTTTTTTGGATTCATTGATACGGTTAAAAGTAAAGTGAAAGGAGTATTATCGTGGATAGGGTTAGGTGAAGATGATGACAAAGATGTCGAGGTAACAACTAAACGATTAACAAATACGAACATTTACGGGAAACTCAGCACTGACGGTGCAAAAGCAAGCGGTATCATGTCAGCCAACAAAAATGTAAATAATAACAATGCAGTAACAATCAATAATACGATGAATGTTACCACCCCACAAGAGGGTTTTGATAACGTTTATAATATTGTAGATAACACCGCAAGACGGATAAACGATAACACACAAACGGCTTTAGGATCTAACTAATGTTTCAATCTATATTGAATGAATTTTCAAAAAATAGTGGTTTGATTATTACTGAGAGCGCGACATTTAGTCTTGATATTAATACAGTTGAACAACACACATCAAAGCTAAAAGTAACGGAAAACCCGATTGAAAATGGGGCTAATATTGTAGATCATGCAATGTTAGAACCCAAAGAAGTTACTGTTAATGGTTTAGTTGTTGGATACGCAACTAATTTAGTTTCATTTGATAATTTATTAGGTTTTAATTTTTCTGATTATCCGTTGCCAATGTCGATTAAGACAGTAACTGCACAAGCTGAAAATGTGGTTAATCGTTTTGCATCACATTTTAAAACTGGCGCAAAAGCTGTTAATCATGTTATAGCTGATTTTCTACCTGATTATCAATCTCCGCTGTTAAACAGTTTATCATCAGATCGTATCGCAGATGCATACGAGAAATTGTTATCAATACAGCGCAGTGGTGAGCCTGTAACGCTACAGACTAACTCGCGGCAGTATAAAAACATGATCCTCACCTCAGTTGGGCTTACTCAAAAGCAAAATACTAGTGGCGAATTCACGTTGACTTTTAGAGAAATTTTTATTGTAGAAACACAAATAGCTATCGGTTTGAGTGTACCGAAACCGAAGACAAGAAATTTGGGTAAAACACAGCCAAAGAAAGTTGAAGATTAATAATATTTTTAGGGGGTATGGTGTATATAATTCAAACAACGACCGATGATGTGTTAGAACAATCATTCTCGCTATACGATATGAATTTACGGTTAACGATGAGATATAACGCAATTTTAACAGGATATCAATTTGATTTATTTGATATTGATAAAGATGAATATATCACAAAAAATAAAGGCCTTTCTGTCGGTAGTCCATCATTAATTGAGTTTAATTTACCTTTTGTGTTGGTTTTAGATGACAAGTCAGGGTTTGGAATTAATGCTATATCTAAAGATGATTTAAATAATAGAATGCAAGTGTTGATTAAGTCTAAAGGTGAATATCGTGAGGCAATTCGGTCGAGTTCTAGAACTTAAAATAGGTAATCGAAAAGAATCTATTGTAATCGATAGGTTGCGTGTTACTTTTTCTATTAAAAAAACACTCACTTCCGAGCCGAACACGGGTGAAATATCAATTTATAATCTTAATGATTCAACTCGTAATCTCATTACTAGCAAACAATATCATTTTTTAGAATTATCAGTCTGCTATCAAGAAGATGTTCTGCGTTTGATATTTTGTGGCGATATTTTGACTGTTGAAAATAAATTCTCTGGGCAAGATATCATTACAACAATGCGATGCGGTGACGGTCATCGAGCATATAACGAAAAAACAATCATTAAAACTTTGCAAAAAGGGCAAAAAGATAGTGACTTTCTAAATGAAGCAGTGAGTAGTTTTGGCGTTCAAAAAGGTAACATTGATTTACCTAATGATAGAGTATTACCTCGCGGTAAAGTACTTATGTGCGACACACGCGAGGCTATGCATAAAATAGCTATAAACAATAACGCTGACTGGTCTATACAAGATGATCAGCTAGTTGTTATACCCAAAGGTAAAGCGCTTGCCAATGATGCTGGGTGGGTTATTTCTAGGAATACTGGCATGATTGGCTGCCCCCAAAAAAGCAACGATGGACTAGAAATTACAACACTGTGTAATCCTCATTACAGAATTGGTTCATTAATTAGCGTTGAATCAAAACAGACAGAATATAACGGCGATTATAAAATCAAATCAATAGAGCATAACGGCGATTTATATGGTTCTAACTGGCATAGTAAATTGGTTTGCATGGGCGGAAAATTTGAAAAAGTATGATTAATTTGTTATTTTGTTTTATTTATCTGATAAACAGGAAATAACACATGAAAAAAATACTAATGGGGTTAATATCTGTCGCATTGTTGTCTGGTTGTAAGGTAGAGTTAGCTCCAACCGTAAATTTGAGTGATGTCAATAGTGAAACCGCTAAAACAGTTCAATCGAAACTTGTTGTTGAAGTTATGTCATGCACAGATTTTAATGACTCAAGAAAAGAATCATCTGATGTAACAGATGCAAAAAAAACAATTTCAAATATTTTTACAGACGCAAAATATGTAGAATGCTATCGTGAGAAAATGGACTCAAAAGCGTTATTTGAAATTCCGATAACTGTCGGCGGTAAAGATTTAACTGGGGATATACAAATACGAAACGGAGGATTTGGCGGTGGAATGATTGTATTGATTTCAGACAGCCTTAGAAGTAAGATCGAACAACAACAAAAAGCTTCTTTTTCTAATTTTAAGCCTTCAGTTCAAATAACAGTCAACAATGATTTAGACAGAAATCAAGACATTGTCGTTCATGGTGTTTTTGCTGATGCTAAACATTATCTTCCGTATTCTTGGTATCAGTTAGTAGCTGGTAAAGCTCAGACATTTAAACTTTCTGATGTTTCTGTATTAGCGATAACTAATCACGGTGGTGCGCTAGTTTATGAAGATTATGACAAGCGATTTGAAATAAAGAAACAATAAAAATTTAATCAAACCCTAGGAAGAGTTTTTTTATCGTGAAAAACTATTGATCAATCAAATGCAGATCAGGTTTTTAATATAATGGTTAATAATAACTTTATTATAGATAGATAAATGCTTTAAATTTAAAATTGTTATTTATTAATAAATTAATTTTAGAACAATTATTATTAGATCCTAACCCGCTTCGGCGGGTTTTTTATTGCTTGGAGAAAAGATGACAGATTCATTATTTGAAGCCATCGAACGTCAAATCAAACGCGCTCAATCTAACATATACACAGCATTACCGGCAAAAGTTATTTCATTTAATGGTCATACGGTTAGCTGTCAGGTAATGATTAACAGAGTTATGGCAAATGGGCAAGAAATAACAATACCTCCACTAGTTGATGTCCCCGCTCAATTTCCCCATGCAGGTGGTTTTTGCATTACTGTGCCGATAAAAGCAGGTGATGAAGGATTAGTAGTTTTTTCTAGTCGCTGTATAGACGGTTGGTTTGCATCGGGAAATTCGGTAAAACCATTAGACAACCGAATTAATGATCTTAGTGATGGCTTTTTTATCGTCGGTTGCAATAGCATACCTAATAAAATTCCTGACTTTTATCATGATGGGGTGTCTATGCAAACAGACGATGGTGCAACGCATATTAGATTAACAAAGGGCACAATTTACATAAAAGGCAATATTATGCACCATGGCGATACTGTACAAACAGGTAGCTATAGTCAAACTGACGGAAATACAACAAGCTCAGGAATTATCACCGCCGAAAACGTTAAGACAAATAAAGGCATTGATTTAAATAAGCATACGCACACAGATGTAAAAAGCGGTAACGAAAAAACGGGAGCACCGACATGATTGTAAGACAGCTTGATAATAATCACGATTGGACGTTCGGGCACGGTTTAGGTAACTATTTAGATAGTTCTGATGCGATAGCACAATGCGTGAAAACTAAATTATTAGCATTAAAGCGTGATTGGTTTTTAAATCGGGAGGACGGTATAGCCTGGTTTGATTATCTGACTAAAAATCCAAACACAAAACAGTTAGAAATAGATGTAAAAGCTGAAATTTTTAAAGTTGATGGTGTGATCAATATCGATAGCTTCGATATTTTGTTAGATAGAGATACTCGACAATTTCTAATCCAAATAAGTTACACCGATAAATATAATAAAACCAACGAGGCATCATTCAATGTTACAGATAACAGATAAGGGCGTCGAAATTGATGATTTATATACTATTCAAAATCGATTAGTTAGCAAGTTTAAGTCGATTTACGGCGAAAATGTCAACCTTGATAGCGATACACCTGATGGTCAATTGCTTGGGTTCTTTTCGCAAGAACTTGCAAATATTCATCAAGCAGTTTCTTTTATTATTCAGATGTTAGATCCGTATCAAGCAACGGGGCATTGGCTTGAACAGCGAGCCATGTATGCAGGACTAACACGTATCACCGCATCGTATTCTTATATTGATGAGGTTATTTTCACGGGCTCACCAAAAACGGCAATACCGAGCAATTCAATCTATATCGATAAAAATAAAAATAAATGGGTAACGACAGAACAGATAACATTAAACGATCTGGGTAGTGCCTATGTTAAATTCAGGTCGTTAGAACTCGGTAATTATAATGTCAATGCGTTAGATGAATTTACGCCAAGCACAATTATTATCGGCGTTGATAAAGTCACAGCAAATACAAAAAGCTATGGTGGAGTTGATGAAGAAACGGATGCACAGCTTTTAAAACGGTTCATGTTATCGCACTCAATTAATAACTACGATGAACGGCAAGGCATACAGTCAGCGTTGATGAATATCACAGGTGTAACAAAGTGCAAGGTTTACGAAAATTACACGAATAAAACCGATGAAAAAGGTGTTCCTGCGCACTCATTTAACGCCGTTATTCTTGGCGGTGATGATGAAAAAATAGCAGAAGTTATCACTAAGAAAAAAATTGGTGGCTGTGGACTGTTTGGTAAAATTGAGACTTCTTATCTGTTAGATGATATCCCGAGAAAAGTTTATTTTGACAGACCAAAAAAAATTGATGTTAAGGTATCAATGGTGATTGGTCGTTACAAATCATTTAATGATATTAATACCGAGCAAATCAAAACTAACTTAAAGAATTTAGGTTTTGAAATAGGCGAAAATGTTTACTCATCACGTATTATCTCTAGCATTAATCTAGTTGATGGCTTTTATATTAAATCACTCACGGTTAATGGCTCAAATATTGCTAATATCGGTTATCGAGAATATGCTCAGATAAATAGTGTTGAGGTGCTAATTGATGAGTAGAGAGAATTTTATCATCTGGCAATATCGAACTAAACCAAAAGCTTTAGGTACTATCAGGGCAATTTACAAAGAAACCGACAATACATTCAAAAACGTTATTCAAGTAGCAGACATTCTCAGTATTGACGACGCAACAGGCTATGCGTTGGATCTGGTTGGTCGTCATGTAGGTGTATCAAGAGTTTTGCCTACAGCTATTGCTAAAGAATATTTTGGCTGGCTCGAAGATAAAGCTGCGCTGTCGTTTGGTATAGGTGATTTTTATCGGCATGGTGACGCATTACATGCATCAGTCGTTTTAAATGACAGTAACTATCGTTTTTTTATCAAAGCGCGAATCACCAAAAATTACCAGAATGGTGAGATATCAAACATTGTCAAATCAATTAAATTCGTTATTGGTGAACATGGAAACATCATTGATTCGCAAAATATGACCATGAATATTTTGATTAACGGTGAGCATCTTAATTCAATAACGCTATATGCAATCAGCAAAATGGATATTTTGGTACGTCCAATTGGTGTTATATATCGATACTTAGTGTTAGTCAATAACGAACCATTTGGTTTCAATCATGACAAACGATCATACGGATTCAATTTAGGTAAATTTGTAAGACTTCAAGAAATAGGAATTAATTCATGAAAATTCAAGAAAAACCAGACTATTTAATTTTTGCGGATTCAGCAAAAAAAGGAGAGGTTTCAGCATTTCCAGATGTAAGCAGAGGTTGGGGTGTTACTATCGATCAGACCGCTTCAAAACCACCAATGGAATGGATGAACGGCGCATTTAATCGTGTCGATAAAAATATGCTGTATTTATTACAACAGGGTGTGCCAGAATGGAGTGATAAAGTCTTATATCCAGTTAATGCAATTGTAAAATATAATGGTATTTTGTATACCGCAATAGCAGAAAATGAGAATGTGGCACCTTCAAAAAGAACTACAAAATGGAAAAAAACGCAAGCTGAAATATCTAATGCAAGTACAACACAAAGCGGTATTGTTAAATTAAACTCAGCAACAGATAGCACATCTGAAACTGATGCAGCCACGCCTCTGGCGGTTAAAAAAGCGAATGATTTGGCCTTGAGTGCTGTACAAAAACGTGGTGACACAATGACCGGTAATTTAGTTATTAACAACGGTGATAATTCGGCAATACAATTTAAAAATAGCGCAGGACAAGCATGGCAGCAGCGAACTTATGCTGACGGCAGTTTTTGTTTGGAGCGCTATGACCCCGGGTTAAAAAAATGGGTCAAATTTTTACGATATGTAGAGCCATTGAACGAGTGGCAATTTAAAAACGACGTAAAAATTAACGGAACGTCGATATTAAATATAATCGACAATTTTACATCCGGCGATAACGAATCACGAATGTATTCACGCGACAAACGTTTTTATCTATTAATGCGTGATGACGGCGTTGTCGGAATGTACGACACTGTAAAAAAAGGGTTCGCGTGGGAGTTTAATCGTGATGGTTTGTGTAATGGTTTTATTGATGCATCGCATATTCTCGGTTTAGAGCAGTTTATTAGAGATAGATCATTTCCGCCCGGCATCCCTTTACCCTCTCCTTTTGGCATTCCACCCACCGGTTATCTCGAGTGCAACGGCTCATCTTTTGACATAAATTCATTTCCTCGGCTGGCAACTGCTTATCCGAATGGCCGCTTGCCCGATTTACGAGGTGAATTCATTCGAGGCTGGGATAGCGGTCGCGGCTCAGATCCGTTTCGTCCGTTACTTAGTGGGCAAGGGGATGCTATCAGAAATATTACAGGAACATTTAAAAGCTCAGCTGGGGCATTTAATCAAGATGCTCAATCCGGGGCATTCGCGTTAACTGACATTAGATTGTATGGACCAGGTTATTACGGTTATCACGAACACGGTTTAGTAGATTTTAATGTATCGAGAGTTGTTCCGGTCGCAGATGAAAACAGACCGAGAAACGTCGCATTTATGTATATAGTTAAGGCAGAATAATTTTAATTTTAGGAGATTTATGTAATGAAATATCAATTACAACCATCGGCAGCAGTTTTAAATGATGCGGGACTAACAATCACCGCCGGATGGGTGGTGATTTATCATGCTGATTGCATCACTGGTGAATACCTTGGTTCAACACATCAATATTTGCCAGTTGGTGTTGGTGTACCGGCTAGCTCATATTTAGATGCGCCGAAATCAGTTAAGGACGGTAAAGCAATAGTTAGAGTTGGCGATAAATGGATATATCCGACTGATTACCGCGGTAAAAAAATCTACTCAATAAAAAATGGCGCAGAATCAACAGTAACAGAAATAGGCGATATTCCGGCGAGTTACACACTGTTAAAACCAAACTCTGAGTTTGATGCTTGGGACGGTGAAAAGTGGGTGTTAGATGAAAATAAGCAGCATCAGCACTATGTAGCTGTAGCAATAGCACAAAAAAAACAGCTATTAAGTGAAGCTACTACACAGATTGATTATCTACAAGATGCAATTGATACTGATATTGCAACCGATGAAGAAAAAGTGTTATACACAGCGTGGAAAAAATACCGTGCTTTATTGAATCGTATTGATGTTGATGCTGCGCCAGATATCGAGTGGCCAGAAAAACTACAGTAATAATCAATCATTCCGGATAATTGTATTTGCTTTTTGTGTATAAACAGTGCAATTATCTGGAATATCTTTATTGACAAATGACATCGCGCCGATTTTTACATTATTGCCTATTTTTATTTCACCACCTAATATAACGGAATTGGCACCGATCATGACATTATCACCAATGATTAAACCCATCGGACTGTGACTTTGTCCTATTGTTACATTTTGATGTATTGTCAGATTTTCTCCAATAGTTACATTTTTATTTATTGCGATCGCAAAAGGATGAACTAATGATACATTTTTACCAATTTTTGCGCCAAACATTATATCAATACCAAATTTACTAATTAATTGTGGTTGAATTTTTTTGGCGACATCTTTTTGTTTGCTACTACCATATAAATACATTTCGTTTGCTAATCTCCACCAGAATAAATAAATTTTTTGTAGCGATCGGGTCTTTAGATACGATTTCAGAACTCTATAAATAGTTATTTTTTTACCTGATGTGAGTTCAACAAACCAGCATTCTTTCAAATGCGTTAAATCGTGCGTTAATAAAAATCTTATAATGTGTATATACTTCATAGAACTACTCAATTTAATTAGATAACTTAAATATTAACAAATAATTCCATCAATTTTCAACTTACGGTACTCAACAGCATCATATAGCATCAAAAAGCGATGTCATATTGTGTTCTTGTCGTTTGATAGAACATATAATGGTGTTCGTCTTCGCTGTTAATGATGTAGCACTCGCCCGATAGCTCTATTCCGTAATTTTCCGGAGTTATTCTAATATAGATTGGTAGTGTGTAGTTTATTGTTATCATGATGATCGAAAATGAATTTGTGAAGTGAAATTTTGAGAAAAAGGCTGCAAAATTGTTAAAATATGTAAGAATATAACTGAATAACTTATTGATATTTAACAATGAAAAACTCAATAAAAAGCCCTGTATATTCTAAGTTATTTTTTAAATTTGTTGATTTATAATAATATGTTTTCGGATTGCAAATCCATCCACCTCAGTTCGACTTTGTGACGCGCTTTCCTATTAATTCAAATAAATTAATATTTATTTTAACAGTCGTATTTTTGACCTAATTTATCAATAGGAGTGATGAACTATGAGTTACTTTAATTATCATGCTAAAGCAAAGAAATTAATCAAGGATGGTCATCTTGTAAGCTATAAATTTGTGGATAATTGGAATGGTATTAAACCTGCGTTAATTTTATATTTTAAAGATGCTAATCCTATGCCAATTCGAGAATATCGCTGGAATGAATATTTAACGTTGTTAAATAATAACGAGTAATGTTATTAAAATAAATGCTTTATTTTTAATAAATAGATATAGGTTTATATTGTTTAATAAAAATACGTTTTGGTGAGTGCTGTTTTTTCTTTGTATAGCTTGGCTATATAATAAATTTGCCAACTGATAGGCTAAAGCGTAAAATGCGCATCCTATTTTGCTTAACCTATTACTAATAAGTAATACTGACCTGAAATCAGAGGCATTTTTAATGACAATTTTATATAAAAAACCGGAACTGCTTTCTCCAGCAGGTTCTTTAAAAAATATGCGCTATGCATTTGCATATGGTGCAGATGCTGTTTATGCAGGCCAACCCCGATATAGCTTGCGAGTTCGTAATAATGAATTTAATCACGAAAATTTAGCGATCGGCATTAACGAAGCTCATGCCCAAGGCAAAAAGTTTTATGTAGTGGTTAATATAGCACCACATAACTCTAAGTTAAAAACTTTTATTCGAGATTTAGAGCCCATTGTAAACATGAAACCCGATGCCTTTATTATGTCAGATCCGGGGTTAATTATGTTAGTTCGTGAACATTTTCCTGAAATGGAAGTTCACTTATCGGTACAATCCAATGCAGTTAACTGGGCAACGGTAAAATTTTGGCATCAAATGGGATTAACTCGCGTGGTATTATCACGTGAATTATCACTGGATGAAATTGCTGAGATCCGTGAAAAAGTGCCCGAAATGGAATTAGAAGTATTTATTCACGGTGCGCTATGTATGGCTTATTCTGGGCGCTGTTTGCTTTCAGGTTATATCAATAAGCGTGACTCAAATCAGGGGACATGCACTAACGCATGCCGTTGGGAATATAAAGTCGCTGAAGGTAAAGAAGACGAAGTAGGGCAAATTGTTCATAAATGTGAACCGATACCAGTGCAACAAGTTGAGCCAACATTAGGTATTGGTCAAACAACCAATAAAGTATTCATGCTTGAAGAGTCAGGGCGTCCAGGCGAATATATGCAAGCTTTTGAAGATGAACATGGTACGTATATTATGAACTCAAAAGATTTAAGAGCTGTGGAGCTAGTAGGCGATTTAACCAAAATTGGCGTACATTCACTCAAAATTGAAGGAAGAACCAAATCTTTTTATTATTGTGCAAGAACGGCACAAGTGTATCGCCAAGCAATTGATGCGGCGAGTGAAGGTAAACCTTTTGATCCTCGTTTATTACAAGAACTTAATGCTCTTGCTCATCGAGGCTATACTGAAGGATTTTTACGTCGCCATAAGCATGAAGAAATGCAGAATTATGAACATAGCCATTCGGTTTCAGAAAGACAACAATTTGTTGGTGAGTTTAGTGGTGAGCGACTCAATGGTTTAGCTGAAGTTATTGTGAAAAATAAATTTTCGGTTGGGGATAGTGTTGAAATGATGACCCCAAAAGGTAATAAAACTTTCATTATTGAACGTATGGAAAACAAAAAAGGACAACCTGTTCCAGCAGGATTAGGGGATGGTCATATTGTTTATATTCCAATACAGGAAGATATAGATCTTAATTATGCATTATTAATGCGTAATTTTGATTGAAGCATATAACTGTTCGGGACAACCGGACAGTTATATTAAGGTTTAGTTACTACACATTAGTTAAGGTATTTTGTGTTATTTAGCATGTAATTGATTCGGGGATGGGCCAATATAAATATTCTAGAGTATTTGTAAATTTCTATTCCTATTGCTTAAGTACTTCTTCTATAGAAAAGCCATGTCATAAAAATCGACTAATTCTCTCATACCATAAATCATGATAACGTAACTCTGTCATGCCCAATTAATTAAAAACCGACTTTCGTCGGTATAATTTAATTAGTTACATTGTGCAGTAATAATTTTATTATCATTACCCTGTATTTTTTTTATTTGTTGATTGCGCTCGCATTCCCAATTTTTTGGTGGATACATTTTATTCCATGCAGTCATTAATTTATGTTCAGAATCTGATAGGTTGATATTGTATTTATCTGACATGTAGAGGTATGTGCGTGCTATTGTTCCTCGAATCTCGTCTCGAGGTTGGAATTTTCTTTCTTTAAAGTCAACGGCTGATTTACATTGACCATATTGGTTAAATTCTTTAGTGAAATGTGAATAGCGATAATTAGATCTGTCACCGTTTACCTCACCAATAGCAGGCTGTAGATTGTGCATATCACCTTCCATAACGTTAAACGTAACATCTTTTTTACAAGCTTTACGTCCTCCGTCTCGCCAGCATTGCAGGTGACGTCCAAAATTTTCGGCTGGCATGACATGCTCCCACTCAATACGCGAAGCTCTATTCAAATTTTTTCGTGATACATAACCACATTTACCAAAATCAACAATCCCTTTTTTGTCAGCCCAAGAAAACTCACATCCGCAATAGAACGTAGTTTGCTTTGGATTCGATTTGTACAATTTAGTGAGCTTAGTTTTTGCGGTATTAAAATTTTGTGTTGAGTGCACAATAAAAGGAACAAACAAAAATAAAATAAAAAAATTTTTCATAAAATCCGTTTAAAAAATAACTCCAAAAATATAAAATGTTAATATTTTATATAAAAAGCACTGACTCTTGATGTAACATAACCTACAATATTAGCTAGCAAAATGAGGAAATTCATAAAGTAATCTGAGAATTTAAGAAGAAAAAAGAAACATAGAAGAACACTCATTTTAATTCTATTACTTTTTATTAGCCACCTGCATTCTAAAGTAGTTCAAAGGAGAAAGAAACCTATCTAATGAACTTAAATATATCAACTTGACATATAAAAATCAAGGTCATTATATGGTTTTAAAAAGTTGAAATTTGCCAAAAAAGCGTTCTGAAACGAGGGATTAAAACTAAAGGCTTCAAATTACATATTGCGGTATCAGTATTAACTGAATAAGCAAACAAAAATTTAAATACACCACAAGCGCTATATATTTGATCGTAACAAGATTGCTTACTGTTGTAAAGTTGGTAAGGCTATACAATAAAAATTGTTTTTCCATCATTCTTGACAAATCTTTATAGGAATAAATTTTGCGTCTTGCCTTGCTGTTGATAAATAATTTTAATAAAAAATTACAGTATTATTTGATATAAATGCTTAATCGAAACTCAAACAATAAAATCATTTTTGAATAATAAAATTCGGTATAATTTGTTGATTAAATGGCGTCCCCTACAGGATTCGAACCTGTGACCTACGGCTTAGAAGTCCAAATCTTTAAAATTTATTTTTTTTTAAATTTAATTTATTTTTGTTTTATTTTTATTAAAAATCATTTAATTAAGTATTTAAAATGGTTGCATATAATTGCAAATTTATCACAAATAATGCATTATATTACAACCTAACTTAAGCAGTTAACTTAAGCAGTAGATTTTAAATTATGATATTAACAGACAGCAAAATCAAAGGACTTAAACCGAGGGGGAAAGACTATTACTCTTGGCATGACACTGAAACAAAAAATACAGGGCGCATCGGAATAAGAGTTTTCCCTTCTGGCCGTAAAGTATTTGTTTTCCGATACTATGAAAACAAAAAAGCGAAATTTGTCAATCTTGGTGATTATCCCGTTATTATGCTTGCCGAAGCGATTAACAAGAGCCAACAAATACTCAGCAATCTGAATAAGAAAGAATCAAACCTAGTTACGCTATCGCAATTATTTACCGATTATGTTAATAATATGAAGTCAACGGGTAAGCGTTCTTGGGGTACAACAGAAAACAGACTCAATCAAGTTTTGGATAGTAAATTTATTGACGGAAATAAAGCAGCTAAAGATATAACATCAACAGACATTAAATTAATGTTATCTGAGGTGATAAACAGAGGAGCATTGGCTGGAGCTAATAAAATTCGTGCAGCTGTACATGCCGCATTTAATTATGGTTTAAAAGCGGATAATGATCCAGCTAATATCCGAAATTCCGCTATCTATGGGTTAGATTTGAACCCGGTGACCGTTGTACCTAAACAGCAAGGAGTAGAAAAAGCAGGGGATAGATTTTTATCTTGGGCAGAACTAAAAGAATTAATTGATGATTGCAATAAGCCATTAGAAGAATCCGTAATACATCCCGATTTTAGAATTTTAACTTTATTATGTATCTATACTGCAGGACAACGACCTTGGGAACTTATCGCTAATATATGGGATAATGTAGATCTTAATAATAAAGAATTAACCATTCCACCAGAATTATCAAAGATGAAAAATTTTCATGTAGTACCACTATGTGAAACTATTCTTCAAAAGCTTAAAGAAATTAAAAGCGATAAAGGTTTTATATTCCCCTCTAAAACTAAATCAGGTCATTTAGAAACGTCTGAATTTGGCAAACAAATAAGAAAGTACTGTAAAAGAAAAAACATGCAACCATTTACTCCGAGAGATATCCGTCGTACATTTAAAACATTAGCTGGCGCAATGGGTATTAGTTCGGAAATGCGAGATCGTTTACAAAATCATAAAATGCCAGGTGTATCTAGCAAGCATTATGACCGATATGATTATTGGAAAGAAAAGCAAGAATTGATATCGACGTGGGAACAAAAGATTAACTCTATTTAGTACTATGACAACTATAAAGACAAAGCTCAATTTTGAGCTTTGTAAAGATTTATCATAGGTGGGGTAGATGGTCGGTGCTATGTCTATTGCAGGACTTCGCCAGTTCTACAATAATGTTCAATTTCGTTACGAGCAAAGCCTATTAATAGACCGTCCGCTTTTCTATATTTAGGTTTTGGGAATGCGCCTTTTTGTACCCACCTCCAAATAGTGGGCTTAGTCCTATTCACTGCAAGACAAACATCATCCCAAGTCATATAATGTTCATTAATATTCATGGATCCCCTTAAATATTGCCAAATTTGGCGTTAATATCCTTTCTTTTTCATTGATTCGAGTAGTATTTCTTGCATACTACGTTTAGTTTTTTTACGGCGGATAATATCTTCATCGACGGTACCGCGGGTGATAATTTCATAAACAAAGACGGGGCGGTCATAGCCTGATTGCGCTTGACGGGTTGGTCCTATTCGTTCAAGTATCTGATCTGAGCTTTCTAGGTTCCACCAATGTGCGAAATAAACTAGTATGTTACCGCCGTCTTGTAAGTTCAAGCCGTGCCCGGCGCTATCTGGATGAGCTAGAAGTATTGGTATTTTACCGGCATTCCAATCCCTTATGGTTTTGGGGTCGTTGTCGAGTAACCTTGCTTGTTTAAATGATTTTAGTAACCTAACTTTATCATGTTCAAAGTGATAAGCGACAAGTACAGGCATGCCGTTGGCTTCGTTTACTATGCTTTCTAGTGCCTGAATTTTCATGTCATGCACTTCTGTAAAGTTGCGATTTACGTCGGTATAGATTGCACCGTTCGCAAACTGCAAGCACGTAATCGTTTTCGATGCAGCATTCATCGCTTCGATTACGTTATCGCCAATTTCTAAAAACATTTCACGTTCAAGCTGTTTGTATTGCCGTTGTAGTTTATCGGGTAGATCAACATAAACGGGTGTGGTGATAGGATCGCTAATATCGAACCAATCTTTGGCTTCTAATGTAATGCAAACATCTTTGAGCCGTTCTTGTATTTGTTCCTGCGCAAATTCAGTTGGTGTAATTTTATAGTAATCACCGATTGGGGTTTTGTTAAACCATCTATCTGTGAACGCACCAATTGTACGACCTAGACGTTGTCCGCCGTCAATGAACCAATTCTGCCCCCACAAATCGAGTAGACCATTTGGGGCTGGTGTGCCTGTTAAGTTTTGCCAGCACCGTACTTTTTTAAATGCTATACCTCGTAATGATGAAGCACGAACGCCACCCCCGCGTAACCGGAACGATTTTAACTTTGTGCTTTCGTCCGCTACTACTTGCTGAAACGGCCAGCTATCGCCGAGTGTTTCGGCTAACCATGGTAGGTTTTCGTAGTTAGTAGTAAATATGTTCGCGTGTCGGTTTTTTAGTGCTTGTATTCTCTGATTAGGTGTGCCAACAATCGGCTGAATGTTAATATTTTTAAAGTCCCACTTGCTTACTTCATCGGGCCATGTCGATTGCGCCACACGGAGCGGTGCAATAACTAATGTCGGGGCAGCGTAGTAACCACACATGTACGCGATATCTAACGCACATAATGTAGATGATGTTTTCCCCATGCCCATACCTGCCCAAGTATTGCCTCGAAGTAGATCTAACTGATGGTTTACAATTAGGTTTTGATAGGGGCGGGGGGTAAAGGGTTTGTTATTCATATAGAAACCTCACATCGTGTGAATCTAAAACCTCAACACGAAAGCCTAGCTTGCGTAAACGTTCGTGCTCTCTAACTTGCCCCGCGCGGGGCTTTCCTCCGGGGCGTTTACATTCAACAAAAAGGACCTTTCCACCTGGTAGCATGACTAACCGGTCGGGTTTATTTGCACGACCGATTGGGGATAGTTTATACGTGATCCCGCCAAGGATTTCGACTTGGCGGACAAGGTTTTTTTCGATAACGGATTCACGCATATATACCCAACTTAGCATTAAGATCGTTAACTAGGACAACGGGAACCCCCTTAATTTCAGCGCACACTTCGCAACCCTCAAGAAAATTAACCGAAGCTGGCCAGAATTTTTCAAGTTGGGCAGCTGTCGAACAGCTGTTTAGGATTGTTTGTATATCTATTCCAAGACTATCTCGTTCTTCTTCGCATTTTTTTAATTCCGGCTCTATTTTCGTAAACCGAATAGAGAAATCATGATCTGCTGTAAATCGCAAATTTTTGCGCGCTACTTTATACCGGGTTTTACCGTCATCTGGAAAATATAAATATTCTTGCATGCCCCCAAACGCGCATATAATATAATCTTGTTCTGCTACGTCGGTTTTGTCTTCGAGTAAACCTAAATAAAACGGCGATTTTTCTACAATCTCTCTTAATTGCCGTGCATATTCGTTAGGGTTATGTCCGGCTGTTACACTGTCGTAAATGTCAACGGCTAATTGATACTTCATCGCCTCTATTTCTTCTAACCTTTTAGTTACTGGGGCGGCGTTTATTGCGTTTTGTAAAATTTTAGCTTTAATATCTTTATTTAGTCTGGTCATGTTTTAATCCTTCTTGTATCGGTAAGATTCAAAACCCGCAGCGGCAAGTGGTAGATCTTTCGCCCAACGGGGTGGGGTTGATAATATTTGACTAAGATAGTCGTGAGAGTAATTGGGTACGTCTGGTGCTTCGGTGATGATTTCATCGTGCACTGTTAGTACGATGTTAAAGCCTATTTGCTCAATGCGTGGCATTGTCCACGCCATCACATCACGCGCAACGGCTTGTGTGATGTTTTCTGCAATTTTTCCGCCATAGGTGTTTATACGCTCCCATTTACGCGAATATGTATTTAATCCCATGTAGCTGATTTTGTCGTTTTCGATACGCGCACCGGGGTAGCATAGGTATCTCCCCGACGGCAGCTGAATGCGTAGCCATGCACCGATTTTGTCAATAACTAGTTTGTCGTGTATATATGCATTGCTAATTGCTCCGGTAATTACGGAACGCACCTGATAATCTAGCTCTTTCCAAAAATTAGCTATATGGGGGTGTGCTTCTCGCCAAGAACGTTTAAATGCATCGCAAACTATGTAAGCTTTAGCTGACAGCCCGTAGGTGCGTTTATTTTTTTCAGCCCATTCGTACGCATTTTTTGCTTCGTACATAATTCGTTCATCTATACTGGCAACGGCTAAATCCGCCATTGCGTCAAGATCTATACCGTAAGCTGTGCTGAATGTGATAAATGCGCCTACACCACCCTCATAACCTAACGCTAATTCTTGGACTTTACCTATTTGGCGTTGGTCTTTGGTGACACTGTCAGGGCTAACACCGAACGATTTGGCATAAGATAATTTGTAGAGATCGTGACCGTCGCCTTTATCGTAATCACGGAATGCTTTTATCTTCCAGCTTTCACCGGCGAGCCATGCAAGTACTCGACCTTCAATATTTGATAAGTCCGAGACAACTAACTTTTTACCTTCTGGTGCGCAAATACAGCCTCTTAAGGTGTTACTTGTTAACTTCATAATATTATCGGTTAGTAGGTCGGCGTTGCCTGATTTGATCGCATCGATACCGATTTCGATTTCCCACTCTGCCATAGTAGGTCGAGTTAGGTTTTGAGGCTGAAACCCTCGACCTGCCCACCGCCCGGTGCGTGGTGCCCCCATAAATTGCAACGTACCACGTAAACGTCCATCACTATTAACACGGTTTAGTAACGCTTTGTATTTGCTGGTGCTTGTTGTACTTGCTTGCTGTCTAACTGCTAGTAATTCCTTCAGCCCGTCCGGTAAGTCGGGGTCGTTTAATCGGCGTTCTATCGTCGATGCCGTTAAATCATTTAACGTAACGCCGTACGCCCCAACAATATGCCGTAGCATTGCGTCGCGTTGGGTAGCTGTTTGCACCTCGCCGTCCGTCATGTTGTGCGTTTCGTCGGCTAACCGTTGTTGTTCTGAATTAATGCACTCAACTGCTTTTGTCGCTAGATCCACATCGATACACACGCCGCGGTCGTTAATTCGCTGATCTAAATGCCAAAACTCTAATTCGGTGCTACCTTCACACATATTCCAGTTGGGCATCTTTTTAACCACTTCACGCATTGAAACGATATCTTGTTTAGCGTAGTGCTTAAATTTATCCCATTCTTCTGGATGGGTTTTGCTAGTAGCTCTGCGGATTTTGTTGGTTTTAGGTCGAGGTTTACAAAACAGTTGAACAAGAGCTTTACCTTCTTTATCTTTCGTTTTGTCTGTTTCAAGTTTGAATATACCGCACAAATCATCTAGCCCACCTTTTAGGCTATGCGCGTAGGCAATAACCATACTATCCCGCCAACGCTCAGGCTTACTGATTGCGTCAATAATATCGGGGCTATCTTTAAATAAGTTACTGCGTGTCAATATGGTTCTATCGAACATTGAATTTTGGGCAAATAGCAGCACCTCGGGATTTAACAAAAGGTTGATCACTTCTTGGGGTAGCTTTCCGCCATTTGCTAAATCCACAACGTAAACAGGTCCATCGTTAAACGCGTATTGAAATAGCATAATTTCTACCGTTTCGGCATACGCATACACACCTTTGTTAATCGGTTGTTCGTTGTATGTTTCGGTATCTAGATAAAGAATATGAGGCATTGCATTATTCCTATTGTCAACAGTACACAATCAAGCGCACTCTAAGAATGCGCTTTGTTCTGTACTAGACGCTAAACTCTTCTTCGTTATCGACGGATAGGTCATCAAAGTCATCATCTGAGGCAATACCACCGCCCGTGAATGCGTCCCCGTCTTTGTAGAATTGGACACCTGATAGCGATGCGCAAATACGTTTGCCGAATTTGTTATCCATTGCCCAGATGTCGATAACTGCGTAAACGTAACAACCTGCATACATTACACCGTCGGTTGGTTTAAGTTGCGTTTTGTCGCGATTAATCACGTAAGGTCGGGTTCTATTGCTAGCGCTTAAAAAGTAGTTGCCGGCAAAACCTTCTAGGTCGGCTTTTAAATCGCCATCTTTTAGGCAAGTTTTTAATTCCGCTTTGACTTTTTTCAATATCGCATCGGCTTTATCTGCCCATTTTTCTTTAGCTACTTGTAAAATGGCATTTTCAATATCTTTTACGTTAGGGTGGTTTCTAGGCAAAATAAACGTTGCGCTGAATTGCGGATCACCTTCACCGTTTACTTGTTCTGCTTTAAATAGTTCAGGGAATGCTAATCGTACGTTTTGTAATTTAACTTTCATTATTAATTATCCTCTTGTGTTAAGTCTGTAAAATCATCTGCTGGAGAGATAGCGGGGCGTTTGTCGGATTCGGGGACAACGGTCGGCTTACCTTCCGAGCGGGTTATAATTTCTTCAAGTTTGGCGATTCGTTTATCCGAACCTTTTAAAACTTTGAGGGCTTGCGTTGGACTAATAAGCTTACGGGTGTACATTTCATCTTGTTTTAATCGGAAGCTTTTTAATACATTTTCAGCATCTTCTTCGCTAACCCAACTTCGGTTACCTTGTCTGCCGATAACCAATTTAAAACCGGGTACCGCGTTGCCGTGTTGTAGCTCTGACTGTACTTTGGTTTCAACTGCTGTGATCCACGACTTGATTAAGCCAATGGATTTAAATCTGTTAGCTAACGCTTCGTTTGCTAATTTATCTACCTGCTCGACAAAGGCATCGTCTAGGTTTTCAAAATCGGCTTCGGTGGCTTGTGCTACCTGATTTGCTAGCGTTTCGCATTTACCTGCCGCTTTGCAGAAACGGCATTGCGATTCACCAGCACAAAAATCGGTATCGCTTTGGGGACCGTTTAAGTAGATGTTATAGGCGATGCCCGCTTTTTCTTTTAACTGCTTGCCAAACTCAAAAAGCTCGGCGGGTGTTACGGTAAAGTCGGAGTAATGGTTTAACCGAGGCTGATGTATATGCACTGAAATCCTATTAATTTCGCACCCAAGGCTGTAGTAGTAATAGGCTGCCAGTGCGTAAATCAACAACTGTTTATTGTTCTCGGCGCTAACACGTACCCCCTTACCATATTTAAGATCGTGCACTTGTAGCTCACCGTCGCAAAGTAACACAACGTCGGCAGTACCAAACGATTTTTCGGGTTTATAGTCGGTATTCATGGTATTGATGTTTGTGCTGATATCAAGTAACTCGCTAAAGTCTAACTTTTGTTCGACATCAAACACTAAAACATCGGACATGGAGGATTTAATACCGTTCACAGTATCAACGTAAATCTGAACTGCTTTGGCCATTTCCTCATCGACATCGATATCATTGACCACGGTTTTCATACCCAATAAGCTGTCCGCTTTTTTATTGAAATTAAAGCAATACTCAGCTAGTGCGTGTGCTGTGGTGCCTTCCTTTGCATATTCGGATGACTGATCAGGCTCATCTTTACTAAACCACAACGAGGCAGGGCAGTTAAACCACCTCTCAGCACCGGAAGGGGATATTAAGGCATGGCTGGTCATATTATTTACCTTCTAGCTCTTTTAGTTGTAAATTAACCGCCTCCATAAACTCGGCTCGCTGATCTTCTTTTAGCTCACTGGCTTTACTAACCCTAAACTGGGTTAATATCGCTACCGCTCTGGTACGTTCTTTTTTAGCGAGTTCCATAAGACAACGAATAGTTTCTTGCTCGGTTGGTATGCTTGGTGCTTGTGGTGCTTGTGGCTCGGTTGGTTTCGATTCCGTTAATGGGGTATTTTGTTCGGGTTCTGGTTTTACTTGTCCCGTTTCTGCTGTTTTTTGTCCCGATTTTTGCGGTGCTTGTCCAAAAACAGCAAAGGATTTTGATATCGCTTCTATCAGTTCACGCATTGTCGCGGTGTTTTCTGTGATGGCTTGTTCTAATGACATTTTCTTATACTCCTGATGATAAATAGGCTGCAATAAAAATGGCGCAAAATACAATAAGTAATATCGGACTCCACAGGGTCGGGGGTTGGGGCTCCAAACTTACGTGACGGTTACGTGTAGCTTGTGTCCGTTTTAATTTTTTAGCGTTTAAATCGGTCATTTTTTCGTTCCTTTTTGTTTTCAAACTAAATAACTCTCATTGAAAGGCATTTAGTTTGATTATTTACTGTGTCTTATTGCCGCCATCCTGACCCGCCAAGCACCCGACGCATGGTTTAAAGTCGCGCCGTTCGGTTGTTAGATTTTTATATTCATAAGTGAATTAAAAATCCGTTTGCGAATATATGTTATGCGATGATGTATTTATTGTCAATTCAAAATTGAATTATTTTTTATGAAAAAAAGCAGGACCCGCAAAGCGGGTTGTTTTTGGTGTGTTATAAAATGTTTTTATTTTTAACAGAAAGAGAGGGTATTTATTTTGGTAATATTATTCGTTGCGAAGGCTTTCTTTAGCTATGCCTGCGACGTAATGTATCGTTGAAATTTCGTTTTCTGGTATATTGATCGGCGGATGTTTTTCATTAATGGACACCAAAGTAACTACACCACTACGAGTATATAAATAGGTTTTTACCATTACTTTGCTATCCGTTGTTACTACAAGTACTTCATCACCGGGTATATATCCGTGGTTTGGCTCTATAACAACATACTCACCATTTTTAATTCTTGGCATCATAGAATCGCCTTTGCATTTTAATGCGTAAGCATCTTTATCTGTTGTAGGCCATGGAATAAAGCCATCTCCTGTTCCTACTGGGTATTCCATATCTGTCCAAAATCCTCCATCACCTAACTGGGCGTTACCTACTATTGGAACTGGCGCCCATTTAAAGCTCACGATATCAACTTTCGGCATGTTAGACATATCCTTTTCAACTATATCAGATACTGTAACGCCGAAGTAGTCAGCTAACTGTTTTAAATTTGCATATTTGGGATCTTTAACTTCTCCGGCTAATAGCCTATGTAAAGTTGGTTGGTGTATTTTAGTTATTCTGGCCAACTCTGTAACGTTAGCGATCCCTTTTTCACGCATTAATAATTTTAAATTATTTACAATTGTATCAATCATGACATAAAACCCCATTTATTAGCTATTTTTATAAAATAACTAATTTAATTCATTTATGAATATTGTAAAAGCTTTAAAAATACATTACAGTATTGTTTTCTATTCATTAATGAATTGGTGACTATTGTGAAAAATCCACAAATACTACTAAAAGAAATTTTATCATTGGGCTTCACCCAAAATGAGATATCAATACATACGAAAATACCACAGCCGACTATTAGTAGAATACTAAATGATCCTACCTGTAATCCTCGTTGGCAAACGGTTGCAGCTTTGCAATCGTTTCTAGATACGGTTAACCAATTTGACGACGAGAATATCTAATATGGGAAAGATATTTGGAGCAATGCCAGATGACTGGCTTCATTTTGATTTAGCGTTGGGTTTGACTGAGGATTTATTGCCTGTAGTGTCAAACCCCAATGCTGTTATATCCAAACAAAGCACATTAAAAACCCTAGGCAAAACACCATCACGCTATAACAAAGCAGGGAAAACCGTTGGGTTTACTAATTGGACAAACTATAACTCTACACCGTCGCAGATCGAGAGTTGGGCTAAGAATAGCGATTATGGCATTTGTATACAAACGCGGAATGTTCGTGCTATCGATGTTGATGTGTCAGATCCCTTATTAGCTAGCGAGGTAAAAACTTACATAAATTCATATATAGCAGAACACACACAATTAGTATTACCGTGTCGCTTTCGTGCTAACAGCAGTAAATTTTTATTTATGTTTGCTATGCCCGGCGATTTTACTAAACAGATTATTAAACTCGACGATGATAATATCATCGAATTTTTGGCCAACGGACAACAATTTATTGCGGCTGGTACTCACCCAAGTGGCGAACGCTATCAATGGGAAGGGGGGCTGCCGTGGAGTATACCTACGCTGACATCGGAACAGTTTAATAACTTATGGATGTCGCTGTCTGAGTTTTTCGGCGGAAAACTTGTTATTTCTCGAGCCAATAAAGTTAGAGATATCTCTAAAAATCAAGGCGTTAAGTGCGACGATATTACGCAATATTTAGATAAAAACTGGAACGTTGTCGGTTTTGGCAAGTCCGGTGAGCGTTATATTGAGTGCCCCTTTGCCGATAGTCATACTACAGAATCAAATGGAACCGCAACTGCATATTTTCCCGCAGGGACGGGAGGGTTTGATCAGGGACATTTTAGGTGCTTGCATGCGCATTGCATGGATAAAGCCGATAGCGATTTTTTAGACGCCATCGGTTATCGTTCGCACGATTTCGATGTTATCCCTACTCATGATGGAGAAAAGCTTTTACCCAATTTTAAACGTGATAAAAACGGCAAGATAGAAGCCACAATTAACAATGTTTATCTTGCCGTTCAGCGCCCTGATGTTTGTCGAATTAATATTAAGTTTGATCAGTTCCGTGACGAGATCATGTTTACCCACGTTGATAGCGATCAGTGGCAAACGTTTACCGATGCGGATTACTCAAGGTTACGAATTGGGCTAGAAAAAGGAGGCTTTAAACCAATCGGACGTGAACTAATACGAGATATTGTTTTATTAGTCGCTGACGAAAACCCTTTTGATTCGGCTACAGAATGGTTATCACGATTGAAATGGGACGGCGTGCCTCGAATCAAAACATTTTTATCAGACTATTTTAATGCTGAAGCAAACGAATATACGGAGGCTGTTTCGCTTTATCTATGGACAGCACTAGCAGGCCGTGTTTTACAACCAGGAATAAAGGCGGATATGGTACCTATTTTTGTGGGTGATCAGGGTTGTGGTAAATCAACGGGTGTTGCCGCAATATCGCCCAGCCCTGATTACTTTTGTGAGGTGTCGTTTGCTGAAAAAGATGATGACTTGGCAAGAAAAATGCGGGGGCGCTTGGTTGGTGAAATCGGTGAGTTACGCGGGTTACATACTAAGGAGTTAGAAAGTATTAAGGCGTTTATCACTCGGACGCATGAAAATTGGATCCCCAAATATCGGGAGTTTGCTACGCAGTTCCCACGTCGCTTAGTTTTCATTGGTACCACAAATCAGGATGAATTTTTATCGGATGATACGGGTAATCGTAGGTTTCTACCTGTAAAAGTCAGTAACGTGAATGTAGCAGGCATTAAAGCCAACCGTGATCAGCTGTGGGCAGAAGCCAAGCAAATGTTTGCTGATAGCGGTATCCAGTTTACAGCGGCGGAGCGATTAGCGACAAGCGAACATGAACAATACATGATTAAAGATGCTTGGCAAGAAACGGTTAGCAGATGGCTAAATGAACCCGATATCACAACAGGCGAAAAACCAATCGGTAAAAGGTATTTGCGTTCGGGTGAAGTGTTGAGGTGGGCTATAGGGCTTGACCCCAAAAATATAGGTCGCCGAGAAGAACTAAGGATCAGTAAAACGCTGCAAAGTTTGGGTTATAAAAAGAAAGTTGTTAGGGATAAAGAAAAACTTTTCAAAGCGTTTGTTAAAAACTAAGAAAGGGTTACAAAAGTAACATTTTACTGACAAGGGTTACGGAAAAAATCTTAAAAAATAACGCTGTAACCTTTGTAACCTTTGTTACCTTTATATATAAAGTGGACGTCTATAAACAGAGTACTGTATAAACTACTGTATAGTGTCATAGAGTTCAGGTATATATAGGAAAACGTCGGTAACGGGGTAACAAATGCACCTAAAAAAACGGAATAAAGCCTTATCCAGTAAGGCTTAATAGAAATGTAACCTTTCTTTAAAATTTAAGTATAAAAGTTCAATTTGCGAATTTTTTGCAAATGGGAGGTGAAAGATGCAATCAGAATATATGTACGTTGATGATGGGTCAGATGTTAAGCAATTTGAAAATTATATTGATAGTAAAAATTTATTTATGGAGAGCGCTAATGCGAACAATTTATTAGCTAAAGCCATTGATTTACTAAAAATGTGGGGTAAATGTAATGCGTATTCTAGTAAGTGTGGTTATAAAAATGTCAGCTCAATGTTTTCTGAGTTATACCCCAAAAAAAATTATGTATATATTGAAAACGAACTGGAGTTTATTGACGAATGTATAAAATCGGCGAAAAACTCAAAAGATGCAGCAATGAGGGAGAAGCAAGAGCTGGCTGAACTGTACTATAGGGGTGTTGATGTTGCTGTTGGGGGTCATGATTGGAGCGAAAATTTAACATTAAGAGGTATCGCACACATGAAAGGTATGTCTAAGAGTTCAGTTGATAGAAGGATAAAATCGTTTGAGAGTTTTATCGTTGCTAAATTATCAAAAAGAAATGATATTTTTTATTAAAATGTGTTGACGTGGGACAGAAACTGTACTAAATTAACCATGATAGGATTTTTATGCAAAGCTCGCAAATGCGGGCTTTTTTATTATCTACATCTACTACAAAGAAAGCCTCTTAATTGAGGCTTTTTATTTTCCCTGTAAAAATCTAAACACTTTTAAGCCGACAAAAGTCGGTTTTTTTTATGTCAAAATTTTTGATTAATTCATTCAACATCAAATCGACAGCAAAGCTAGACACTCACATAACTACATAATAGCTAGTACGCTGTCACATCATTAACTCATATGAAGAATAATAAAATGGAAAGATACACTTCGCCAATTTCGTATTTTTGGGGTGTTTTGTGTACGCTTTTAGGAGCGCTCAGCTTGAACGATATTGCTATTGTGGTTGGTATTATTTTATCAATAGCGACGTTTATTATTAACTGGGTATATAAACGCCGAGACTTTTATCATAAAAAGAATTTGAGAGAAAAATACTATGAAAAACACAGCAAGAATAGCGACGAGTGCGATTTGTAGTGTTTCGGTAATCATTGGTATTGTTATTGCTAATTACTCAGATGAAATCAGAACCAGCAAAGCAGGGCTTGAAATAATCGGCAACGCTGAATCATGTGTAAGAGAGCCATATTATTGCCCAGCCAATGTGTTAACGGTTGGTATCGGCTCAACGGGTAACATTCAGCAAAAAGCCTACACAGACGAGGAAATAGCGGAGCGTTGGGTTGGTGATATCAAAACAGCAGAAATGTGTGTCAATCGCTACGCTAATGGTTTTCACTTATATCAACCCGTTTTTGATGCTGTTACTTCGATTACATTTAATGTTGGTTGCACAAAAATGCGCACTTCAACAATGTATAAGCATTTGAACAACGGTGATTATAAAGCGGCTTGTAATGAGTTTCCGAAATGGAATAAGGCAGGCGGTAAAGTACTGAATGGCTTAGTAATTAGGCGGGAAAAGGAGAAAGCGTTATGTCTATCTTATGCTTTATCATCGCTTCAATAATGGCTGTTAACAATGTCAGTGGTTGGGGTTGGTTTTTATTTGTATCGTTATTGTTGAGTGATTAATCATGTTCAAATTGTCAAAAGTAAATATAACGTTGATTAGTATATTGGCTTTTGTTAGTTATTTTGCATACAACTGCTGGCAAGATAAACGTCTTGCAGTCTCAAGAGCGAATAAAGCTGAAGCAAAGTACGAAAAATACATACAAGATAATAATGAAGTTAAAAAAATTGAATCAAACATTATCGAGGCTATTAAAAATGGGTATGCTAAAACAGATGCTTTACGTAATGATATCGATAATGGTCTTGTCGAGTTGCGCGTCAAAGTCGAATCCGTCGAGCGAGATAGTGCCACCACCAGCAATATTGCTAACAAAGCCTTACGACTTGCAAGAACTTCTCAACAAGATTATTACAATCTCACCAATGCAATCAGCCACAACAAAGCAATAATTGACGGCTGGCAGAAATACTATTGTAAAGAAATTGCACCAAAGAATAATACCGAATTTATGTGTGATTAGCTAATACCATGATAAACGTATATAACAACCCTAGATGGCGCAAAGCAAGACAAACATATCTACAACGTAACCCGTTTTGTGTTATGTGTAGGAAGCAAGGCAGATATGAACCAGCTACAGCAGTAGACCACATTATACCCCATAAGTTAGAACAAGCATTAATATCTAAAGACCCGATAAAGATAAAGAAAGCCCAAAAGCTATTTTGGGATTCATCAAACTATCAAGGATTATGTAGTACTCACCACTCAAGCACTAAACAACGTATTGAGAATAGAGGAGTAGAGATAGGATGCGATGTTAACGGTATGCCGTATGGTGGGCATTGGGTTGACAGCAAAAAACAAATCTTTAATTTACAACAATTTATCAAAAAACCATAAATAAGGGGAGGGGGGTGTAAATTCCTACGACCCTATACGTTCTAAACCGCCCACCCTCCTTTTTATGCAAAACCGCGAATTGAAACTTTTTTTTTGGAGTAATTATGGCAGGTCGCAGACCAACACCAACGCCTTTTAAATTGGTGACAGGCAATCCCGGTAAACGACCGTTAAATAGTAAAGAGCCTAAACCCAAAGAAGGCTATCCCGATATTCCTCAGCACTTCAACGAACAAGCTAAAGATATCTACCTTTGGTTATGTGACATGCTCAATGACATGGGTTTATTGACTGTTGTTGACGGGATCGCAATTGAACGTTTAACAAAATGTTATATAGAAATTTTAGAATGTGACAAGGTAATCGAAGAGCACGGTCAAGTACAGCAAGTAGTTAACACTCAAGGGGAGTTAGTTTTAAAGTCTAACCCTGCGGTAGCTCAACGCGCAGATGCTGATAGGCGATTACGTGCTTGGATGATTGAATACGGTTTGACACAAGCATCTAGATCAAAGGTGAAAGTAAATGGCAAAGAGGAAGCAAACGAACTCGACCAATTCTTTGGTTGATAAAGCGACTCAATACGCCATTGATGTGACATCAGGAAAAATCTTAGCCGGTCCTGATATCCGAAACTCATGTAAAAGACATTTAGATGATTTAAAAAATGCAAAAGAAAAAGGGTTAATATGGGATATCGAATCTGCTGATCGTGCTACTGCATTCTTTGAGAAAGTACTTAAGCTAAACGGTGGTGAACACGAAGGGAAGCCTTTCATATTACTACCGTGGCAATGTTTTATTGTCAGCTCAATATTTGGCTGGAAAACATTAGATGGTTATCGTCGCTTTCGCATGGTCTATATTGAATCAGGCAAAGGTTCGGGTAAATCGCCGTTGGCTGCTGGGATAGGGCTTTATTGTTTAATGGCAGATAACGAGCCGAGAGCAGAAGTCTACGCAGCGGCAACAAAGAAAGACCAAGCAATGATATTATTTCGTGATGCTGTTGCTATGGTTGATCAGTCCCCAGCATTATACGAGCGGATAAGAAAATCTGGCACGGGTCAAAATGTTTGGAATTTAGCTTACTTACAAAAAGGTGCTTTTTTCCGCCCAATATCATCAGATAACGGACAATCGGGTCCACGACCTCACTGTGTATTGATTGACGAAATACACGAACACAAATCGAATGAAGTTGTTGAGATGATGAGAGCAGGGACAAAAGGGCGTACCCAAGCCATTATATTAATGATAACTAATTCAGGGCATAACAAAACAAGCGTTTGTTATGAGTATCACGAGTACGGTCGAAAAGTAGCGGAACAAACATTAACCGATGACGCTTTTTTTTCTTTTATTTGCTCATTGGATGAAGGGGACGATCCGCTTACTGATGAATCTTGCTGGCCAAAAGCCAATCCGTCACTAGGTCACACATTTACACATAAGTATTTACGCGAACAAGTCACACAAGCAAAAGGGATGCCGGCCAAAGAATCCATTGTCAGACGCCTTAATTTTTGTCAATGGGTAGAGGCGGATAACCCGTGGCTTGCTGCTGACATTTGGATGGCTAACGAGCAAGATTTTAATATAGAAGAATTTGTTGGAGAGGAGTGTTACTGCGGGTTGGATTTATCTGGTACTCGCGATTTAACGGCTCTCTCCCTCTACTTCCCTAAATATAAAACAGCATTTACCGAGTTTTGGACACCGCAAGAAACGCTATTAGACAGGTCAAAGTCCGACCACGTTCCTTATGATGTATGGGTAAAGCAAGGTCATTTATTTGCGACTCCCGGACGTGTTGTTGATTACGATTATGTTGCAAAGCGCCTCGGTGAGCTAAAAGCAAAGTTTAACATTATTAGCTTGGCGTTCGATCCATACAGAATTAAATACTTTCAAAAGTCGCTTGATAATGAGTCCATTGATATTGAAATGACCCCGCACGGACAAGGTTTTTTTAAGTCTCAAGAAAGCGGTTTGTGGATGCCCCACTCCATTGAACTGTTAGAAAAAGATATCACGGAAAATAATATCACGATTAAATTTAATCCATGCTTGCGATGGAATGCGGCTAGCGCTGTGCTTGAATCTGATAACAAGGAAAATAAAGTCTTTGCGAAGAAGAAAAGCTCAGGACGAATTGATGGTGTTGTATCCCTAGCTATGGCTAGGGGGTGTGCTGATGCAAAGTGTGAACAAACAAATAATCTATCGGATCACATATTAAACGTAGGAATACGGTCCTTATAATGAATATTTTTAATTTATTTAAACGTAAATCACAAGCGAGTACTGCTTCTCAAGGGTTATCCGATCACATCGGCTTTTCACTAGATACTTACGCGGGTCGCAGAGTCAACCCAGCCCTAGCTATGCAGTTAACAGCGGTATTCGGTTGCGTGAGAGTGCTAACAGAATCAGTTGGAATGTTACCTTGTTTTTTATATCAAGCGACCGATAACGGGCGAAAGAAAGCACCTAAAGAAAAACTGTACTCGCTTTTGTACGTTGCGCCAAACAACTATATGACACCCCAAGAATTCTGGGAGTATCTAATCGGTTGCCTTTGTTTACGAGGTAACTTTTACGCTTACAAAGTTAAAGTATTCGGCGAGGTCGTTGAGTTACTTCCTCTCTTACCCGGTAGCGTAACGCCAAAGCTCAATGAAAAATGGGAGCCCGTTTATCAAGTTACTTTTCCTGAAGGCTCTTGTGATGTTTTATCCCAAGAGGAAATTTGGCATGTACGCACTTTCTCAATGGATTCTTTAGTTGGACTAAGCCCGATTAGTTACGCGCGGCACGCTATCGGGCTAGGTTTAGCAACGGAAGAACACGGCTCCAGACTGTTCAGTAATGGTGCGGTATCAAGTGGTGTATTACAAACTGACCAGGTGTTAACTGATGAAGCGTACAAGCGATTAAAGGATAATTTTCAAGGACGGCATCAGGGTTTATCAAATGCACATAAGCCGATGATTCTAGAAATGGGGCTTAAGTGGAATAACATTAGTATGTCTGCCGAAGATGCCCAATTTCTAGAAACACGTAAATTTCAATTAGAGGAAATATGCCGAATATTTCGGGTACCCATGCACTTGGTGCAAAACACCGATAGGGCTACATTCAATAATATTGAAAATCTAGGTATGGGATTTGTTAACTACTCATTAGTACCGTATCTAACACGTATTGAACAGCGCATAAATGTTGGTCTGGTTAATAAAGAAAAGCGAGGGCAGTTTTATGCCAAATTCAATGTAGGAGCGTTATTGCGTGGCGATATGAAATCACGTTATGAATCGTACGCCACAGGTATTAACTGGGGCATTTTGTCACCGAATGAGTGCCGAGATTTGGAAGAGCGTAATCCAAGAGAGGGTGGAGACATCTATCTAACCCCAATGAATATGACTACTAAACCACAGGATAATAACAAAAATGCTAAACAAAAAGAGACTTGATATACCCTTTGAAATTAAGTCAATCAGTGATACAGGTGCGTTTACGGGCTACGGCTCGGTGTTCGGCGTAAAAGATAGCTATTCCGATATCGTGATTAAAGGCGCTTTTGCGAATTCGCTTAATAAGTGGAAAGAAAAAGGACGTTTACCTGCACTCCTTTGGCAACACAAGATGGACGAACCTATCGGCTATTACACAAAAATGGTTGAGGACGATAACGGACTATATCTTGAGGGGCAGTTATTAATCGATGATGACCCCCTCGCAAAACGAGCACATGCTCATATGAAAGCAAAATCATTATCAGGATTATCAATAGGCTACATATTAAACGATTATGATTATGACAATGAAAAATCTGCATTCATTTTAAAGGACATTGACCTTTGGGAAGTTTCTGTTGTCACGTTCCCTGCCAACGATGAAGCAAGGATTGATAACGTAAAAAGTATTTTCGAAAGTGGTGATATACCGCCACCGAAAGAAATAGAAAGAGTACTGCGCGACGTTGGACTCTCCAGAACTCAGGCAAAGGCGTTTATGTCTGAGGGATACTCTTCACTAAAACAGCGAGACGTTAGTAATAGCGAAGAAAACGCATTAGAAATTTTAAAATCCATCTTTAACTAGGAGATTATATATTATGGCAGTAGATCAAAAAGATGTTGAACTGGTCGCGCAAGAAATTAAAAACCAATTTGAGCAATTTAAAGCAACAAATGACAAGCGACTAGAAGCAATCACACAAGAAAAAAGCACATTAGCTGAAAAGGTTGAAACTTTAAATGTAAAAATATCAGAATTAGATAATGTAAAAAATTCGCTAGAAAACGAATTAAAAGAGGTCAAACGTCCCGCAGGCGGTAACAAACAAGCAACGGTACATAAAGAAGCGTTTGCCATGTTTATTCGCAAAGGTGATGAACAAGGATTAGCGGAGCTGGAACGAAAAGCGATGCAAACGGGTACAGATGCTGACGGTGGTTTTGCGGTACCAGAAGAGCTAAATACCGATATTTTATCTGCATTGCGTGATGAAGTTGTGATGCGTCAAGAATGTACGGTAATGACGGTTGGCACACCTGATTGGAAAAAACTAACAAATAAAGGTGGCATTGCTAGTGGTTGGGTTGGTGAAACCGATGAGCGAACAGAAACAGGAACACCCAAACTCGGTGTTATTTCTCCTGTCTGGGGTGAAATCTACGGTAACCCATACGCCACGCAAACCATGCTGGATGATGCCTTTTTTAATGTTGAATCTTTTATTGTGAATGAGCTTTCTCAAGAGTTTGCAGAAAAAGAAGAAGAGGCGTTTACACTCGGTGACGGCAATAAAAAACCGAAAGGTTTTTTGTCTTACGAAACCACAACGCAGGCAGATAGTGATCGCGATTGGGGTAAATTGCAAAGCGTTGCAGCCGGCGCAGCGAATTTAACAGCTGATGATATCGTGAAGTTAATTTACACACTGCGTAAGGTCTATCGTGCAGGCGCTAAATTTATGATGAACAATCAATCATTGTTAGCCGTTCGCTTACTGAAAGATGCTAACGGTAATTACATCTGGCAACCAGGCTTACAGGTTGGTCAACCATCATTATTATCGGGCTTTGCTGTTGCTGAAAATGAACAAATGCCGGATATCAACAACGTTTCAAATAAAGCACCCATTGCGTTTGGTAACTTCAAGCGTGGCTTTTATATCTTTGATCGTATCGGTATTCGTATGTTACGAGACCCGTACACTAGGAAGCCATTTGTTGGTTTCTATACAACAAAACGTGTCGGCTCCATGCTGAATGATAGTAATGCTATTAAATTGCTGAACGTCCCGTTTGTTTAGTTGTATTTAGGTCCGTAAAATCAAAATTGAATTAATATAACGCCCCCTTATTGCTTGGGGGGGGCTTAGGGGGTATTTATGGCTTTGCCCACAATTGAAGAGTTAAAAGCTCATACAAACATTGAGCATGATGGAGATAATGCCTTGTTGGTCACATATGCAAATGCCGCAAAAACAACAATTGAAAACTATCTAAATCGGAAATTATATAATGATTCCGTGCCAGATAGTGATCTAAGCGGAATCGTTGTTAACGATGCAATCAAAGTTGCGATCTTGATGCTTGCTGGGCATTGGTATGACAATCGAGAAGCGGTAACAATTAACGGAAATGCGAGTGCTTTACCATTAGCTTATCAAATGTTGATTAACCCATATAGGATTATACCTTTATGAAAGCAGGTCGATTAAGAAACCGGATAATCATTCAAAAGCAAGTTAGCCGAAAAGACGAACTGGGACAACTAGTTAATGAATGGGTCGATGTGTGCACTGTACGAGCAGAAATTCGGGACGCGTCAGGGAAAGAGTATCAAAGCTCACAAGCTGAACAGGTGCAAACAGATTGTAAAATTCTAATTCGGTATAGAAACGATATTACTGCTGATATGCGCGTGTTATGTAACGGTATCTATTACGATATTAAAGCGGTATTAGAAGATGTAAAAAGGACACGGCTTGAATTACCCTGTCAAAAAGGCGTACGTTATGATTAAACCCACGTTATCAATAACTGGATTTAAAGAGCTTGAAGCTGATTTTAAGTTGCTGTCGAAAACAGAACAACGGAAAGTATCAAAAAAAGCTGTACGCGCTGGTGCTGTTGTTTTTCGTGACGCTATCCGTGCAAGTGCTCCAGTTCGAACTGGACGCCTCAAAAAGTCGGTTTCTGTTGATACAGCAAGAGGTTCGCTAACTGCTGGCGTGAAGTTTAAAAAAATTCGAGTAATCAAAAAATCAAAAAAAGGCAAGCATAAAAATATTTTACCTTTTTACTGGTGGATGATCGAAAACGGCACGTCAAAAATGTCAGCACGACCTTTTGTCCGTCCTGCTTTTGATGCAAATGTAAAAAAGGCAGAAGATGCAGCATTTGAACAGTTTTTAAAAGACATCGATGAGATTTTCTCAAAATGATAGAAGCTAAAATAAATAACACATTAAAAGGCTTGTGCGGCGGTCGTGTTAGCCCATTAATTGCACCACAAGGAACTAGCCCACCATACTTGTGCTACACAAAAGTTTCAGAAGTTTACGACGATGTTATGAGTGACCAATCATCTGTTGAGTATTGTTTTCAAATTGATATCTATGCTAAAACACTGCTCGAAGCTGAAACCATCAAACAACAGTCATACGAAAAACTGAAACCGTTAAAACCATTCAATATCACTAGTCGCCAAGACTATGAAACCGAAACCGAGCTTTATCGCTCAACGTTAGAATTTTACATTCAATAATAACTCATTTAACCATTTATGCCGCTTAACTGCGGTTTTTTTATTTTTTGGAGAAATTAATATGTCTGAAGTTCAAGAAGCAAAAAGTGAATATACTAGGACCCGTGATATCGGTGTTTTTATTAGTAAAGATCCGTCAACAAAATTTATAACAAATATGATGGTAAAAGTAGGACTTGAAGGTACCGTAACTGATTTATCAATGACTGCTCCCGAGGGGGAGGAAATTGATGTTTCGACACTAGCGTCAAAAAACAAGGAAACAATTAATGGGTTACCCGCCGAAGCAACAGTATCAATAAACGTTAATTTTGTTGTCGGAAATGCTGGACAGAAAATTTTACGTAAATCATACAATACGGGAGATAATCACGCATTTCAAATTCTATATGAAGATGGTAGTAGTGTTGATTGGATTGCGCGTGTTACTAGTTATGAATTTAAATCACCCAAAAATGGTATTGTTACAGGCTCATTTTCATTCAAAGTTAAGGGTGGATTTGAGTTTAACGAACCAACACCAGCAACACAACCAACCCGATCTACGGAGAGTAAATAATGAATTTAAGAGAAGTTGCTATTGCTAAAAACTGTGGTTTTCGTACTAAATCTATATCGATTCCAGAATGGCGGTGTGAGGTGTTTGTGCGAGAGCCACTTCATCTTGATTTTGCTCGTTATATCAAAACAGTTGAATCAATCAATGAAAACAAAAAAACATCAGATCGAGAACAAGATGAGTTAAAAATCAAAGCAGAAGCGGAACTTTTTGCATCAATTTATGTTGATGAAAATGGTGATCCAGTTTTTGATAAAAACAATGATATTGATGATTTAGTAAAAAACTACGGACCAATTCATACACGCATTGTGAATAAATCAATTGATCTAATCGGGTTATCTGAAAAACCCTTTGAGGAAGCAGAAAAAAAGTAGATTCTGACCCTGAACTTTTTTTCAAACTCAAACTTGCACTCAGGCTCGGTAAAACTCTTGCCGAGCTTGAACAAGCATTAACGGCTAGGGAGTTTTACTACTGGGTCGCATTCGACAAATTAAACCCGATCGGCGACGAGCGTCACGACTGGCACGCCGCACAAGTCGCATCGGCTATCTATCGCTCACAAGGTGCAAAAGTCGAGTTTGACGACTGTTTACTTAAATTCAAAGAAGAAAAGAAAGAGCCTGTCAGCATATTTGACGCGCTATCAAATTTACTTGGGAAATAACTAAAATGGCAACATTGCGAGAATTGGCAATCCGAGTTACTGCCGACTCATCATCATATCAACGAGAAATGAGCAGGGCATCACGGCTTGGTACAGATTATTATAAAACAATGGAAGATCGCTCAAAGCGGTTTGATGCATACATTGCTAGCAATAATCGCTCAGTTCAAGCAATGAACATGCAATTAATACAGCTAAAATCATCAGCATTAAGTGTAGCCACCGCATTTGCCGGTGGTTTTGCCTTTACTAGCATTGTCAATATGGCGGACGATTGGTGGCAATCAGCTGTTCGTGTAAAAATGGCGGTTGAATCAGTTAATGGTTCTGCTAGTGATTATGAAAATGTACAAGATAGACTTCTTACGATAAGCAATCGTAACGCTAAAGCTATCGAGGATTCACAAGCGCTGTATATTGCTACCGCTTCTTCAATGAAAGATCTTGGTTATAGCATTGACCAAACCGTTGACTTCATCGAGGCTATGTCAAATAGCTATACAATGAATGCGACATCTGCTGACAAAGTAAAAGTTAGTATTGACACAATCAATAAAGCCATGATTACTGGGAAAATTACTGGTAAACAATGGACTCAATTAATGTCTTCAACATCAAACATTGCATCGGCGTTAGCAGACTCAATGGGGATAGCGGAAAAGGACGTTAAACGCCTTGGCGTTAACGGGAAAATATCAATGCAACAACTTGCTGATGCAATGATAAAGGTTAAAGATGAAACCGGGGCAATGGCTGATGCAATGGGTTTTACCGGTAAAGATGGTGTAACGATCCTGACTAACAGTTTTAAACACTTGATCGGTGAGTTTAATAAAAGCCATGGCATTACCAAAAGCCTTGCCAACGGGTTAATTCTAGTTGCAAATAATATCGAACTGATCGGTATCGCTGGGGTAGCATTTACTGGTATTGGGTTATCCAGATATTTCGGTAATCTTTCTCACTCAGTCGTCAATGCCACAAAAACAACACTAGCAAACCGAACAGCACAAATATCTCAAGCTCAGGCGCAACTAGCAGCAGTTAAAAGCTTGCAATTAAAAGCGGTTGCCGAAGTAAATGCTGCTCGATTTGAAGCTCAACGAGCTGTTGGCTTAAAAGCCAGTCTTATTGCGCAAAATAATTTAACAGCTGCGATTAATCGTCAAACACAAGCAAATAATGAGCTCGCTGCTGCACAAACAAAAGTAAATGTACTAACTAGCAAGTTTAATTTGTTATCGCGAGCTGGTAGCGGCTTGTTAGGTATGCTTGGTGGTCCACTTGGTTTAGCTACGACTTTGCTATCCGTCGGAGCTGGTTTTTTAATGATGGGCGACGGTGCAGATAAAGCTAAGAAGCCGATCGAAGAATTACAGCTACCCATTGATCAACTGCTCGCTAAGTTTAAAGAGCTCGACAAATCAAGACGGCTAAACATAACAACAGGACTGCAAGCTGAAATTGATATTAATACAAAAGATATTGATATAAATGTTTCTAAAATTAAAGATAAATTACAAGATAGTTTATCTGAAATTATAATGGCTGCAGATTATTCTAGTGCGTCTGTATATTTATCTCCAACAAATAAAAAAGCTATTGATGAATATATACAACAAATTGATGCACTAAAAAACAAAGTAAAAAATGGAGAAATAACAGCATCAGAATTTGGCGAAAGTTTATATGAGGCGGGGCAAAAATTAATAGCAACAGCGGGGGGTGGTAAAGAGCTTGAGCAAGTAATTGGTTCTGTAACTTCTGAATTATTACAAAACACACAAAAATTAGCAGAAAACAAAGAAAAGTTAGATGCTGTCGGTAAAGCTTCTGGTGAAACAGCAACTAAAGTAAAGTTACTTGATGCGGCTGATTTTCCGAATTTAGAAAATCAACTTGGCGTACTTAGTCAGCAACTGGATGTAAACAAAGTTAAATCTGAAAATGGGGCAGAAGCAGCATATGTGCTTGCCGGCTTACAACGCGCTGCAGGTGATGCTGCTATTGAACACGCTGCTGATTTAATTGCATTAGCAACTAATCAGCAAGTATCTGCTGAAATGTCAGATGTGCTTGCTGAAAAGCTTAGATTATATACAAAAAATCTACGTGAAAGCTTCAAGCTACAAGAGGGCTTCAAACACTCAAAAACGATCAAGAGCGCAGCAGAGCTGTATAAATCACAGCTTGATCGTCTTAATAGTCAAATCAACGCTTACATTGATATCACTGAGCAACAAAAAATTCGCCGACAATTAGCCGAAGGGGAATTAAGTAAGCTAACTGATATCCAAAAGAAAGCATTAGAAATAAAAGCGACAGAGCTTGATCGGCTAAATGCGCAAAAAGAATATAAATCAATAATGGATTCTTTGCGCACTCCTGCTGAGCAACAGCTAGATACTTACAAGCAACATTTAACTGTCTTTGAAAAAGCAAATCTAGCATTAAAAGAGCGCGAAGAAATGCTTAATAGAATGGCTAAAAAAGCCGCTGAATCAGCACCAACATTCAGCTATCACAACTCTTACAACGGTTTAGGTAGTGATTTACTGAATGTTGCAGAAGATGACAAAAAACTTCAAGATTGGCATCAGCAACAGTTGAAATTGTTTGATGATTTATTGAAAGAAAAGAAAATAAAACAGCAAGAATATGCTGATGCTATTGTTAATATTGAAGACACAATGAAAAAAAGACAAGAAGATATTCAGTCTGCATATAAATTAGCAACACTCGGTACATTCTCATCATTAACAGGCTCGATTGCTGATATGTTTAAAGAAACAGCAGGCGAATCATCTGCTGCATACAAAGCGATGTTTGTAGCTAGTAAAGCATCAGCTATAGCGCAAGCAATGATTAGCACAGAAGTAGCAGCAACTAAAGCATTAGAGTTTGATCCGACTGGTGTTATGTCTGGAATTACACGAGGTCTGGGTTATGCGTCGGTAGGTATGATCGCAGCTCAGACACTAACTGGCATGGCGCATAGCGGTATTGACAACATACCGAAAGAGGGTACTTGGTTGCTTGATAAGGGCGAGCGTGTAGTCGATGCTAGAACCAATGCTGACTTAAAGGACTTCTTGCAAACATCGAATAAATCAGCAGGTAATATAACTGTAAATACTCCTATAAACGTTGAAAGTGGTGGGGTATCTCAACAAGATGTACAGTTGCTTGCAAATGAAGTATACGTGTTAATAACAAACAGGCTCCAATACGAAAAACGACCGGGGGGAATACTTAATAAACGTTGATCTAATGGCTTAAATTTCATAACATTACCTAAATTTAATTAAGGAGATGGTATGAAAAAAGCCTTATTTATAATTCTATTTTGCTTTCTAAGTAATGGTTGCAATAAAAAAGCACCTAAAATTGAACTACCAAACCAACTGAAATGGGGAATGACTGTTGATGACGTAAAGCTTAAAGGTGTCAACATTTCTTATAAAAGGGAGAGCGAGGATCGTAATACTCAGTATTATTCAATTAAATCAGAGTTTTTTCCTGAGCTGAATTTCAAAATGGTTATCTTTAAAAAGAATGACGGATTAATTAGCTATACTCAAAATAATAATTATTATACCTCTCCGGAAGTTTCTAGTGATACTAATTACGATTCAACTGGTGAAAAAGCTATATCGTTATATAACTCGTATATTAGTCAATTTGATAAATTATATTATTCTAGTTCTGCTAACAAAAACATTGAACCTCATAATAGTTTTTGGGTTAATCCTATTTGTGAAGGAGAACGACTCTGTATAATTTCAGAAAAAACGTACAAAGATAATATTGATACCGAATTGAAAATCTTCATAGCTGTAATCAAAGCTGAAAACAGCATAGATAACGTGGGTGTTGTTCAGATTTCTTTTATAAAAAAAGAATATTAAATTTAATTATCTATTAAACTCTTTTGTAAAACCCGCTTCGGCGGGTTTTTTATTGCTTGGAGAAAATTAAAATATGGAAACATTTCACTGGCAAGTTTCGCCGAATATGAGCGAAAAAGCTGAGCCAAAAATAAAAACCATTAAATTCGGTGACGGCTACGAGCAACGAATCAAGGATGGCATTAACAACGACTTGCGCTCATACAGCGTTACGCTAAAAGTATTGCGAGAAGATGCGCAACACATCAATGACTTTTTAACGAGGCAAGGCGGGCTTCACGCATTTAAATGGATAGAGCCAAACTCGCACAGATTGATAACAGTTAAATGCCCGTCTTGGACATCTAACGTTACGAACAAAGTAACAACAATAACAGCAACATTTGAAGAGGTAGTCGCATGAGTAATTTAGATATCGATGTACACAATAAACCAACAATTGATAACAAATTTATTGCAGACGCTGAAATAAAATCATCAGCTATTAGCGATGCGATAATTGAAAAAATTCACTACAAAGGATTACGAATAAGGTTGCACGAATTAAGTAACGGCGGTTATACAAAGGAAAAAAAAGATTACCCCTACAGCGACTTCGTGCCAACATTAAATGTATCAATCGAAATTAAAGGAATAGACAAAGCTAATCCGACGACAAAGCTGTTATCTAAATATGCTGAGGATTTGACTAAACATACTGTTATTGGTGAGTTTTATGATAATGCTCTTGCATATGCTAAATCAATTGTTGATGGATTGAGGTAATCGCATGATCCCAGAAAAAATGCTACTTGATATCACAAAAATCGCACAAGATTCGATAGTTGACCTATATGAAGTCGATTTAACTAAAATCGTGGGTAACAAAACAATTTTTCGTTTTCACAATGGATTAAATGAATTGAGGCGACCAATTACATGGCAGGGTAATATTTACGAGCCTTACCCTATTAAAGTAGAGGGCTTTGAAAAGAGTGGGCAGGGTGTAAGTAACCGCCCGACAATGAGCGTTAGTAATGCCATGGGCTTTATCACTGGTTTAATCTCCGATTTTGACGGCTTACTTGGCGCAATTGTCACTCGTCACGAAGTACCTGTTAAATACTTAGACGCAGTGAATTTTGAGAATGGCAATCAATATGCAGATCCGTTTTGCGAAATCATCTCAAATTATGTGATTGAGCAGGTAAAACAACAAAATTCAATGGTGGTTATGTTTGAATTAGCATTACCGTGTGAATCAGACGGGGCATTAATTCCAGCCCGTGTCATTATTGCGAATACCTGTAGCTGGATATATCGCTCATCTGAATGTGGTTATACAGGTGGACCTGTAGCTGATGAATTTGATAAACCGACTAATGACATCACTAAAGATAAATGTAGTGGTTGCCTTACTGGCTGTAAACTTCGCTTTGGGCAACACGGTATTCTTCCATTCGGTGGTTTCCCAACTGCTGCTAAACTCTCTTAATTAATTATGAAAACACAAATACTTAATCACGCTAAACAATGCGGTGAGGCAGAGTGCTGCGGATTTGTTATTGATAATAAATCCTATCTGCCATGCAATAGCATTTCACCTACACCAACCGAAACATTTGAAATACCCCCTGACGATTGGATAAAGGCAGAACAAAAAGGAGAGATAACCGCAATTGTTCACTCTCACCCAAACGGTTTACCGATACTCAGCCAAGCCGACCAGTTTTATCAGCAACAAACAGCAGTCGATTGGTGGCTAGTTTGTGATAACAAAATTCACAAATTTAGGTATATACAACCTTTATTAGGTCGTGAATTCAAGCACGGTAAGAGCGATTGCCTAACATTGGTGCGAGATGCGTACATGTTAACAGGTATCGATTTACCTGATTATGAGCGTCAAGATGACTGGTGGCATAAAGGGCAAAATCTCTATTTAGATTTGTTACCTAAAAATAATTTTGAACAAGTTGCGGACGTTCAAGAGGGCGATGTTATCTTAGTCTGCCTCGGCTCAACAACGCCTAATCATGCGGCCATTTATATCGGCAATCAATTTATTTTACATCATTGTCCAAATCGTCTATCGAAAAGGGATTTATACGACGGATTTTGGAGAAAATACACACATTCAATCTGGAGGCATAAAAAATGGCAATCGTTCTCTTTCACGGCAATCTTAAACAATATGGCGATAAGTTCAATATGAGCGTAGAAACGGCGGCAGAAGCGATGAATGGCTTGTATTGTCAAATCAAAGGCTTGAAAAAGCGGATTATGGACGGCTATTTTCGCGTTCGAATTAACGGCGTAGATATGAACGATGACAATTTACAGTTTGGTCTACACAGTCGAATTCCACAAGATGCCGTTATTCATATTGTCCCCCAAGTTGCTGGAGCTAAAGGCGGTATTTTTAGTTTTATAGCTGGCGCAGCGATGGTCGTTGCCGGTGTAGTAGTCGGTATAACAACAGGGGTAGGACTGGCTTTGGTGGCGGGCGGTGCTGGGTTAATGCTTGGCGGTGTTGCTCAGATGCTAACCAAATTACCTAAAACCGACAAATCAGCAGACGGTGGCGCTAATAAAAACACCTATTTTTCTAATCTGGACAACACGATAGCGCAAGGAGCACCTGTGCCGCTTTGCTATGGCTTAATAAAAGTGGGTTCGAAAGTGCTGTCACAAGGGCTTGAAACATTAGACGACGCAACGAATACAGATAAAAAACCAACAACACCAATCCCTTGGGATAAAATCATAAAGGGGCCGAAAAATGGGTAAAGGTTCAGGAAAGGCGAAAACACCAAAGGAAGCGCAGGATAATCTCAAGTCACACCAGCAACTGAGTATTATTGATTTATTATGTGAGGGACAGATAGAGGGTCCAGCAAACGGATTGCAAAGTATATTTTTAAATGATACACCAATCCAAGCACCAGACGGCTCGTACAATTTCAATGGCGTTAATGTTGAATGGACGGCTGGAATTCAAGCACAGTCACCGCTTGAGGGCTTTCCGGCTACTGAAAACGAAGTGCCAGTTAATCTTGAGGTGAAAGCATCAACACCGATCGTGCGCACTATTACCGACCCAAATATCGATAGAGTACGAGTCACGGTTGGCGTGCAGTCATTAAGTTCAACAGACAAAAAGGGCAACATCAACCGAACATCTGTTAGCATGGAAATTCAAATTGGTGTGGGCAGTATCTGGAAAACAGTAAAAACGGTCGATTTAGTTGATAAAAAAACACGCTCACAGTATTTAACTTCGGTTATTTTAGACGATTTACCACCAAAACCGTTTAATATTCGTGTAGTTCGCAGAACGCCAGATAGTACATCATCATTGCTAGTTAACAATACATTGTGGAGTTCATACACTGAAATCTACGATACTAAATTTTCATATCCGAATACTGCTGTTGTCGGCTTAAAATTCGATTCATCGCAGTTTAGTGGTGTGCCTCGTCGTAACTACCTCATTAAAGGTATGATAGTTAAAGTGCCTGACAATTACACCCCCGAAACAAGGGAGTATAAAGGGTTTTGGTCGGGTAATTTTAAATTGGCTTGGACCAATAATCCTGCGTGGATATTTTACGACATACTAACTAACACACGTTACGGTATGGGTAATCGTATTGGTCAATTCGGTGTTGATAAATTTGCGTTATACACGATTGCTCAATACTGCGACCAGCTAGTTGATGACGGTTTCGGCAGCAAAGAGCCACGGTTTACTTGCAATTGCTACATTACTGAGCAACGACAAGCATATGATGTTATCCACGACCTGTGCTCAATCTTCCGAGCCATGCCGATTTGGGACGGTACGCAATACACGGCAGTAATGGATAGACCAAGTGACCCTGTAGCAATTTATGCAAATGCCAATGTAGTGGATGGACAATTCAACTACACATCAGCAGCACAAAAATCACGACACACAGCGGTGCATGTTCGTTATATTGACCCTAATAACAATTGGGAAACAACAACTGAGTACGTTGCCGATGATGAACTAATTAAACGCTTTGGATTAAATGTAGCGCAAATTGATGCGTTCGGTTGTACGTCGAGAGGTCAAGCGCACCGAGTTGGGAAGTGGTTAATTCAAACTGAAAAATTAGAGACACAAACCGTTACATTCAGCGTTGGTCGCGAAGGCATTCGTCATTTACCCGGCGATATTATTGGTATTGCTGATAACGATTTTGCAGGTACAACTATCGGCGGACGAATTTTAGAAGCAAATGGCAGCACAATTACGTTAGACCGCGATATTGACATTAAAAACATGAAACATGCGTATTTAAGTGTGACTGATACAAATATGCAGCTACAAAAAATTAAAATTCAAGCGCAAGTCAAACCCAATCAGCTTGTTTTAGTAAGCAGTGTTAATGTCGATGAATATTCTGTCTGGGGCTTATATGACAATAAAATCAAACCAAGACTATTCAAAGCCATAACCATTGCTGAAAATAGTGACGGCACTTACTCAATCACCGCGCTACAACATGAACCGCAAAAAGAGGAGATAGTAGATAACGGGGCTAAATTCGAAGCTGAGAGTAATACAATTTTCGGCTGGTCAATTCCCCCTGTTGAGCAACTACAAGCTGAAATAATCCCCGAATCAGACTTATACCAAGCTAGGCTTTCATGGTCCACACCGAGAACCATTCAAAACTTGAAGTTTGAAGTAAAAGTGTATCGTGATGATAAATTAATTAGCCGTGAAACTGTTAATGATACTGAATATTATTTATCAGACCTACAACAAGGCAAGTTTAGTGCAACAGTTAGAGGGGTAGCAGAAGATGGACGATTGGGCGATGAAACGACTATTGCTTTTTCTATTCTGCCGCCAACCAAGCCGTCAGGCTTAGTGCTTACACCAAGTAGTTTTAATGTGGCTATTCGTCCCGTGATGACGTCTGTATCCAGTCTAGGTACACAATTCGAATTCTACAAAGGTACAACAAAGTCCGAAGTTGAAGCAAAAACCAATTATCTTGGTCGAGCTATGACGCTTACCGATGTTGATTGCCAGCCAGACACTGAATATTGGTACGGTGTAAATGCGGTTAATGTTGTCGGTCGTTCAGAAATGTTCATCGCTAACACAAAAACATTAATTGCAGAAAATGGTGCAGGAGGATTATTTAGAATTCAAACGGGAGATGGTAGATTTCCAGCTAATAATGATGAAGCTACATTGATGTTTTATCGTGAATTTGGGTTTTATCCAGCTCGTGATACCACATTAATTATCTACTCATTGGATGGCGCGGGCAAGGTGGCGCACTCTGAAGCAAGAATGTACAACGGCGCACAATGGATTGAGCCTGCCATGTTCTTGGACGGTGATTTAATTGCAACTGGTACTATGCGAGGTGACAGATTAATCGCTGGCACTGAAATCAAAGCGCCTTTAATTACGGGTGGCAGAATGTTTGCTGGTAGCGTTATTAGTGCAGGTAATCCGCCCGCATTTGAACTCTGGGAGGACGGTACGCTAAACGCAAGACGGGCTAACATTTCTGGCGCAATTTATGCGCATCATGGACAATTAAACAATGTAGTGATTAACGAAGACTGCCAGGTTAAAGGGATGTTAAATGTTGGGCAGATAAAAGGTAATATACTTTCAGCAAAAAACTACGTTCGTGATGCTTATTTGAGTTTTGGTTTTAATCCTCCGCTAAATTCGGCGCATATAATGGACGTTGAGGGGAATGGGTGCTGGCAAACTCTTTGCTTCGCGGGCGCAACATGGATTGAATGCAAAAATGGCGGAGTATCTGATGTAACGCTACAATTTTTATTTAACAATCAATTTTCTTTTAGTGTTAATCATTTAATTAATAACGGAAAAATAGATAACCTATGTGTGCCAGTCCCTCCGCTTCCTGTTGGAAGTAGAATTAACATTCTATTAATTGGTGAACGACATAAACATTCAAAGTTAACTCAATGTAGGTTCTCGTTCAATTCGTTAGCGCTGTTAATGAATAACTCGAATGGCTTTCTTGATTGATTTTGCAATTTACTAACAACGCCGCTTAATTGCGGTTTTTTATTATCTAAAATTGGAGAAAATTATGACAAAAATATCAGGTGTTTTAACAGACGGTGCAGCTCAACCACTTAACAACTGCACGCTCGTTTTTAAATCAAAAAAAAACAACACTTAACGTAATTGAGAACACGTATATTCAGACTGATCTAAATAACGGTCATTACGAATTAAATTTATTACCGTGTGACTATGATGTTTATTTGCTGATGAACAATTGCGCAAAAAATCAACTGGGCACTGTTCAGATTTTTGCTGATTCAAAAGATGGCACATTAAATGATTTTCTATTACGTCCCCATGAAAGCGAAATTACGCCAGACATACTGAAGCAGATAATGGACGCACGCGACCAGGCTGTTAAAGCAGCTGAAAACGTAGGCGAGTCAGCTCTAAAAATAGGAGATTATGGTATTGGTGGGCAGGTTGGTGCAACTGTAGAAGATTTTAGCGCACATCTACTAGGCGGGTTTTATCAAGCTCGCACGCCGCAATTTCCAGACCTGCCAATTGAAGGTGACAGCATTGCAAGTCTGCTTGTATATCCTAGTTCGAGCTTCAAATGGAAAGTTGAGCAACTGACAGTGGTTCAAGGTAAAATTCCGCGAATTTTTGTTCGCACAGATGCAAAAAACAATGGTAAACAATCCTGGTTTGAGGTGATCACTGCGGCAAATTCAATAGTTGATGCAAATGGATTTTTAAAAGCCGCATCGCCGATACTTCGCTTATTTGGTTCTGATAGTGTTACCGATGAGCAAGGTTTTACTAAATCAGGATGCGGTTTAGTTAATGATTTAGCTGCTGGCGTAACAGCTACACGCATTGATGTTGGTCATTATGAAATTCATGGTAGTTTGGGTTTTGCAAAAACTGGCTGGTACATTCAACTGCCGGAGGGTGCAAACGGCAACAAAAAAATATTCGCTGAGTATTCAGTTGATGAAAATAACGTCATCACAGTAAAAACATTCACTAGAAAATTTAACGCAAAATCGTGCGAAATTGTTGCCGGTGAGCCGATTGACATTACTGACGGTAGATGGATTGATATTCGTCTAGAAATGCCAGTTTTGACTACCGATAACATTTAGATAGTCAAATACACTGTCAATTTTCAACTTACAATACTCAACAGCGTCATCCAACATCACAAAATCGGCGATATCATATAGTGTTTTCTGCGTTTGATATAGCACAAAATTGTGCTCGTCGTCGCTGTTGATAATGTAGCACTCGCCCGATAGCTCGATTTCGAAATCTTCGGGCGTCATTCGTATGTGAATTGGTAGTGTGTAGTTTATTGTTATCATGATGATCGAAAGTGAATTTATTTGTTACGATTATTAATACAACAAGTACAAATGCTGTAATCCAACTTAAGCAGTAACTTAAGCAGTTAAGTTTTTATACAATACTAAAAATTAATTTAATTTGTTGATTAAATGGCGTCCCCTACAGGATTCGAACCTGTGACCTACGGCTTAGAAGGCCGTTGCTCTATCCAGCTGAGCTAAGGAGACTTAGATAGGATTTGTTGATTAGACGCAGAGTATTATATAAAGCTATTTCAATCCGTCAATGATTTTTAATGGTTTATTGCATTAGATTGTTAAAATATCATCAATTTAGATTTTTATTATTTTCATTTTGGTAACAAACATAAACAACTTACCATCTTTAAAAGCTATTTATCCTATTTTTTACAAGGTAGCTTTGCTTGAGAATTAATTTGCACTTATTATAAATTCGATGTTTTATTATGTATCACATAATAGTGATGAATATTTGTTATTTAGCCTTGGCTATTTGTGCTTTTAGCATGGCTAGACGGCTTTGTCCTTGTTGCATTTTTTTTTCGGGTGATAATTGATTGCGCTGATCTTGCCAGGCTAAGTCGTCTTGTGGAAGCTCTAATAAAAATCGGCTTGGTTCAACTTGCAGTGTTTCGCCAAACTGTTTACGTTGACGACTAAATGAAAAGGTCAATTCGCGTTGTGCTCGCGTAATGCCAACATAAGCTAAGCGGCGCTCTTCTTCAATATTATCTTCATCGATGCTGGTTTGATGAGGTAATAAACCTTCGGACATGCCAATTAAATAGACATAAGGAAACTCTAATCCTTTCGATGCATGTAGTGTCATCAGTTGAACTTGATCTAGCTCTTCTTCGGTCTCATTACGTTCTAACATATCACGCAAAGTAAACCTAGCTACAGCTTGTTCAAGCGTCATAGCCTCATCAATATCATCACCTTGCAACATATCATTTAGCCAACTGACCAATTGTTCTATATTGCGCATGCGCATTTGTCCCGCTACTGGAGATGATGATGTTTCATAAATCCAGCTTTCATAATGAATACCATGTAGAAGTTCATAAATTGCCTCCATCGGTTCAAGATGAGCTTTCTTAATAAGTATATCAAACCAATTTATGAATGTTTGTAACGATTCCATACGCTTGCCAGAAAACAATTGGGTTAAGCCCATATCATGACTTGCTTGATATAAACTCACCCCCCGATGACTTGCCCATTCACCTAGTTTTTGAATAGTTGCAGGGCCGATTTCTCGTTTTGGTGTGTTGATAATGCGAATAAATGCATTATCATCATCAGGATTAGTTAATAACCGCAAATACGCCATTAAGTCTTTAATTTCAATTCGTGCAAAAAATGACGTTCCACCGGAGATTCGATACGGTATGCGATATTGCATTAACATCTTTTCAATTAGTCGTGCCTGATGATTACCACGATATAAAATAGCATATTGACCATATTGGCTATTATGCGCAAAGCGATGACCAATAAGATCATTAATGACCTTTTCGGCTTCGTGCTCTTCACTATCAGCAGAAACGACTTTTAACACTTCGCCATAGCCCAGTTCTGAAAACAGTTTTTTTTCAAAGATATGTGGATTATTTTCGATTAAAATATTCGCAACTTTTAAAATTCTACCCGATGAACGATAATTTTGTTCTAGTTTGATGACTTCTAATGTAGGAAAATCTTGCTTGAGTAAGACTAAATTTTGTGGTCGTGCACCTCGCCAAGAATAGATTGATTGATCATCATCACCAACGACGGTAAATTTTGCTCGATTACCAACCAGTAATTTGATAAATTCGTACTGACTTGTATTTGTGTCTTGATATTCATCAACTAGCAAGTAACGGACTCTGTTTTGCCATTTTTCGCGGACTTCTTCGTTATTTTTTAATAAAAGTGTAGGCAATAAAATAAGATCATCAAAATCTAAAATGCTGCAAGCTTTTAATTGTTTTTCATACAGTTGATAACAGTGAGCAAATAGCTTTTCTTTGTTAGTTTGCGCACTAGCCATTGCAATAGTTGAATCAACAATGTCATTCTTCCAATTTGAAATTGTTGAGCGTAATTGATTAATCAGATCTTTATCACCTTCTAACCATTGATGAGTGAGTTCTTTAAGTAATGCGGTTTGATCATGATCATCAAATAGTGAGAAATTGGATTTAATGCCTAGATGCTTGTACTCTCGGCGAACAATATCTAAACCAAGCGTATGGAATGTTGAGATTTTAAGCCCTCTTGCCTCTTGCTTACTGAGCGATTGGGCAATACGTTCTTTCATTTCGCGTGCAGCTTTATTGGTAAACGTTACTGCAATTATATGGCGTGGCAAATATTCTTTAACGCGAATTAAATACGCAATTTTGTTGATAATAACCCGAGTTTTTCCAGAACCGGCTCCGGCTAAAACCAGGCAAGGTCCTGAAACATATTCAACCGCTTTTTGTTGACTTGAATTTAAACGCACAGAATAAAACCATTAAGAAAATTGTGGGCTAGTATATAACGATATACTAGCTACGTGCAATTAGCACCATTATTAACTGGGGGATAATTGCTATATGGAAAAATATTATTGGATGAATGTTAAAGCCTGTTCAACTACCTCGACCCCAGCACCTTGTTTGTGGGCATTTTCGCTAAGATAACGTCGCCATTGCCTTGCCCCTTTACGTCCATTAAATATACCTAATGTATGGCGCATGATATGGTTAAGTTGTGCGCCTTTCATTAGCTGTTGTTCAATATAAGGGTAAAGTGCACGAATAGCAGATAGTGGATCGATGATGGGAGTATGTGTACCAAAAATTTTCGTATCAATTTCTGTAAGTAACAGTGGATTTTGATATGCTTCTCGTCCTATCATGACACCATCAACATACTTCAAGTGGTGTTTTATTTCATCAATTGTTTTAATACCGCCATTAATGGCTATCGTTAAATCGGGATAATCTTGTTTGAGTTTATAAACACGATCATAGTCCAGCGGAGGGACTTCGCGATTTTCCTTTGGGCTTAATCCTGATAACCACGCTTTGCGCGCATGAACAATAAATGTTTTGGTATAAGGCATCAGTTTTTCGATAAATTGACACAAAAAATCATAGCTATCTAAATCATCAATACCAATTCGTGTTTTTACCGTGACTGGAATATCAACCTGATCTTGCATCAGTGCAATACTGTTAGCCACCAAATCAGCCTTACCCATTAAACAAGCACCAAACATACCATTTTGTACGCGATCGGATGGACAACCCACATTTAAATTAATTTCGTCATAACCACGTTCTTGTGCTAATTTTGCACATTGCGCTAATGCTTTGGGATCGCTACCACCTAATTGTAAGCTAACTGGATGCTCTTCATTATTGAAAGCTAAATAATCACCTTTTCCAAATAAAATTGCACCAGTGGTCACCATTTCGGTATAGAGCAATGTTTGTTTGGTTAAAATTCGATGAAAATAACGACAATGCTTATCTGTCCAATCAAGCATTGGGGCTATGGAAAATTTATTTTTTTTTGAATTCATGAATATACCAGTGTTTACAGCGTTTTTAGTCGTTTTGAATAAATGTTATTTTGCTTATTTTATTATATTTTTTCATTATTATAATCCCACATAGGCTTCAGCCGATAGGGCGAAATAATTTAAGGAAAATGATGTATGGCTTATTATATCATAGAGAAATGAGTTCGTGCTGATAGCTCTCTTTATTGTGTATTGTTGTAATTAAAAAAAACTATAATTTCTTGTCAGTCAAATACTTTTAGCTAACAGCAATTGTATAAAAATAGGTGGTATAAACAAGGTATCAAAAATAAAGTGATTCGATATTCCAAAAAACAATATGTTATAAATATTGCTTTATTAATGATACAGCAAGCATTAATTATCTGAACTAAACATTTATTACATTATTGAGCATGGTAGAATGTCAAGTAGTATTAGGAATTTAATTAACGACTATTAATCATGATGTAATTTACATCAGTTTAATTTTTGAAGATGCAAAACCAATTTATAGCGTAAATATTGATAAAACTGTTAGGTGATACTAGATCTTTATTAAAAATGCAATAATTTGCACTAAATCTATCTCTGAAGTACCTAAAAAGAGTGTCTGAAATAAATAAAACTACAAACCTCATCAAACCTCAATTAGAGATTTTTGTGATAGCTAAACATTTAGGAAACATTAACAAATCTGTAGTAATGAGCAGCTATAATCACTTCATAAGCTGTATGAACAAGGAGTGAACCGGTTACTTAGGAAATAAGCCGAAAAAAATCAATAAAAGAACATACATATTTTAAGCAGATGAATCATTAGCATTTGTCAGATTGAGTTTGAATCACATACAAATATGTGGTGAATTATCATTTACAATAAAAAATAAAATCAGCACTACACCTGACGTTTTTTACGGGAAACAACCCGTCTAAACGGGTTGATCCAAAACAACACATCATTTTTGATTTACAATTAAAAATCAATATCCATACCTAATTGGAATGTTCTACCCGGTGCGGTAAACATTTCTAGATATTTGTAATTTGATGTTTTGTATAGTTTATTATTACTTAGGTAATCCCAGTATTTTTGGTCGGTCAGATTATAAATACCACCGCTTAATTTTACGTTTTTAGTGATATTGATATAACCTGTTAAATCAACAATTCCATGTCCTGCAATTCTAAAATAGTCATCGGTTGAATCTTTGATTGGCTTACCGTCATTGTTGTAGGTTTCACGCGTTGTGCCGTCTGTTTTTTTGCCTTTTTGGAAGGTTGTGGTCAATGCGAAACCATAGTATTTGTTAGGGTCATCCCATGCTAGACCAATGATGCTTTTTAATGGTGATATGGTGTCCATTTCGATATATTTGTCGCCTAGATAGCTAGATTTTGATTTACCTTGGTTGTAGCCGATAGCAAGTCTTGCGCTTAAACCGTTTATAGATTCAAACCATGTGCCTATATTAAATTCACTGCTGAGTTCGGCACCGTAAATGTAGGCTTTATCTCGGTTTTCCGATTGATAAACGATACGGTTACCTGTTCCGACAAAATTCTTTTTGTAACGAGAATAAGCAATGAAGTTTTTGTATTTATTATAAAAAGCTGCCGTTGATAATGTAATGCCTGCCGTTGGTTGTCCTTTTAGTCCTAATTCAAAATTATCACTGGTTTCGGTTTTTAGATTAGAATCACCCACGAGTACATACATTTGGCTATGCGCTAAATATGAACCATATAATTGGTTTTGATTTGGCATTTGTGCGCCACGTTTGTATTGTAAGTAAGTGGTCATATTTGGGGTGATGTCATACATTAATGACATGGATGGTAATATTTTAAAATCACTATTGCCGTTGTACTGTTTGCCAAGTTGACTTGAGTTTATGTTTGTTACACTCATGTTTTCAAGATGACGCGGTTTGGTGTTTTGGTATATTGCTCTTGCTCCTGGGACCAAATAGAAGTTATTGCTGTTATTGACGTTAAAGCTAATACGATCTTCAACAAATCCACCTAATTGATAACTACGGCTATCAGCTTGAGGCTTGGTGTAATCGCCATCCGGAAAGATTCTTCCATATTGTGATTTTGCCGATGTGTAAAATGGTGATTCATCTTTGCTCCATTTTGCATTTAAACCCGCACTGATTTTTTGATTTTCATAATTTTTTAAGAGGGTTGTAATAAAGTTATAAGCCTTGGTGTTGTAGTGTGTTTGTGTGTTGAAATTGCCTCTAGATGTGTGTTTTAAGTCTGTATTATCGTAAACGTGAGTTTGTTGATAATTGAGTTGGGTGGTTAAGCTATCAATCCAGCTAATGTTGGTTGGTTTCCATTGATCTTTGATGGCTAGATTAAAACGGTTATTTTTGCTTCTTTGGTGATCAAAGGATTCGATTTTTTTACCATATTTATCCCATGTGTCGTAATGTGAATTTTTGGTTTTGCCGTTGTAATCAGCAGTGGTATTAAGTAAATGTTCATCATTCATTTGCCATCCGAATCCAGCCAATATTGAATTTGAATGCCAATTTTCTGGGTAATTGTTGATTGAATCACCATGATTGCGACCTTGCTGACCATCACGACGACTTAATACAAGAATGCCATTAAGGTAATCATCACCACCTGCTATGGTTAATCCTTGATGGTAACTTCTATCGGTACTGTCATAATTGTTTTGGAAGCCAAAATAGCTTGTTTGGCCAGGGTATAGGTAGTAACTTGCAGTTTTGGTTTGGAATGATACCGATCCTCCTAATGCATTGTTAGCATTACTAACGGATGTTGCACCTGATTGGATATCGACTTTGTTGTACATGTAGGTATCAATATAATCACGCCCAATGCCGTAAGTACCAAATCCAGCTCGACCTACTGAGTTGACGCGTCCTTGTGCGATGGGTAAGGGCATGCCGTCAATGTCGATGGAAACTCGGTTGGCATCTAAACCGCGAATGTTATAGCCAGTAAATCCACCGCGATCCCAACTACTTTTACCACTGCCAGATCCTGAAATGTTCCCCGGCGCTGAAATAAGCGGTTGATAGCGCATAAGTGTGCCAAAATTGGTTCCGCCATCGCGTCTGATTTCTTGTTCAGAAATTTCGGTAGTAGTGCCGGTTTTTTTTGTTGCTTCGTGTGCAGTGACTGTCATAACGTCATTGTACTTTTCTTTATCATTATTTTCTGCTGCGATTGCGGGCATGATAAAGGACAAGCTTAAAGCCAATGTGCTAGTTTTTTTTAAATGAGTAAAGTTAAGCATTTTATTCCTTTCAAACATAATAAATTAAATAATACGCTTCAATTGCTTCGCTTAAAATTGTTATAAATTAAATATAATTATTATGTTACAAATTAGTTATCCAATATTATTGAGGATAAAAATGTTGATAAAGTATTTGGGCAACTTCGTCAACTCTTGGTCCAATACCAAAAAGATAGCTATCGTCAATGGCAATAATGCGGTGATTTTTATAAGCCGATGTTTCTGTTATTCCTGCAATAGTATTTAATTTTTCCATTCCACCTAATTGTTCAATTGAGTGTTTGTTTAATACAATAATTTCAGGATTCATGACAATTAGGGATTCCGCCGTATAGGTTTTGTAGCTTGTATGTTTGGCAAGATTTTCCCCCCCTGCGATAGTGATGAGGGCATCGGCGGTGGTATTTTTACCTGCGACCGAATTCGTTCCACCCATGCTCATTAAAAAAAGGACTTTTAGCTTATTAGGGTGATTGCTGATTTTTTCTTGAATTTTTGTTAGGTTGGTTTTTATTTTGTTGATTAACTGTTGCCCTTGTGGTTGTTTATTTAATTTGTCGGCAATTTTCTCAATATTAGCATAAAGTAATTCGGTCGTTCCCGGTACTCGTTGTAACGATAAAACATCAACTTTAGCTTGAGTAACTTGGCTTATGATGTTATCAGGCTCAGCATCACTTAATGTAATAAATAACGAGGGTTTAAGCGATAAGATTCCTTCAATATTTAACAATTTCCAATAACCAATTTGGGGAAGCTGTTTGGCTTTACTAGGATAATTACTTGTTTTGTCTACACCAACAACCTGATCGCCTGCCCCAAGGGCAAAAACGATCTCAGTTAAAGAGCCTCCAGCAATAACAATTCTTTCATTCGCAAAGCTTAAATTAATAAAGCTGTTAAAGCCGAAAATGAATAAAAATAGTCCTAATTTTGCGAAAAAATTTTTCTTCATCGTTTATTTCCTGTTGATTAGTTATTTTTTTAATCGAAATACTATAATGAAAATGATAACCATTATCAATAATGGTGGCGATATTTATTTTTGCAACGATAAAAATTTCAATAGGATTGCATGATGTTTTGAGAATTTTAATTAGTAGTAAATTTAATCTATTAGGCTATTTTTTATAGATTAAAACATCGCCAAATTTGTGCCTGAAAACTTTGTTACAGATATCCACATAAAAATATACATAAAAATATCAAATTGTTATAAAAAAAATAAATAAAAAATATTGCTAAATGATAATAATTATTATTTAATTTATGAAGATTATTTGTTCAAGAATTGTTGTTATGAAATCATTAGATGTTAGTCCTTTTTATGCAGAAAATGCGACTTTACCTTTCAAAAATCGCTGGGCAGTGATGCCTTTGCAAGTCAGTTTGCCTTTATCGCTGCAAGATGTTGCACCTCAGTGGCAAATTATCCAAAATACCGCTTTAACAGGCAAAAAACGGTTGATTTATATCCATATTCCTTTTTGTGATATTCATTGCCAGTTTTGTGGTTTTTATCAAAATCCATTAAGAAAATTTAATACTGAAACATATATCGATTATTTATTAAAAGAAATATCGCTCGAAATTCACAATAAAGCGATGCAATCAGCGCCTATTCATGCCATTTATTTTGGTGGTGGTACGCCTTCTGCTTTAGCCGCAGGGCAATTAGCGCGCGTTATTCGTTATTTTAAACAGCATGCACCTTTAGCCCCCGATTGTGAAATTACAATCGAAGGTCGCATCTCTGATTTTGATGATGAACGTGTTGATAGTTATATTGACGCGGGGGCAAATCGCTTTTCGATCGGAGTGCAAACGTTTAATACTGCAATTAGGCAAAAATTAGGTCGTGAATCGACCGAAGCGCAAATTATTAACCGTTTTGAGCGTATTGCATTGCGTGATAGTGTTGCGTTGGTATGTGATTTAATGTTTGGTTTACCTAATCAAACCGCTCAAACGTGGCAACGAGATTTAGACATTGCCAATAATTTACCTTTAGATGGCGTTGATCTTTATTCGCTCAATTTATTGCCAACCACGCCACTGGCTAAAAGTGTTGAAAATAAGCGTATTGAGATACCATCAGTAATAGATAAATGTGATTTTTACCATCAAGGTGCCGAGTTCCTTGCTAAGCAAGGTTGGGTTCATTTAACCAATTCTCATTGGGCAAAAAACAGCCGTGAACGAAATTTATATAATTTTTTAATTAAACAAGGTTCGAATTTTTTTGCTTTTGGATCTTGTGCTGGTGGGCGTTTAGGTGGTCAATCCTTTATGCTCCATCGTGATTTAAACCAATATTATGCCCAGCTTGATCAAGGAAAGAAACCAATAATGATGTTAACCGGCCAACCATTGGTAGGTGAATGGTTATATCAATTGCAAGCAGGTATTGAAAAGGGGCGAGTTGATTTAACAAAATTAACGCCACACTTTCAATTATTTGAGCCTCTAATTGCTCAATGGCATCAAGTAGGACTTTTAAAAAATAAAGATCATTGCATGTTTTTAACCTTATCGGGGCGTTTTTGGTCAAGCAACATGCTACAAGCTTTGCAGCAATTACTGTTACAACTCAACAATCCAGAATATATTGAATTACAGCAAAAAAGAGCGCAAGCAGGACTATCGAACAATGGTCAATCAGCAATGCCTCATTCCGTTATTAAAAACGCAAAACACCCACATAACATTTCGTAACTAAAGGATCTTATTATGGTAGAAAAACAGTCTCATTTAGCAAATTTAGCTGCTTATATGCAAACCAATCCAGAAGAATTATTAGAAAAAATTGCTCAAAATCATCATGTTACATTGACGCAAGTGATTCAAGCTTTACCCGGTGCAAAAATTGTTGATGGTAGCCATTTTGATGCAATTTGGGATGAAGTGACAACTTGGGGAGAGGTGTTATTTTTAATTCATACCGGTGATGTGATTGCTGAAATTTCGGGTGAATTGCCTTCAGGCTCGCATAGCCAAAAATACTTTAATTTACGTCATCAAAAAGGCCTAAGTGGTCATATCAAAGCAGAACATTGTCAGCACATTGCTTTTATTGAGCGTAACTTTATGAAGATGTCTACCGCATCAATGATATTTCTTAATCATATGGGGCAAGCGATGTTCAAAATCTTTGTTGGTCGTGATGAAAAACATCAACTAAAAGCAGATCAGTTAGAAAAATTTAGAGCATTAGCTAAAAAAATCAATTAATTTTAAGATGTTAATATTATGAAGACATTATTGATTTTTGGTGTAAGTCCTAAACTTGGAACGGGCTATCAAGTTTTGCAGCTAGCAAAGCAAAATTATCCGAATTGGCGTTGCATTGTTTTGATTCGTGATAATGAGTTTGCTAAACAATTAGCAAATCAAGGCATTGAAACTTATGTTGGTGATGCAACTAATGCTTTGCTTGTGAAATCTTTATGCGAGGTAGCTGGATTGGATGCTACGATTGTGACAACCTTAGGGGGAGAAACAGGAAATTATAAGGCTCAACGAGTAATTATTGATTGCGCCGAGCAAACCGGTATTAAGCAGATGGTTTTGGTAACTTCACTTGGATGTGGCGATTCATGGCCTACGCTATCGACTAAAGCTAAACAAGCTTTTGGGCATGCCGTACGAGAAAAGTCATTAGCTGAACTTTGGTTGCAAACTAGTACGTTAAACTTTGTTATCTTAAGACCAGGTGGACTGCGTGATGGTGAAATGACACAACATGCCGAGTGTTATTATCAGCAAGAAGTTCATGGTTTTGTTTATCGTATTGATTTAGCAAAAATTATTATCGATAAAATTGCTGCTAACCAGTTTGATCATCGCGCTTATAGTGTGGTTGACCCTAGCTTAAAAGTCACTTATTGATTAAATGACATGAAAAATCAACAAAAAAGAGGTTAGTCGGTGCAAAATAATCGTCATTATTCCAATAGCCATCGTTCATTGTTATGGGGATTAACCTGTTTCCTTTTAGCGCTTATTCTGCTTTCTGCTAATTGTGGTTCTTTAAACTTATCTATCACGCATTTAATGAACATGCCATTAGATGATCCATTGTGGAATATTTGGCTCAATATTCGCATGCCAAGAATTATATTAGCAGTTGTTGTGGGTATGGCATTAGCGAGTTCCGGCGCGGTGATGCAAGGCTTGTTTAGGAACCCATTAGCCGATTCTGGCTTATTAGGTATCAGTAGTGGGGCGGCGTTAATGGTTGGGTTATCTATTTTGTTTCCAGCAATCTTTCCTCCTATTATGATGCTTTACGGTAAAATGGTGGCTGCTTTTGTAGGTAGTTTGTTGATTTGCTTATTGATTTATATTTATAGCTTAAACTCGCAATGTAACTTGGCTAAAATGGTTTTATTGGGTGTTGCCATTAATGCCATTATCGGAGCAATAATGGGATGTCTAAGTTATATAAGCGATGAAGTCCAATTACGACAAATCTCATTATGGTCGATGGGCAATTTGGGTAAAGGCTCGTGGGATCTGGTTCTTGTTGCAGTATCATTTATTGCTCCCGCTCTGTTTGCTGTTTTTAAGCTTGCTCATCATCTTAATATTCTTCAACTTGGCGATGAAGATGCACATTATTTAGGCATCAATGTGCAGCGAATAAAACGCTATTTATTATTGCTTTGTGCGGTGTTAATAGGAACATCGGTCGCAGTTAGTGGCATAATCGCTTTTGTTGGGTTAGTTGTTCCCCATATGATTCGATTAAAAGTGGGCGCCAATCATCGTTGGCTATTACCTGCATCAGCATTAGGTGGAGCTTGTTTATTATTGCTTGCTGATACATTTGCAAGGACATTAGTTGCGCCTACCGAAATTCCTGTTGGGCTTTTTACGAGTTTAATTGGTGGTCCTTATTTTCTGTGGCTAATTTTAAAACATAAATAATAGATGGAATCGATTATGTTAATTGCTGAACATTTGACTTTAAGTTATGCAAGCCGCACTTTAATTAATGACGTGTCTTTAACGATAAATGCCGGTGAAATTATAATTATTATTGGGCCAAATGGTGCCGGTAAATCAACACTCTTGCGCTTGTTAACTGGTTATCAAAAGCCATCTTCTGGAGAATGTTATTTATTTAATAGGCCACTATCACAATGGTCAGAAAAACAGTTGTCTCAAGTCAGAACGGTGATGTTGCAACAAAGCCAGTTAACGTTTCCATTTAAAGTAAAAGAAGTGGTTGCTATGGGGCGTTCACCTTATGGTAAAGTTGATTTTAATCAAGCCATGCAAGAAACAATGTTGCAAACGGATTGTTTAAAGTTGGCTGAGCGTGATTACCGTAGCTTATCGGGTGGGGAGCAGCAGCGTGTGCAGTTAGCTAGAGTTTTAGCTCAATTATGGCAACCCAAACCGACTGAAAAATTACTTTTTTTAGATGAACCTACCTCAGCGCTTGATTTATATCACCAACAACAGACCTTAAGATTATTAAAACAACTTGCTCATAAGCAGAAATTGGCGGTATGTTGTGTCTTGCATGATCTCAATTTAGCAGCATTATATGCTGATAAAATCTTATTAATTAATCAGGGTAAAATTGTTGAACAAGGTACACCTAAAGACGTTTTGACATCGGATAATATCCATCGCTGGTATGGGGTTGAGTTGGGTATTTATCATCATCCTGATAATTCTTGTGTCCCTCAATTCTATTTAATGCCTTAAGAAAAATAAATAAACACTAATTGGTGACTCCATTTTAAGCTAGATTCAGTATATAATTTGCAAAAACAACAAATGGGATCGATAATGACTAATCAAAATAGTGTAAATTCTATTTCTGTTTCACATCTTCTAGAGGCTCAACCGGCTTTCTGCTGTCAGCTAGATGGTAAAGGCAGAGCAATACCGCTTAATGAACAGAGCACTCCTTCAGTTTCGCAACCATTTTGGATTCATTTAGATTTCGCTAAACAAGAAACCGTCAACTGGATAAATACCACAAATCTTGTGCCTGATTTGATTAAAAACGAGTTAGTAAAACCAAACCAAATATCCAAAGAAATTCGTTTTGAATCAGGGGTTTTAGTCGTGTTAAAAGGCGTTAACTTTATTCCTAATGAACTGCCTGATCCTATTGTTACTTTTCGTTTTTTTATTACCGATAACATGATCATCTCAACTCGGCATCAAGAAATTGCAGCTATTGCTGAATTAAAAGATCGTTTAGAAAAAGGTATTGGACCTGTTGATGTGGCAGATTGGTTGATTCAAATGTCAGATTTAATTAGTGATCAAGTTAATTTATCTTTTGATAGTGTTCACAATAAGATCATTAAGTTAGAAGAATCTGTATTAAATCAACGTATTTTTTCTTATAAAGAAATAGGTCGAGTCCGTAAACAATTGATCGTCTTACGTCGATTATTATCGCCACAACGTGATATTTTTGTGAAGATTTCAACTGAACGGATATCATGGATTGATGATAATGATCGTCAGCGATTACACGATATTTCTTATCAACAAAACCATTATGTCTCTGATATTGATAGCTGTTTATTACGAATAGCCTCAATCATGGAGCAGATTAATAGTTTCTTGGCTGAATCGACCAATAAACGAATTTACTTAATGTCACTATTCACTATTATTTTTACGCCGATTACTTTTTTAACCAGTTTACTGGGGGTCAATTTAGCCGGTATTCCTTTTAGTGGGGAAGGGTGGTCTTTTGCTGGATTAATATTATTGCTTGTTGTCATTTGTATTGTTTCAGTCATTTGGCTTAAATATAAAAAGTGGTGGTAATTAGATTCATATTTTTAGAAAAATGAATAATAGCTTATACCTTTTGGAATTTTTAATGAACAATCATTCTTATGCAATCTAATCAGTCCTATCGCTTATTTATCGCCGAAAAACCTAGCTTAGCTCGGGCTATTGCTGATGTCTTACCTAAACCTCATCAAAAGGGCAATGGCTTTATTAAAGCAAGTAATGGCGATGTTGTGAGCTGGTGTATTGGGCATCTATTAGAGCAAGCCACTCCAGAAATCTATGATCCTCGTTATAAAAAATGGGCGATTAACGATTTACCTATCGTGCCCGAACAATGGATATTAATGCCAAAAGACAATACCAAAAAGCAATTTAATATTCTGGTGGATCTGATTAAATCCGCCGATCAAATTGTACACGCAGGTGACCCAGACAGAGAAGGGCAGTTATTAGTTGATGAAGTCTTAAATTATTGTCAACTACCGCCAGATAAACGTAAAGCAATACAACGATGTTTGATTAGTGATTTAAATGCCAGCGCTGTTGAAAAGTCATTACAACAGTTGCGTAGTAATCAAGATTTTATCCCCTTATCTACTTCTGCATTGGCAAGAGCTCGAGCCGATTGGCTTTATGGTATTAATATGAGCCGGCTTTGTACTATTGTTGGACAAAAAAACGGTTATCGCGGCGTGTTATCAATAGGGCGAGTACAAACACCTATTTTAGGGTTAGTCGTTAGGCGTGATTTAGAGATAGCACAATTTGTACCCAAACCGTTTTATGAAGTATTTGCTGTGTTACAAACCAAAGATAATGAAATATTTAAAGCGAAATGGCAACCCAGCGAAGCTTGCTCGCCTTATCAGGATGAAGAAGGGCGCGTATTAGTTAAAAAATTAGCGGAAAATGTTTGTCAACGCATTAATAATCAATCTGGAAAAATTGACAAAGTCAGTAATAAAAAGAAAGAACTAGCGCCACCCATGCCATTTAATTTATCGGCATTGCAAATTGAAATGGCCAAAAAAAATGGATTGAGTGCTCAAAATGTGCTCGATATTTGCCAATCGTTATATGAAAAACACAAATTAATTACCTATCCAAGGTCGGATTGTCGATTTTTACCTGAAGAGCATTTAAAACAAATTACAGGCGTAAAGTCCGCCATTGAAAATAATTGTCCTGAACTACAAACCGCTATTGGTGATGCTGATTTTGCATTACGTTCCAAGGCTTGGAATGATAAAAAAGTTGAAGCACACCACGCCATTATTCCAACGTTGCGCAAAGCTAGAATGGAAAACTTAACTGATAACGAAAAAGCAGTGTATCAAGTTGTGGCAACGCAATATTTAGCTCAATTTTACCCAACTTATAAATATGCTGAGTTGCAAATTGATGTTGATATTCAAGGCGGTAAATTTGTTTCTAAAGCTAACCAAATGCTTGACGAAGGTTGGAAGGTTTTGTTTAGAAGTAAAAATAATCAAGTTGAAGCCGATACAGATGGTAATGAAAGTAACGGTCTATTAACTCGATTAGTAAAAAAAGGCGAAACAGTGCAATGTATTGATACCGAGCTGGTTAGTAAAGAAACTCAACCGCCAAGACCGTTTACCGATGCAACATTATTGTCTGCAATGACGGGAATTGCCCGATTTGTTAAAGATCCTGAAATCAAAAAAATATTGCGTGAAACCGATGGACTAGGCACCGAAGCAACTAGAGCGGGCATTATTGAATTGTTATTTAAACGCCAGTTTTTAACTCGCCAAGGCAAGTTAATTCGCGCAACTGATGTGGGAAAAAATCTTATTTTATCACTTCCCGATATCATGTCGATGCCTGACATGACAGCGCATTGGGAATTACAATTAGACGAAATTAGTAAGAAAGCATTTTCATACCAGCAGTTTATGCATCAACTTAACTCGTCGCTGTTAGATCTTGTTAATCAGTTAAAAAACACAAAGTTGAATATTATCGCTTGATCACTATATTAAAAAACAGGATGACATGTAACACTAACCTTTCATCCTATTTTTCAATATAGCCATACTCGCTTCTTAATGATTTTAAGATAGTAGCGATTTGTGTTATTTACCTGATTCGGTGATTTTTTTAAGAAGCGAGGCATTCATTGTCTCTTTTTCTTTATCTCTATTTTGATCGCCAACAATTTTTGTTAATTCATTATTTGCTCTTTGTAAAAATGCGGAATCTTTTAGAATTAAAAAATAGGTTTTTAAATGTTTAATTGGCTTTGAAATAAAGCGAAATAGAGCAATCATCATGATAAACATTGACAAAATAGCAATAATGACATTGATTACCCAAGGCGAACTAAAAACGGTAATCATATTAGATATCAACATAATAAAAGCGAATGCACATGCAACACCACTAAGCAAAATTTCTTTAATTAAATAGGGTTTAAGTGGTGTAATACGATTTTTCACAATCTCAAAATATTGAGTTAATAAATCTAATTGAGAGAGTTCAATAATATTGTTAATATCGGCATTTACTAGTGAAATTGCGATATTTTCTTTATCAATATTGCCTGATTTATAAAAGCAGACCTTTTCCCAAATAAGCTTCCTTTTAATGTTATTTAAATAATCTATTTGATATTGGGGATGAGGTATTTTCCCCAAAATATCGGCATACTTAATGATGTTATCAAAACTGTCATTTTCAGTGCGTTTTTTATAAATAAATACGATAAAAGAAAGCACAAAAATAATTACTAAATTGAACCAATTATCATGGAGTAATTCAGAAAGGTCCATTTAAAATATTCCCGTTAGTTAATCGTACTGTGATTGTATCTTATATTGGGTATCTGGGGTATTAATTCTATATCAAAATGAAGATAAAAACGACGATAAGTGCTGTTTTCCAACAATTATCACTCTTTTAAGGTTGTATAGGTTGACTTTTGTTTCGGAAAAGCGTATAAAGTGCCCGCCTTTTGAGCTTTTCTTCCTTTTTTAGCTATTATGGAAGTTAAAAATGAGGGTGAAGGGAAGTTGAAATACAAAGTGAAGAGTTCAATTTACAGGAGAAATATGGACACTCAATCGGGTCACCCCAAAATGAGGGGAGACAATTTTAAACACATCATTATCGGTTAATGAACCTGTCTAAATAACCATTTTTTCAGTTCACAAGCCGAAATTGATAAAACGGTAATGGTGAACGATATGCATTTTTTTACACGCTATCACACAAACTCAAAACATCAATGCGCACAAAGCTTAATGTTGCGTGTTTTACATCTTTCAGAAAAACATTTAGAACCACCGAGTTGTATCTAAATTCTTAATTAATTCTATTTGCTAATTAAATTTAATGCTCAGCACTAGCTATACAAAATAGCTTTACGGGCTAGTTTTGCTATGCAATAAAATTTTAGCTCATCGTAAAATTTAATAACTTATCGTTACTTGGTAACAATGAGTTGGCATGCCTTTGCCAAAATTATGAATATAGGTACTCAAGATGACAAAAACTACATCAAAAAATAAAGCACAAAATAGTGCAGATATCAAAGCTATCAGTGAGGCACAAAGTAGCCTTGATAGTATTTTATCTAAATTCCAATCTAGCCTTTCAGGATTAACACAAGAAAGTGCCAAATCGAGAATTGAACAATATGGTAAAAACGAAGTCGCACGTGAAAAAGTACCCTCAATTCTAGTGCAATTATTAATGGCATTTAATAACCCATTTATATTTGTATTATTAGCATTAGCTAGTGTCAGTTTTGTGACTGATTTTTGGTTGCCTTTGCAAAATGGTGAAGAAACTGATTTAACTGGGATTATTATTATCCTAACCATGGTATCGCTTAGTGGATTATTGCGTTTTTGGCAGGAGTTTAGATCAAACAAAGCGGCTGAAGCCTTAAAATCAATGATTCGCACAACAGCAACCGTGTTGCGTCGTGCACATAAAGATATGACCCCAGAGCGCATTGAAATTCCATTAAGTGAAATAGTTCCGGGGGATATTGTTTATTTATCAGCAGGCGACATGATCCCTGCGGATATCCGATTAATTGAATCTAGGGATTTATTTGTTAGCCAAGCGGTACTTACTGGCGAATCCATTCCTGTTGAAAAGTATGACACCTTAGGTGCAGTAACGCAAAAAACGACCGATAATATCGAAAAATCAGATCTTAACAAAGATAATGTGCTTGATGTTAATAACATCTGTTTTATGGGCACCAACGTTGTTAGTGGCACCGCAACTGCTATCGTGGTTGCAACCGGTGCTGATACGCATTTTGGCTCATTAGCAAAATCAATTGTTGGATCACGTGCTGAAACTTCATTTGATCGTGGTGTTAACAGTGTTAGTTGGTTGCTTATTCGCTTTATGCTAATCATGGTGCCAATTGTCTTTTTTATTAATGGCTTTTCAAAAAACGATTGGGGTGATGCGGCACTCTTTGCATTAGCCGTTGCGGTTGGTTTAACGCCTGAAATGTTACCAATGATCGTCAGTGCTAACCTAGCCAAAGGTGCTGTTGGTATGGCAAAACGTAAAGTTGTAGTTAAACGACTTAACGCTATCCAAAATTTTGGTGCGATGGACATTTTATGTACCGATAAAACAGGCACCTTAACGCAAGATAAAATTATTTTAGAACATCACCTTGATATAAAGGGGCAAGTTGATTCCTCTGTTTTAGAACTCGCTTGGCTTAACAGCTATTATCAAAGTGGTATGAAAAACTTAATGGATAAAGCGATCATCCGTTTTACCGAAGAAAAAACCAATATGAAAAAGGTGGGTGTTGGTTTATACAAAAAAATTGATGAGTTACCGTTTGATTTTGTACGTCGTCGTTTATCGGTGGTTGTGCAAAATGGCAGTGATAACCATTTGATGATTTGCAAAGGCGCAGTTGAAGAAATGCTATCTATTGCTAGTCATGTTTATGAAAATGGAGAATACTTACCGCTCGACGATAAACGCAAACAAGCGTTAATTGCACTTGCACATGACTACAACAAAGATGGTTTTAGAGTATTAGCGGTTGGCATAAAAGACATTCCAGCTAGCGAAACAAAAACACAATACACTGTACAAGACGAATCAGCGCTTGCTATTCGTGGCTTTTTAACCTTTCTAGATCCACCAAAAGAAAGCGCTTTCGAGGCAATTTCAGCATTGAATGAACATGGTGTCGGCGTTAAAGTCTTAACTGGTGATAACGAAATTATCACCATCAAAGTGTGTCGAGAAGTCGGTTTAGAGCCAGGTATTCCATTACTTGGTACTGAAATTGAAAAAATGGATGATGCTGAACTGAAAATACAAATCGAACAACGCACTATTTTTGCTAAATTAACACCGTTGCAAAAATCGCGAATTATCCGATTATTACAAGATAACGGTCATACTGTTGGTTTTTTAGGAGACGGTATAAACGATGCGCCGGCGCTGCGCGATGCTGATGTAGGAATTTCGGTTGATACTGCAACGGATATTGCCAAAGAATCTGCCGATATTATTCTGCTTGAAAAAAGCCTAATGGTATTGGAAGAAGGTGTAATATGCGGCCGCGAAACTTTTGGTAATATTATGAAATATCTAAATATGACCGCAAGTTCGAATTTTGGTAATATTTTCTCAGTATTAGTAGCTAGTGCGTTTCTGCCATTTTTGCCTATGCTAGCAATCCATTTACTTATTCAAAACTTACTGTATGATATTTCTCAACTCTCATTACCATGGGACAAAATGGACGATGAGTTTTTACAAAAACCGCGCAAATGGGATGCGCTAAATATTAGACGCTTTATGATTTGGATTGGACCAACATCGTCTATTTTTGATATCACAACCTATGCATTAATGTGGTTTGTATTTAGTGCAAACAGTGTTGAAGCGCAATCGCTGTTTCATTCAGGGTGGTTTATTGAGGGATTATTGTCACAAACTTTAGTTGTGCATATGCTTAGAACACAAAAAATTCCATTTGTGCAAAGCACCGCGGCATTTCCTGTTATTGTGATGACATTGTTAATTATGGCTGTAGGTATTTATATTCCGTTTTCTCCACTGGGTGGATTAATTGGATTACAACCATTACCTTGGTCATACTTTCCATGGCTTTTAGCAACCCTATTTAGCTATTGTTGTGTTGCACAATTGATGAAACGTATTTATATCAAACGTTTTGGTCACTGGTTTTAATTGACACATCACAGCTAAGCGATATTGACGTCGCTTAGCTATTTTAAAATTTATATAGTAAAAATTTATAAAAAACTAATTTAGTTGCCCTATAATAATAACTAGAAGGAAATAATCTATGAAAACACCACATAAAAATTTAATTGTGCTAATCAAAACTCGAAAACAAAAAAAAGCTCAAGAACCAATTAAGCAATTAAATAAAAAATAGTTAGCATAAGAATTTTAAGTTAACACATAATAAAAAACCCCAATTATAGGGGTTTTTTATTTGATCTTTTTTAGTATTAAAAAATTATTAATTAAAATAATTACAGGTTGCAGTTGATTATAAGTTTAGATGAGTTTCAGACGCTTTTTTTAAAATTTCATGAATTTCATCTTTAATTTTAAGTTTTTGTTTTTTTAATGTCTCTATCGTTTCTGAGGTATTAACAAGAATGCCAGATTCAATGTTTTTAATTTTTTGATCGAGCTCATTATGTTGATCAAACAATTTTTGAAAGCGTAAATCGGTATTTTTTAATTTAGAAATGATTTCTCGATATTCTGGAAACATAGTGCCTCCTTATATAGGTTAGGTAGAATAATAACAATAGCAGCTATTGCTAATTCAGAATACAATATTATTTGTCGCTTTAATAGAAAAATTGTTTTAATAACGACATTATTTTTATCACAAAACTTTTTTAATCACAGGTTAATAAGGGGTTAATTCATGAGTGAATCGATTGTAATTGCCAAAAGCCAAGGTAAAGATTTATCTATTATAGCTGCATTAGCTAATCGTCATGGTTTAATTACTGGCGCAACGGGTACTGGCAAAACAGTTACATTACAAAAAATGGCCGAAGGTTTTTCAAAAATAGGTGTGCCAGTCTTTCTTGCTGATGTTAAAGGTGATCTAACAGGAATAGGTGAAAAGGGTATATTATCTGACAAACTACAAGCTCGCTTAGCTAGTATTGAGGTTGATAACTGGCAACCAGATTCGTCACCCATTGAATTATGGGATGTCTTTGCTGAAAAAGGTATACCTGTTCGCAGTACCGTGTCAGATATAGGACCGATTTTACTTGGTCGATTACTTGATTTAAATGACGTTCAAGCTGGCGTGTTACAGTTAATATTTAAAATTGCTGATGATAACGGACTATTGTTAATTGATTTCAAAGATCTTCGAGCATTAATACAATTTGTGGGTGATAACGCCAAAAAATTTACTACACAATATGGAAACATTTCGCTATCGTCAATTGGTGCAATCCAACGCGGATTATTAACACTCGAGCAACAAGGTGCCGAGTTCTTCTTTGGCGAACCGATGCTTGATATCCAAGATTTAATTCACGTTAATTCTGAAGGTCATGGAATAGTTAATATATTATCAGCCGATAAATTATATAACTCGCCTAAATTATATTCAGTCTTTTTATTATGGTTATTGTCAGAGCTTTTTGAGCATTTGCCAGAAGTTGGTGATCTTGATAAACCTAAACTTGTCTTCTTTTTTGACGAAGCCCACTTACTTTTTAATGATATTTCGCCTGCATTATTAGAAAAAATAGAACAAGTAGTGCGCTTAATTCGCTCTAAAGGAGTAGGGATTTATTTTGCCTCGCAAAATCCAAGCGATATTCCAGATACGGTTTTAGGGCAATTAGGCAATCGTGTACAGCATGCTTTACGTGCATTTACCCCTAAAGACCAAAAGGCTGTAAAAACAGCTGCCCAAACCATGCGTGCTAACCCAAGCTTTGACACTGAAAAAACAATCATGGAACTTGGTGTTGGTGAAGCACTTATTTCGTTTTTAGATGAAAAAGGTCGTCCAAATATGGTTGAACGTGGTTATATTATTGCGCCGAATTCAAAAATGGGATCAATGTCACCTGACAATCAATCATCTATTATTCATCAATCTCATTTTTACAATAAATATGCCCAAACCATAGATCGTCAATCCGCTTATGAAATATTGAAAAATGGATTTTCATTAGATAGTTTATCTCACCAAAATACAACTGATAATATAAGTAATCAACAAAGTAATGGTGGTGGATTGCTTAATTTTTTAAGTACACTTCTTTTGGGAACGAAAGGACCAAGAGGGGGGCAACGTGACGGAATCACCCAAAAGATAGCTAAAAGTGCAACAAGGCAAGTTGTAAATCAAATTGGCAAACAGATCACTCGTGGCATATTGGGTGGTTTTAAAAAATAATAAAATTGAGCTGATTTTCCAAACGTTAGCTAAACAGGAGTACTTTAATGTTAAAAATGTTTATGGAATGGTATAAAAAGCGCTTTAGCGATCCGCATGTAGTGTCGCTGATAGCCGTTATAGTTGGCTTATTTATTATTATCTATTTTTTTAATAAAATTCTTCTGCCAGTTTTGATTGCTATTGTACTTTCTTATTTACTAGATAGACCGGTTAATTTTTTACATAAAAAAAATCTTCCAAGAACGCTGGCTGTTGTGATGGTATTACTACTTTTTTTAATGGTTGTATTGGTCGGATTTATGATTTTATTACCATTAATTTGGCAACAAAGTGTTAGCTTAATCACTAATATTCCAAATATGCTAAATTTTGCAAACAACTTTCTCACTTCCTTACCTGAACACTATCCAGAATTAATTGATGTTGGTTTATTTGACTCGGTCATCCAAGGTATTACCGATAAAGTTGTGCAAACTGGCAATTCTTTATTACAATTCTCAATTGTCTCTTTGTTAGGACTTGTCTCTGTTGCGATTAATGCGGTATTAGTGCCAATAATGATGTTCTTTTTATTAAAAGACAAAGCAAAAATATGGGAATACTGTTCTAAAATTTTACCCAAAAACCGCTCAATTCTAAACAAAGTTGCGGCTGAAATGGATATGCAAATATCCAATTATATTGTGGGTAATGTATTACACATTATCATATTAACCATTTGTATCTATATTCCTTTTTGGTATTTTGGCTTAGATTATGGACTATTATTAGCCGTGCTGGTCGGGTTATCTGTATTAGTACCCTATGTTGGTATTATTATTTCAACAATTCCCATTGTATTAATTGCATTATTTCAATGGGGTTTAACCACACAATTTGGCTATTTGCTATTTTTCTATATTATGATTCAAGCATTAGATGGTAACTTATTGGTTCCTTGCTTATTTTCTGAAAAGCTCAATTTACATCCATTAGTCATTATTTTAGCGGTAATTGTTTTTGGTGGTCTATGGGGATTTTGGGGGATATTTTTTGCCATACCTTTGGCTACTTTGGTCAAAGCAATTATAAATGCTTGGCCAAAACCAGATGAATTTAATAATACCAATAGTGAGGTAAAAGCAGATTAATTGTTAATCTGCTTTATTTAAAACTATTTACAATGGTTTTGAAGATAATCTAAAATGACTTCATGATGATTAGATGTTTTGAAATCATCAAATACTTTTTCGATTCTACCGTCTTTGCCAATTAAAAAGCTAATACGGTGAATCCCGTCATAGATCTTACCCATAAATTCTTTTTTTCCCCAAGTTCCAAATGCTTGGGCAACTTCATGATTTTCATAAGAAAGTAACGTGAAATTTAACAATTCTTTTTCAAAAAATCTAGATAACTTTTCTGGTTTATCGGTACTAATACCAAGGATAACCACATCGTGTTTTTTGAACTCATCAGAACAATCGCGCAAATTACATGCTTGCACTGTGCAACCTGGCGTCATCGCTTTTGGGTAAAAATAAATTAAAACGCGTTGACCTTCAAAGTCTTTTAAGCTTATTTGCTCTCCATCTTGGTCTGGCAACGAAAACTGCGGTGCTTTTTCACCTTCTTTAAGTGGATTAACCATATAATTATTACCTATTTAATAGTTTAATTTTTTCATTGGAAACATAAAAATGTCACACTTTTAAATTAAGTTACTAAAAAAACGACTTGCTGCATCAATGGTATGATTGATCTCTTTGTCTGAGTGTTTAAGTGACATAAAACCAGCTTCAAAAGCTGACGGTGCTAAATAAACACCTTCAGTTAGCATATGATGATAGAATTTTTTGAATAATTCAACATCACACTTCATCACATCTTGATAACTGATTACTTCAGAAGCAGCTGTAAAAAATATCCCAAACATCGCACCTGCATAATTTACTACTAATGGCACATTATGCTTTTTTGCGACCGATAATAAACCGCTAGCAAGCGAAGCTGTTTTATCGGCTAATTCTTGATAGATACCAACTTCCATTAGCTTGGTTAAAGTCGTGTAGCCTGCGGCCATTGCTACGGGATTACCTGAAAGAGTCCCAGCTTGGTATATTGGACCAGTTGGTGCTAATTGCATCATAATATCTGCACGACCACCAAAAGCTCCAACAGGCATACCGCCACCAATAATCTTGCCTAAACAAGTTAAATCGGGCACTACATCGTAATAATCTTGCGCACCGCCTAGTGCGACTCTAAAACCAGTCATCACTTCGTCGATAATCAATAATGCACCGTATTGATCACAAAGCGCACGTAGACCGTGTAAGAAATCTTTTTTCGCTGGTACACAGTTCATATTGCCTGCTACTGGCTCAATAATAATCGCTGCGATTTCATTAGTATATAGCTCAAATTGCTTTTTGACTGACTCTAAATTGTTATAATCACAAACTAATGTATGTTTAACAAAATCATTAGGCACACCAGGAGAAGTAGGGTGACCAAAAGTAAGCGCACCAGAACCAGCTTTAACTAACAAATAATCAGCATGCCCGTGATAACAACCTTCAAACTTAATAATTTTATCTCTACCAGTAAATCCACGCGCAACACGAATAGCGCTCATTGTTGCCTCTGTTCCCGAATTCACCATTCGCACCATTTCCATTGAAGGTATTAATTGTGTGACTAAATTGGCTACTTTAGTTTCAATTTCGGTTGGTGCTCCATAACTTAAACCATTACGCACCGCATTAATTACCGCATTGGCAACATCGGGATCGTTATGCCCAAGGATCATCGGTCCCCAAGAACCTACATAATCAATATAAGCTTTACTATCCACATCATAAATATATGCACCGTTTGCGCGCTCAATAAATAAAGGCGTACCACCCACACCATTAAATGCACGAACAGGTGAATTAACGCCACCAGGCATAACGGATAGTGCTTGATGATAAAGCTTTTCTGATTTGAAATTGTTTTGCATAACTGAGATGATCTCTCTATAAAAATTTGTTGTATTTATTCATAAAATCAAAATAAATTCAAGCCAACTAACAAAATTTATTCGATAGAAGTTTTCTATTTTGTATTTTCATTTAGTAAAGGTATATAATACCTAGATCAATATATAGGAGAATAATATGAGCGATGCTTTACCGATTAACTTTACTGACGCAGCAGCCAACAAAGTTAAATCGTTAGTCACTGAAGAAGAGAATCCAAACCTAAAATTAAGGGTATACATCACAGGAGGTGGCTGTAGTGGATTTCAGTATGGTTTTACTTTTGATGAAAAAGTGAATGTAGACGACCTAGCTATTGAAAAAAATGGCGTATCACTAGTTATCGATCCCATGAGCTTACAATATCTCGTCGGTGGTACAATCGATTATGTAGAAGGATTACAAGGTTCTCGCTTTGTGGTTGATAATCCTAATGCAACAACAACATGTGGTTGTGGTTCATCTTTCAGTGTTTAAATCGTCTTCAAGTCTATTTAAAAGACCAATAATTAAAATTTATAGCAAAACTACAAATCATAATGTTAGTTTTTAAAAGATAGGTTAATAAAACTACAAAATATGACAAACATTGAGCAGTTAAACAATATTTTTTATTTTTTAGTTGACGATAAATTTTAGATGGGTAAAATGCACAGCATTCAAAACGCAATTATCTTTTGGTAGTAAGTTTTGAGCCCGGGTGGTGAAATCGGTAGACACAAGGGATTTAAAATCCCTCGGCCTTTTTGGCCGTGCGAGTTCAAGTCTCGCCCCGGGCACCATTAAAAAAACACCTCTTACGCGGGAATAGCTCAGTTGGTAGAGCACGACCTTGCCAAGGTCGGGGTCGCGAGTTCGAACCTCGTTTCCCGCTCCAATTTAACATACAGTGTACTACTTCAAATCATATAAAATTATGTTTTTCAAGTGATTAGATAATTTTCTTTCCAATATAGAACAGAGTTATCCAATTGGATTTAGTCCAAATATAAGTCCAAAAACAAAGTGATTTTGGTTTTAAACATATTCTAAAAATATGTCATCGTTATTATTTTTACGCTGTTTATCTAAATGGTAACTAACTATCCTTACGTTCATCAATAATATAAGAAATTCATTATAGCTGTACTTAAAGAAGTGATATGAGCAAAAAATACGATCCATCTTTTAACCAAATAGCCATCAATTTAGCCCTCACTAGTGGCTAAAGTTATCAACAATTGCCCAATGCAATGATTTAGGTATGAATTACAAAATATTTTGTAATTGGGTGAATTACTTGATGAATAAACTAATACAACAAATGATTAAAGCAAATAAACCGCCTGATTATCAGTCCCTATAGCGCCAAAGTAATTGAAAAAGGGCTTAAACTACGCAAAATGAGAATGACATTGTTAAATAGTCCACTCAGTACTTGGTCAGTTAAACGTAGCAAGGTGCGAACTTATCAAAACCATTCGTGTTCTCAGCGAACGGAGTTGAATAAGCAATTAGATAACCGAATTAACGAATTATTTGAATTTCATTATGATTTGTATGGTTATAGCTGTCGACCAATATCCTATTGAATGAAGATTTTAGCTTATCTTGTGAACACATTCATTGGTGAATTGATAACCTTAAAGTCAAACAATGCCAGAAGTATAAGCAAATAACTGAAAGTAACTCGAATAAAACCGGTCGCTAGAACTCTTTTAGATAAGTATTCATGGTAAAACTACCTTGTAGTAAAAAGAGTTGGTTAGAGAAAAACAATTGGGAAATTTATTTTACTCATCGGAAATACATTTTGCTAAAATGAAAACCGATGAATAATTAGTGTATGTCAAATACGAATAATTAACGAGTAATTTGTTATTGACGGATTAAATCGTCTCCATAACCTATCCATTTATAGGTAGTTAGAGCTTCGAGCCCCATTGGTCCACGTGCATGTAATTTTTGAGTACTAACAGCCACTTCAGCACCTAAACCAAATTGCCCACCATCAGTAAAGCGTGTTGAAGCATTAACATAAACTGCAGCGGCATCAACCAGATTGACGAATTGCTGTGCATTAGCTAAATTACGTGTTAAAATTGCTTCGGAATGTCCACTGCCATAGTCACGAATATGTTCTACCGCCAGTTCAAGAGAGTCGACAATCACTACATTCAAGTCTTTTGATAACCATTCTTGGCGTAACTCATCATCTTTTACTGCAAAAGTATTTGCTATACCGGATTTTAATATTTTATACGCATTTGGATCAGCGTGTAATACCACATCATTATCAGCCATAATTTGGCTAAGTTTGGGTAAAAATGTATCGGCAATTTTTGTATGTACAAGTAGTGTTTCAAGTGTATTACAGGTACTTGGGCGCTGAGTTTTTGCGTTGACAATAATAGAAAGTGCTTTATCAAAATCAGCCGTTTCATCAACAAAAATATGACATACTCCAATACCTCCTGTAATGACGGGAATGGTTGAATGTTCACGACATAACTTATGTAAAGCCATTCCCCCTCGTGGAATAATCATATCAACATATTGATCAAGCTTAAGTAATTCCTTTATGTATTTACGATCAGGGTTATCGATACACTGTATTGCTGTTTTAGGTAAGCCCACTTGTTCTAAAGCTTGCTGAATAATTGATATAGTGGCGGCATTGGTATTTACTGTTTCTTTACCACCTCGTAATATTGCCGCATTCCCCGTTTTTAAGCAAAGCGAAGCTATATCAATAGTGACATTCGGTCGAGCTTCGTAAATCACACCAATCACGCCTAGCGGTACTCTGTGACGTTGTAACTTTAATTTGTTGTCTAACGTCGAACCATCAATAATATGACCAATTGGATCAGTTAATAAAACTACTTTTCTTACATCATTAGCAATAGAGACGAGGCGCTCAGGTGTTAACAATAAACGATCTAAAATAGCAGTGCTTATCCCTTGCTTTTTTGCTGCTTGGATATCTTTTTCATTAGCTTCAAGGATAATTGCACTGTGTGCTTCTAATAAATCAGCGATAATGGTTAAAGCTTGATTTTTTGTTGAAGTAGGGCATTGTGATAATTGGTATGATGCAAGTTTTGCTGCTTTACCCATTTGTTGTAACATTGTTATCACCTTTAATTTATATCACTATTGGTTTGTTTGGTATTTTGTATCGCTTATTTTATTTAATAGTGACTGTGAATCATTATCAATCATATAATTTAAATCTATCGAAACTTATTTTGAGTCGTATTTACCTTGTAATCTATTTTGTGGGAAATTATTTCCATTCAATAATGCACTCGATATTCTAAATAGAATACAAGTCATTTTATTATTTTTAGTTACTATCATGTATAACTGTTCTATAAGTAACTATAAATCATCAAATAAATAGATTAATTGTTTTTGTTGAGAGTGATAAATAGAGGGACCATTAGATTGTTTTTCATCTATAAAATGGTCTGTAATTTATCTAGAATTTCTTTGTTGTACTACTTGTAAGTTTGTTATTTAATTATCATGTCATCACGATGCACGGCAACAGGACCATATTCATAACCAATAATGTTACTAATTTCTTGTGAGTGACGACCTGCTATTTGCCTAAGTGCATCACTGTTATAACGGCTAACACCTCGAGCAATATGTTTGCCTAAGCTATCACATATATCAATAACTTCACCGCGCGAAAAGTCCTTTTCAACTTTTAGAATACCTTTGGGTAATAGCGAACTGCCATTATTTAAAATCGCATTAACAGCACCATCATCTAATAACACTTTGCCTGCTTTAGGTGCGCCAAATAACCAGTGTTTTCGGTGTTCTAATGGTGTCTTTTGAGGAATAAATCGTGTACCAACAGGGTGATTATTGATAATATCAATAATGACATTGGCTCTGTTTCCTGCCGCAATCACAACTTCAATACCTGCACTACCAGCAACTTTTGCTGCTTGTAGTTTTGTTGTCATACCGCCAGTGCCAAGTCCTGAAACACTATCACCAGCAATGCTTAGTAATTTATCATCAATGTGATCTACTTCGTGAATTAACTTGGCATTTACATCTGATCTTGGATCGGCTGTATAGAGTCCTTCAATGTCGGTTAATAAAATCAGCTTATCAGCTTCGGCTAAAATTGCTGCTAGCGCTGATAAATTATCATTGTCTCCAACTTTTATTTCGGCGGTTGCAACAGCATCATTTTCGTTAATGACCGGAATGATATGATTATCCAACATGGCTTTTAACACATCTTGCGCATTTAAAAATCGTTCACGATCTTCAAGGTCGGCACGGGTAAGTAACATTTGGCCAATATAGATTTTATAGATAGAAAACAGTTGTTCCCAAAGCTGTATTAATTTACTTTGGCCAACCGATGCAAGCAATTGTTTTGATGCAACAGTATTAGGTAGAGTAGGGAAGTTTAAGTATTCACGACCTGCTGCAATTGCGCCAGAAGTAACAATAATAATTTTATGTCCATCTTGATGTAAACATGCACATTGCCTTATCAGCTCAACTATTCGTGCCCGATCGAGTTGTTTTGAGCCAGCAGTTAACACACTAGTACCTAATTTAACAACAACAATTTGTTGTTTTTTATTGATCATAACATTGCTCTTATTTTTAATCGTGAATTATAAAATAGACTCCATCCATTTTACTGATTGAGTAAACGCTTGATGCAAACTTGTTTGTAACTGCTTTTTGGGCACTGTTACTATTTTATTTTGCTTAATTGAATGAATCAATTTTGCTTCACAAAGATTACTTAGCTTATCATCCTCAAATATAATATTCATTACTGGCACATGGCAAGCATGAGTTAAAAGACCTTGATTTTTTAGTGAAAAGTATTTCAGTTCTGCCGCTAATTGCTGATTGGATACCGAAGGTAATGCCAAGCGACTTGCGAGCATATCTTTGTAACTATTAGGTAGATTTTTTTGCAGCTCATTATCAACAAAAATTTGGTGAACAAATGGAGTGAAGTTAAACAATCCTTTTATTTTATTTGGCATTAAATAGGCCAAACGTGTCGCAATATGCGAGCCAAAACGAAAGCCTGCAACAAAAACACGATGATCATCAACCCATGGCACAGAGGATAATTGCTCTAATATAGCTTGATGAATTTGGCTACTATTTTGTGTTAAAGCAAAGTTACGGCTATACCCAACCGTCGGTAAGTCAACAGTTAACATAGCAAATCCATGTGGGGCTAAAAACTCACTAAAATAACGATAGTAATCAATTTGCAAATTACCTAATGCATTACAGATTAGCACAACAGGGCAAACTTTTTCAGTTTTTGGTAGATGCAAAATTGCTTTGACGCTACGATTATCAACCTTAAATTCAAGCTCTTTAATCAAAAGAGGGGAAAAACTAAGCGCTTTTGTATAAGCTTGATAAGCACAAGTTTGGGCATACATTGCCAGTTCATCATTTTTAAAATGAGGATAACTGGCGATACTTGAAAATTCACTAGCAATAAGGTAATAATTGAGTAAATTGTTTTTATCTTTATTGGTAAGATTAGTTTTATCAATCGACTCTGCTTTAGCTTGCCAGATTGCCGCTTGGTTTAAAAATTCATAAACCCAGTTGCCAGATTGATAACCAACAACCGTGTCTAACCAGTTATCATTTGTATGATGTCTAGTTGAAGCGGCAATTTTGGATAAAACCGCTTCAGCTTCTAATTTAGGTAAACCACGCCAATGCCACAAAATGGGATTAATAATACGATACCATCTTGAATCAATTTCACCATCTAACGCACTAATACTACTGCCATCACTACTATCGATACGATTTATGAGTGTTGAAGTTTCAGGATAATCAAATTGTGGTTTGAATATCTGTGCCGTTAGATTTTCGGTAGTTGCCATAACAACTTTAATTTCCCTATTGATTATTTATGATCACAAATTGGTTTAACGAACATCACTCCAGTATCCCAAGGTTGTTCGATCCAGGTATCTTGAGCGATATCGACAACATAATCATCAACAAGTGGTTTACCTGTAGGTTTTGCAAAAATAGTAACAAAGTGTGCTTTTGGATACATTTCGCGGATAGTGTGAGCGGTGTTACCCGTATCGACTAAATCATCAACAACAATAAAGCCTTCTCCATCACCATTGGCCTGTTTTAATATTAGTTTTTCGCGTTGATGATCATGATCGTAACTTGAAATACAAACCGTATCGACATAACGAATACTTAATTCACGCGCTAAGATAGCCGCCGGAACTAATCCACCACGACTAACGGCAATAATACCTTTCCATTGGTTAGCAGGTAATAAGCGTTCTGAAAGTTGGCGCCCGTAGGATTGTAACATTTCCCAAGTGACATTGAATTTTTTCTTTTCAGCAATAAGTTCTGCTTTGTGTTGTTTTTTTGCTTGGATTTCTTGTTCAGTTAATAAAGTTTGTTCTGTTGACATGTGTAACCTGCAATTTTAATCGAATGTACGAATAAATAAATATTAATGGACTAAAAATAGATGTAAAATTGCACCTTATTATAGAGTGATTAGTTAAAAAAAACCACTCATTAATTTATTACTTAATTTATATTGAGGTTATATTATGCTTTCTACCTTAACACCTAAATTTGTTTGGCAGATTTTTAATGATATCTGTAAAATCCCCCACCCATCTCACCATGAACAAATGATCACCAAATATATTGTCGATTTTGCCAATACTCATCGTATTGATTGTAAACTTGATAAAGTGGGTAATATTTTATTAACAAAGCCCGCTACCAAAGGCATGGAAGCGTGCCCGTCGATTGCATTACAGGCACATATGGATATGGTGCCACAAAAAAATGAAGGCACTAGTCACAATTTTTTAACCGATCCAATTCAAGCTTATGTCGATGGCGAATGGGTAAAAGCCAAAGGTACAACATTGGGTGCAGATAACGGAGTTGGACTTGCATCTGCGCTAGCTGTTTTAATTGATCCAGCGGTTGAACATGGTCCAATTGAAGTATTGGTAACCGTATCAGAAGAAACGGGTATGCACGGTGCCTTTGGTTTACAACCTAATTGGTTAAAAAGCCAGTATTTAATTAACACAGATTCTGAAGACGAAGGTGAAATATTTACTGGATGTGCTGGTGGTGTTGACTTTACCACGACTTTTGCCATCACTTATGCAGTAATACCTGAAAAACATGATTGTTATATGAGCATTTCACTTAAAGGGTTAAAAGGTGGCCATTCAGGTTGTGATATTCACCTTGGTCGTGGTAATGCAATAAAATTAATGGCTCGCTTTTTAGCGCAATATGCGCAAGATATCTCATTTAGATTAGCCGATATCAAAGGTGGATCATTACGTAATGCTATTCCAAGAGAAGCCTTTGCTGAAATCACGCTAAATAAACAGGATTTACCTAAATTAGAGGCTATTATCAAGCAATATCAAACTATTTTACATAATGAGTTAGGGCATGTAGAACCCGCTATTGAAATAACAGTATCAGAGGTTGACTCCAATAAAGTAAAACACGTATTAACCACTGAACATCAAGATAAGATCATTAATTGGTTAAATACAGCACCTAATGGTGTGGTTAGAATGAGTGATCAGCTTCATGGCGTGGTTGAAACATCACTTAATTTAGGTATTGTCAGTATTGAAGATAACCAATTTAATATCCATTTTTTAATTCGTTCTCAAGTCGATAGTGCTAAGGATGCTGTTGTATCAACACTGATATCACTTAGCCAACTCGTGAATGCTAATTATGAAATAAGTGGTGGTTATTCAGGATGGGAACCTAATTTAGATTCACAATTACTAAAACTGGCCAAAGATAAATATCACGAAATTTTTTCTCAGCAAGCGAAAATAATGGTGATTCATGCTGGGCTTGAATGCGGTCTATTTAAGCAAAGCTATCCACATATGGATATGATTTCAATTGGACCAACGATTGTTTCGCCACATTCACCTGATGAAAAGGTCAACATACAGAGTGTTTATCGTTATTGGGAATTATTAGTAGCGATATTAAAATCAGCAAGTTTTTTAAAATAATCTACCGCGTTGCCTGCCGATCTTTATCGGTAGGTATTTAAAGTTGTTTGCTTGTATTTACTCAAGAAAATAAAATCATAAATTAGATTACTTAAAATATTAGGACAAAATCTTCCAAAAAAACAAAAATGAAATTAAATTCATAAAAAGTGAATAAAAATTCATTTTGATGCTTGTAATAGCCTTATAAATAACCTACTATATACACGTTATTGTATAAAAAATAGATAAGGATAGGTATGTTAAAGGCCATTATTGTAGGAGCGAGTGGTTATGCCGGTGCAAAATTAGCTTATTATTTACATAAGCATCCGCATATAGAACTTATTGCTTTAACAGTATCAGAAAACAGCCAAGATGGTGGCAAGTTTATTTCTGATTACGATTTACATCCCCAGCTAAAAAGCGTTGTTGATTTACCGCTTATAGCTATAGCTGATTATTCCACTTATATAAATGATATTGATATCGTTTTTTTAGCTACTGAACATGCCGTTAGTCACGATATCGCCCCTTATTTTTTAGAACATGGCTGTACCGTTTTTGATTTATCAGGTGCATTTAGAGTCAATTCCACCACTTTTTATACTGATTATTATGGCTTCACCCACCAATATCCAAAATGGTTAGACAAGGCCGTTTATGGCTTAGCTGAATGGAATAGTGAACAGATCAAAAGTGCTCAACTTATTGCAGTACCAGGGTGTTATCCTACCGCTTCACAATTACCTCTTAAACCATTAATTAAAGAAGAACTATTAGACAATTCACAATGGCCTGTTATCAATGCCGTAAGTGGTGTGAGTGGTGCAGGACGAAAGCCTTCGCATAATAATATATTTTGCGAAGTGAGCTTACATGCTTATGGGTTATTCAATCATCGTCACCAACCCGAAATTGCGACACATTTAGGTCAAGAAGTGATCTTTACACCTCATTTAGGCAGCTTTAAACAAGGTATTCATGCCACAATAACTTGCCGAGTAAAAGAGGGCGTAACATCAAAAGATATTCTTACGGTTTTAAATAAATATTACCAAAATAAACCCTTAATCAGAGTTTATCAAAAAGATTGGCCAGCATTAAAATCTGTCATTGGTTTGCCTTATTGCGATATTGGCTTTGTATTAAAAGATCGCCATTTAATATTAATTTCTGTTGAAGACAACTTATTAAAAGGCGCAGCAGCACAAGCAGTGCAGTGTATGAATATTCGATATGGATTTGATGAAACCACATCATTATTATAAAAATGGATGAAATTATATTTAAATTCTGTACAAAAATTTGAACAAATTAGCAGTAGGTTAAATTCATAGGAAACTAAAATGAAACCATTAATTATAAAACTTGGTGGCGTATTACTTGATAACAAAGATTCTTTAAATAAGTTATTTGTTGTTATTAGTGAATATAAAAAGAATTTTCAGCGGTCATTAATTATTGTCCATGGAGGTGGTACAGTGGTCGATTCATTAATGGATAGACTCTCTTTACCTGTGGTACGTCGAAATGGACTACGAGTTACTCCAGCTGACCAAATTGACGTTATTGTCGGTAGCCTTGCTGGCAGTGCCAATACCACTTTATTATCAGAAGCTAAAAAACAGCAAATAGCTAGTGTGGGACTCTGCTTAGCTGATGGTAATAGTGTAGAAGTCAAGCAAATTTCGGAAGATCTTGGTTATGTTGGCGAAGCCAAAACCGGCGATCCCACATTAATAAATCTACTTATTAATGCCGGCTACTTACCCATTATCAGCTCGATTGGTATTACTGAAGAAGGGCAAATGATGAATGTCAATGCCGATCATGCTGCGGTCGCGCTAGCTAAAACCTTAAATGCTGACTTGATATTGCTATCTGATGTGGTTGGCGTACTTGATGAAAACAAGCAACGCATTGAATCACTAACGCAATCACAAGCCGATCAGCTGATTTCCAAAGGTATTATTACAGAGGGTATGGTCGTAAAAGTCAATTCAGCTTTTGAAGCTGCCAAAGCATTAGGACGACCGATTGCAATTGCCAGTTGGAAAGAGTCAGACCAACTGATTAAATTATTTAACGGCCAATCAGGTACAACAGGCACAAGCATTATTGCCTAAATATTAAGCTGATATTATATTGAACTGGTTAGCTATATTTAACAATTTAAGTAAAGGTCTCTAACTCATTTTTTACCGTAAGTTAATTTAGAAAGGGTGTAGCATGAAAAAAAGTGGAACAAAAAAGGTTGTATTGGCTTATTCAGGCGGTTTGGATACATCGGCGATTATTCCTTGGTTAAAAGAAAATTATGGCGGGTGTGAAGTTTATGCATTCGTTGCTAATGTAGGTCAAGATCCAAAAGAATTAAAAGATGTAGAAAAAAAAGCCAAAGCATCGGGTGCAGTTGCTTGTAAAGTTGTTGATTTACGAGAAGAGTTTGTTAAAGACTATGTATATCCCGTCTTAAAAACAGGGGCTTTATACGAAGGTACTTATTATCTTGGTACCTCGATGGCTCGTCCAATTATTGCTAAAGCACAAGTGGAATATGCGCTAGAGGTTGGCGCTGATACATTATGCCATGGTGCAACGGGTAAAGGTAATGACCAAGTACGTTTTGAAACCACTTATACCGCACTCGCGCCACAACTTAAAGTGATTGCACCTTGGCGTGAATGGGATCTACGTTCACGTGAAGCATTAATTGATTATTTAAAAGTCCGTAAAATTCCAACTACTGCAACCGTTGAAAAAATTTATAGTCGTGACGAAAATGCATGGCATATCTCAACCGAAGGCGGCGTGTTAGAAAGCACATGGAATCAAGCTAATGCTGATTGCTGGGCTTGGACTGTTTCGCCAGAAGAAGCGCCAGACAAACCAGAATTAGTGACCATTGGCATTGAAAAAGGTGAAGTGGTTTCAGTCAATGGTAAAAAATTATCACCTTACAACTGTGTTGCAACATTAAATAAAATTGGTGCAAAACATGGTGTTGGGCGAGTTGATATTATTGAAAACCGCCTAGTTGGCATTAAATCACGGGGTTGTTATGAAACGCCTGGTGGCACAATCATGATGACAGCATTACGCGGTTTAGAACAATTAATCTTAGATCGTGACAGCTTTAAATGGCGCGAACAACTTGGTTTAGAAATGGCTTACGTTGTTTACGATGGATGCTGGTTTGCTCCATATCGTCGATCAATTCAAGCCGCAGCCGAAGTTTTAGCGCAAGATATGACAGGCGAAGTAGTGGTTAAACTTTATAAAGGTAATGCGACTGCGGTACAAAAGCAATCACCAAATAGCTTATACAGCGAAGAGTTTGCCACATTTGGTGAAGATGAAGTTTATGATCATAGCCATGCTGGTGGGTTTATTCGTCTATTCTCGTTATCATCACGTATACGTGCATTAAATGAAGAAAAGCAAAAACAACCTGCAAAAAAAGCTAAAACAGCTAAATCCGCTACTAACACAAAAACAGCAGCTAAAAAATCAGCAACAAAAACGAAAAAGTAAACGCTAATGCGCAAATAAAAAAGTGATAATAATAAATATATACAGGTTAAACCCTGTATATATTATTTTTATTCTTGATAAAATTTAAATTATTTAAGCAATTATTGAAGATAATATTGAGGTAATTATGGCATTATGGGGAGGACGTTTTAGTCAAGCGGCAGATCAACAATTTAAGCATTTTAATGATTCATTACGCTTTGACTATCGTCTTGCAGAGCAAGATATCATGGGTTCAATTGCTTGGTCAAAAGCGTTGGTGACGGTTAACGTTATATCTTATGATGAACAAAAAAAATTAGAAAAAGCCTTAAATGAATTACTGATTTCGGTTCAACAAGATCCCAAACAGATTTTACAAAGTGATGCCGAAGATATACATAGTTGGGTCGAACAAAAACTGATCGAAAAAATTGGCGACTTAGGAAAAAAATTACATACAGGCCGAAGCCGTAACGACCAATCAACGACCGATTTAAAACTATGGTGTAAAGATCAGATTCCTTATTTAATTAGTACGATTAATCATTTGCGACAATCTCTGGTTATAACTGCCGAACAGCATCAAAATGCGATTATGCCCGGTTACACCCACTTGCAACGAGCTCAACCAATTACTTTTGCTCACTGGTGCTTAGCTTATTTTGAAATGCTTAGCCGTGATGTCAGTCGCTTACAAGATACATTAAAACGCTTAGACGTTAGCCCATTAGGCTCAGGAGCATTAGCCGGAACCGCCTATCCAATGGATCGTGAGCAATTGGCGCATTGGTTAGGGTTTGCTCGAGCAACTAATAATAGTTTAGATTCGGTGTCTGATCGTGATCATATTGTTGAATTATTAAATAACGCCTCAACAGGCATGGTACATCTATCGCGTTTTGCTGAAGATCTTATTATTTTCAACAGTGGCGAAGCCAACTTTGTTGAGTTATCAGATCGCGTTACGTCAGGTTCTTCACTCATGCCACAAAAAAAGAATCCCGATGCATTAGAACTGATTCGCGGCAAAGTAGGGCGGGTTACGGGTGCTCTAATGGGAACACTCATGACTATCAAAGGTTTACCGCTTGCTTATAATAAAGATCTACAAGAAGACAAAGAACACCTATTTGATGCGCTCGACACTTGGCAAGAATGTTTAGATATGGCCACACTAGTGTTAGAAGATATCAAAATCAACTATAAAAGCTGCCAAGAAGCCGCTAAACAAGGTTATTCAAATGCAACCGAACTTGCTGATTATTTAGTTGCCAAAGGCATACCATTCCGCGAAGCTCATCACATTGTTGGCGAAGCCGTTGTTGATGCGATAGCAAAGCAAAAAGCACTCGAAGAACTCTCGCTTGCAGAACTACAAAAATTCAGCCCCGTGATCAATAATGATGTCTATCCAATATTATCGTTAGAATCATGCTTAGCTAAACGCTGTGCTAAAGGCGGCGTTGCACCACAGCAGGTAAAATCAGCGATTGAAGTTGCCAAGCAACAACTTTCATAATCACCTATATCAATCTAATTACAACCATGCCGGCATTCGCCGGTATTTTTATGCTAAAACATATAGTTTCCTGAAACTTTTTTACAAAAAATCTGATTGTATATCTGTCCATACAGTGTAAAAATAGAATCCTTTTTTGAATGGATCAAAGTGAATCGTAATGAATAAAAGTTATAACTTTAGTGCAGGTCCTGCAAAATTGCCTGCTGATGTGTTAAAGCAAGTTCAAACTGAATTATTAAATTGGCGTAATACAGGCGCATCAGTTATGGAATTAAGCCATAGAGGTAAAGATTTTGATGCATGTGCTATTGAAGCCTCTAACGACCTGCGTGCAATTTTAAACATCCCTAATAATTATAAAATCCTTTATTGCCAAGGTGGTGCCAGAGCACAATTTGCCGCAGTTCCATTGAACATCTTAGGTAACAGAACTAGTGCAGACTATATCAACAGCGGTTATTGGAGCCAATGCGCAGCCAAAGAAGCTAGCAAATATTGCCAAATTAATGAACAAAATGTTGTTATCAAACAAAATGGACTAACAGCTATCAAACCTATGTTAGAATGGCAATTAAATGATAATGCCGCCTATGTACACTATTGCCCAAATGAAACAATTGACGGGATTCAAATCTTTGAAGAGCCCAACTTTGACAATAAAACCGTGGTTGCTGACTTATCATCATGCATATTATCACAACCTATTGATGTAAGCCGATATGGTATTATTTATGCTGGTGCACAAAAAAATATTGGTCCATCAGGCATTACCATTGTTATTGTGCGTGAAGATCTTATTGGTTATGCGCAAAAAATCCTACCATCAGTATTAGATTACAAAATTTTATTGGACAACGATTCCATGTTTAACACGCCACCTACATTTGCATGGTATATGTCAGGCTTAGTATTTAAATGGATAAAAAGCCTTGGTGGACTAAAAGCAATGCAGCAACGAAACCAAGCCAAAGCGCAATTACTATACCAATTTATCGATCAATCCGATTTTTATCGAAATACTGTCGCAACAGCGAATCGATCAATTATGAATGTCACTTTTTTATCCCCAAATGAAGAACTAGATAAAAAATTTGTAAGCGAAGCAACTCAAGCTAACATTATTGGAATCAAAGGTCATCGTATTGCAGGTGGAATGCGTGCATCCATTTATAATGCGATGGATCAAGAAGGAGTGAATTATTTGATTGACTTTATGCGGCAATTTGAAAAACAAAATGGTTAAATTAATACAAGATATTATAATTCATTAATACCAATAAAAAAGGGAGGCAAAGCTCCCTTTCTTATTTGACTAGCCTTATTTACAACTATAAACATCACCAACCATAACCGCATCTGTTGGCGCAATATCCGAAATATATTGCATAGAAGTATCTTGTGCGTTATAAATCACATTCCCCCCCATTGCAGCAGCCTTATTCATCAGCTCAGAAGCTGCATCGCGAATTAGCTCGCTATGAGTTTTAAGGCCAGAAAAGAAACTACTACGACGTCCTTCCGCTTTACCCAATAACTGACAAGAAGCCGCAGGTTTAGTATCAATAAACTGAACTTGACTACCAGCAGAAGTAGGTTGATATTTAGAACCACTACAAGCACCTAAAAGCAAGGTTGCAAACATCGCAACACCAATAAATAATAATTTTCTGATAGACATAACATTTCCTCAACCAATAAAATAACTAACAGTAATAAACCAAATTATTGTATCAGTTTAATTAAACAAAAAATATCAGTAATTAAACTCGCATAAAATCCAATAAATTACAGTTTAATAAATAATCAAACCGACCTATTTTATTAATTAACTATAGCAAATTTGATTCAACTCTATTATAATCATAACCCTACTAACTCAGTAGCACACCCAAATGGCCCCTTAGCTCAGTTGGTCAGAGCAGTCGACTCATAATCGATTGGTCACTGGTTCAAGTCCAGTAGGGGCCACCATTCTAGATTATCTCTTTTTATTCATTGCTATATCCTTAGTTAATCATTGCTTAAAATGATTTATGCCATAACAGGTATATCTTAGTCATATTTTCAAATTAAAATCATTAATTATAAAATAATCCAGGATTGATATTTATTCTTCTAAATAAAGCTTAGCTAACAATTTAACTAGTATTCTTAACATTACTAAATGTGTTATTAATAACCGTTACTATTTCTACTACGATGAAAAATGGTAGTATTCTGTTCTTACAAACTATTATCACCAACCTCAAAATGAAGATGTGGTAAGGGTGATATCATTAAATAATAATAAAAAAATAAATTATATATTTGAATATATTAAAAAATTTAGTTGTAAAAAACGAACATATGCTAAAACTTTAAATATTAGCAGTAAATTGTTAAGCACGCCAAATAATCAATGTGGTAGTTAAAATTAATGTTAATAATTTTCTACTAGTTGATATAATTCATAGAATTTTACGGTTTGAAAGGATATTTTATGATTCCATTATTGAACGCTATGAGAGCATCATTAATCCTTTTATGGTGGATGTATCTCACTATTTTTATATTTGGTATAATTATGCTATTTACATGTGAAAATGGATTTTTAAAATTAATTGGCTTCTTATTTGTAATAGTGCCAGCAGTTTGTTATATTTTTTGTTTTTTCACTGTATTTATTTACCTTTTTAGTGCGGTGTTTATTCATATTTGAAGCTTTTGTGTTGATAATTATTAAATTATTGTTGGTCATGATGACAACAAAACTGTGTTCTATTAACAATATTAATAATTTTGTAATCTTGAGTATTTAAAAAAATACCTAGCTAGTTGTCATAAAATGCTTATAACTTTTGTTGCTAAAGGCGAAGCTTTAGCTTATGGAGATTCTCTTGAATAACAATGCAATGAAAAACTGTGGTTAAGTGAGCGTTTTGATAAAAGCTATTTATCTGATTTGATTATCCTTTAAATATTTAATTACAGATGTTTCCACATCACTATAATTTTTACCGATTTTTTCTTTATTTATAACTTGATCATAACACGTCCACGGGTGATGTCGCTGATATTTTTTTGCAGTAATTGCGATTTATCTTGTGTTATGCCTGTTGTGACTTTGACACCTTCAGCATCAAACTCTTGATTTTCAATAATGGCATCAAGCTCCTTTAGACGATTTTCAATAATTGGCCATTCACTATAATAGCAGTGAAAATGCAGAGGAATACGGGCAATAAGTTCAATCAGCTCAGCTTGTTGTAAGCAGTGGCTAGCCGAACCACCATAAGCACGAATTAACCCGCCAGTACCCAGTTTTATGCCACCAAAGTAGCGAGTTACCACCACAACCACTTGATCGCAATTTTGCCCTTCAATGGCGGAAAGGATAGGGCGACCGGCAGTGCTGGTAGGCTCGCCATCGTCGTTAAATCGATATTGTTGTCCAATCTTCCATGCCCAGCAGTTGTGAGTAGCGTTGGGATCACTGATTTGGTTAATAAAGTCGGTGGCTTGTTCGGCTGTTGTAACTGGCGCAGCATTGACAATAAAGCGGCTTTTTTTTATTTCTTCTGTTAGTTCAACGGGATTTGCTAATGTATATGGCATGCTAATTCTGGTAAAATCAATTTATTGTGGATAATAATACTGAACAGAATCAAAATGTCTATTAATTTAGAACAATTAAGGCAAACACAACAGACGTTAGCAAAACAAGTTATATTAACCGATGCGTTTTGTCAGTCGGTTAAATTTATTGGTGGAACCGATGTAGGCTTTGAGGATGATGGTCATGTGACTAGAGCTGCAATTGTTGTTCTTACTTATCCTGATTTTAAAGTTGTTGAATACCATATTGCTCGAATAAAAACGCAGTTTCCTTATATTCCCGGTTATTTATCTTTTCGTGAGTATCCCGCATTGATCGAGGCATGGCAGCAGGTAACTCAGAAACCCGATTTATTGTTCGTTGATGGGCAAGGTGTTGCTCACCCTCGACGTTTAGGTATTGCTAGTCATTTAGGTTTGTTGCTAGATATGCCAACGATTGGAGTGGCTAAAAAAAAGTTGTGTGGTCAGTATGAATCATTACCAAAACAAGCGGGTAGTGTCACACCTTTGCAAGATAAGCAAGAGCAGATTGGTTGGGTGCTATGCAGTAAAAATAATTGCAATCCTTTATTTATTTCGGCCGGTCACCGAGTGAGTCAAGATAGCGCTTTAAAATGGGTTAATTTATGCTTGCGTGGCTATCGCTTGCCTGAACCAACGCGCTGGGCTGATGCGATTGCGTCAAATAAACCTTTGTTTAAGAAGTTTAAACATGCACAATAATCCATTACCATTAAAAAAAGGTGGCTTTACCTTTAAACGTTTTTTTGTTGGGCACGACAAAAGTCCAATGAAGGTAACAACTGATAGTTGTTTGTTAGGCGCATGGGCGCCCATTCGTTCTGCTCCGCAAAAAATACTGGATATTGGCTGCGGTTGTGGCGTAATTGCGTTGATGTTAGCTCAGCGATTAGAGCATAATCACTGTCAAATTGATGCGATTGATATTGATGTGCAGGCGGTGGCACAATGTCAGCAAAATAGCCAACAAGCTGGGTTTACCTCGGTTAATGCGATTAATATCGATATTAATCAATTTGAGCCAAGTCATGCCGTGGGCTATGATTTGATTGTGACCAATCCCCCTTATTTTGAATCCGCTGTTGATTGTCGTAATCCGCAAAGGCAATTAGCACGCTATACCGAAAGTTTAAACTTTCAACAGCTTATTGACACGGTTAAGCGTTTATTAAACCCGGCAGGTCAATTTTGTTTAGTTTTGCCTTATCATTTATCCAATCAGTTTAGGTTATTATGTGAATCTAATCAGTTATATTTACACGAATTGATGAATATTAGATATAGTGCAGATAAAGACTTTTCGTTGTCGTTGATGGCTTTTTCATTAATTCAGTCTAATAAGATTAATTCGCAGGAATTGTGTATGCGAGATGATGATGGACGTTATTCACAAGAGTTTAGACGGTTGTTAGCTGATTTTTATCTGTTTCGAAAATAACGCTTAGATGCTTACTTATTTTTAATTTCATAGTGAATATAAGTTATTTAATAGTAAGTAATAAATCTTGATAAAAGAAATTTTCATCCTCAAAAGTTAAAGCATAAAATTAATGTTATATACAAATATAATTTATTATTTAAGTCGCTTGTATTCCTTTTATATATTCGTATTTTTTGCTCATATGAGGCTTTTTGAGATTGTCAAAAAGCCTCGACTAAATATGATCAGATCAAGAAGTATAAAATAGCGATGACAGCTAATAGGATAATTGCAATAGCATACACTTTGTCGTGTAAGTAACTAAATGCTGGTAAAGATCGTTCCTTTCTGGCATAGAGATAAAAACATAGTCCTACACTATAGAGTATCATGGAAAGTAATAAATAAGTTGTACCACCAGCATAAATCAACCATACTCCATAAATCGATCCTAAAGCGCCAATCATAATTAAATAGGCTTTGCCTTGTTGAATAGCCAATTTGAAAACAAAAAGTGCCGAAAGCAAGTAGGGGATCAGCACCATTGATGTTGATAACTGGATTAAGGTGTTGTAGCCCGATTGATTGAAATGAGCAAGGATAATTAATACCGTTATTAAGCTTGTTGTTAACCATAATGCGTTGGAAGGTGTACCCGCTTTGTTGAGTTTACCAAAGCAACTTGGCACCGTGTGCTGTTTGCCTTGACCGCTTAAAAATAGCATTTCGGCAGCTAGCATTAGCCACGATAATAATCCTCCACTGACCGATACGATTAAGCCGATGTTGATCAAGGTCGCCCCCCAACTACCAATGACACGTTCAATGACTAAGGCCATTGATGGGTTTTTCATTTGTGCCAGTTCTTGCTGTGGCACAATGCCAAGCGATAACACAGATACACAAATAAGTAATAAACTGGTAATGGCAAAGCCAAAAAAGGTTGCGCGACTAATACTGATAATATTTTTGGCTCTTTTGGCATAAACCGTTGCGCTTTCAATTCCTAAATAGACCCAAACGGTATAAAGCATGGTGTTTTCAACTTGATCAATAATTGATCCTAATTGCGGTGTTCCCCAAAAGTCGATCTTAAATGTCGAGATTTTAAAGGCGAGGCTAACACAAACAATAAATAAACCAATAGGCACAATTTTAGCTAATGTAACTAAACAATTTAATAAAAAGGCGCGATATATTCCTTTTAATACAAAATAATGTACTATCCATAACAATAAAATAGCCGCAATAACTGCCGGTAATGTGGTGCCATGACCAAAGAAGTTTAAGCTATCAAAAGATCCTAATGCGCTAAATAAAATAACTAAGTAGCTAGTACACGACATCCATGCCGATATCCAGTATCCCCATGCTGCATTAAAGCCGATATAATCGCCAAATCCTTCTCGTACATAGCCGTATAATCCATCATTGATTTTGTAAAATCGGATCGATAAATATTGAAATACCCGTGTTAGCATGAACATGCCTAAAAGGGTTATTGTCCATGCAATTAAAATCCCTGCAGTCCCTGACCCTTCGGCCATATTTTGCGGTAGGCTAAAAATTCCACTTCCTACAATACTGCCAACAACTAATAGAGTAAGGGGAAGTATGCCTAGCTTTTTTTGTATTGGTGTATTCATAGTTCGCTTATTGTTAAGTTGAGTATTAGTAGGTTTTCATTCAATCATTTTAAAATCGTAATGACATGCAACTTACGCCACCATCTATTTTTCGATATTCAGAGGTATCCACTTCGATAACTTGGTAACCAAGCTTTGCAATTTTACCTTTTGTGATTGGGTAGCCTGCAGGCATAATAACGCGGTCGTTAACCCATATGCAGTTAGCCGCATAACTTTCTTGCTCAGGGATTTCAATAATATTAAGGTGTTGGAATTCGGGTTTAGTGATAAATTCGCCTGTTGCTAATAAGTTGTTATTCTCTAAATAAGCAAGACCCGTTTTTAGATGTAACACTTTTTCGAGCTTAACTACTGAGCCAGTTAATCCGTACTTTTCTAAAATAGCTATCATTTGGTTAGCACCAGCTTGGTTGGTTCGAACCGATAAGCCAATGTAGTAGTGGTTTTCAACCATCATTATATCGCCCGCTTCAACTGTACCGGGTGCGTTAATTCTTTCCACTTTATTTGGATAAAATCTTTCGATGGTGTCAGCAATAATTTCAGTTTCTTCCCTGCGGCTTTCGGCTCCAGGTCTTGTAATAATGGCGCAATATGGCGTACAAAGGACTGCATCTTCAACAAATACCGAATCTGGAAAGCGTTCATCGGCGGGTAAAATTGTGATATCAACATCGCACAGTTGTAATGCTCGGATGTAATTGTTGTGCTGATCTAAGGCTTTTTGATAATCTGGTTTGCCTAAAGAGGCTGATGTTAAACCATTAATTAGTGATTTAGCGGGCATTCTTGCAATAATGTGGTTAAATTTTTTCATTTTATTTCCTTTTAAATAATTATGCTTTATTAATGAATAATAATTCACATTTAAGGCTTTATCAAGATGTAAAGTGTGTTTTTATTCGTTTTTAGTTGGTTTTTTATTGATTTCTTATTTTAATTGGGGCATCTGAATTTAGGTGAAGTGAAGCGTATATATATTTTGTATGAAATAAGAATAACTTAATGATTTTATTATAGAAAGGAAAAGAAATTAAAGGTACTTAAAATGAAAAAAAGGCACCAAGCGTGCCTTTAATGATAATCATTATTCGCCGTCAAAATTAACTAAAGTAAAGCAATCAATCCCCATATCTGTTAACTTTGTTTTGCCTCCTAAATCCGGTAAGTTGATCACAAATGCGGCATTTTCGGCAATACCACCAGCTTTACGAATTAAGTTAGCTGTTGCAGCGATCGTTCCACCTGTAGCGAGTAAATCATCAATAATTAATACCCGTTCACCCGGTTTAATGGCATCTGTGTGAATTTCTAATGTATCTGTACCGTACTCAAGTTGATATTCCTCTTTAAATACGTGACGAGGTAATTTATTAGGTTTACGAACAGGAATAAAACCTACACCCAATGCTAACGCAATTGGCGCTGCAAAAATAAAACCTCGGGCTTCTGTGCCAACAACTTTGTCAATTTTTTTATTACGATAATGATCAATTAGTAATTCAACAGTGGTTTTAAATGCAATAGGATTAGCAAGTAAACTGGTAATATCACGAAACAAAACCCCATCTTTTGGGTAATTGGGAATGGTAAGTATGCTGTCTTTAATTAATGCAAGTTTTTCTTGTAACTGATTCATTTAAATGCTCTCTAAGTCTTTTCTATAAGAGTTGCTAGTTTTTCATTATATACCTGCAAACTTTTTAGTTGCAATAAAGAAACTGTGATTTCATGCCGAAACCTAGCAATACTTATAAGTTAGTATATCCGTGTCATTAGTACGATAGTGATTAATTGTTAAATAATACCATGTTGTAAAAATTTCTTTTTAAGCACTTTATGTTTTTTTACAAATTTTTACAAATGCATTTAATTTTGATTTGTGTGATTTTTTTCATGTTCAATTAACCAGCGTTTTCTTTCTAATCCTCCGCCATATCCCATTAATTCACCATTTGATCCAATGACTCTGTGACAAGGTATGATAATTGCGACTCGATTAAACCCATTTGCGTTTGCAACTGCACGTATAGCATGTGGATTATTGATGTTTTCTGCTTGTGCTTTATAGGTAGTTAGTTTGCCATAAGGGATCTGCTTTAAACTGTCCCAAACTGTTTGCTGAAAATCTGTTCCTGGTGTATACAAATTGACACTAAAATGTTGTCTTTTTCCTTGAAAGTACTCAGTAATTTCTTCTTTTGCTTGTTTTATATGCTGGTTATCCCCAAAAATTATCTGCAATTTTAACTGTTTTTGCAGCTGTTCGAATTCGGTTTCTAACATTCGTCTGTCGACAAATTCTAATAAGCAGATCCCTTGATTAGTGGAGCATATAAACATAGGTCCTAATGGCGTTGTTAAGCGATTAATTAGGATAATGTCTTGGTTAATGCTTATTAATGGGGAATTTTTGGTGATTTTTTTATAGGTATATCCAAAGCCACTTAAAGATTCATATCCTGTATCATAAGCGGTATTAATGACATTTTTGCCGATTTTAAGCTCTTGAAAGGCATGATTAATTCGATACATTCTTTGGTAGGATTGGAAAGTAATACCATAGTGTTTTTTGAACCAGCGTCTGACTGTTTCGGGAGTTATTTGATGTTCTTTTAATTGTGTATCCGATATTTTTGTTTTGGGATTTTGTGTAATTAATGTAATAGCTTTAACAACTTCTGGTGGTGCTTCATTTGCGTTTTCAGTTGGTTTACAAATTTTACAAGGGCGATACCCTGCATCAAGCGCTTCTTTAAAAGTGCTAAAAAATTCTACATTTTCAAATTTTGGTTTCTTTGCTCGGCAAGTCGCAATACAAAATATCGATGTTGTTTTAACGCCTGCGTAAAATATCCCGATATAGTGCGCATCCTTTGCCAGTAAAGCTTGATAATATTGTTTTATTTTTTCGACATTAGTAATAAGCATAGTTTTTAAAAGTCTCAATTTTAGTTAATTTAATAACTGAGGAATTAGCAATCCGGCTAGCATATTAAATAAACACGAAGCGTTGCAACCGAAAAAAAGACAACTATTTTTTATTTTGTTGGTTAGTTTGATTTGAACTTAACTATTATTAGTGATAGCAAGATTAGCGCTTGGCACAAATGTAGCTTATTTAATATTTAACCATTGGCATTATTTATAAAAAACCTTAACCATCTAATGATATTTTTAGATTAAGGTCTTTTGTTTAATTTGCGTATAAAGGTGAAGAGTTTAATGATTTAGCCACAAAACTATGGATTGAGAGTTCTTTAAGTTTGTTTTGAATGGTTAATGCTTGCTGCTTTGATTCACACTGTGTAAAAACACATGCACCGGTGCCGGTTAATCGAGTAGTACCATATTGAGAAAGGTAAGTAATTATATTGTCTACTTTAGGATAGCGTTTTCGAACAATGCTTTCACAATCATTTTGCAATTCGTTAAACGGCAATGAAAGCAAATCGGTGATGTTTTGGACCGGTGTGTTACGAGTTAGCTCAGGATCATTAAAAATTTTAACTGTAGATATTTCAATATTAGGGTAAGTAACTAGATACCAATATTCTGGTATATCTACAGGTTGAAATTGATCGCCAATTCCTTCAGCAAAAGCAGCATGTCCATAAATAAAAATAGGGACATCGGCACCAATGTTTCGTCCTATATCCATTAATGTTTCAGTGGATAAGTTAAGTTGCCATAACTGATTAAGTGCTACTAATACCGTAGCTGCATTGGATGATGCACCACCCAATCCACCACCCATTGGAATTTTTTTATCAATTGTGATATCTACACCTAAGTCATTGCGGTTGGTATAATTTTTTAGTTGTTCAGCGGCAATGACAATTAAGTTTTTATTAGCCGGTATGTTTGCAAAATCGGTTAATAAGTTAATATTGTTATCTTTGCGCGTACTAAAGGTTACAGTGTCATAATAGTCGATAAATTGAAACAACGTTTGTAAATTATGATAATTGTCAGCACGACGACCAGTAATATATAAAAATAAATTTAATTTAGCAGGAGATAACCACTGTTTCATCACTATTATCCATTATCTTAAAATCCAATTACTAATTTTTAAGCGGACAACTTCGTCATCATGCGTAAGTTCGATAGTAGCTGGCAAATCAATTTTTTGATTTTTATAGGTATAAACTGCATAACTTGGAATTTTTAATGTCCATTTATGGTTATTTTGCATAAATACGGTGGAAACTAATCGTCCTGAATTATCTAATTTATCAGTATTGATATTGTCTGAAAAACCTTTTAGCCAATTGTGTAAAGAATTAAGTGGGATATTTACGTTAGATATTTTTTTCATAAGATTTTCAACATTGACATCTTGGTAGCTTTCACCATGTTTATCAATCAATTGAGCATAATTAGGCTCAGCGTTTAAAGTTAAAATGTTGGTACCAACCGGTGAGGTCAATTTGACTTGGTAATTATCGGTTGATTGTTGAGTTATCAAAAATCGTCCATAACTACGTGATTTATCACTTATATAAGCGATACTACCTTTTACTTGAAAAGCGTTTATTTGTTTTAGATTTTGTTGATGAACTTGCCACTGTTGCGCAACCGATGTATTGTTTTGAGATTTCGTTGTTTGGCAAGCCGTGATAAGTAACGGTAGCATGATAATTAAAGCATATTTAATTTTAGACATGGAATAACTCTTAGTTGTTTATGCCAACAATGGCAGTATTATAACTGATAATTTGCTGAATAAGAAAAAGAACCTTTATTGTTTTTTTATGTATAATATAGTTTTTAAAAACGCTTAATAAAATAATTATATCAAATATAACCTGCAAAAAAGAAGCGATGCAATGTCCATTACAATTTTTGGTGTTAATCATAAAACTGCGCCAGTCGCTTTAAGGGAAAGACTTGCTTTTCCTACTGAGATTGTCGATAAAGCGCTATATAGCTTATACCAACATCCTTTGGTTGAAGGGTGTGTGATTTTGTCTACCTGTAATCGAACTGAAATTTATTTAAGTTATGAGTATCAAACCGATTATCTAAGATTAAAACAGTCGGTAGAAAGTTGGTTGGGGCAATTTCATCATCTTGATATTGATCTATATCAAGACTCACTTTATTGGCATGACGGTCAACAAGCTATTGAACATTTGATGTCGGTGGCTAGTGGTTTGGACTCAATGATCATTGGTGAGCCACAAATCTTAGGACAAGTTAAGCAGGCATATAGTTTTGCTCAAAAACAAAACTGTTTATCTGTCCAATTAAAAAAACTATTTCAAACAGTATTTCATGTGGCAAAAATTGTCCGCAGTGAAACCAATATTGGTGCTAATACGGCATCTGTTGCTTATGCTGCTTGTTTAGTTGCTCGTCATCTTTTTGTTGATACTTCTAGTTTAAATATTATGCTTGTTGGAGCAGGGAAAACGATAGAGCTTATCTCGCGCTATCTAAAACCGCATGGGTTTAATCACGTGATTATTGCCAATCGTACCCGTGAAAAGGCATTAAAACTTGCGGCTGGTATCGATGCAGAAATCATTTCATTGCCTGATATCGCTAATCGACTTAAAGATGTTGATATTGTGATTAGTTCAACAGCAAGCCCTTTACCTATCATAGGTAAAGGCATGGTCGAACGTACCTTACATGCTAGAAATTATCGTAAAATGTTGTTTATTGATTTAGCCGTGCCTCGTGATGTTGAGGAAGAGGTTAATCAGCTCAATAATGTGCATCTTTATACTATTGATGACTTACAAAAAACGGTTGAAAGTAATTTAGAACAACGCGCTATTGCCGCTAAAGAAGCACAATATCTTATTCAAGAACAAGCTGAATATTTCATTGATTGGATTAAAACTAGACATGCAGTTGCTTATGTTAAGCAGTATCGGAGTAATGCGGAAAGTATTAAGCGTGAATTACAAATAAAAGCTTTAAATGCTATCAAGCAGGGTGCTAATATTGACGATGTTTTTGCTGAGTTTTCCCACCGTTTAACCAATAAATTAATCCACGCACCGACTCAAACATTACTCCATGCCGCTACACATGATTGTGATGACTGTTTTAAAGTGCTTAGTAAAGGTTTAGGCTTAAAAGAACATTAATAAATATATCGAATTGCCTAAAAGACGAGGAATAATTTGGATCAGATTGAATTTTTTGATATCCCAAGCCCTTGTAAACGGGTTTGCGAAACTGATAAACAAGGCTATTGTATTACCTGCTATCGCTCAAGAGACGAACGCTTTAAGTGGTTAACCTTGAGTGATAGCCAAAAGCAAGATGTTTTGCGTTTATGCAAACAACGGGCAGCAAGGCGTCGTTATTTATTATCACAGCAACAACGACAACCACAACCACAATTAAATCCAATCACATCACAATTTGATCTTAATTTCTGAAAAATCTATTTAGTTCTGTTTAATTGTATATTGTAATCTTGTGTAACTAAGAGTAGGCTTTTTTATACATATAATAAAGATGGCAATTATTAAGTCACTTTTTAAATTTTATTGGGACTTAGAATATGAAAATGTGTATTGCTTGTGGCATGCCAATGACAGCTATTGCTGATTATCCGTTGCTTGATATGTCAAAAAGCTATTGTAAACATTGTGCTCGTAAAGATGGCACAATGAAAACATTTGACGAAAAATGGTATGAAGTCACATTACAATATGCTAAAAATCATAATGTTGATAACGCAGTGGCTAAGCAAACGGCTTATATAATCCTTAAAAAATTACCCGCATGGAAACCTAGACGGTAGCTTGTTTTTTAGGCATATAAAGCACTTTACGAGAATACTTGTTGCAGATATTGCAAAGCTAAGTATAATGCTAACGTTTACTTATTTACACGTTTAATGCCAGTGTGGCGAAATTGGTAGACGCAGCGGATTCAAAATCCGCCGCCCTTAAAAGCGTGTCGGTTCGAGTCCGACCACTGGCACCAATTCAAAAAAGAACACCAGCAACAGGCTGTTTTTTTATGTCTAAAATATTATCAAAACTAGGCTCTACTACATTTAGTTAACTTGTCAACCTATCTCTACTCAAATTGCCTCAAAATAAGAGTAAAAATGATATAATTAAACAAATTGCTCGAAAAGATCAATATGGCATATTTTTCCTATTCATCAATAATAAAATAATAATTCTTTTCTAAGAATCACACGAATTATATTGAGGTCAGTAATCTATATCAAAACGGTTACATTGAACCATTTAACCGCACTTATCGAACCGAATTGTTAGATTTGTATCTTTTTAATAACCTAGAATAAGCAAAGGAAATGACTGAAGAATGACTCACCATACCACACCATATGTTATTGCGTATTTTAATATTTACCTTTATATTATTGCCAATAATCTTATTCTAGTTTTACTCTAATCATTTATAAGCACAATTTATGCATAAAAAACGTCTTTTTTGGATTGTAGCAATCATTGCTGTTATTGCTATGGTCACTGTTATATATCTTGCTAATCAACCTAATACCATTATTTTACAAGGTGAGGTTGAATCTAACCGAGTTGATGTCGCAGCCAGAGTACAAGGTCGAGTAATTCAATTTAATTATGATGTTGGAGATGATGTTAAACAGGGCGATGTTCTTCTTACTCTTTCAAGTCCTGCATTGTTAGCTCAGCTTGCAACAGCAGAAGCACAATTAAAAGTGACAATGGCAAGTCGTGATAATACTTATAGTACTAGACCAGAAACAATTGAAGTGCAAAAGGCGCAGTTAGATAAAGCAAAATCGGATTTAGCTTTAGCGCAAACTAGCTATGAACGAATTAATCGTTTAGCTAAAAATGGAACTGTTTCAAAACAAAGTTATGATGAATCTTTTAATCAATATCAAGCAGCCATTAAGGCTTATGATGCAGCTAGAGCTAACTTAGCATTAGCCGAAAATGGTAGTAGTATAGAGCAGAAAAAATTAGCTGATGTACAGGTTGAACAGTCAGAAGCTGCGTTGTTACAAGTAAAAGCGGATGTAAATGAATTAACTTTAGTTTCTCCTATTAGTGGTCAAATTACAACTCGTGTTGCTGAAACAGGACAGTTATATAGCCCAGGCACGCCACTTTACTCTATTATTGATTTAAATGATATTTGGTTTACTTTTAATATTCGTGAAGATTTGCTAGGAAATCTTAAAGTCGGTGATACGTTTCAAGTAAAAGTGCCAGCATTAAATAATCAAGTTATTGATGTTAAAGTCACCGTATTAAATGCCTTAGGTCAATATGCAAATTGGCAAGCGACTAAAGCGACTGGTGACTTCGACCTAAAAACTTTTGAAATGCGAGCAAAACCAATTAATGACGTGGCAGGGCTTCGTCCAGGAATGAGTGTTACCACAAAGTGGCAATCTCACTAACAGAAATAATATGGAGATTCTACACAAAAAAAGGGCACTTATGTCTCATTCGCTATTAGAAGTGATTAGATGGGAACTTCGTAAATTAATTAAACAACGTTTTTTATTTATATTGGTTTTCATCTATCCTTTATTATTTATTTTTTTATTTCTTTATATGTATCATGCTGGCGTAATTACCCAGATACCTATTGCCGTTGTTGATCAAGATACAAGCAAATCATCGCGCACATTAATTCAACAAGTAGCTGCTTCACCACAGCTTGAGATAGCTGAACGTTATCAAGATCTTTCTTCAGCCAAACATGCGTTGATTAAGGGGGAAGTTTATGCCGTGCTTTTTATTCAGCCGGAATTTGAAAAAGGTTTAATAGCAGGTCATCAGCCAGAAGTAGTGGCTTTTTATAATAATCAGTATATGTCGGCTGGGACGATTATTTTTCGAGCGATGAGCTCTGCATTAAAAACAGCTAATAGCCAAATAATACTGCAAGGATTGCTAGAAAAAGGGATTGCATCATCGGTAGCGCAAGGTCAAATGCAAACTATTCCAGCTAGTTTACATCCTTTATATAATCCCACATTAAATTATCTATATACCTTAATTAATGGTTTAATCCCCACGATTTTGCAGATCATTATTATGATGGCAATGGTTACCAGCATCACTCGTGATCGCTTTGCTGCAACAAGTTATCAGCAAGTCTTACAACTAGCTAATCATAATATTTTTATCTTTTTATTGGGGCGTATCTTTCCGTATTTTCTCTATTTTTTATTTTGTCTAATTTTATTTGATACAGTTTTAATCACTTATTTTAATTTACCATTAAATGGGCATTTTATATTGCTTTTCCTTGGTGGTATTGGGTTTACTCTGACTTCATGTTTATATGGGATTTTTTTTGGTTTAACTGGATCAACACTAGCACAAGCTTATGGCAGTGCAAGCTTAGTCGCTTCTCCTAGTTTTGGATTTACTGGTCTGATTTTCCCTCGCCTTGCTATGAATAGTTTTGCCTATATTTGGGGCGCTTTATTACCCGTAACATGGTATATACAAATTCGACTTGATCAAACATTACGAGCGCCGAATGTGATGACTTCGTTAGAACCGTTTATTTATTTATTGATCCAATTTAGCGTTATGGTATTGCTTATTACTCTTTATTTACAAAAAATCCGTAGGCGGTTAATATGATTAAATCTTTATTATTAATTTCCTATGATGAACTAAAACGCATTTTCCAAAATAAAGCGATAGCTAGTATCATGTTTGTGGGGATTTTTATCTATTTCTTCTTTTATCCTCAACCTTATTTGCATGAAGCGATACGAGATGTTCCCATCGCTGTTATTGACCAAGATAATACCAACTATAGTCGAGAGTTAGTCAGGCAAATTGATGCCAATAAATCCATTAACATAAACTTACATATTGCGGATTTACAGACGGCTAAAAAAATGATTGAAGAGCGTAAAATCTATGGGGTAGTGCTGATACCTTATCGTTTTCAACAACATATTTTAGAGAGCAAAACGAGTCCGATCTCATATTATGGCGATGCGAGTTATATTTTAATTTATAGTAACGTTGCTACCGCAATTAATACCGTTGCTAGCAATTTTGGGGCTAAAATTTCCATTTCACGAAAAATAGCGCAAGGCGTTGATCCAGCTGTTGCAACCAATAGTGTTTCACCGTTTAGTACTCAGCTGATTAGCTTATTTAATCCTCAATCAGGCTATGCAACCTATGTTATTCCTGCTGCCTTTATTTTGATCTTATATCAGACATTACTTATTGGTAGCATTTTATGTCGTCTATTTAGCAAAGGTTCTGATTTTGAAATAACTGTGATTAATAAACAGAATAATGCGGTCTCATCCGCATTATTATTGCTTTCGGGCAAATTATTAACTTATTTAGCACTTTATTTAATCTATTTTATTATTTATACCGTATTTGCTAACTATTGGTATGATTTACCGCGTCTAAGTCATCTTATTGTTTCGTTGTCGTTTATTATTCCTTTTATTTTTTCTACAGCATTATTAGGTAAAGTTATATCACATTTTGTCCATACGGTCAGTGATGTGTTTTGCTTAATTATACCGTCAAGTATGGTTATATTTTTTGTTACTGGTTTATCTTGGCCAAAAGAATTAATGCCGCCTTTATTCCATTTTATTGGCGATATATTTCCAGCGGTACCAGCCATAGTCGGTTCAGTAAAAATAAATCAAATGGGTGCAAGTTTTGCTGAATTTAGCGCACAATATTGGCATTTGTGGATATTAACCATTGTCTATTTTTGTATCGCATTCATTCTTGAAAAACGTGACATCAAAAAGGTAATGGCTGGGAATGTTAGAGAAAAAAAATAAAATAAGATGGTCTTATTTATCATAAGTAGTCGACTTAAACAGGATTGTTTCAGCGTTAACTGCTAGGCTTGTCCTGTGTATTTACTGGTTTATGCGGATTGATTTTTTTCGCTTTATAATAAAACTTAATGATTGAGATGAAATATTACCAATTGCCTATAAATTCAAATATAAAATTTTAGCTTCCATCTTGATGGTTGGTGCGTATCACTATATGATAGCCAGCCGACTAAATACTTAGTTGCTAAAACAAAAATAGAAAACAAAATTAAATATAAATATAAATGAGTTACCATGTTAATTAATGCTAAAAATATACTCGAAAAATTAAATCCACATAATAAAGTAAATTACGATTCTGTATTAAAAGAGGTGATTACTAATTGGCAATTAAAATCAGTGCGACCAAAGTTATTGATTCATAGTTGTTGTGCGCCGTGTAGTACATATGTTTTAGAATACTTAGCGCAATATGCTGATATTACGATCTACTTTGCCAATTCTAATATTCATCCTCGAGTCGAATATGAATACCGTAGTGTGGTGCAGCAAAAATTTATTGCTGATTTTAATCAAAAAACCGGAAACAATGTACAGTTTTTAGAGGCGCCTTATCAACCAGCTGAATTTATCAAAAAAGTTGGTCATTTACGTGATGCGCCAGAAGGTGGGGAACGTTGCCATATTTGTTATAAAATGCGATTAGATTTAGCCGCAATTAAAGCTCAAGAACTAGGTTTTGATTATTTTGCAAGTGCATTAACCCTTAGTCCTAAAAAAAATAGTCAGAAGATTAACGAGTTAGGATTTGAAATTCAAGAGTTATTCTCAGTAAATTATCTTCCTTCTGATTTTAAAAAGAACAATGGTTATAAACGTTCGATTGAGCTTTGTAAAGAATATGATGTGTATCGTCAATGTTATTGTGGCTGTATTTTTGCAGCTAAAGCACAAGGTGTTGATTTAAAAAATGTGATTAAGCTTGCTAAGCAAGGATTACAACAATCAGCATGAGTAGTTTTTATTGTTTTGTTTCAATCTAAACCATAAAATCATACTTATCAATTTGTTATCTACTGTTTTACAGACATATATAATTATAATAGGTTTAAATAGTATATCTATGTTATATTTATATAAATATAGCATAGACTATCAAACTAGTAGGATTATAATGTGTTGTCAATTTATCAATTAAAACCCAAATTTCAAGCATTCCTTAGACCTTATACTACCTCTCTTTATAATGCTAGGATTACTGCTAATCAGGTAACATTAATTGCATGTTTTGGCTCTATTATTATTGCGTTAATTGTTGGATTACTGGCTCAGTATCAATGGATTTTTTTTCTGATTCCAATATGGATGTTTATCCGTATGGCACTTAATGCTATAGATGGTATGTTAGCTAGAGAATATGACCAAAAATCAAATCTGGGAACTTATTTAAATGAGATTTGTGATATTGTGTCAGATAGCGCGTTGTTACTCATTTTTACGCAACTTGATGATGTTAGTAACTATTTAGTTATTTTTGTGATTTTATTATCATTATTAACTGAATATAGTGGAGTGTTAGGGGTTATGATTGGCGCTTCACGACGATATGATGGTCCAATGGGTAAAAGCGATCGTGCATTTATTTTTGGTGTGATAAGTCTAGGTATCGCGACTGATTTATTACCTTTAAATGGGATCAATGCGCTATTATGGATCATCAGTGTTTTGCTTATTTATACTGTATGTAATCGGATTCGAAAAGGGATTCAAGAAGTTCAAAAATAATGATGAATTAAATCTACCCGATTATTCGATCTCTGCTTGGGATGCTATAGGCAATAGTAAATCAGTAGGCGAACGTGGCGATTTACCTAATTTTGCATAATTAACTAAATATATGAGCCTATCAAGCAACGATATTTGCTTCGCCATGAAAATATTACCATTATTGCACAAAGTGTTGGTAGTTGTTATTACTTTGATTTGGATACATGACGATGTAGTAAATATTCTGGTTTTAGTTTAAGTTCACCGGTTTGATTAAGTTTTATATTCCACTCGGCTCTTCGGATTCTGTGGTAATTCATAAAGCGCAAAATAATACAATCATTTGGGCCATAGCAAAAAAATTAATATATTCCAGATCTTTATCATGATATTTTTGGTGAGAAACATCTAATGTATGCAATTATTGCAAGGGAATTTATTATTGGCTATGTTGCCAATCAACCCAATTTAGAATTGTGATGCGATGATAGTGATATTAGAGTGACAGATTGGCAAGCGTGAATATGAATAGTAGAAAAAGTTTCAAACCAATTGTTTGGTTATTGTTGACAAAAAGAGTACCGAGTTTAGATAAAGCTATAACTATAGTAAAAGAAAGCGCGTCATAGTAGGGAGTCATTTTAGCTAAACAACATTTAATATTTATAGGACTGTTTTTTACAAATAGACAAAGGAAGTCAGTATGCTCATTTCTGCCAATATACATTTAATAACAGGTATTAATCAAACTACACGGATAACAGTTTGTTGTTTTTTTGTTGAATTAAAAAAAAAACATTATGCTCTGCGGAACAAATTTGATAAACGTTTGTTTGATTATTTAGTCACCCATATTTATCAATTACCAAATACACTTACTGAGTTGGATGCATTCCTACCATTTAATTTACTCAAAAATCATGCCGATTGCCAGTAGGCTCGATCAGTAGCGCCCAAAAGGGAAAAGAGCTATTTAAAAAAAACAGTTATCTGACTTTTTTACAGATATTATTGTTAATAAGAACATTAATCTATGCATTATTCATTTTCACTAGTTAAGTAAAATCTAAAAAAATAATAAAATTAAATAAGATATAAAAATAAAATAAGGAGATTAGGATGTATAATTATCTACAAGACGTTGTATTATTGTTTGGTGGTATTGGTGTGTTATTGGTTGTGGCATCGATAATTGGTTTTTTGTTAAAACGACGCTTTAAAAGCCCAAATAGTGTTATTGATAATCTCAATACTCGCATTAATGCATGGTGGGTAATGGTTGTGATTATTGGTATTGCTTTTTTATTAGGTAAATTGGTTGTAATTTTTCTATTTTTTGTGGCATCTGGCATTGCGTTGCGAGAGTTTTTAAGTTTAATACCAGATAGTCGTTATGATTTTTATGCATTGAAATTTGCTTATTTTGTTGTTTTGCCTCTGCAATATATTTTGGTGGTTATGTCATGGTATGGATGGTTTAGCATTTTTATTCCTGTCTATGGATTTTTGTTATTAGCAATTTTGGCTGCAATTACAGGCTCAACCCATAACTTTTTAGAACGAACCGCTGAAGTGCAGTGGGGGCTAATGATTTCGGTTTATTGTATTTCTTATGTACCTGCACTTTTAATATTACCAATCGACAATTACCAAGATAGGAACATTCTTTTGATTGCTTTTTTAGTATTAATTGTTCAGCTTTCTGATGTGTTTCAATATGTATTTGGAAAATTATTCGGTAAACACAAAATCAGCCCAAATTTATCTCCCTCTAAAACCGTTGAAGGGTTTATTGGGGGAACATTATTAGCAAGCTTAATTGGTGCTTGTCTATTTTGGTTAACACCTTTTAGTTTTATGCAAGCAGGTTTAATATCTCTTATGCTTACATTATTAGGTTTTCTAGGCGGATTAGTAATGTCAGCTATTAAACGTGATAGAGGCATAAAAGATTGGGGAAATTTAATCGATGGTCATGGTGGTATGCTCGACCGTTTAGATTCTGTTTGTTTTGCAGCACCTATCTTTTTCCATGTTGTACGTTATTTTTGGGCATAACTTGTTTACCAAATTTAGATAATCAAAATAGTTTATATTAATTATACAAATTCACACCTAAAAGAAGAGCAAAACAGTTTAATTTGTGATATAACTACAGGTATTGTATTAACTTTAAGATATAAATAAGGACTTTATTATGTTAAAAGAGCAAATGGTAGTAAAAAATTCAACAGGATTGCACGCACGTCCTGTTACAACTCTAGTTAAATTAGCTGGTCGTTATAAATCATCAATTGAGCTTGTTTATAATGATAAAGCTATCAAATTAAAAAGTATGATGGGGTTACTTGGAGCAGGTGTAAAAGGTGGCTCAACGGTTGAAATCATCTGTGATGGTGAAGATGAACAAGCTGCAATGGATGAAATTCGCGAGTTATTTGCAACAGGCTTTGGTGAATAATTACTGAGTTCGTATAGTAATTATTTTCAAAAAAATCATTCCGTCGACAATAGTCGACGGAGTTGTAAAGAAGGCGTTAACTAAATACTTTATAGTAGATGTATTTATCTAATTAGATGGTTAATCTTTGATAATAGAATGTAGCTCTTTATGATCAATCGAAGGTAACAAACGCGTAAATCCTCGCGTAAGATAAACTAAATAAAGAAAACCAATTGCCAACCAAACTAAACCAACGATCATCGCTGTTGCATCAAGGCTTGTCCATAACCATAATGAAAGTAAAACCCCAATGGCTGGTAACACTCCATATTTAAATAGGACAGAGGCTGTTTTTGTCTTGATATCGCCTAAATAGCTTTTAATTACACATAAATTAACAAAGGTAAATGCAACTAAAGCGCCAAAACTGATCATTGAAACAACTAAACTAAGATCTAATACCAATGACAGTAATGAAAAACAGGCGACAAAAATAATCGACAAGTAAGGGGTTCTAAATCGTGGGTGAATCTTATAAAAGATTTGTTTAGGTAACACACCTTCACGCCCCATGGCATAGAATATTCTTGATACACTCGTTTGAGCTGTCATTGCCGATGCAAAGACACCAGTTAAATATGCCGCTTGGAAGAAATTATACATAAAATTACTACCTAATTGGCTGAGATTACCAACTTGACGAACCACATCTAAACTTGCAGTATCTTTATTATCGATAAAATCACTCCATTTAGGATAAGCTAAGTGAGCACAATAAGAAACCATTAAAAAAATACAACCAGCAATAAGAACAGTCCAGATAATGGCTCTTGGTAGCGATTTTTGAGCATCGTTAGACTCTTCTGCCAAGGTGGCAATGGCATCAAATCCTAAAAAAGCAAGGCATAATATTGCTGCACCAGACATTAAACCACTAAAATCACTTGCATTGACTTGTAGTGGTTTTATCATTGCTTCAGGGGTTAAATCCACATTAACTAAAGTCAAAAATATAAATAACCCAATAAAAATCATCTGAACAATAATTAAGGTGAAATTTACCGAATTAATCAACTTAATACCCAGATAATTTAAGAGACTAACACCAATCAATGACCCAAGTACAAATACATACGCAGGAACGCTAGGAAATGCTTCATTAAGGTAAATACCTAGTACCAAATAATTTAATATTGGTAAAAATAGGTAATCAAGGATTTGTGCCCAACCCACCAAAAATCCAATTTTTCCACCAAACGTATGTTGAACATACGAATAGGCAGAACCAGCAATTGGAAGCTTATTTGCCATTCGGCAATAGCTTAATGCTGTAAAAAAGATCATTGCTAGAGTGATAATATAGGCTATAGGTAAGTGACCGTTACTTAATACTGTCACTTCCCCATAAGTGGTAAAGATCCCCAAAGGAACCATATAAGCTAAACCAAATGCAATTAATGCAGGTGTGGTTAAAACTCGTTTCATTTTTATTGCGGACATGACTTTGCTCCTCTGTCCCAAAAAACAATAAAAAACTACTAAGTATAGTTTTGCCTTTTTACCCGCTTAAAGCGGCAGGGAATTCTGCCATATTGTGATAATTATGCAAGTTAATTTTTAGTAAAATGGTACTTAAATAAGCAAATTATAAGCTTTAAAGTGCTTTACGAGTTATTTTAGCTCAATTTAATTTAGGTTATTAGGTTAATGGATTACGCTTCTATTTGCATATTTGTGATCCAAATCTATTATTTATTAGACAAAATAAGTGTCAGTATAAACGAATTATTGTATATTTTATCTACAATACATGTAGGGTGAAAATTAATTATTGTGAATAATCTATTATCAGTAAGAGGACCCATTTATGCAGTCAATCCCTGTTGTACCAGTTGATTTAACCGGTGATACTGTTAATCAAAAATCATCCGTTATCCATTTAATGGTTGAAACTAGCCAAACTTATTTAACCAATGTCAAAACCTTCTTTGACGATGTGATGGCACATGAACAAGAAATGGAAACGGATGTGTTACCTGATATTGCTTTGCCACATGCTAAAAGTAATGCGGTTAAAACGCCATTTATTGTAGTTGGGAAATATAGCGATGGCATCATTTGGAATAATGATAATAAAGTGAAGTTAATCGTGATGATTGGCGCGCCAGAACACGCCAATAAAGAGCACTTATCCATTATTGCGAAATTAGCATCGAATTTAGCTAATGATGATTTTGTCGAAGATTTGCTTAAAAGCGATATTCAATCTGTGGCAAATAAGATTAGAGGTTTATATGAGTAAAAAAAAGATTGTTGCGATTTGTGCGTGTACCGCAGGGATGGCGCATACTTATATTGCTAAGCAAAAAATTGAAAATGAAGCAAAAAAACGTGGTTGGGATTATAAAATCGAAACACAAGGTGCCGCAGGTATTGAAAATTCATTAACCGAACAAGATTTTAAAAGTGCCGATGTGATTTTATTAGCAACTGATATTTCAATTGAAAATGCCGATAGGCTTGAGCCTTATAAAAATGTCATAAAAGTGAGTACTGGTGAAGCAGTTAAAAATACTGCCAATATTTTTAATAATGCAGAAACTATGTCGACTAAAGTGGTTAAAGATAGCGTCGGTAAAGAGATATTTAGAGCGTTAAATACAGGTATCAGTAAGTTTTTACCCGTTATCATCGCATCGGGAATACTTTTTTCAATTGTGTTAATGACAGGTGAGGTAACAAACGATACTATTTTGCCAAGTAATCAATTTTTTATGGATTTAAAACAAGTTGCCTTATATGGCTTTGCCATGATGGTACCTGTGCTTGCTGCTTATATGGCTTATTCCATTGGTGGTAATGCTGCTTTAGCACCTGCATTTATTATGGGTTATGTGGTTAATAATCCAATTGGTGCTAATCAAGTCAGTACAGGATTTATTGGTGCAATGATTTTTGGTATTTTAATTGGTTATTTTGTTAAATGGTTCAAAACAGTTAAAGTTCATCCAGTAATAGCTTCGGTTATGCCTGTGATGATTATTCCAACTGTAACGATACTTGTGATGGCACCACTTTACATTTATGGTTTATCTTATCCGCTTGATTGGTTTGTTAAAGCCATGGTCGCAACGTTAAAAGGTATGTCTGAAGTCAATGCCGCATTCTTAGGTATTGGTATTGGCATATTAGCCGCGTTAGATATGGGGGGACCATGTAGTAAAGCCGCAACTGCATTTACCTTAGCTGCAATGGCTGAGGGAGTTTATGGTCCAAATGGCGTATTTCGTATGTGCTGTGCTATTCCGCCATTAGGTTTAGCTATGTCATCATTGGTTGTGTCACGTTCAAAATACACCAAAGAAGAGAAAGAGTTTGGCATTACAGCTTTCTTTTTGTCATTAGCGGGTATTACCGAAGGTGCGATTCCTTTTGCGGCTAAAGATCCAAAGCGTATTATTATTGCTATTGTTGTTGGCACTGCCATCGCAGGTATGCTAGGAATGATTAATGGGATTGAATCATTGGTAGCATTTGGCGGGTTAGTTGCATTAGGTGGGGTGACTAAAGCAGCCGCGTGGTATGTCATTGATATGTTTATTGGCGCATTAATTATTGCTGCTATTTTACATTTAACGAAACCAACAGCAGTAGAAACTGAGGTAGTAGCTGAAGTTGACTAGAGGCTGAATAATGACTCATGCTACACCAATCGTGATTGGTGTAGCAATGCATTAATAAATAATTGAAGTTTAAACTATGCTTGCTGGTAAACTATTTGACCGCCCACAATCGTTGTTAGTACCTTGACATTTTGCATATCTGTTACTGGGATGGTAAATGGATTACGATCTAAAATAATCAAATCAGCAAATTTACCTTTTTCAATTGAACCTATGTATTGATCTTGTTTTAACACATAGGCGGCATTAATAGTGGCACTACGTAATACTTCAATAGCGGTTAGATTGCGATCACTGTTTAACCGAGGATGATCGGCATCGATTTGTCTAGTCATTGCAATTTGGAAATCGTACCACTCATTTAATGGATCAATTGGCCAATCGCTACCAAAAGCGCATGTTACACCTGCATCAATATATTGCCCATGTGCTTCTAAACCGTTATAACGTTCTGGACCAAATAGGGTTTGATATTGTTCAACCATTGCAGAACTACAACCAGCCCACTGGAATGAAAACACTACACATGCATTTAATTGTTTGTATCTAGTAAATTGGTGTAGTGCGCTTAGTTCGTTATGCGCAGTGCTTGGACGAATATCGGCATCAGGTAATGCTTTACGCATTTTTTCAATGGCATCAAGTACAACTTCAATAGCCCCTTCACCAACTGTATGCATATGCGGATGAAAACCAGCTCTTGCAGATTCAAGTATTAACGCATCTAACATTTCAATGGAATAATAAAGATCACCGTAACGATCTTTTTCGTCGGCTAAATTGTACGGTTTAAGCAAGCGAGCGGTCATTAAAGGTGCTTGCATTACGCCATCTACAAATAATTTAGTATGTGATATTTTAATGCCAGGCTTAGGTTGCCAGTTTTTGTCATCGTAACGTGCGGCGAACTGTTTAACTTTGTTCAGTAAAGTTGGAATTTCTTCTATTGATGATACATCATCTGGTGGTAACTCGCGCGCGCCAAATAAGCGAATAGATAGTTGGTCTTGTTGTTGTAGTTTTAAAAATGCCTCGGCTTGGGTTTCAGTAATTCGAGCATCCATAACAGCCGTAACACCTTGTTTATTAAGTTCTGCTTGCGATAATTTAGCAATGTTTACGGCTTGTTCATCGGTGAGTTTAGATATACTGTCAAACGCACGCATGGCAGGGGCATCTTCTAATATACCATTTAATTCACCGTCATCAGTACGTCCAATCTTTCCATCAGTTGGTTCTGGTGTGTTTCTATCTAAACCAAATTTCTCTAAAGCAATGCTATTGGCAACTAAAGTATGGCAATCATTTGAAAACAAAATAACAGGTCGTTTTGTATTAAGTCTATCGAGATCAAAGCGAGTAATATCAGTACCAATCGGTAGTACTTCTTGTCGCAACCACCCCCGAACTTGTAACCAATTTGCTCTGTTATCTGTCACATTTTTATCTAAATGCTTTTGAATAATCGCTAAAGTATCATCAATGGTTAAGCTTTGATAATTTAAATTACAAGAGCATAACTGCATTCCACCCCAAAATGTATGTAGATGTGAATCGATGATCCCAGGCATCATTGTTTTACCTTGCAGATCATAAATTGTTGTATGATTATCAACATAGTGACTGTTATTTATTTCTTGCGTGGTGCCAGTTGCAATAATATAGCCATTTTCGATTGCTATTGCCTCGCAGATACTGTCTTGTTTGTCTGCGGTGTAAATATAGCCATTAATATAAATAACATCTGCTTTAACCATTATGGGGATTCCTTAAATAAAGATCAAAATGAAAGGTCAACGATAGCAGATTTATAAAAAATTTGTCAAATGCAATAATTTTCTTTATTGTGTGTGCAGATTATGCTAAAAATATCATATTTTAGTTACAGCGTCACAAGGTGAGCCGATGAAATATCAACAACTAGAAAACCTTGAATGCGGTTGGAAGTGGCACTATTTAGTAAAAAGGCATCTAGAAGGTGAATTAATCACTCGTTATATTGAAAAAAGTGCTGCTGAGCATGCCGTCAGTGAATTATTGTTACTAGAACATAATCCGACAGGTGTCGTTGATTGGATAAAAAAGCATTTAAATCCCGATTTAGATAATCGCATGAAGCAAACCATTCGAGCAAAACGAAAGCGGCATTTTAATGCGGAACAGCAATATACTCGAAAAAAGTCCATTGATTTGGAGTTTTTAGTTTGGCAACGATTGGCTAATTTAGCCAAACGCCATGGATGTACGTTGTCACAAACCATTACGCAGCTAATTGAAGATGCAGAACAAAAAGAGCAATATGTAACGAAAGTATCGACAATTAAAGACGATTTACTGTCGCTGCTTGATGTGAAACTTGATAGTAAATAATACAAACAACAGAATAAAAAGGTTTTATTATGGGAAAATCCCTTGTTATTGTGGAATCACCAGCCAAAGCCAAAACGATTAATAAATATCTTGGCAAAGATTTCGTAGTTAAATCAAGTGTAGGTCACATTCGTGATCTGCCTGTGAGTGGTAGTAGCCAACGAGCTGAAAAATCAATAAAAGAAACAAACGATAAAAAAGATAAAGCCGAGAAAAAAGCTAAACGTTCTGAAAGGGAGGTCTTGGTTGATCGGATGAGTGTTGATCCATACAACGGTTGGAAAGCACATTACCAAATTTTACCAGGTAAAGAGCGGGTGGTTGCTGAACTTAAAAAACTGGCTAAAGATGCTGATATGATCTATCTGGCAACCGATTTAGATAGAGAAGGGGAAGCTATTGCTTGGCATCTGAAGGATGTCATTGGTGGCGATAATAGTAAATATCGTCGTGTTGTTTTTAATGAAATTACCAAAACAGCGATCAAAAATGCCTTTAACGAGCCTGCCATGCTCGATATGGATCGGGTCAATGCTCAGCAAGCACGCCGATTTATGGATCGGGTTGTGGGCTTTATGTTATCACCACTACTTTGGAAAAAGGTTGCACGTGGATTATCAGCTGGTCGTGTTCAGTCTGTTGCGGTGCGTTTAGTGGTTGAACGTGAGCGCGAAATCCATGCCTTTATTCCTGAAGAGTATTGGGATCTTTATGCTGATTTAACGACTGCTCAAAAAGAACAATTAACATTACAGGTCACCAATTATAAAGACAAAGCGTTCGAACCAAAAGATAAAGTTGCCATTGATATAGCCTTAGCTGAGCTTAATAAAAACCAATATCAAGTAACGAATATTGAAGAAAAACCGACTAAAAGTAATCCAAACGCTCCGTTTATTACTTCGACTTTACAGCAAGCCGCAAGTACTCGCCTTGGTTTTGGTGTTAAAAAGACTATGATGCTAGCTCAGCGTTTATATGAAGCTGGTTATATCACCTATATGCGTACCGATTCAACTAATTTGAGTCAAGATGCATTAACAATGGTCCGAGATTATATTGGCAACAAATTTGGTGATAAATATTTACCAAAATCACCAAATGTATACAGCAGTAAAAAGAATTCACAAGAAGCACACGAAGCGATTCGTCCATCAGATGTTACTATTCTTGCAGATAATATTAGTGATATCGAAGCGGATGCCGGTAAATTATATCAACTTATTTGGCGGCAATTTGTGGCATGTCAAATGACATCGGCTGAATATAACTCAACTACCATTACAGTCCAATCTGGCGATTTTACCTTAAAAGCAAAAGGTCGTACATTGCGCTTTGATGGTTGGACTAAAGTGCAACCGCAACTGGCGAAAAGCAATGAAGATAAAATATTACCGCCGTTATCAGTCAACGACAAACTCGATTTAATCAACTTAAATCCAAATCAACACTTTACCAAACCACCTGCTAGGTATAATGAAGCATCACTGGTTAAAGAGCTTGAAAAACGTGAAATTGGTCGCCCATCGACTTATGCAACCATTATTTCGACAATTCAAGATCGCGGCTATGTGCGTTTGGAAAATCGTCGCTTTTATGCAGAAAAAATTGGTGAAATTGTTACTGATAGACTCAGCGAAAACTTCAATGATCTGATGAGTTATGATTTTACCGCACGTATGGAGCATGCATTGGATGAAATTGCCCATAAAAAACAAGAATGGCGCGAAGTACTTGACCAGTTTTTCAGTGATTTTAGTCAGCATCTTGAGGTTGCTGAACAAGCGCCCGATAAAGGTGGTATGCAACTAAATCCATTAGTGTTAACGCCTGAAATTAAATGCCCAAATTGCGGGCGTGAAATGGGTATAAAAACTGCAGGTACAGGTGTGTTTTTAGCATGTTCAGGTTATGCGTTGCCACCTAAAGAACGTTGCAAACAAACCATCAACTTAATTCCTGAGCACGAAACTTTAAACATTTTAGAAGAAGCTGAAACAGCTGAAACCGAAGCGTTAAGAGCACGTAAACGCTGTCCAAAATGTCATACAGCTATGGATAGTTATTTGCTTGATAACGAACGTAAATTACACATATGTGGTAATAACCCAATTTGTGATGGTTCATTAATTGAAAAAGGTAACTTTAAAGTAAAAAGTTACGAAGGACCAATTATCGAATGTGAAAAATGTGGCTCAGAAATGCATTTAAAATCAGGGCGATTTGGTTTATATATGGGCTGTACTAATCCTGATTGTAAAAATACACGTAAGATCTTAAAAAATGGTGATGTTGCACCCCCTAAAGAAGATCCGGTTGATTTACCAGAACTTCAATGTAGTAAATCTGATGCACATTTTGTATTGCGTGATGGTGCCGCAGGTATCTTTTTGGCAGCACATAATTTTCCAAAATCAAGAGAAACACGCGCACCGTTGATTGAAGAGTTACAACGCTTTAAAGATCGCTTGCCCGAGAAATTTGTTTATTTAACTGAGGCACCAAGTAAAGATCCTGATGGTAATCCATCCATTGTTCGTTTTAGCCGTAAAAGCAAACAACAATATGTCACCTCTGAAGTTAATGGTAAATCGACTGGTTGGGTGATGCAATACGTAGATGGCAAATGGATTAATAGTAAAAAATAGGTAATAGCAGCTAAACTTTTGTTAAAAAGTTTCAGGAAAGCATATGTTTTAGTATAAAAATAGTTATTATTGTTTGTGCTAGACAGTAAAAAGACTTACCTTACCAATTCTCCCTTTTGAGATGTGATTAAAAGGGAGAAAAGTATACAGTTAAAGGAGCCTTTGTTTGTCATGAAATTGCAACAATTACGTTATATTGTTGAAGTCGTGAATAACGACCTCAATGTATCGTTAACATCCGAAAAACTGTATACATCTCAGCCTGGCATTAGCAAGCAAATAAAATTATTAGAAGACGAGCTTGGCATTCAGATATTTACCCGAGTAGGTAAGCACCTTTCAGAAGTGACACCAGTTGGTGAAAAAATCATTGCTCTTGCCCGAGAAATCCTCAATAAATCAAGCGATATTAAAATTATTGCTAAAGAGTTTTGCCAACCAAATCAAGGCTCATTAACGATTACCACAACTTATACTCAAGCGCGTTATACCTTGCCTGTTGTGATCCAGCAGTTTATGCAACAATATCCAAGTATTACTTTGCATATGGAGCAAGGATCATCATCACAGTGCATATCTCAGGCACAAGCAGGGCAGGCCGAATTGGCTATTGTGACCGACATTTCACAGCTTAGTGAAGATATGATTGCGTTGCCTTGCTATCACTGGAACCAAGCAGTGATTGTGATGAAAGATCACCCACTTGCCAAAAGCAGATTAATTTCAATTGAAGAACTTTCCAAATTTCCGTTAGTTAGTTATGATTTTTCTAACGATGGCTCCGATTTAAATCAAGCTTTCTTGCGTGCTCGTCAGTCTCCTAATATTGTTTTTAGTACAACAGATGCAGAGTTAATTAAAACCTATGTTAAGTTGGGAGTTGGCGTTGGCATTGTCGCAAAAATGGCGGTGAGTAATACTTCAGATGATGATTTTGTTGTATTGAATGCTGGTCATATATTCCCCTACAGCACAACCTATATCGTTTTTGCACGCTCGTTATTTTTACGCAGTTATATGTATGATTTTATTAAGCAGTTTTCGCCAAATTTAGATCGACAAACCGTCGACAAACTGATGTTATGTGAAAATAATACCGAGGTATTAGCAATGTTTAATGGGGTAAAATTGCCTGTTTGCTAAGTCAATTTATTTTTCATCATAATAAAAAAGATATAAAGGAAAGTGCGATATGATTCGCACTTTGATTATTTTTATTATTTATGCCTTGCTTTTAAAATGCCAATCACATCTTGTAGTGACAGATTTTGATCTTGGAGTAATACTAATAAATGATAAACTAAATCCGCAGATTCATTATTTAACTCTTCTCGATCATGAACTGTCGCAGCAAGGGCGGTTTCAACACCTTCTTCTCCCACTTTTTGGGCAATACGTTTAGTGCCGTCATGATATAGTTTTGCTGTATAGGATGATTTAGGATCGGCATTTTTGCGTGCTGCAATTAATTGTTCTAATTCAAACAAAAATCCCCATTCGCTTTTAGCATTAGCAAAGCAACTATTTGTACCAGTATGGCATGTTGGACCAACAGGATTTACTAAAATCAGTAACGTATCATTATCGCAATCAGCGGAAATACTCACTACATTTAAAAAGTTGCCAGACGTTTCGCCTTTAGTCCAAAGGCGTTGTTTGGTGCGTGAATAAAAAGTGACTTTACCGCTACTTTGTGTTTGAGCTAATGCATCTTGATTCATATAACCCAGCATTAGTACATCGCCAGAAACATAATGCTGAATAATGACCGGCATTAAATGATCTACTTTTTGCCAATCGAGTTGCTGTAAATCTAATTTTATATCGCTATTTTGAGTTAACATAATCGAATTTCTACTCCATTGTGAGCTAAATACTGTTTAAGTTCGCTAATATTGATAATTTGTTTATGAAACACCGAGGCCGCTAATGCACCATCAACATTGGCTTCTTTAAAGGCTTGTAAAAAATGATCCATGGTGCCAGCACCGCCTGAAGCAATAAGTGGTACATGACAAACCTCACGAATTGCTTTAAGTTGATCAAGATCATAGCCATTACGTACTCCATCTTGATTCATCATGTTTAATACAATTTCGCCGGCACCACGTTTTTGAACCTCTTTTACCCAATCAAGTGTGTTCCATTTTGTGGCAACGGTGCGTTTTTCATCACCAGTAAATTGATAAACGTGATAATTGTTTGATTCTTTGTCATACCAAGTATCAATGCCAACAACAATACACTGCACACCATAACGATCTGCAAGCCTTGTAATTAAAGAAGGGTCAGCAAGTGCAGGGGAGTTAATTGAAATTTTATCAGCGCCAAAGGTTAATATTTGCCCTGCATCATCAATCTTTTTAATGCCGCCAGCTACACAAAAGGGGATATCAATAACTTCGGCCACTTTTGCAACCCAACTTTTATCGACTACTCGTCCATCTGACGAAGCAGTAATATCATAAAAAACGAGCTCATCGGCACCTTCTTGCGCATAGCGCTTTGCTAAAGGGACAATATCACCAATAATTTCGTGATTTCGAAATTGCACACCTTTAACCACTTGACCATTACGAACATCTAAACAAGGAATTATCCTTTTTGCCAGCATGAAATTGCCTCCTGAACAGTAAATTTACCTTCGAGTAAAGCTCGCCCTACAATTACGCCTGCAACGCCGCTATTGGCAAGTGCTTTAACATCGTCCAATTGACCTATACCGCCAGATGCTTGAAAAGCAATTTGTGGGTATTTTTGACTAATTTCTTGGTACAACTTAATATTCGAACCGCTGAGCGTGCCGTCTTTCGAAATATCAGTACAAAGCACATGTTTCAACCCATAAGGTAGGTAATCCTCAATCACTTGTTCTAATGTTTGTTTTGAGTCTTCTTGCCAACCATGAATCGCCACATATTTATTGCCTTTAGTATCAATGCGCACATCCAGTGCTAATACCAATTTTTCAGAACCGTATTTTTTAAACCACTGTTTAACTATTTCTGGTTGCTTGATAGCGGTTGACCCAATTACCACGCGAGCAGCACCGGCTGATAATAATGATTGTATGTCTTTCTCAGTGCGAATTCCGCCTCCAACTTGGATTGGAACTTGTACGCCATTAATCAACGTTTGTATTAACGAAATTTGACGAGCATTAGGATCTTTTGCGCCGGTTAAATCTACCAAGTGCAACAGCTTAGCACCTTGCTTTTCATAGTCTTGTAGGCGCAAAAGTGGATGATTGCCATAATCACGTTTTTGCTCATAATCGCCTTGGTGCAATCGCACCACGCTACCATCAATTAAATCAAGCGCAGGGATAATCATTGCATAAACTGCCATTGTTACATCTCCAAAAAGTTTTTGAGCAATTTTGCACCGGCTGAGCCAGAACGCTCGGGATGAAATTGCACGCCGTAAAAGTTTTCTTTTTGTACGGCTGCGGTAAAGCTTTCGCCGTAATTGGTTTCTGCTATTGTTGCTGAGCATAGTGGCATCGCGTATCCATGTACAAAGTAAAAATAAGCATCATCAGGAATATCTCTAAATAGATGATGACCTGCTTTTGGGTAGACTTGATTCCAACCCATATGGGGCAGTGGTAATCCACAATCAGGAATTTCAATCACTTTTTCATTAATTATACCAAGTGTATGCACATGCCCTTCATTACTATAATCAGCTAAAAGTTGCATACCAAGGCAGATCCCTAATACAGGTTGAGTACAAACTCTTATTAGTTCGATTAAATTACGCTCTTCTAATTTTTGCATTGCAGATGAAGCCGATCCGACACCCGGCAAAAATAACTTGTCTGAATTCAATACCACATCAGGATCGAGACTAATAATGGGCTGATAGCCAAGCCTTTCTATTGCATACTTCACCGATGAAAGATTTGCGCAACCAGTATCTAAAATGACAATATTCATTTATAGCACTCCTTTTGAGCTAGGAAGTCGATCACTTTCAATTTTAATTGCTTGCTTTAATGTGCGCGCAAAGGCTTTAAACAAGCTTTCAACTTTGTGATGATCATTATTGCCTTCGGTTTCAATATGTAACGTAATAGCCATAGCATAACTCAATGAATAAAAGAAATGCTCAACCATTTGTGTGCTCATATCGCCTACTTTTTGGTGAGTAAACTCCGCTTTAAATTTAAGATAAGGGCGGCCTGAAATATCCATTGCACATTTTGCTAAACACTCGTCCATCGGAATTACTGATGCATAGCGAGTAATGCCGCGTTTATCGCCGAGTGCTGTTTTTAACGCCTCGCCCAAGGCTAGTCCCGTATCTTCGATGGTATGGTGATCATCAATATGCAAATCGCCATCGACTTGAACATTGAGCTTAATTCCGCCGTGAGTGGCAATTTGGTCAAGCATATGATCAAAAAAACCGATTCCTGTATTGATGTTACTTCCCTCTTGGCGATCGAGCCATACTTCTACTAAAATCTTGGTTTCTTTAGTATTACGCTCAACTTTTGCATAGCGATCTGTGGTGGTTAACCGCTGGGCGATTTCGAGCCAGTTTAACTGTTCAGGATGATAGTGTAATCCTTTGATTTGCATATTTTCAGCCAACTGAATATCAGTGACCCTGTCACCAATAACGTAGCTATTTTGTTTGTCCAATTTCCCGCTGGTAAGATAAGGTAACACTAATTGGATTTTAGGTTTACGGCATTCACAGTTATCCTCGGGAAAGTGAGGGCAAATTAGCACATCTTCAAAATTAATGCCTTGCGATTTAAAAATCTGCATCATTAGATTATGCGGTCCATCAAAATCTACTTGTGGATAGCTTTTAGTACCTAGTCCATCTTGATTGGTCACCATCACCAATTTATAGCCAGCGGCTTGCAATTTAAGAAGCGCAGGGATCACATTCAGTTCAAAAGCCAGCTTATCAAAACGATCAACTTGAAAGTCAACTGGAGGTTCGGTAATTAATGTGCCATCTCGATCAATAAATAAGTATTTTTGTAACATTTTTGCTCCTATTTTATTGCTTTAAGCGCCGAAAGAACTGCCTCGCACTCTGCTTGAGTACCAATGGTGATTCGAATCATATTGTTTTCCCCAATCGACTTGCTTTGATCGCGTAAAATAATCCCTTTATTCCATAAGATATTAAACACGTCCTTATTATCTTGAAACTTCACACATAAATAGTTGGAAGAACTCGGATAAACTTTTTCAACAACTGATAACTGTGCTAGCGAATTGGCAAATTTTTCTTTTTGTTTGTTCAAATTGATTACATGCAACTTCATGGCATTAATGCCATCTTTACTCAGAGCTTGTGCTGCAATATCGGCCACGGGCGTAGCGAGTGGATAGGGAGCAATGACTTTTTGTAATGCATCAATTACTGGTTTATTCGCAATCGTAAAACCACAACGTAACCCCGCTAAAGCAAATGCCTTTGATAGTGTACGTAACACCACTAAATTAGGGTAGTTAGCAAGCCAACTCACCACCGTTGAGTCGGGGGAAAACTCAATATAAGCCTCATCAATCACCACTAAAGCACGATTGTTGGCAATATTGAGCAACGCCTTAATATCCTCAGGATCAATTAAGTTACCCGTTGGATTATTTGGTGAACAGACATAAATCAGTTTAACGCTATCAAGATGCTGCTCAATACCTTCAAGATCAAGTTGCCAATCGGCTTTGGTTGGGACTGTTTTGGTTTTTATGCCTAACGTTTCAGCACTCACTTGATACATGCCATAAGTTGGTGGACAGTACAAAATGCTGTCTTTTTCAGGCTCGCAAAATGCACGCATTAATAATTCAATAGCTTCATCAGCGCCACGGCTAACAATTAATTGATCGGGTTGTACACCAGCATATTGAGCATAACGCTGAATCACCTTTTCTGGTTGTGGTTCAGGGTAACGGTTTAAGGTTTGTTCGGTTAATTCGAAATGTGGTGCGACGGGGTATTCGTTGGCATTGAGCCACACATCGCCATTACCACCAATCCGACGGGCGGATTGATATGGCGTTAGTTTCTGAATATTTTTTCTGACTAATTGATTGATATCCATGTTATCCACCTATTTTTAACCCATTGAATTTAATGCCGCAAGGCGCAAAGTAACCGCTTGTTTATGGGCGGTCAGTTGTTCGGCTTCGGCCATAAGTTCAACTGCGTTTCCAATTGCTTTTAAGCCTTCTGGTGATAATTTTTGTACTGTCATTCTTTTTTGAAAATCAGCCAGCCCAAGACTAGAATATGTTGCGGTATAGCCATAAGTTGGCAGAACATGGTTAGTTCCAGAGGCATAATCACCAGCCGATTCTGGCGACCAATTACCCAAAAATATGGAGCCTGCGCTGGTGATCTGTTTAACTAATTCATCGGCATTGGCGGTTTGAATAATTAAATGTTCAGGTCCATAACGGTTACTAATAGCCACGCACTCATTCAAGTCTTTTGTTACAATTAGTCGGCTTTCTTGTAATGCCTTTTCAGCAATACTTTGGCGTGATAGCGTGCTTAATTGTTTATCCACTTCTTGCGAGACCGCTTGTGCAATAGTTTCATCTGGTGTTAATAACACCACTTGCGAATCAGGACCGTGTTCAGCTTGTGAAAGTAAATCAGCGGCAACAAAAGCAGGATTAGCCGAACTATCGGCAATCACTAGCACTTCAGACGGACCTGCAGGCATATCAATCGCAGCGCCATCAAGTCGCTGGCTAATTTGTCGTTTAGCCTCGGTAACATAGGCATTGCCCGGACCAAAGATCTTATCCACTTTAGGAACAGACTCAGTGCCTAGTGCCATTGCACTAATCGCTTGTGCACCGCCTAATTGATATACTTCGCTGACACCACACAAGTCTGCTGCATATAAAATTTCGTCAGCAATAGGTGGCGGTGAACATAAAATCACCTGACGACAACCAGCAATTTTAGCGGGTATTGCAAGCATTAATACCGTTGATAACAAAGGCGCTGATCCCCCCGGAATATAAAGCCCAACCGAATCGATTGATCGAGTAACTAGCTGGCATTCTACCCCCGGCATTGTTTCAAGCTTAATGGTCTGTTTTACTTGAGCTTGGTGGAACTTTTCGATATTCGCAACTGCCAATTGCATTGCTTGTTTTAATTCAGGCTTAACGCGGTCTGCGGCGGTGTTGATTTCTTGTTTTGTGAGTTTGAACTGCTGAATTTGGACTTTATCAAATTTGCTACTTAGCGCTTTTAACGCCTTATCACCATCTTGTTTAACTTGTGCCAAAATATCTGCAACAGCTTTGCTAATCGAATCAGAGGCTGTAATCGCTGGACGCGTTAATAGTGCTGTTTGTTGTTCATTTGTACATTGTTGCCAATAAGAGAGTTTCATATTATTACTCCATCATTTTTTCAATTGGTAATACAAGAATTGAGCTTGCACCTAACGCTTTTAGGTTTTCCATCGTTTCCCAAAAAAGCGATTCACTGCTCACCATATGTAGTGCAATCCGATTTTGCTCGCCAGTTAAAGGCAAAATGGTAGGATTTTCAGCACCGGGTAATAGTGCAACAATATCATCTAACACCTCGGTAGGGGCGTGGAGCATAATATATTTTGATTCACGAGCTTGAATAACCCCTTGAATACGCGTCATGATTTTATCGATTAACGCCTGTTTTATTGGTGAAATGTCGCCTTGACGTTGAATTAAGCAGGCTTTTGATTTATAGATAACTTCGATCTCTTTCAGCCCATTGGCCTCAAGTGTTGCACCGCTAGATACTAAATCACAAATTACATCGGCAAGTCCTGCACGTGGTGCAACTTCGACTGAACCATTAAGTAAGCAGGTTTTAAAGGTAACATTATATTGTGCCAGATAACGGCGTAGCAGGTGAGGGTAAGTGGTGGCAATACGCAGGTCATTTAAACACTCAGGACCAGAATACTCAAAATCACGCGGGGCGGCGATCGACAGCCGACATTCACCAAAATCAAGCGCGCGCAGTTTTATAAATTGTGGATCTTCGCCTTCGGCCTGCCTATCTAATACTTCTTCTTCTAAAACATTTTCGCCGACAATCCCAATATCCACAACGCCATCAATCACCAGCCCGGGAATGTCATCATCACGAACTCGCAAAATATCGATGGGCATATTTTCGGCAAAAGCAATTAACCGTTGTTCTTGCAGATTAATCTTAATGCCACATTGGGCAAGTAGCTTTTTTGACTCATCACTTAAGCGACCTGACTTTTGCATTGCAATGCGTAAACGCGAATTATCCAACATATCTTTCTCCAAAGTTATCTAAAAATTTATAAACCACAAACAAAAAACCCTCGGAAGTTTGATCTTCCGAGGGTTCTCTGCTTGCTTTTGCTATATCACCGGAAGACCAACGTCTCCCAGCACCAATCGCCCGAAGACTATTCAGGAATGATGGTGATGATGTGTACTAATAGCATTAGTAATAAAAACGCAAAAACAATTCATAAAAATAAAAAACCTTTAACTGAGTTGATAATTAAAGCTATTGAACAAAATATAACAGAATTTACTTGCTCGCAACTTTTTTTTGTTTTTATGTAAAAAATTTTATATAAAAAATAGTAAACAAGTTTAAGTGTAAATCTTTAAAATAGAGTTATCTAATCACTTTTGAATGATGACTAACTTTATAACGGCAATAGAGCTCAAGTTTGTCTAAAAAATGTGGTAAGTTTTGGTCTGTAAATTCACTTTTTATAAAGTAACACCCATCGCCTGTGATTTTATAAAATTCGATGATTTCTTTAAACGACATGACCATGTTTTCGAACGAGGTGAATTGATTTGAATTCATATAAATCGTAATAAACTGAAGCTGATTTGTTTTTTCTTTAATAGTAAATTTTTCAATAATATGATTATTATACAATTCTTGAACTCGCTGTCCAACAGCCTGTCCTGACAAATATACTTTTTCGCCAATTTCTTTCCATGATTGGCGACTATTTTTTTTAAGCTCATCTAAAATAGCGCGATCTTTTTTATCCATACTTGTTCATTTTTTTCATATTGAAAGTAGGTAAGTAATAATACTTTCAATTCGTTATGTAACAGATAGCGTAATTATCGCATAATTATCAACTCAAACATAATTTAAGGACAAAACAATGAAACAAGGGTTAATAATTATCGACGTACAAAATGACTATTTTCCAACGGGTAAATTTACTTTAAACAATACAGAATTAACTTTACAAAATACCTTAAAACTACAAAAACACTTTAGATCACAACAATTACCGATCTTTTATATTCAGCATATAAAGTCTGATCCTCATGCGGATTTTTTTGCTAACGGAAGTTTAGGCGCTGAAATTCATCCAAGTTTGTTACCGCTTGGTAACTTGCATGAGTATCTTGTCAAAAAAACATTCCCTAATAGTTTTTATCAAACTGAGCTACAAAAAAAATTACAACAAGAACAGATCCAACAGATTGTTATTTGTGGAATGATGAGCCATATGTGTGTTGACTCAACAACACGTCACGCATCCGAACTAGGTTATCAACCGATATTAATCCATGATGCTTGTACAACTTGTGATCTCGAATTTGATGGTAAAACGATTCCATCTCAAGTGGTACATAACAGCTTTATATCTGCCTTAACCAATTTTGCATCGGTTGTAAGTTGTGAAATGTTTGTTCAAACTAAACAGACTGTTTTATAAATTATTGCATTGTAATTAAATGATTATGGATAATGGATGCCAAAAAAGCGATAACATAATTATAAACAATCTAAATTGGCTCGATCACAAACCGAGCCTTTTACTCTTCTAACCCACTCAACCCTAAGTAAAGATCAGTCAGAAAAAGTATTTATTTTATTGAGGTTTTTATTTAGCTAATACATTAAAGCGACCACTTCCCAACAATACTAAACTGAATGCTGTTAGCGCCATAAAGGCAGGATATTCCCAACCGCCACCTGCGTTACTAAATGACCAACCATTCACTGAGTGAATAAATGTAATAACAATCATTTGAATCACTGCCAATAAACTAACAATGCGAGTTAAAATACCTAAAAGCAATAACAAACCGCCGCCAATTTCAAACATAATCGTTAAGTAACCAATGAACCAAGGAAAGCCAAGTGATTGAAAATATTGCGCAGTACCTGAGGGAGTAAAGACGAGAAGTTTAGTAAAACCGTGCGCCAAGAACATGACACCTAATGCAATTCGTAACATAAGTAAGGCTATGTCTGTTTGATATTGTTTCATTTTATTTTTCCTGTAAGTTAATTATTGTGATTAATTAGCACTATTTGTTTATACTAATAGTTATTTTTTCATAGATAAATAAGTTATTATGTGACTTATTGTCATAATAAGTGGAACAATTGCTTTGTAGGTGAAGGCAAATGGATAGATCAAATAAATTACTAGAAATGATGGTTTTTGTTACGGTGGTTGATTGTAATAGCTTTGTTGATGCTGCGGTTAAGTTAAAGATGTCTAAGCAAGCGGTGTCACGATATCTTCAAGCGTTAGAAGATCGCTTGCAAGTACGGTTGTTACAACGAACCACTCGCAAAATGGTTATCACTCTTGAAGGGCAAACTTTTTATTTGCAAGCTAAAGCCATTATTAATGCCACCATAGAAGCAGAAAATAACCTCACTTTAGATCACGCAAGTCCACAAGGTATACTTCGAATTAATGTCCCCGTTAGTTTTGGAATTTTACATTTAGCACCTTTATGGCAAAAATTTATCGATAAGTACCCTAAGATTGAGCTAGATATTACGCTGTCAGATCGTGTGGTGGATCTGCTTGATGAGGGCTACGATCTTGCTGTTCGAATTGGTCGGCTAGAAAACTCCTCGCTAATTAGTCGTAAACTGGCAACCACTCAAATTATAGTTGCCGCTTCGCCTGATTATATTGCTAACTATGGTATGCCGAATGATCCTGATGATTTGTTCAATCATAAAATTGTGATGTATAGCCAGTGGGCTAAAAAGGAGCAATGGCATTTTTATAAAGATAATGTTGATCTGTCTGTTAATTTAAAGGCGAATATCTATTGTAATAATGGTGATACTTGTCGTCAGATTATGTTACAAGGGGGCGGTATTTCGTTGCAACCTGATTTTATTATTGGTCAAGATATTAAAATAGGGCGGTTGGTGCGTGTTTTGTTGGATTATAAAGTTGAGAATTTGAACATTTATGCGGTTTACCCAAGCCGTAAATTATTACCACTCCGAACGCGCTGTTTAATCGATTTTTTGATTAGTGAACTAAAAGATTATCAATGGTCAGTTAGTTGAAATAACAATATTAATTTTTTGAATTATTCTCTAATTTCATATATTTTAATTTATATATATTAACATTTAATTTATAGACTTTTCGATTTGCTTACTTTACAATCGCCTCGATTTATAATTATAGGCAAAAATAATGAATGAATGAGGAAATGAAAATGAAAAATACATTAATTGCACTAACGACTTGTGCGTGTTTCTCAAGCTTTGCTTATGCTGAAACAAGTGGATTTTATTTAGGTGGTCAATTAGGTGCAGCTGTGGTAAATGCAAGTAGTGTTAATGACAACTTATATTATAAACGTGGCTTTGTCTTGAAAGAGGGTATCTTTAATTCGATGCATAAAACCAATTTAGCAGGTGCTGTAAATTTAGGTTACAACTTCAATGACTATGATATTCCAGTACGGATGGAATTATCTTTCACTCTACGTGGTAATACAGAGAAAAAAGAGAATAGATACAATACATATGAGGATTATCGTCTTCGTACAACTCAAAAAGTCAAAGTACGCATGAATACATTAATGTTAAATGGTTATTCTGATATTGATATAGACTCTCCAATTACGCCATTTGTTGGTGTGGGATTAGGTGTAGCATTTACTAAATTAGAAAATAGCCATAAAGAAAAATATAATGTCTCTGTTGACGGCGTGGATTATGAACGTTCATTATCAAAAACAAAAACTAAATTTGCATGGAATGTTGCAACGGGTGTTGCTTATAAAGTCGATAATAACATAGATTTTGATATCACTGCCCGTTATATTAATGCAGGAAAAGTAACAATTAAAAAACATAATGAATATTATCGAAATCATGCCAGTGTTAAGTTAAGTTCTATTGATTTATTAGCAGGTATTCGTTATAGTTTCTAACCAATCAATTGAACTAAAAAGGGCTATATGGTCCTTTCTAGTTCAATTGTTAATACCGTAATAATAGCATTAAGCTACATTTTAATTCTCTATACTAACCTACGTTATTTACAAGTCGGCATATTTTTTGTTTCATTGCTTATATCTTTAGTTGAACATAAATATGGTGAAAATTAAACAAATTGTACTTTTTAACTATAAAATTGAAAAGTCAAGGCGTATAATCTAAATTCCCATAACCAAGATTATAGTGTAAAAGTAATATGAAACTTAAAGTAATAATTGCAGCACTAATGGTAACTAGCTTATCTTGTATAGCTGCAGAGCCAGAACCACATTGGGGTTATGAAGGTGTCGCCAAGCCCGAAAATTGGGGAAAGCTTTCAGCAGAATTTTCAACATGTGAAAAAGGAAAAAATCAATCTCCTATTAATATTGAACATGCACTAAAAACGAATCATGATAATCTTACATTGGCATTCAAACCAGGTACGCAAGAAATTATTAATAACGGTCATACAGTCCAAATTAATGTTAACGAAGGTAATACGCTGGAGATTGATAACGAAGTTTTTACCCTCCAACAATTCCATTTCCATACTCCAAGCGAAAATCAAATCAATGGCAAACATTTTCCTATGGAAGCTCACTTTGTTTATAAAAACAAAAATGGGGATTTAACGGTTATTGGTCTTATGTTTAGTAAGGGAAAATCTAATATTGAATTAGCTAAAGCTTGGCAACAAATCCCCACAGAAGCTGGAGGCTCAACGACATTAAATCAACCAGTCGATATTAATAAATTATTGCCAGAAAGATTAGATTTTTACCGTTTTAGTGGCTCACTTACCACACCTCCTTGTACTGAAGGTGTTAGATGGATTGTCTTAGAACAAGAAATGAATGCATCTGCTGAACAGATTGAAAAATTTCATGCAATCATGCATCATGATAACAATCGCCCGATTCAGCCTTTGAATGGTCGCGTGATTGTTGATTAATATTTCTTATCTGGCTTGGTTAAAAGATGGTTAATCGAGCCAGATTATTGTAGTTTTTTTTAAAACTCTATTACAAAGGTAACAATCCTCTAAAATGATACAGTAGACGCATTGTAAATATGAAGTATTCTTTCGCAAAACAGTTAAGGTTAGTTGTCGATAAAATTATTATAATGAGTAGGTAAATATCCAATTTTTAATACAAAACTAACATAGAAAATTATGACGTTTGTTTTCATATTTTATATTCAATAGGTATAAAAATTTTATAGTGAGCATAGCCTAAGCGAACTAAAACATCACCTCAAAATACACCAGCTAATATCGCTATTATCTCAACAGATTCTTTTTTCCGTTTTTTTCAATTACGTTTAATTCCAGATTAATCTGGAAAAAAATGTCATCGTCTTATTTATTTAACTAATTATACTTTAAAGCATAGAGTTATAAATGTATTGCGACAAAACATGAAAAAGGAGTTTGGTAATGGAAAGACAAATAGAGTTACTGAAACTACTTTTTAAAGAGTCTGAATTTAAACCAGCAGCTTATTTTAGTTTAAAGTTATCCATTTCGACCAAAACCATTTATTTTGACATTGAGAAATTAAATGATCAGCTATTAACCGTCCCAAATAGCGATATTTATATCGAAAAATCCCCCCGCAAAGGCTTAATACTGAAGGGAAATAAAGGCTGTATTGATTCGGTCATTGGTTATTTAGAGCAAAATAATAGTCATGGCTATTTTAATAAAAGCTCACGTCGATTAACACCGGAATATCGTCGATTAGATATTGTAAAACGTTGTTTGTTAAATCAAGAAAATGTCTCATTAGAGCAGCTCTCTGATGATTATATTGTCAGTAAAACATCGCTACATAAAGATATTGAGTTTATTAACCGTTCATTAGCATCTGAAAATGTCTTACTAAATGTCACGCATAAAACCATTGTTGTAGAGGGTAAAGAAAACCAAATTCAACGTGCTATTAAGCATTTTTTATTGTTATATATTCATAAACAAGACAGTTATTATCTTAATCAACTCATGAGGTCATTGATGGATGATGATTCTTTTGAGCAAATTAGCCAATTATTATTTGAACATTATGAATCAATCGTTCAGCGATCCTCTGAATATTATTTATTATCATTATTGATATCGATAGCAATACAATTAAAACGGTTAACGCTAGGTTATACCATCGATGAAGAAGACGATTTTTTATTTAACCATATTCGTTATATGCAATCGTATTTGATTGCATCCGATCTTGCTCAACTGCTTGAGGTTACGTTTAACATTGAATTTTCAACGAATGATATTAAATATCTCAGTAAGTTGTTTTTTGCACATCGAATTATTGATGAATCAGTAAAAGTTGATGATAGTTTTTATGAACAAATCATCCGCAAGATTATAAGAAAAATTGGCGAAATTGAAGGAATCGATTTATCAAAAGATAGTAAATTGTTCCATTCATTGTTATCTCACTTTCCTTCCATGATTACCCGTTTGCAAAAACAAATACGTATTATTAATCCGATATTAAAAGAAATAAAACACGAATATTCAAAATTATTTAGTGTATTGTGGTATGCACTTTCTGATTTAGAACGTAAATTTGATATTTGTTTAAACGATCACGAAATCTCATTTTTATTGATTCATTTTCAAATTGCGTTAGATAAAGCTGCTGATGCTAATAATATTGTGATTGTTTGCCAATATGGTTGCTGTTCATCAAATCTAATTCTTAATAAAGTTCGAAAAATATTACCATCTAAAGATAATATTGAGGTTTATTCGATTTCAAAATTGACATCGACCAATCTTAGTAATGTTGATTTATTTATTACTACACTTGATATCAATAATCTGAATAAGCCAGTTGTTAAAATATCTTCACTGCTAAATACTAATGACTACCAAAATATTATTCAGGCATATGCCAATTATGTCTTAAATAAACAATCTGATTTTTCTGAAAAACAGAATTGTTATCCATCCATGGCAAAATTTGTTGATCCTGACCTTATTCAATTAAATGTCAATATTGATAATAAAAATGAATGTCTTAACAAATTAATACATCGTCTTGAAGATAAAGGTTATGTCACTTCTCACTACCGCGATTCTGTTTTACAGCGCGAAGAAATAGGCGACACGGCTATCGAAAATGGTATCGCTTTACCTCATGGCTCACCGATGTTTGTGACTAAATCTAGTATATCCATTATGACCTTACGCAAACCCATCAAATGGGGTGTTATTGATGTTAGCGTGATTATTATGGTTAGCCTTTCTGAAAAAAACATTAATAGTATCAATGAAGTATTTACTGAAATTTACGAAATTGTTTCGAACAAGCATGCTATATCAGCATTAAAAAATATCACCAGCTTTAAACAACTAAAATTATTTTTGGATAATCAAAGAGGAATCAAAAATGTACTTTGATAAACAGTTATGCCTTTTAAATATCGAGGCATTAAATCAAGAACAAGTTCTCACGCAAATGGCACAAATGTTATTTAGCAATGGGATAGTTAAACAAGATTTTTTAGACGGTATTTTACAAAGAGAACAACAATATCCAACTGGTTTATTGGTTAATTCTGTTGGGTTTGCTTTGCCACATACGGATTCATCAAGAGTTAATCAATCACAAATTTGTTTTGCATCATTAAAACAGCCAGTCATTTTTAGATGTATGACTGATGAAAACGAAAAAATTCCCGTCAAATTTATTTTTATGCTTGCCATGAAACAACCTCATGAACAAGTTGAAAATTTACAAAACTTAATAGGCTTATTTCAAAATGAACAACAAATAAAATTATTGGAACAATGTCATTCAATTAACGAATTTATCGCTATTTTAAATGTAGCTGGTGTGAAATAGAAAGTTAACTTTTATAAAGGAGTCCTAAAATGGATAGTGTGATTAACATTTTTCAATGGCTAATAAATTTAGGAGGGGTAGTATTTTTACCTATCATTATCTTTATTATCGCCTTATTTTTTAGAGTGCCGTTTTCCAAAGCGATTATGGCCGGTATTACTGTCGGTATTGGTATAGTCGGTTTAGGTTTAGTGATCACGTTATTGTCTGACACTTTAGGTGTTGCAATTCAAAAAATGGGGGAACAATACGGAACATCATTAAGCATCATGGATATTGGATGTGGAGTAGGTGGACCGTTGGCGTTTTCAACTACGTTAGGATTACTGCTTATTCCTATTTCGTTGATAATTAACTTTATCTTTATTTCACTCGGTTGGACGCGCACTTTAAATGTTGATATTTGGAATTTTTGGTTTGCGATATTCTTAGGCCTAGTGGCTTATTCGGTAACGGGATTTTATTGGGTAGGGATTATTGGATGTATCACGGCTGTTATGTTGCAATGGTTCTTAGCCGACTTATTACAAAAACCGATAAGTTCATTTTTTGGCTATCCAGGTATTTCAATTACTCACTTAATGGCCTTGTCGGGCGCTGTTGTGGCAATTCCTTTAAATTGGATCTTTGATCGTATTCCTGGATTTAATCAATTAAATGCCGATTCAGAAACTTTAACCAAAAGGTTCGGTATTTTTGGTGATACGGTCGTTATTGGTTTAATTATTGGTTTAGTTGTGGGAATTTTAGCTGGTTATGATGTTCCGCAAATCGGTAAGCTAGCAATTTCAACTGCGGCAATTATGAAAATAATGCCCAAAATGGTTGCCATGTTTATGGAAGGTTTACTACCGGTTGCTGAAGCTGCTCGAGAATTCACCAGTAAAAAACTTAATGGCAAACAAGTTAATATTGGTATGGATGCGGCATTAACGGTTGGACATCCCGCTGTTATGGCAACGGCATTAATTATGGTTCCGGTTTCACTCCTATTAGCCTTAATCTTGCCGGGTAATAAAGTGTTACCTTTTGGTGATTTAGCCTTCTACGCTTTTGGTATCTGTTTGATGGTTCCGTTTTTTAAAGGAAATATTGTTCGATCAATTATTGGGGGCACAATTTATTTAGTGATTTGCCTATATATGGCAACTTGGCTAGCGCCGGTTATTACCGATGTATTTCATTTAGCTAACTATGATGTGGGCACTGCGGGCATTGTCACAGTTATTTTATGTGGTTTATGGCCAGTCACCTTATTTGTGTTGTTATTAAACTATCTTGGTTATATCGGATTGATAGGTTTAGCTCTAGTGATTTTATGCTCGCTAATTTATATCAATAAAATCAAAAAAATCGAAATGTACTAAAAGGAACATGATTATGAAAAAATTACTCATTATGTGTGGTGCAGGGCATGCAACATCAACTATTGCTGTTAGTAAAGTGACTAAATGGCTAAATGATGAAAAATTAACAGAAAGTGTCAAAATCTATCAATCAAAAATAGCCGATGAGTTAAATAAAATAGACACATATGACGTAGTTATTAGCACTACCATCGTACCAGAATCAATTAAGGGTAAAGTTATAAATGGTTTAGCTTTGTTGACTGGCGTTGGTTTAAAAGAATTTTTTGCTGAACTAAAAAAGCGTTTAGCCATCTAGCATTATCAAATTAAATAAGGTGTATAAAACTAAGCCTCATTTACATTGCTATTTAGCCCAACGGCAAACAAGTAAATGGGGCATATAAACAAGGAATAATACCAATATGAACATTTATCACCACGCCATAAAAATTGAAACGGTATCTGGTCGACACTCTTATCACGATATTACTAATGAATTAAACCAATTTATTGCACAATCAAATATCCAAAATGGTCAACTGACCATCGCCACAACGCATACGACATGTTCACTTTTTTTTGATGAATGTATGCACGACACCAATTTTTTTGGTGACGAATATTTGCATGTTGATATTAATAATGTGTTAGAGCAGATTGTTCCTAAAATGACTTGCGAAAATCAATACAATAGCCCTGGACCAAAGCATATTGAGTTTGGTTTAAGTCTAAATGATCCCAATTATCCTGCTAAAAAATGGGTAATGCTTAATACCGATGCTCATATCAAATCATCGCTATTTGGTAGTTTTTCATTGGTATTAATCATCAAGAATGGCAAGCCTCTTATGGGCGAACTTGGGCGAATTTATTTTGTTGACTGGGATTCATTACGAGAAAGAACCCGCAATGTTAATTTTATGTTGATGGGCTGTTAATAAAGGTGATAATTATGATTTTGTCTCCATCATTGTTTAATTCAGATCTTTACCTGATCAAAGAAACGTTAGATACGCTTGAATCACTAGGCATTACGCATTTACATATTGATGTAATGGATAATCACTATGTCCCAAATTTAGGTTTTAATACTGGTTTTGTATCAAATTTGAAATCGCATACCCATTTTATTTTAGATTGCCACCTAATGATTGAAAAACCTGAATTATCAATTTTCGATTTTATTGAAGCTAAACCCGATATTATCACTTTTCACTATGAAGCAACGGTTCATCATTCGTTTATCATCAATAAAATAAAAAACAATAATATAAAAGTCGGTTTGGCAATCAACCCAAGCACACCGGTTGAACACATTAAAATGCTATTGCCGCTTGTTGATCTTGTCCTTGTTATGACCGTTAATCCCGGACAAAAAAACGAAACCTTTTTGCCTTTCACATTACAAAAAATTGAACAACTGAGTTTAGAACGGCAAAAAAATAATTACTCTTATGATATTCAAGTCGACGGAAATATTACTGATAAAACCCTATCACTATGCTTAAAAGCCGGAGCTAATAATATTGTTTCGGGTGGGTTTATCTTTAAAAATAATGATATTGCAAACAATATTGAAAAATTAAAAGTGGCAACTAATTAAGGAAAGTGCAATGAGCATAAAAACAATATTAAGTAATATATTAACTGAAATAGCGGCGCAAATAGACACAATCAACGAAGCACAATTACACGAATTTAAAAATGCGATTATTGGTGCAAACCATCTATTTTTAGCGGGAACAGGGCGTTCAGGGTTAATGATAAGTGCATTTGCCAATCGGTTAATGCATTTAGGTTTAAAGGTCAGCTTAATTACCGAAGTTAGTAAACCCAAAGCCAATAAAGGTGATTTGCTGATTTTAGGCTCTAATTCAGGCGAAACCAAAAGCTTAATTGCCTACGCACAGCAGGCAAAAGACTTGGGCGTCAAAGTCATATTATTCACAACAAACGGCACCTCGACCTTGGCAAAATTAGCCGATAATATAGTTATTATTCCTATAAGAGTTGATAAGTTAAGCCAACCAATGGGTAGCACATTTGAGCAACTCTCATTACTAACTTATGACAGTGTTATTTATAGTTTAATGGAAAGCTTACAACAGACCCCAGAGATAATGAAGTGTCGGCATGCGAATATTGAGTGATTTTATTTTTTATAAATAAAATTAATTAGATATCTGATATTTTATAAAAACACTCAAGTCATTAACAACAGCTTAGGCTGTTGTTATTCTATATTAGTATTGCAATGCTTAACAATCAAACTTCACTTTTATACTTAAATTCATCGCTACTTGAAACGTTTTGATGAACATTTCGGACTTTTACTTAAAAAATAAAAACAACCAGTATATAAAAATAGAAAACACATTATATAAGTAATTAATTTAATTAAAAATTAAAGTTAAATAAAATCAATTAGCTACCTGACTATTTTTTGTGCCATTTAAAAAATATTTTACTGTTTTTTTGATGAAAAATTATACTTGCTTTTTTTTTAAATCAGCGCTTATATATACATTGATAAGCAATTGGGCTTATCACCAATTTTACTAGGAGGAAACTTATCATGGTACAAAAATTTGCTCCATATGGTAGTGATGTTTCGGCTGGTACTTATAAGTGTGCTGATTGTGGTTATACATATTCAAACCAAAGCAAAAAATCGTTACCTCCTTGCCCTGATTATAATAAAAAACCGCATAGCAAAAATGGTTGGTATATTATGTCTGGACAAGGTGATGCAGTAAAAGATCCTCATCCAAATAAAAAGTAATATTAACAAGTTAACACAATTAAAAGGTAACTGATAAGGTTACCTTTTTTGATTGTATCAAGTTTAGGTATTGACTCATACTTAGCATGGGCAATCTATGAAGATACTACTTATAACATGTTTACTAATCATTGAATTTATATCTATTATAGAGCATTATTTTTAGGGAAATGGCGTGAGCTAGATGAATATGAATATTGACTAACGTAATTTCAGATATTGGAAAAATATCAGGCAACTGCCGATAACTTTCAGTAAATAATAAAAAATGCTAATTTAATTCAGTGATAGGAAACATGAGATCACCAATGAGCAAATCAATTTTGAAAAATTGCATGTTACTTATTACTTATGTAGTTTTGTTTTAGAATACGTTAAAATAAATATTTATAATGTTATTGATAGTTTAAAGCCAAAATAGCACTGTGATGGCGAGCAATAAATTAAAATATCATATCAGACATAACATGTCTTAAAAACTAAAGTGCAGTTAACTCGGCATGAACTTTGTTATTCTCGGGTATAAAAAATTTAAACTAGATAATAAAAAGATAATAGTGACTTTAAATTTGTGACAATGTCACTTATTAGCGCAATAATGCTAAGTCCATATAAATACAGAGGTATTTATATACCATTATGATAATATAATTTGATTCAAACACAATGTAAGGAATACTGAAGTGAAAAAACGAATAAAATTGGCTGTGCTAGTTTCTGCTTTTTTTATGATCTCAAGTGCGTATAGCACCGAATTACCACCCTCAGCAAATATAACTAAAGCCTTTGCAGATAGTGCCAAAAGATCGATATTAGGCGAAGGTGGAACATTTCCCATTAAAGTCGAAGCCGGTTATGAAGTGACTAACATCTTTAACAATCTCAATAGCATCATTTTTGAATACAATATGCCAATTGATAGCCAAAGTGCATCAATGGAAGAGATTACCGAAGGCATTAGGCTTGGTCTAAATGCACAATTTTGTGACAAGCAAGACGTGATTGATGTATTACGTGCTTATAATATTAGCTTCTTGTTCCGCTTTCAATTCACCGATAATCGCATTGTACCTGCAACGTTATCCATTGATGGAATTTGTCAAAAACAATAAGCAGATTATTGATTGCAGCGGTATCAATGCTGTGTTTATTCCCTTAAAGTTGACTGTAAAATTATCGGTAATTTTGCAAGCTGAGTTTAATAAAATTGTTGCCACAATAGCGTTGTCTTTTCCACGACTAAATTGACTATCTTTGGCATTTTTTATATAAACTATCTGATCAATGTTTTAGGTAGCATAAAAACCAGATATCGAGCAGATAGTTTAGTTGATTAGTGTAATAGATAACTTTTGGATTTTTTTATCCAAATGACTAAAAATAAGGTTCTACCTAAGCTAAATAAAATATAAGAAAGCCATAACCCGTTATTGCCCCAGATTGGTACGCAAATATATTGCGATACTAACCATAATAGTAAAGAAAGTATCATTGAATCACGGATAGAAGAAGTATAGCTAATACCGGAAAAGACGCCGTAATAGATCAAACCACCAGCCACCACGATAGGGAAGATGATTAACCAAGGTTGATATTGCATGCAGAGGTTAATAATATTAGTTTGGTTGGTGAGTAATTTGATAATAGTGGTATCAAGGGTCAACCAAATTGCAACTAATAGGATTGGACAAATAATACAAGCGAGTTTTGACCAGCGTAACGTTTGATTGTATAAAGTGATGTCTTTAGTACCTTTTGCTTTGCCACTAAATACGCTTGAGGCGTTGGCAAAGCCGTCAAATAGATAAGCCATTAAGTAATGAATTTGGAATAAGACAGCGTTAGCGGCTAATACTTCGGTACTAAAACTAGAGCCAATCGAGATAAAGTGATTGGTGACAATTAACAAACAAATAGTTCGAATCATTAAGTTGCTATTGACTAAAATTACGCCTTTTAATGATTGCCAAGATAATATTGTTGCGAAATCGGTTTTTTGTTTGGCTTTAGGTAAATAATGATAAATAAACCAAATGCCTAATAATGTGCAGATTATTTGCGCACTTAAGGTTGCAAAGGCGACACCTGATACATCAAAGTGAAATCCCCATACCAAAATTACAGCCATAACAATATTTAGTAGATTGATTAATACCTGCAAAAATAATACAGCTTTTATTTTCGCCATGCCCATTAGCCATCCTACCAAAACGTAATTGATTAACACAAAAGGCGCACCCCAAATCAGGATAGTAAAATAGGTGCGTGCGTGATGTTGTACGTCTTGATTTGGTTTAATAATCTGCATTGCGGTATTGAAGATCACGCTTTGACAAATAATAAAAATGATACCTAATAAAATTGCAATAAAAAGAGGGCGGATGAGTGAGGCTCTTAATAAAATGGGATCATCTAATGCTTGTGCTGTAAAACCGGTTGTACTGACACGTAAAAAGCCAAATAACCAATATAGGGTGTTAAAAATAACCGTACCTACAGCAATCCCTGCAATAAATGCTGGATTGGGTAAATGCCCCACTAGGGCAGTATCTACAACACCAAGTAAGGGCGTTGTGATGGTTGAAATAATAAAGGGAATTACCAAAGCAAGATAATCTTTAAAGTGATACTGCTTATTTAATGTTGATGGTGCTGTCATAATTTAAAAACCTAAAATAGAGTCAAGAAGTTGTTTGGAATAAGCATGGTTGACTTGATTTAATTGGTCAATGTTATCCACCTGTTCAACAATGTTGCCTTGATAAAAAAAGATAACACGATCGCATAAATAAGTGATTGTGGTTAAATCATGAGTAATAAAAATCGTGGTTAAGTTTAACTGTTTTTGTAAATCAGCGAGCAAAGATAATATTTGCGTTTGTACTGATATGTCTAAAGAACTGACTGCCTCGTCAAATAAAATAAATTTAGGTGAGCAAGCAATAGCTCGTGCAATGCAGATCCTTTGTAATTGCCCACCGCTCATTTCATGAGGAAAGCGGTTATAAAAGGTGTGATCTAAGCCAACTTGCTCTAAAAGTTCATCAATGCGTTTTTTACGTGTATTTGATGATGTTTTTTCGTAAATATCAATGGGTTCGGCAATAATTTCAGATGCAGTAAAATAGGGATTAACCGAAGTATTATAATCTTGAAATACCGCGCTAATGTCTCTTCGCATCGCCGATTTGTGCCAAGCACGTTGTGCAGTATCATATCCATTAAAGTAGATTTTACCACTGTCAGGTTTTTCAAGTCCTAAAATCAGTTTACCTAACGTGCTTTTACCGCTGCCACTTTCACCAATAATGCCTAAGCATTCCCCTTGATATAATGAGAAAGAGACATCTTTAATAATGGGCGTTTTTTTTCGGCTGAACAAGCCTTGATTGGGTTGTAAAAAGGCTTTGTTTACATTTTCAACTTGCAATAACGGTGGCATTTAAATTGTCTCCGATGTTGATGCCAGCATATTTGGGTGAATAACTGTATTAAATTTGGTTAATAATTGCTTTCGTGCATTAATTAAATATTGTGTATAGTCATTTTCAGAATGATAAAAGATATGCTCACAGCTACCTTGTTCGACAATTGTGCCTTGGTTCATCACAATAATATGATCTGCTATATGATGAATAACACCCAAATCATGCGAGATAAAGATCATGGCCGTTTTAGATTGTTGTTTAATTTGTTCAAACATTTTTAAAATATGAAACTGGCTAATTGAATCTAAAGCTGTTGTGGGCTCATCAGCAATAATCAGTTCAGGTTCAAGCATTAAAGCAATACCAATCATGATTCGTTGCAACATTCCACCACTGAGTTGATGAGGGTATTTATTATAAACTTGTTTAGGATCATTAAGTCCAATATCTGCGATCATATTAAGGGCTTTTGTTATGGCTTCACTTTTGCTGATTGATTGGTGGGCAAGTAATGTTTCGACTACTTGTTTACCAATACGATAAAGGGGATCAAAAGCACTCATAGGGTGTTGTAAAATGACCGAAATCACATTGCCACGAATAAACCGTAGGGTTTCTCTAGTCTGCTTTAATAAATCACCATTTTCAGGTAACTGAATGTTGGCGTTTTGCGGTGAAAAAAGAATTTCACCTTGAACAGAAAAATAGGGCTCTAATAAGCCAATAATGGCTTTGCATGTTAAACTTTTGCCACTACCACTTTCGCCAACAATGCCGAGGCATTGATGATGTTTAAGGTAAAATGAAATGTCATTGAGCAATTTTTGATTACTATCTAGCGTTACGGTTAGATTCTTAACCTCAAGCAATTTATCACTCATGCTGTTTTTTCCTTTGGATCAAAAATATCTCGCAAGCAGTCCCCGAGCATATTAAAGGCAGCAACGACAATTAAAATAGCAATGCCAGGAAAGACCATTTGCATAGGGTGCTGAATCATTACATTTTTCGCTTCACTTAACATCAGCCCCCATTCAGCCGTTGGCGCTTGTACACCTAATCCAATAAAAGAGAGTGCTGAGATGTTTAAAATAACCCAACCGGTGTCGAGTGTTGCAAGCACAATGAGTTCAGAGATGATATTTGGTAATAAATGTCGACGAATAATAAAACAATGGGGTGCACCAATTGCTCGCGAAAAAAGAATATAGTTTTTACGACTATATTTAATTACACTGCTGCGGATCATTCGGCTATACCAAGCCCACTTTACAACAATATTGGCGATTATGACATTTTCGATGCCAACGCCAAGTACCCCAACAATGGCAAGTATCATAACTTGGCTAGGAAAGGAGAGCATAATATCACACGCTCGCATAATTATTTCATCAAGCTTGCCTCTTTTATAGCCCGAAATTAAGCCAATTATTGAACCAATGATAATGGTAATTGTCATGGTTAGTAACGATAAAAAGAGTGTTGTTCGAATACCATAAAGTAATCGTGAAAAGATATCTCGACCTAAATGATCACAACCAAGCCAATGTTCGGCAGAAATACCGGCATATTTACGCATTATTCGAACTTTATTGGGCTCAAATGGTGCAATATAGGGAGCAAAAATACCTAAAATTATAATAGTGGCAATGATGATTAAACAACATAGCCCAACTTTATTTTTAACAAGTTGTTTAAGTAAATTCATGAAATATTACCACTATCTCTTAATCGTGGGTCGAATAATTGGTGTAAAATATCGACAATAAAATTACAAACCACAAATAAAATAGCCATCATTAAGATATAAGCCTGAATAACTGGGTAATCTCGGTTCATAATTGCTGAAATACATAAGCGTCCAAGCCCTGGCCATGAAAAAATATATTCAACCACAAATGATCCAGCGATAAGTTGTGGAATAGTCATACCCAGCGCAGTGATTGTGGTATGTAATGAATTAACTAATACATGTTTTAGAATGATCACTCGTTCTTTAAGTCCGCGACTGCGGGCATAAAAAATAAAATAGTTATGCATATTTTCGATCATATTATTTCGAATAAAACGAACATAAGTAGAAATATACACAAATGATAACGTCAAGGTGGGTAAAATTAAATTTTGCCAAGAACCATAACCACCAGTTGGTAATAGGTCAAGATAGTTAGCAAATAGCCAAATCAATAATAGACCAAGCCAATAACTTGGCATGGCAGTACCTAAAAATATGATGATACGCAAAATATGATCAAATATTGAGTTGGAAAAAATGGCGCATAATACACCCAGTACTAGACTGATAATCAAGGTAAAAATAAAAGATGAAGTGGCTAAAATAAGCGTGGGTTTTAAACAGCGGATCATCTCGTCCCAGACTAATCTGTCGCGCTCGATAAATGAACGTCCAAAATCAAGATGAAAGACATTATATAGCCAATTAAAATAGCGTTGCCAAAACGGTTGCTTTAGACCAAGTTCTTGACTCATACTTTCAATTGCTTCAGGGGTTGGCACGATTTCGTTTAAACGTAATGCCACTTCTGCTGGATCTGATGGGGCTAAGTTAATTAGCAAAAATGCGATAAATGAGATACCGATAACAATCGGTATCATCATTATTAAACGTCTTATTATATAATTTAACATTTTTATTAAGTAATAAAATAAGTCAATTAATAGTGCATTTTGTCAAATGGAATATCAAATTGCGAAGGTGCAAATTCGATGCCTTTTAATGATTTGATGGCAATAGCACGGTTACGTTCATAAGTTAAAGGAATATAGACCGCCTCGTTATGCAGCGTTTCCAGTACATAGCGATAAAGTTCTTGTCGTTCTTTTTCGTCAGTTGAAATCAGCGCTTTACCAATGTTGGCATCAATTTGAGACTTTTCTTTTAAACCTTGCTGAGCGATATAGTCGCCATACACTGGCAGTTTCATACCGGCTAAGAAAGATTGGGGATCGTAAGGCATCCCCCATGAAATATCAAAAACCATATCAAAGTCGCCAGCTTTTTGACGATCACGATAGCCTTGTTCTTCTTCACCATGAATATTGAGTTTTAACCCCACTTGCTCAAACTCATCTTGCATGTATTGCGCAATGGTTTTTTGCGAGGCGGTATTGCTATCATAATAAAGCGTTATTTCGAAAGGTTTTCCATCTTTTTGGCGATAATGTTGACCATCACCCTTAACCCAACCAGCTTTATCCAATAGTTGTTCTGCTAATTTTGTATCGTATTGATAGGGTTTTAGACTGATATTAGCATAAGGAATATTGGTTGCCATTAACGTATCTGCTGGCGCTTCACTGCCATTAAAGATCCCTTCAGAAATATCTTTTTTACTGATGATATGTTCAATTGCTCGTCGCACATTGACATCGTTAAGCTGGGGTCTTGTGGTATTCATCAAGACCATTCGGCTAGAAACAGGTTTTGACATTAACGTTTGAAACTTATCCATTTTAGCAAATCGTTCATACGAATCAGCATCAACCATGTTTTTGCCATAAATAAGATCAATTTCACCTTTTTCAAGCGCCATTAAACGGCTTTGATTATCAGCAATGACCTTCATTTTTACTGTTTTTATTTGCGGCTTTTTGCCCCAATAGTTAGGGTTTGCATTAAAAATAGCATACTGATCTTTTTTATGATCGCCTAAAACATAAGGACCAGTACCAATAAAAGATTTAACGCCATTTTTTGTTTCGCCATCAATCATCGCGTTAGGCGAAATAAAACGCATTGGTCTGGTGACGGCAATTTCAATTAAAAAAGGGTAATAAGGTTCAGATAGATTGACTTGTAAAGTATAATCATCCACTGCCTTAACTTCAGTAATTAAACGTACCATTTCAAGCCATGTATGGCGGACTTTATTGGCAAGAACTGCATCCCAGTTTAATTTGGCACTGTGGGCATCGAATTTAGCGCCATCACTAAAGGTCACATCTTTTCTAAGTTTAAAGGTATAGGTTTTTCCTTGATTAGTGACAGTCCAGCTTTCTGCAAGCCAAGGGGAAAATGTGCCATCTTCATTATAATGAACAAGTGATTCATACAGCATATTTTGAGCCCACATTTCGCCACCATAAAGGTGAGGGTTCAAATCACGAATATCACGGAAGTTTGCAAAAGTGATATCATCTTTAGCAAAACAGTTAAGGCTAAAAAGTGATAAAAGTGCGGCCATTAACACATTTTTAATTCGATTAAAGTTTAAATGCATAAGCAATCCAGTTAACTATTATTAAGATGCAAAATATTAGCATAATCACAAATGATAATAAATATCATTTATATATTATTAATTGATAAATATATTAAAAAATCATAACATTATAAAAATATGAGTTATGCTAAAATCATATTTACCAATATGACTGTAACTTTATTATTATGATAATAAACAAAAAAGTTAATCTTATTGTTAAAAATAGCATTAACAAAATAAACAGAAAATATTATAGAATTGCTTTATAATGTAAGCGGACAATCCACTTTTCATTTATTTAGGAATCATTTCATGTCATTTGACTCTCTTGGCTTAGACGCTGAGATTTTAAAAGCAATTCAAGAACAAAACTATACAGACCCAACTCCCATCCAACAGCAAGCTATTCCCGTCATTTTATCCGGTAAAGATCTTATGGCAAGTGCGCAAACCGGTACAGGTAAAACGGCAGGTTTTGGTTTACCCATTCTGCAAAAATGGGTCGAACAGCAAGCTCAAGCAACTAATAAGCCTGAAGCAAAAAAAGGCAAACGTCCTTTATATGCACTGATTTTAGCACCAACTCGTGAGCTTGCTGCACAAATTGGCGAAAATATTCGTGAATATAGCCGTTATTTACCCATTCGGTCATTGGTGGTATTTGGTGGAGTAAGTATTAATCCGCAAATGATGAAACTACGTGGTGGTGTGGATGTATTAATTGCAACACCAGGGCGATTACTCGATTTAGTGCAACAAAATGCCGTAGATCTTTCAACGATTAAAATGCTCGTATTGGATGAAGCTGATCGTATGTTAGATATGGGCTTTATTCATGATATTCGCCGTGTGATTGCAAAATTACCTAAAAAACGCCAAAATTTGATGTTTTCGGCAACTTTTTCTGATGAAATAAAAGTATTAGCGCAATCGATTTTGCATGCCCCAGAATTGGTTGCTGTTGCGAAAACAAATAGCGCTTCAGAGCAGATCACCCAATACGTGCATCGGGTTGATAAGCGTCGTAAGCGTGAGTTGTTGTCTTATTTAATTGGTAAAAATCAGTGGCAACAGGTGTTGGTCTTTACTCGCACTAAATATGGTGCGAATCACTTAGCTGAACAGTTGACTAAAGATGGTATAAAAGCGGCAGCCATTCATGGCAATAAGAGCCAAGGCGCACGCACTAAAGCTTTGGCAGATTTTAAAAGTGGACAAATTAGAGCATTAGTGGCAACCGATATTGCCGCTCGCGGTCTTGATATTGAGTTACTTCCTTATGTGGTGAATTATGAACTTCCGCAAGTGGCAGAAGATTATGTGCATCGTATTGGGCGAACAGGACGTGCTCAAAATGAAGGACAGGCTATTTCGCTGGTATGCATTGATGAGCTTCCTCAATTAAAAGCGATTGAAAAGTTAATTAAAAAAACGATTCCAGAATTAACAACTCAAGGTTTTGAAGTTGATCCTAAGATTAAAGCTGAACCGGTAAAAAAATCATCACAAAGGCGAGTACCGCCAAAAAGAGGAAGTGCAAACTCAAACCGATCGTCGCAGTTCAATCAAAATGGTGTGAATTCATCAAGCCGACATAATCACACTAAAAATAAACAACCTAATTAATATTTAATAATGTAGAAGGAAACTATTATGGTAAATCGCAGCAGACGTTTACGAAAAAAATTACACATTGAAGAGTTTAAAGAGTTAGGCTTTACGGTTAGTTGGTCTTTTGACGAAGGCACAAACGAAGAGACTTTAGATAATATCGTTGATCAGTTTATTCTTGAAGCTATTCAACCTAATGGTTTAGCTTATGAGGGAAGTGGTTATTTAAATTGGAAAGGAATTATTTGCACCCAAAAATTAGGGAATTGTACTGAAGAACATCGTGACATTGTCACAAAATGGCTGGAAACTCATGGCCTAAAAAATGTTAAAGCTAGTCCACTTATTGATATTTGGTGGGATGAGTTAGATTTTTAATTTAATTATTTGAATTATTTCAGTTAGAAAAAAAGCCACATTAGTCAGTGGCTTTTTGTTATCAATTGATATGTTTCTTCTAAACGTATCATTCAATTCCTTGACTACGCAAGTAATCTTCATAATTACCCGTATAATCAATTACTTTTTCAGGGGTAATTTCAACAATGCGTGTTGCCAGTGAGCTAACAAATTCACGGTCGTGCGAAACAAAAAATAGTGTGCCCTGATAAAGCTCTAATGCCATATTGAGTGATTCGATAGATTCCATATCTAAATGGTTAGTTGGTTCATCCATAACAATAATGTTAGGGCGCTGCATCATCAATTTACCAAATAACATGCGTCCTTTTTCACCACCAGATAAGACTTTAACTTGCTTTTTAATATCATCTTGTGAAAATAATAATCGACCTAGAATACTACGCACGGCTTGTTCATCGTCGTTTGGTTGTTTCCATTGGCTCATCCAGTCAAATACTGTTAAGTCATCTTCAAATTCGTATTCATGATCCTGCGCATAATAACCAATATTTGCGTTTTCAGACCATTTTATATCACCTTGCTCAGGAGTCAGTTCACCCATTAGCGTTTTTAATAATGTGGTTTTACCAATACCATTAGTCCCTAAAATAGCTACTTTTTCGCCCACTTCAACCATGAGCTTAAGATTTTTAAAAAGAGGACCATTGTCAAATCCTTTGGTAAGGTCTTCAACAACAAGCGCATTACGAAATAGCTTTTTATCTTGCTCAAAACGAATAAAAGGATTTTGCCGACTAGAAGCTTTGACTTCTTCAAGTTTGATTTTTTCAATTTGCCTTGCGCGTGATGTTGCTTGTTTGGATTTTGATGCATTGGCACTAAAGCGACTAACAAACGATTGTAGTTCACTAATTTGTGCTTTCTTTTTGGCATTATCGGCTAACAAACGTTCTCTCGCTTGCGTTGATGCAGTCATATAATCGTCGTAGTTACCCGGATAGATACGCAATTCACCATAATCTAAATCTGCCATATGAGTACAGACCATATTCAAAAAATGGCGATCATGCGAAATAATGATCATAGTACTTTCGCGTTGATTTAAGGTATCTTCAAGCCAGCGGATTGTATCAATATCTAAGTTATTGGTTGGTTCATCGAGTAATAAGATATCTGGATTTGAAAATAGGGCTTGGGCTAATAATACCCGTAACTTCCAACCTGGTGCGATTTCGCTCATTAATCCATAATGTTGCTCAATTGGAATACCAACACCTAATAATAATTCGCCAGCCCGAGATTCGGCACTGTAGCCATCCATTTCAGCATATTGGGTTTCTAAATCAGCGACTTTAAAGCCATCTTCTTCACTCATTTCAGGGAGTGAATAGATGCGATCCCGTTCTTGCTTGATCTGCCATAATTCGGTATGTCCCATAATTACGGTATCAAGGACGGTAAATTCTTCAAAAGCAAACTGATCCTGGCGTAATTTACCGAGTCTTTCATGTGGATCTAAAGCCACATTACCCGATGTAGGTACGAGATCGCCACCAATGATTTTCATAAAGGTGGATTTACCACTGCCATTAGCACCGATTAGACCATAACGATTACCGTTGCCAAATTTAACCGAGATGTTTTCAAATAATGGTTTACTGCCAAATTGCATTGTGATGTTATTTGTACTTAACACGAAAATTAACTCTCTTTAAAATGCGTTTCATTCAAAAGTAATCATTAGCTTTTGAGTGAAGTCGCTAAAATATGAATTGGCGCACATTATGCCATAATTAATCATTTTTGAGGATCCCGATTTATATACTGATGTTAATAGTGAGTTATTTAATTTTTTGTTTAGCAACTTATAAGGTTTAGAAAGAGATTCATTTTTAATAAAAACAGTAAATTATTTGAATAAATAAGTAAAAAAGTAATTTGTTTGCTTACATTGATTATTATTAATTATAAAACAAACTTGAACAAGAATACCAAATTAACAAGACGGTCTATCTTGTTTATTAATGTTGATTTTGGCAATTAATAATAAGTTATTTTCACTTTTTAGTACTACACGACAAGGTCATTAGGCTATCGAATATTTTATATAGTAATCAATTTTTATGATATAAAGTTTACAAGTGTTAAGCCAATTGATACGATGCGTTTCTAAATTATTTTCTTTATATTAATCAATTATGCTTTATCTTATTTTTGTAACAATTATTTGGTCATTCTCATTTAGTTTTATTGCGGTTTATTTAAGTGGACAAGTCGATGCTTGGTTTGCTGTGGTAATGCGAGTGCTATTTGCCTTTATTACTTTTATTCCATTTTTACGCTTTAAACATATTTGTTTTAAGCAGGTATTGCTTTTAATGGGAGTGGGGGCATGTCAATTAGGGATTATGTACTTTTTTTATTATAATTCCTTTCAATATATTTCGGTGCCTGAGGTTTTATTATTCACTATTTTTACACCAATTTATGTTACTGTTATTTATGATCTCTTGCAGCACCATCCATTAAGAATTAGCTATCTTTTAATGGCAATTATTGCAGTAGTTGGTGCAGCCATTATTCGTTATGATCATATTAGTGCCAATTTTATTATCGGTTTTTTATTAATTCAGGGCGCGAATATCGTTTTTGCATTAGGTCAAGTAGGGTATAAAAGAATTATGGAAGTTTATCCAATGCCCCAACATCATGCTTTTGCTTGGGTTTATTCTGGGGCGGTGGTTGTTGCTAGCTTTGGCTGGTTGCTGTTTGGTGATGTATCAAAATTACCAACAACCAGTTTGCAATGGGGAATTATTATTTGGCTTGGCGTAGTTGCTTCTGGTGTGTGTTACTTTTTATGGAATTATGGTGCAACCAAAGTGGATTCGGGCACTTTGGCTATTATGAATAATGCGGTTATCCCAACAGGGATTTTGGTGAATGTGGTGATTTGGCATCAATCCATTGATTGGGGAAGATTTTTAATTGGTAGTACAGTTATTATTTTTGCCTTAATTTTGCATAATAAGTTTAAACGTATTAAATAATACTCAATCAATATTAAGCAAAAGGTAACTGCAACATAATAGATAAAATCAATGGCGTTGTGATAGAAGACAGCGTCGTTGATATTAGCAAACTAGAAGCGATAGGACCTTGCAATACTTCAAACTGCCTTGCCATCATATAACAATTTATCGCAATTGAAACCGAACTGAGTAATACCACCACTTGCAATTCTAAAGTTGGTAGTCCAATGAGTTTACCTAAAATATAAGTAATAATAGGTAACACAGTTAATTTTAATGTGCAGATAGCTGTTGTAATTAAAAGTTTATCGCGAATTTTATATTCAGCCAGTCCCATTCCTAAAACAATTAATGAAAGAGGGGCGGTCATCTCACTCACCATTTTGGTTGATTTATCGATAAAGTTAGGTAACGGTAAACCAATAAAATTCACTACAATGCCTGTAAAAATTCCAATAATAATGGGATTTTTTGAAACATTTTTAAAGGCTTTAACAATCCCTTTAGTTGAAAATTTTCCCATTTGCACAAATTGAATAGAAACCGTCGCAAGCGTCCATAAAATTAACGCATTAAAGATAACGATAATGGCAACAATGGGGATGGCATCATCGCCTAATAACATTTTAATAATAGGAATACCAACAAACACCGTATTGGTGTAAATACTACCCATAGCAAATATTGTACTTTCTGATCCATTTAACTTAAATATTTTTGATGCAATTAAGCAGCCAATTGCAAAGACGATAAAGGATCCACCAAAAAAGGCGAATAACAGTTTTATATCGATTTGCGAATGTTCAGAAAAATGGCTCATGATCTGAAACAGCATGATGGGAAATGCAATATAAAAGGTAAATTTGGTTAAGCTATCGGTGACTGTTTTTTGCCAACGACCTAGTTTAACCGCTAAAAAACCCAATAAAATTAGCATAAAAAGGGGCAGGGTAGATAAAAACTGCGCCCATAATGTAGTAAAAAATTCCATCGTTATTATTTTATTGATGATTGCGTATGAAGTACCATTCTAAGTCAGTTGAGCGTTTTGAATCAAATTGATAGCCTTCTAGATTAAAACTTTTAATATCGTCACTCTTTTCAATGCAATTTTTTATAATGTATCGACTCATCAGTCCGCGTGCTTTTTTAGCATAAAAACTGATAACTTTATAAGTATCTTTGCTTTGATCTAAAAAGATGGGCTGAATAATAGTTGCGTTTAATTGTTTTGGTTTGATCGCTTTGAAATATTCGTTTGAGGCTAAATTGATTAATGTGCGATGTGATGATTTGGCTAGTTCGCTATTAAGGTGTTGAGTTAATTTATCGCCCCAAAATTGATAAAGGTTACTGTTATCGCCATTTTTTAAGCGGATCCCCATTTCTAAACGATAAGGTTGAATTAGGTCAAGTGGTCTTAAAATACCATAAAGACCTGATAATATTCTTAAATGAGATTGTGCAAATTGTAGATCTTTATCAGTAAAATCTTCAACATGTAATCCTTCGTAAACATCACCTTTAAAAGCAAGTATGGCCTGTCTTGCATTTTCAAGATTAAAATCACTATGCCAATTTTTGAATCGTTCATAATTGAGTTCGGCTAATTTTTCGCTAATAGACATTAATTTAGCCAAATTCTCAACACTTAATTTTTGGCAATCTTCAATGAGTATTTTAGTTGAGTTAATAAATTGAGGTAATGTGTGATTTTTGGTTAATAATGGTGATTGGTAATCTAAAGTTTTTGCTGGAGAAATAATTGTTATCATAACGTATATAGCCTATTGTATTTTGCAATAAATAGGTTTATTTTACATCTAATTCAATCCAAAGGAGTAGCAAAATGAACATCGATAAAAAAGAAATACATGATATTAAATCTTGGGCTTCTGTTCGTGAAACCTCGATTGAAATTGCAGAGGCGATTTTTGAGCTAGCTAACCATGATGAAAAACTTGCCGAACAAATTTGGTCGGAAGGTAGTGATGAAGTGTTGAAACTCGCGTTTTCTAAAACCAAAGCCGATAAGTTGTTCTGGGGTGAGCAAACTATTGAGCGTAAAAATGTTTAAATCTTTATGAATTTAACTTTCTTAGGGACAAGTGCTGGTTCCCCAACAGCAGAGCGCAATGTAAGTAGTATGGTGCTTGATCTTAGACAAGAGCGGGGTAAGTTATGGCTTTTTGATTGTGGCGAGACAACTCAGATGCAAATGCAAAAAGCCAAATGTAGCCTCGCTAAACTTGAGATCATTTTTTTAACACATTTACATGGTGATCATGTATTTGGGCTACCAGGTGTTTTAACGTCCCGTTCTTTGATGCAAAATCAATCACCTTTAACATTGATTGCTCCGAAAGGAATTAAACAGCTTGTCGAAACAGTTATTGAAATTAGCTATTCTTGGTTAACCTATCCACTCAATATTATTGAACTTGAAGAAAATGGCATTGTTTTTGAAGATAATCAGTTTCAAGTTGAAGCAAAATTATTACAACACCGTGTGCCGTGTTTTGGTTATCGTATTATCGAAAAAGATCTACCAGCTCAGCTTGATATCGATAAATTAAAGCAAGCTAATATTCAGGCTGGCTCTTATTATAGTGATCTAAAAAAAGGTAAAACGGTAACTTTAGATGATGGGCGCATTATTCGTGGAGTTGATTATCAAAGTAAAGTAAAAAAAGGCAAAAAGCTGGCTATTTTAGGTGATACCATACCTTGCCAAGCATCGATTGAGCTTGCTAATGATGTGGATTTGCTTGTTCATGAAGCAACACAAGAACATGCACTAACAGATAAAGCACTCGAACGTGGGCATTCTACAACCATTCATGCCGCAACCATTGCCAAACAGGCCAATGCCAAGCGGCTTATTATGACTCATATAAGCCCTAGATATAGTTTGAATGATAATAAAAAGTTAGTTAATGAAGCCCAAAGTGTCTTTGTTAATACTGAAATCGCTACCGATTTTGCAACCTTTCACGTTTAATTAATCAAATTTCTTTTATTAAATTTCGCCGAGGTTATCGGCGAATTGAGATAATTGACTAAAGACAAAAATCCTTAATTAGCCTTTCTATAGTTACTTTGGTTGGTTTTAAAAAGTCCATGGAAATAAACTCATCCGGTTGATGTGCTTGTTCGATTGATCCCGGCCCTAATACAATTGTCGGCGAGATTTGATTTAAGTATGGTGCTTCGGTGCTATAGTTAACCGTTTCGGCACTATGACCGACTAATTTTTCAATGTGTTGTAATGCTGGATGATCTTTTTTACATTCATATCCCGGAATTGGAGTAACCTCGTATTTTATCTCGATTCGATTTGGGTATTTATCCATAACGGGTTGTAGTGCTTCACAAAGCGCATGATAAAGTGAATCAACATCGTTATCGGGCAATACACGAATATCAATCACAAGCTCACAACAACCACAAATACGATTGGCTGCATCGCCACCATGAATAACACCTAAATTTAGGGTAGGGTAAGGTACGCTGAACCCGTCATTATGATATTGTTCTTTAAATTTTTGTTTTAGTACTAACAAGCGTTCAATGACTAAATTCATTACTTCGATAGCGTTAATACCTTTATCGGGATCGCTCGAATGTCCTGATTTACCAATTACTTTAATGGAATTAGAGATAAATCCTTTATGTGCACGAATTGGGATTAACGATGTTGGTTCACCAATGATAGTGCAGTCAGGAAATAGCTTGGTATTCCTAGCAAAAAATGCCGCACCAGCCATTGATGTTTCTTCATCGGCAGTGGCAAGGATATAAATGGGTTTAGTTAACTTTTTAAGATCAATATCACGCAGAGCATCTAAAATAAAGGCAAAAAATCCTTTCATATCGGCGGTACCAAGCCCATACAGCTTATTATTTTCTTCGGTTAGTTTAAAAGGATCTTTAGTCCACTGCCCATCGTCAAACGGAACAGTATCACTGTGTCCACTTAACAATAACCCGCCTTGTGTTTTATTTTCGCTATTTGAATAAGTAGCTAACATATTATATTTATGGCGAGTATTAGGAACGGGTTGGATATCAATAACAAAACCTAAATCTTCAAACCAACTTGCTAACTTATCGATAAGTGGTTTATTAGAATAATCTAATTGCTCGTTAGTAACGTTACTAATTGTTGGTGTTGAAATTAATTCATTATATAGTGTTAAAAAAGATGGTAGCGTCATAAATGCACCTTTAAATGACAAATCGAAGATATACTTTTAATAATGTTATAAGCATACCATTTACATTATTTTTTGCATACAACTAACCACTTTGTTTCAATTAATGTTTTATGTTTTGATAGTATTCAATATGTACATTAACTAATGTATAGTTAGCTGATTATGAGTTAAATTGACTGCTAAATTTGTTGAATGTGGTGTTTTTTATCACTTTTATTCATGTTTTAGATAAGCATTTTATATAATAGGAGGAAGGGGAATAATTATATGAAAAATAAACAAAACAATATCATAAAAGTACGGCAAACATTACCTGATAATGTAAGCTTTATTGCAGAAGAAATTGATTATTTAGATTGTCAAAAAAAAGATATTTCTAAAAAATTGACAGCCTATGAAGCTTATAAAATGATGACATCTTATCAACCTAGATGGCTAAAAATACTCTTTAAAATAAGGGATTGTTTAGTGAAATTAATCGGTGTCAAAGCGATTAATGGATTTGATAGTTCTGCGGAAAATAAACATCAACCAGACGAAAGCAATATGGCCGATTTTTTTACCATAACAGAGGAAACCAACGTTAAACTGACATTAGTTGTAAAAGATTGCCATTTAGATGTATGTGTTTGTATTCGTGTTGTAGATAAAGGTAATGACATAAGTAAAAATACAGTATATTTAATTGCATCAGTTAAAAATCACAATATTTGGGGGAAATTATATATGTTACCCGTTGCTATTTTACATCCTTATATTGTTAATAAATTATTTAAAAATATTCAATAATAAGTTAGTTTTATAAATAGGTTATTATTAGCTAATCGTGATGTAATATAGCTATTTTATTGATAATATACAGCCATCCTACTGAGGTTTTATTTTAATTAATGCAAAATTAATCATGTAATAATTTTTAAATTGGAATGCCAAACTGATGTTGACCATTTTATATCACGAATTATTGGGCTAAAAAGTTTTTTACTACAATCAGTAAAGAAACAAATAAATAACTTATTATTTTCTATTCCAACTATCTCAATTATTAACATAAATTGATTATCATTATATTTAAATACATACTTTCTTGAAAATGCTTTTGCTATATAGTCTAGAACAGGTTTAAATTTTCAAAAAATTATTTAAATAATATAATTATCTGCACAAAATATATGCAATAAATCTAATTGTATGTATTTAATGTAAATCAATTAGCTTGCTATCCTTTTTTAAGTTATTTTTATTATTAATTATCTATAATATTATTACTTTTAATCATGGGTACTTTATAAATAGCTTTACTTCATTTTTTAGCAATAAAAACAGCGCGCATTGGAGCTGGGTAGCCTTCAATTGTTTTAGTTGAATCAGTGGGATCTAAAAAATCGGCAAGTGACTCTGATGTCATCCATTCTGTTTTACGTTGTTCATCCAAACTGGTGAGTGATATATCAACCATTTTTGCATCAGAAAATCCACATTTTTTTAACCAGTTAATCATCGTTGGAACAGATGGAATAAAATAAACATTCCGCATTTGAGCATAACGTTCTCCTGGCATTAATGCTTGATGTTGTTCTCCATCAATGACCAGAGTTTCGAGTACTAATTGTCCACCTTCAACTAGTTGATCTTTTAATTGGTATAAATGATCAAGTGGTGACCTGCGATGATATAAAACACCCATTGAAAATACTGTATCAAAAGCGCTAAGTTTGGGTAGTTGTTCAATACCAAGTGGCAATAAATGCGCTCTTAAATCGTTACCAAGTAGTTTGCGAATAGCTTCAAATTGGCATAGATAAAGCGCCATGGGATCGATTCCGACAGCTAGTTTTGCGCCTGCGCCAATCATGCGCCATAAATGGTAGCCACTGTTACAACCCACATCTAAAACAATTTTACCTTCTAAACTGTCAATATGATTAATTAAGCGTTCCCACTTCCAATCTGAACGCCATTCTGTATCAATATCAATACCATATAAGTGAAAAGGGCCTTTGCGCCATGGCATCATGTTTTTCAATAGTTGAGTAATTCGTTGCTGTTCACCTGTCGAGATAGGTTGTTCACTATTTACAGTTACACTATGGAGTAAATCAATTTGACCTGGGATGATAGACGGTAAATGTTTAATACTATTGAGCCATTGACTAAAACGGTTATCAATATTTTGTTTTTGCCAATTTGCAAGCTGTGCCGGTAATACTTCTAACCAGCTACTCAGTTTATTTTTTGCGATAATCTGGTAAAAATCACCAAAATCAATCATTCTATTATCCTTATTTATTACACTTAAATTAACTTTTTATTTTATGGCAATAATCGAGCCAAAATTAAAACATTGAAACCATGTATCAATATGTTTAAAACCTGCTTCAGATAGTCGCTGCTTATGTGTCTCAGTTGTGTCTGTTAGCATGACGTTTTCTAACATGTTACGTTTTTGGCTGATTTCAAGTTCACTGTAGCCGTTAGCACGTTTAAAATCATGGTGCATACTAAATAACAATTCATCGACAGTAGAATCACTAAAACTAAATTTTTCAGACAGCACTAAAATACCATTAGGTTTTAATGCATTATAGATGTTGTTTAAAATATGTTGGCGATTTTCAGGCTTCAAAAACTGCAAAGTAAAATTGAGTACTACCATTGATGCATTTCGCATATTGAGGTTGCAAATATCATCACAAATTACATCGACAGGCGTATTTGCTTTATAAGATTCAATATGCCTTTTACAGCGATCAACCATGGGCTGAGAATTATCGACCGCAATAATATGACAATTTTCTTGATGAACATGGCGGCGAATAGATAATGTGGCAGCGCCTAATGAACAGCCTAAATCATAAATTGTTGAATTAGGTTGTACAAATCTTTCTGCCAACATGCCTATCATTGCGATGATATTAGAATAACCAGGAACAGAACGTTGCACCATGTCAGGAAAAACTTCGGCAACTTTTTCATCAAACGTCCAATCACCTAATTTATCAATGGGGGTTGAGAATAGCTTATCTTTTTTGATATCCATAAAACTAATTGGTACTATAGAAATTAATTCTGCTATCATATCATTTTTTAATGTTCAATTGCTCGGATAATTATGGCATTTATCGATTTTGTTACTATGTTTATAGCGATTGTTATTAATGTTGCAATTACTATTTATTTAGGAAAGCGATGGCTGTTTTGGTTTAATTTTCATGCAACTGGCTATTATAAAATCATTTATTGGATAGTTGTTGTTATAGCTGGGTCATCACTAATTTTTTCTATACTATTAAACAGTATTTCAAGTTATTGGCTACCATTATTTTGTAATGCCATTACCGGTTTTATGATTGGCAGTGTTTTTATATTACTTATTTTTGACTCTATACATTGGCTTAGTAAAAAAAAGTTTAAACCTAGCTTATTGTTTAATGTTTTATATGGTGTTGCAGTTGTCTTATTAATTACTTTTGGTCATAAAATGGCAACTGATTCAAAGATTGTTCATTACCAAGTTAAAATTAATAAACCAGCCAACGTTGATCATTTACGTATTGTTCAACTTTCAGATATTCATCTTAATGAGCTAATAACACATCGATTTATTCAACAAATGGTTGATGAAGTTAATAATCTTAATGCTGATTTTGTTTTTATTACTGGAGATACATTGGATAAACGTTTAAAACCCTTCACACAAGGAGGATTTGATCATCAATTTCAGCAATTAAAATCGAAATATGGTACTTATATTATTTTTGGTAATCATGAATATTTAGCCACTAATCAAAAAAATAATCGAGAAGAAGATATCACTAACGCCTTTAGGCAAGCAGGTATGAAGGTATTAAAAGATGATATTATTTATTTCGATAATGTAGGGGTTACATTAGTGGGGAGAGATGATTTTTCTTCTTTTTTTTATGGTGTAAAGCGTGCATCATTATCCGATTTGATGATGTTCACTGATACTAATAAGCCAATTATTTTATTAGATCATCAACCCAAAGACCTTAATGAACCGGAAGAGCTTGGTGTTGATTTGATGCTTTCTGGGCATACACATGCTGGGCAAATATTTCCTATTAATCTTATTGAAAAATTAATGTATAAAAGTAATTACGGTTTATACCAAAATAAAAATCATGATTTTACCAGTATTGTGAGTAGTGGCTATGGAATTTGGGGACCTCCTATTCGCTTAATGACACGTTCCGAAATTGTAGTGATTGATATCGAATTTCAGAAAAAAACTCATAATAAATAACCTAATGTGAACAGGAATTTGACTTTGTCTTATCAACTTATTATTACTAATGAGCAGTTAGCTGATTATTGTTCAAAAATCGAAAATAGCTCAGCTTTGGCCTTGGATACTGAATTTGTTAGAACCCGAACCTTTTACCCTCATTTAGGGCTGCTACAAGTATTTAATGGTGAACATGCAGCGTTAATTGATCCAATTAATATTACTGATTGGCAGACTTTTTTGGCTATATTAAATAATCCCACTATTGAAAAATATTTTCACTCATGTAGTGAAGATATCGAGGTCTTTTCTTATCATTTTGGTTGTGTTCCAACACCGATTGTCGATAGCCAGATATTGGCTTCTTTTCTAGATAATCCATTAAGTAGTGGTTATGCTAGTTTAGTAAAAAAATATTTAGAGGTCGAACTTGATAAGAGTGAAACCCGAACAGATTGGCTAAAACGTCCATTAACTGAAAAACAGAGTAAATATGCCATTAATGATGTGTTATATCTTTTCCCATTGATTAATATTTTAAAGTCTCAGTTAAGCACTAATCATTATTTACAAGCTGCTTATCAAGAGTGCCAAATGGCGGTTGCCCGTAAATCGGAGTTAATGGATCCAAATGATGCTTATTTAAATATTAAAAATAGTTGGCAATTAAAAGGGAAAAGTTTAGGACAATTGTATAAATTAGCAAGCTGGCGATATAGATTAGCGAAAGAACATGATATTGCTATAAATTTTGTAGTACATGAAGAAGTATTATTGAAAATTGCACGTTATTTACCGACATCATTAGGAGAACTTGATAAGTTAGGTATGAAAGGAAAAGAAATTCGCTTGTATGGTCAAACAATTTTAGATATTTTATCTACTCCTATCCCTGAAATACCATTAATTCGTCGAATTAATAGTTATCCAGATTATAAAAAAATTACTAATGAGTTAAAACACGCAGCGCAGACTATTGCCTTACAAACAGGGCTTAGTGAGGATTTATTGCTTTCACGTCGATTAATTAATCAATACATAAAGTGGAAAATCGATAAAAAGGGGAATACGCCAGAATTATTAATAGGTTGGCGTAAACCTTTATTTGAGCAGTATTGTCTTTGATTATTGATTAAGTGTAGGTGCTGTTTATCCATTTAATGATTTTTTAATCCAACAATAGGCAGAGTAAGGTTACGATAAATAGCTAATAATCGAATAACCAGTATGACCAAAATACCAATGAATGTTGAATATTCTAAAGGTAGTTTGAGTGCATTATAGGTGATAACATGGATTGTTCCACCAATGACGCAAGCAGTTGCATAGATGTCGGTTTTAAATACCATTGGAATGTCTTGAGCAAGTACATCTCGAATAATACCTCCACCTACACCAGTTATAACCCCCATACAAACTGCTACCAAACTATTTACGTTAGAATAAATTGCTTTGTTGACGCCAATACCCACAAACACAGCAAGACCGATTGCATCTAATACAGAAAATAACCATTTAGGGACTATACTGATGATGAGTAACGTAATAAGAGCATTATTATTAACGATGTGATAATTGCAACATACAAATCGGTAGACTCAGTGATCCAAAAGATCGGCTCATGATTTAAAACAATATCGCGGATTGTACCGCCACCAATAGCGGTAATGACTGCTAGCACTAAGGCACCTATTGGATCCATCTCTTTTTTAGCTGCTAATAATACGCCAGAAATAGCAAATACAATGGTACCTAATATGTCAAACCAAAAAAGATAACTCACGCAAGCTCACTTAGCATTGATTCAACAATAAGTGATGATTGTGTTGCAGCTAACTTTAAAAAGGATTGGAAATCAACTGCAGATTCATTATCTCCATTATCTGAGATAGCTCGAACAACCACAAATGGTACTTTAAATAACCAGCAAACATGACCAATAGCTGCGGCTTCCATTTCAACAGCGATAGCATTCGGAAAAGTTTGTTTTATTCTTGCTAAATTGCTTTTACCATTTATGAAAGCATCTCCACTACCAATTGAACCTTCAATCGCATTAACTCCGTGCTTTTTTATACAGAGTTTAGCTAATGATTGGTATTTTTGATCAGCATCAAATGCTACAGGACATCCAGACATTTGGCCTGGTTTGTAACCAAAAGCAGTCAAATCAACATCGTGGTAAAAAACATCCTTTGAAACAATAATATCACCAATATTAAGGTTGGAAGATAACCCTCCAGCCGAACCTGTGTTGATAACAGCATCTACTTTATAATTATTTAATAATAACGTAGTGCCTGATGCTGCAGCTACTTTACCAATACCAGATTGAAGTAGAACAATTTCACAACCAGCAATTTGGCCTAAATGAAAATCACAACCTGAATAACGCTCAACGTGATAATGGGTGATTTTACTTTTTAATATGGCTACTTCTTCTTCCATTGCAGCAATAATAGCAATTTTCATACGATCCTCTTGGCTTAGTTTGGGTAACTTCAAATTAGATGTGTTATCATAGTTTGAGAAGAAAAATTTGACAATATATGAATCAATCGGAGCTTAAATTGCGAACAATATTTATTACAGGTTGCTCAAGTGGAATAGGGCTAACCTCCGCCATTGCTTTAAAAAAACGTGGCTATCGTGTTATTGCTTCGTGTCGCAAATCATTGGACCAACAAAAACTTATTGAGCAAGGATTTGAAACTGTGCTTCTTGATCTTGACAATCCAGAATCTGTCAAGCAAGCAGCACAAGATGTTCTTGCTTTGTCTGAAGGCAAATTATATGCGTTATTTAACAACGCAGGTTTCGGGGTTTATGGTCGATTAAGCACGATCAGCCGTGAGCAGTTAGAATCTCAATTTTCCACCAATTTTTTTGGAGTCCATCAGTTGACAAAATTACTACTTCCAGCCATGCTAGAACAAGATGAAGGACGTATTATTCAAACAAGTTCAATTGTTGGTATCGTTGCAACACCGGGGAGAGGTGCTTATTCAGCTAGCAAATATGCCTTAGAAGCTTGGTCTGATGTATTAAGGTTGGAATTAGCACAAACCAATATAAAGGTTTGTTTAATTGAACCGGGCCCATTAAAGACATATTTCTCAAACAATGTGAATCAAACAGAGCAAAAAAATATGGTAACAAATCCACCTATAGCTAAACGATTTACTTTACCGCCCGAGGCAGTGTTGCCTTACTTATTCCATGCCCTTGAACATGACAAACCTAAAATACGTTACAGGGTAACAAAAATAACCAAAATAGCGGCTATTGCTAAACGTTTGCTTCCTGATAGATTAATGGATAAAATTTTAAAAAATAAATAATAAATCATTATACCTTAGGACATAATATGCAAAATCAATTTATTTTTGATATTAATGAGCAAAATATTCAAGAGGTGATTGAAAGATCATCGTCATTCCCTGTGCTATTTTATTTTTGGTCGGCTAGAAGTCCAAATTATGAAGCAATGACTCAAACTTTAACTAAATTAGCTAATGAACATCATGGTCAATTTATTTTGGCAAGTGTTAATTGTGATGAACAACAAATGTTAGCTGCTCAATTTGGTTTACGGGCAATCCCAACAGTTTATTTATTTCAAAATGGTCAACCTGTAGATGGTTTTCAAGGACCTCAGTCTGAAGAAACCATAAAAACTTTTTTAGAAAAAGTGCTACCAAATGAAGATGAGCTTAAATTAATTGAAGCTCAAAATTTATTTCATGAAGCCAAATATGAAGAAGCATTACCACTATTACGGCAAACTTGGAAATCACTTACCGATCATTTGGGCAAACCAAGAACAGATATTGCATTAATGCTAATAAAATCACAAATTGAACTTAAACAACTAAATGAAGCAAAAGAAGTGCTTGCAACTATTCCACTACAAGATCAAGATTCAAGCTATCATGGATTACAAGCTGAAATAGAACTACTTGAACAAGCTGCTAATTCTCCTGAATTGCAGCAATTACAAGCAGAATTTGCTCAACATCCTGATAACGTTGAATTAATGATTCAATTGTCTTCTCAATTAATGCATGTAGGACGTCATGAGGAAGCATTAGAGTTATTATTTAAACCGCTAACAAAAGATCTTAATGTTGGTGACGGACAAGTGAAGAAAACATTACTTGATTTACTAGCAGCATTAGGTACAAGTAATCCATTGGCCAGTAGTTATCGACGTAAGTTGTATACTTTATTATATTAAGATTTATGAAATTTAATAAAGTGCAGGATTCAACAATAAATTATTGTTGAATCGCTTTTTATTTAGTGTTCAATAATGCGAGGAAAATCTTCGTTACTACGTAATGTTAAGACTTCAACACCATTTTCAGTAACTAAAATAGTATGTTCATATTGTGCCGAAAGACCATGATCTTTGGTTTTGACTGTCCAGCCATCTTTCATGGTACGGGTACGCCAATCGCCTGTATTTATCATAGGTTCAATAGTAAAAGTCATGCCTGGTTTTAAAATTACACCGCCGTCATCAGCGTCATAATGTAAAACTTGAGGTTCGTCATGATAGACCTCACCAATACCATGACCACAATATTCCCGAACTGAAGAAAAACCAAATTTATCGACATATTTTTGAATCGTTTTACCAATTTCCTTTAAACGTATGCCGGGTTTGATAATTTTAATCGCCTCGTAAAGGCTTTCTTGTGTAACTTGGCACAATTTTTCACCTGCGATAGTTGGCTTACCAGCAATGTACATTCTAGAAGTATCACCGTGATAACCATCTTTGATAACTGTTACATCAATATTTAAAATATCACCATCTTTTAACTTTTTGTCAAAGCTCGGAATACCATGGCAAACCACATCATTAATTGAAATACAACTGGTGTGTTGATAGCCACTATAGCCAATATTAGCTGGAATAGCTTTTTGAACGTTAACAATATGTTCATAACAAATTTTGTCTAGTTCACCAGTACTAATACCTGGTTTAACATAGGGTTCAATGACTTCTAATACTTCAGCTGCAAGTTTTCCTGCGATGCGCATTTTCTCGATTTCTGCGGGAGTTTTTAACTTAATAGACATTAAATTGTTCCTGTAATATTAATGATAACTCCCCATTATACACCGCTATTTCTTCAAATCATACCAAGCGTTAAATTAAGTATTTTACTTATGCTTTTGTAATATTGGTGAAAAAGCTTCAGGAAAGTATGTGTTTTAGTATAAAATTCAAAACTGCACTTCTATTAGTATGATTTATGTATATTATAATTCATTATAAAAAAGGTTTTTATCGTAATGCAATGTCGCTTTTATCAGCAAAAAAAATGTTTATCTTGTCAGTGGATAGATCGTCCTTACTATGTACAACTTGCAGAAAAACAAAATAAGCTATTACAACAATTAACTCCATTTGAACCTAAAGATGTTAGAGAACCATTCCCTAGTAATGAAGTTGCTTTTCGTAATAAAGCAAAAATGGTGGTATTGGGCACTGTTGAAAAGCCAATTTTAGGAATACAAACAGAAAATGAGATGGTCGATTTATGTGATTGTCCCCTTTATTCCAATAATATGCAAAATATCCTTAAAATAGTTCGAACTTTCATCCGTAAACAAGGACTTGTACCTTATAATATTAATAAGCGTAAAGGAGAGTTGAAATTTGTTATTGTTACTGAAAGTAAAGAGAATAATATAAGCTGTTTTATGCTGCGATTTGTTTTAAAATCGCACAAATTTGTCGATAAAATAAATAATTCTGTCAAACAATTACAAGATAAAATACAAAACTTAAAGGTAATTTCAATAAATATCCAACCTAATCATGCAGCTATTTTAGAAGGGGAAGAAGAAATTGTTTTAACCGATAATCCATTCTTACCAATGACGTTAAATGGTATTCCTCTTTTTATTAAGTCTAAAAGTTTTTTTCAAACCAATACCTATGTTGCCAGCAGCCTGTATAAAACTGCAAGTGACTGGATCTCAAATTTACCTATTCATTCAATTTGGGATCTGTTTTGTGGCGTAGGCGGTTTTGGTTTAAGCTGTATTAGCCTAGATCCTGAAAAGGACATGCAACTTACCGGGATTGAAATTAGTCAAGATGCAATTGAGTGTGCAACTCAATCAGTAAACAAGTTAGGCTTTAAGCAATTATTTTTTAAATCATTTGATGCAACACAATATGCGATAGCTCAACAAAGTGTGCCGGATTTAGTGTTACTAAATCCACCAAGACGTGGAGCAGGTAAAACACTTATGCAGTACTTGGAACAAATGGCACCCAATTATCTTATGTATTCAAGTTGTAACTTATTTTCTTTAGTCGATGATTTAAAAATGTTATCAAATTATCAAATCCAAAAAGTACAATTATTTGACATGTTTCCACATACCTCGCATATGGAAGTGTTGGTTCTATTACAGAAGAAAGATAAATAAGTTATAAATTCTTTTTTCATCTATAAAATAGTTGTGTTTTTTTAAAAGCAATTAAATATTTGATATTATATTATCTGTAATAAAAAAATGGGTGCTTATCGTCTTTTGAATGAGCATGTTTACACATAAATAGAGTTTTTATGTTAGGCATTTTTATAAATTACCCCATTGTTAATACTAAATTATGTTAATATAAAAAATATTAAATAACTTCATTTTAAGGATGCGTAAAATATGATTCCTGATGTCTCAAAAGCACTTGATTGGTTAGAAAAACACTACACCATTTTACAAGGTATTCAACGTGGTATTGAACGTGAAACTTTACGCATTTTGCCTGATGGATCATTGTCGAAAACTTCATTTCCTTCAAAAATTGGTGCTGCATTAACTCATCCCTGGATCACAACTGACTTTGCTGAATCAATGTTAGAATTTATCACACCAGTTAATACTAATATTGATTATATGTTAACGTTTTTGCGCGATCTGCATCGTTATGCTAGCGTAAATGTCGGCGATGAACTGATGTGGTCCTTAAGTATGCCTTGTTTTGTTGCAAACGAGAAAGATATTATCCTTGCACAGTATGGTACATCTAATGAAGGGCGTTTTAAAACAGTTTATCGAGAAGGTCTAAAAAACCGTTATGGTGCAATGATGCAAACCATATCTGGCGTTCATTATAATTTTTCATTACCTACCGCATTTTGGCAAGCAAGAAACGGGATAAAAAATACTGAAGAAGGGAAATCGGTTATTTCTGAAGGTTATTTTACCCTAATACGCAATTATTATCGTTTTGGTTGGGTTATTCCTTATTTATTTGGTGCTTCTCCCTCGATGTGTTCTTCATTTATTCAAGATCCACAAAAAGCCCAAGCCTTTATTGAACAAACAAATGGTAATTGCTATTTACCTTATGCAACCTCTTTAAGATTAAGTGATATTGGATACACTAATAATGCACAAAAACAGCTTGGTATTACTTTCAATCATTTAGAAACATATGTCAAAGGACTTAAACGTGCCACCCATACAAAATCAGCGGAATTTGCTAAATTGGGTATTAAAGTTGATGGTCATTATCGCCAAGTAAATGATAATGTATTGCAAATTGAAAATGAATTTTACGCGCCAATCCGACCTAAACGAGTACCAATGGCAGGAGAGTCTCCATCAGATGCTCTGTTACGCGGTGGGATTGAGTATATTGAAGTACGTGCATTAGATGTTAATCCATTTTCACCAGTCGGGATTACGGAAGAGCAGATACGCTTTATCGATCTATTTTTAATTTGGTGTGCTCTAGCACCAGCACCTGAAATGAGCAGTCAAGAACTTGAATGTGCTAAATCAAATTGGAATAGAGTCATTATGGAAGGGCGAAAACCAGGACTTGAAATCGGTATTGGTTGTGATAGTAATCGAGAACCTTTAGCTAAAGTTGGACACGAATTATTTGAAGATTTATTGCATGTTGCTGATGTTTTAGATCATCAAGATGACACGCAGTGTTATCGTAAAGTGTGTGAACGTTTAGATTCAATGTTTGATCAACCGGAATTAACGCTATCAGCAAGAACACTACAAGCAATAAGTGATTTAGGTACAGCAAAATTTGGTTTAACTTTAGCAAGCCAGTATAAAAAACAACTTATGGCAGAACCTTTAGCACTATTAACTGAAGGTGACTTTGTTAAACAACGCAATTTATCTATTGAAAAACAAGAAAAGAAAGAACAGGATGATACTTTATCTTTTGATGAATATTTGGAGCAAAAAATGAAAGATAAAAATGTTTAAAAAACGTTATTATACTTTACGGTATCAGGCAAGCAATGAAGTTGAGTTGATCTTGCCTCATCAACAAATAAGAGTTAATAAACCGTTAATTGATCAAAGATCTTTTTCAATTTTAGTTTGGAATATTTTTAAACAAAAAAGAGCTGATTGTATTGATACACTCAAACAATATGTTGACAAAACTAAACTAATTTTATTACAAGAAGCTCAAACAACATCACCTTTACTTAATTTTATTTCACAACATAATAAAATTGCAGATCATGTGCCTGCATATCGTTTTAACGATATTTATGCTGGAGTCATGACAATTTCTGATTCACTCCCAACCTCTCTTTTTTCTTTCAGAGAAAAGGAACCATTAATCCGTGTTTCTAAATCCGCTTTGATTACTATTTATCCAATTCGTCATTCTAAGCAACAATTATTAGTTGCTAATATACATGCTGTAAATTTCAGTATTGGTGTAAAAGTCTATCGACAGCAAATATATATGCTATTAAATCGAATAAAAGAGCATAATGGCCCAGTTATTTTGGCAGGAGATTTTAATGCCTGGAGTCGGCAGAGGCTTAATTTGTTATACCATCTTGTTCGTTCAATTGAAGTTAAACCAGTTAATTTTTCAGTCGACATTCGAAAGACGTTTATGGGTAGACCACTTGATTTTGTTTTTTATCGAGGATTACAACTTAACGCAGCTGAAATTATTAGCACAACCGCATCAGATCATAATCCTCTATTAGTTAATTTTAAATTGGATTTGCACTGGCGAGATTAATTGTTAAAATATCACCTTCTTGAACCCTAGAATTTTTTAGATTATTCCATTGCAATATATCCGTAATTTTTACACGGTAATTTTTGGCTATAGAATAAAGACTATCTCCAGCTTTGACAAGATAAGCAATTTTTCTTACATTTCTTTCTCGATCGCTATTACTAGTAATACTGTTGTATTGAATTGAATTTGAATGACTAAATTCAAATGGCATATTACTATGAGGAATATCCTGTAAAAGTTCCGTAATCTCATTTGCAACCAAATTTTCGGCTTGTAACTTTTTAAATAAAGTTTCAGCATGAGTATAAGGAACTAGTAGATGGAAAGGGCCATTTACAGTTTGTTGCACATATCCTGCATTATATGATGTTAGTTCATTGAGTGATATCCCAGTGTATTTTGCAATTTTAGCTAACGAAATATTTTTTGACATATCAATTCTAACAAGTGAATTTTCGTAATTACAATCAGGTAACTTGATACCATAACGTTTATTGTTTTTAATAATATCAATTATTGCTAAAATTTTAGGGACATAGTGCATGGTCTCGGTTGGCAACTCTAACGACCAATAATTAATAGGTAAGCCTTTTGCTTGATTTTTTTCAATCGCTCTTCTTATACGTCCTTCACCTGCATTATAAGCAGCAAGCGTTAATAACCAATCTCCATTAAAACGGTTGTTTAAATTTTGTAGCAATAAAATTGCAGAACTAGTGGATGCGATTAGATCGCGACGAGCATCAAACGAACTATTTTGTTGTAAGCCATACTCTCTAGCTGTAACTGGTACAAATTGCCATAATCCTGCTGCATGTGCTGATGATGTTGCAAGTGGATCATAAGCACTTTCAATTAATGGAATTAACGCTAATTCAACCGGTAAATTGTTCTTTTTGAGTTGATTAATGATGTAATAAACATAAGGCTCAGAACGTAATGCAACTGTTTCAAATCCTTGAGGGTTACGTAGTAAACGCTCTCTTTCTGCTATAACTCGGCTATTTTCTGGCACATTAACGTCAATTTGATTCAACATAAATTGCCAAGGATTTTGAGTTATAGATACATAATTACTGGAACTATTTCTATTATTTTTCGCTGTATTTTTTGAATATTTAATTCTAACAACAGCATTATGTCGTGGCCCATGATTCTGACATGCGACTAAAAATGAACATAATATTGTAAATATTAATAATTTTTTCATTATACTGATAGATTGTTTGTTGTTTAAGCTATTTATTATACCTAAAAAATATCCATTTGGCTTCTAAAAAAAGAGAGTAACTCTAACTAAATGTTAAATTTAGATTTATTTTATAATTTTTTTCCATTTACATCTTAAAAAAATATTGATTTTTTGGATATTTAATAAAGTAGATGATAAGGTCATCGATATTGTTTATATTGCACTCTAAATAAGACGGAATTTTATGTAATTTAGTATTGTTTTTCATTGAGCAGTTAGATTTTAAGACTCTAATGCTAAACGCCTCGTTAGCTGGAATCTGTTTGATCAATTATTCCTAAATCAGTTAGTTCAAATTAGTCGACTGATAATTGTTCAAAATAGGTATCGTAAAGAGTAGGGGATTGAGCCTGCATTTTGGCTAAAATGTCACAACGTTCGTTCTCAATATGTCCAGCATGACCTTTTACCCAAATCCAATCAATTTTGTGAATCTGTACTAATCCATCAAGTTTTTTCCATAAGTCGACATTTTTTACTGGTTGTTTGTTAGATGTCTTCCAACCATTTTTTTTCCAACCGTGTATCCAATTGATAATTCCATTTCGCAAATACTGACTATCAGAATATAATTCAATTTGACAAGGTTGCTTTAATTGTTCTAAAGCGACAATTGCTGCTAATAACTCCATGCGATTATTTGTTGTGTTAAAAAAACCTGCCGATAATATTTTTTCAGCTTGTCTATATTGTAAAATAGCTGCATAACCACCAGGACCGGGGTTACCAAGGCAAGAACCATCTGTATATATTTTGATTTTTTTTAACATCTTTTTGATTTCTTTTATAACTATTGAGAATTGATTTAAATTTGTTGTTTACTTTAATTTAAAAAGTGAGTTAATGGTCTTTAATTTATTTACTATTTTTGTAATGTTAGCAAATTGACGACTATCTTCATTTATGAAAGTATCAACATTAAAGTTTTTTGGTGCTAGACTATACCACTAAAAATGTTTTTACCCAATTATTGATATAAAAAGAGAAGCAAGTGATACATAATTCCACACGACAAATTGTATTAGATACTGAAACTACCGGCATGAACCAAGAAGGTAAAAATCACTATGAAGGACATAAGATTATTGAAATAGGTGCCGTTGAAGTGATTAATCGCCGTTTAACGGGTAACCATTTTCATGTTTATATTAATCCAGAACGCTTAATTGATGAGGATGCATTTAAAGTGCATGGCATAAGTGATGAGTTTGTTAAAGATAAACCAATTTTTAAAAATATAGCACATGATTTTATTAAATTTATTGATGGTGCAGAATTAATTATTCACAATGCCTCGTTTGATGTGGGCTTTATGGATTATGAATTTCGTCTTTGTGGACTAGATTTTAAAACTGTAGATCATTGTATTGTGACTGATACCTTGACCATGGCAAGACGCCTTTTTCCTGGGAAGCGTAATAATCTAGATGTATTATGTGAGCGCTATCAGATAGATAACTCTCATAGAACATTACATGGTGCATTATTAGATGCCGAAATTTTAGCTGAAGTTTATTTAGCTATGACTGGTGGACAAACAACTTTATCTTTTAGTTCAGAAGATAATAATTCATCTTCATCAGAATCTCATGTAATAAAAAGAGTAGAACGTAACGGTATACCTTTAAAAGTAATTAAAGCAACAGAATATGAACTTTCTGAACATGAGTCAGTTTTAAAAAAAATTGATAAAAAAAGTGGTGGTGCAGTGTGGTATTTAAATTAACGATTGTTTTGTATTCGATTAATAATGATTTTAAAAAAATCTATTGACGAGAATAAAAATAATCTTTAATATCACGCCTACTTTAATGTTCTAACATTAAAACTATCAAACAAAAGCGGAGCGGTAGTTCAGTTGGTTAGAATACCTGCCTGTCACGCAGGGGGTCGCGGGTTCGAGCCCCGTCCGTTCCGCCAATTCTTTAATAATATTAATTAAACTATTCTATTAAATTAAAGTGCTTTTCTATTACAATACTCGTTGTGTCAAATTTGTAGCGCTTTCTGATAACGTATATTCCGATGCTATTTAACTGCCTTGAAAATAAATAAGAATATCTTCTATTCTTTTTATCTAAGCCATTTTATTTTTGGTTATTACTATTTGAAAAATAGTAAAATGCTGTGATTGATTAAATAAAAGACAGGACATCAAGCCCTGTTTTGATGATATATATCAATTAGATTTAAATGTTTGTTTAATTTCTATCGCCAGTAATGGATTCCACATCGCACCAGTAGCACTCATGACAGCATCAGCACCACTTTTTATAAATTGATGATAATGTTCACTAGAACTAACACCACCAACACCTACAATAGCAAATTTTAGATCCATTTCCTGACGATATTTAGCTAAACGGCTCACCATATCTAAACCAGCCCAACGGATTGCATCACCACAAACTCCGCCTTCTTTTCTATTTTCGCCTAATGCAGGATGGCCATGAGCATCAACAGGTTTTGCAGATAACGTGTTAATAGTACTTAAACCATCAATAATGGATCCTACTCGATTGAGTAATGAAATAATTTTTTCATCATCAGCAAAATAAGCTAGTTTTAAAATAAGTGGACGATCAGAAACAGCCGTTTTAATTTCATTAACAATTCGTTCAACTTTATCAATATCAAAGCAAAGTAATTTACTTGCCCCTTCATTCGGGCAGCTTAAATTTGCCTCAAGAATAGGTGCATTGGTTTCCCGAACTAATTTTGCAGCTAAAGCATAATCTTTTTCTATATCACCAATACCCTGTGTTCCTTGAAAACTTCCAATTACACATTGTCCATGATTAGCCGCTTTCACAGCATCAGCCATATCAGGTTGCCAAACATCTGGAGAAAAAGAAGGAACACCAAATGAGTTAGTAATTGATAACGGTTGATTATAATCAGTATTAGCTAATACCGTATCTAAATTACACGATAATTTACCTTTAGGATGAACCGATAAGACATTAGGTAAAGGATGACACTTATGCAACTTGGTTCTGACTGTTTTATAAACACACAAGTCAAATCCATAAGCAAATGCTGCTTTGATATAATGTGCATTTAATAAGGGGCCTGCAGGTATACCAAATGGTAAATTGACATCAACATTTAAGAACTTTGAAGATTTTGTTGGGATTTGTTGCGCTTTATCTAATTGTGCAAAAAGACCAAAGGGACCTTGAGCATAATTATCTTCGTAACTTATAGTTGGATTATAAAAAGGTGTTAAAAATTGCATACTATCTCCTAATTATGGATGTTCTTAAGGTAAGATTGATCATTAATTTGTAATAAAAATAAAAATAAAAAGAAGAGCTTTTTAAAACAAAAAAAATCCTCCTTAAAGGAGGACTAAAAAATAGGATCAATAGAGAATAGAAAATTGGTTTTAATTTTAAGCGCCCAATCGGTATTACAAACATTACGATATTCTCTTTATGTTAACTTTAATGCATTTTATATTAACAAAAGTAAAGTTCAACATAAAAATCATAAAAAATATGTAACCAAATGAAATACTTATAGTGTTTTTTTTTAGATTTTTAGTTATAACTGTGACAGTTTAACCGTTATAGAAGCTAAAAAATAACTAAAACCGTAATTTATTTATATCGATAATTTTCTAATCAATTAATAAACCTAAGAAAATTTTAGTCGAAAAAATGATACACGTTACTATTAGTGACATTAATCTAAGTGGAGAATGGCTTTTGGTAATGTTATCATTACTGGAAACTAAAAAGATTAAATGTTAGGTATATAAAAATGCAAAATGAAAATATTTTTAAGCCGCTAACGCTGCCTAATGGTATTAGGCTAAAAAACCGCATAATGATGGCACCAATGACAACTTGTTCTGGTTTTTATGATGGTTCAGTTACGCATGACTTGATAGAATATTATCGTGTAAGATCAGGTGAAATAGGCACTATTATTGTCGAATGTGGTTTTGTTGATAATAAAGGATTAGCTTTTCCTGGCGCTATAGGTTTAGATAGTGATGAGAAAATAGAAGGTTTAGCAAAAATAGCTAAGATTATCAAAGAACAAGGATCTACAGCTATTATTCAGGTTTATCATGGTGGACGGATGGTTGAACCAAAGTTAATTGGAGGCCAATCGCCAGTTGGACCTAGCGCTATTGCGGCCCCACGTCCAAATGCCCCCACTCCAATTGAATTAACAGCGGCAGAAGTAGACGACATGATTGATAAGTTTGGTCAAGCCGTACGTCGAGCTATTCAAGCGGGTTTTGACGGCATAGAAATTCATGGCGCCAATACCTATTTAATCCAACAATTTTATTCCCCTAATTCAAATCAAAGGAACGATAAATGGGGCGGTAGCCGTGATAATCGTACTCGATTCCCGCTTGCTGTTTTAGATATTACCCATAATATGGTCAAGCAATATGCAACATCTGAATTTATTGTTGGCTACCGCTTTTCTCCCGAAGAGTTAGAAGTCCCAGGAATTCGTTTTGATGATACAATGTATTTACTTGAAAAATTGGCTGAAAAAGGACTTGATTATTTCCATTTTTCAATGGGAGCGACACTTAGACCATCAATAGTTGATACACAAGATCCTACGCCGTTAATCAATAAATATGTTGCAATGCGTTCAGAAACATTAGCTAAAATTCCTGTTGTGGGTGTTGGTAATGTTATTAATAAAAATGATGTTGATAATGCCATAGACAATGGTTATGACTTAGTTGCAGTTGGTCGGGCTTGTATTGCTTATCCTGATTGGATAAGCCGTATTAAGAAAGGCGAGAAACTAGAACTATTTATCAATAGTGATAAACGTGAAGAGCTTAATATTCCTGAACCTTTGTGGCGTTTTTCTTTGGTTGAAAGCTTGATTCGAGATGTTAACCTTAATGTTAAAAAATTCCAACCAGGTAATTACCAAGAAACAGTCAATGACGAATCTTATGAGTTTCTTATTAATGTTGAATTAGGTAAAGATTTTATTAAAGATATAGCGTTGGTGAACGCTAAAGAGTTTGATAATGACATTCTAGATAACTTCACTGTTATAAAAAATAGAATTATTGATTCAAACAGCCCACATGTTGATACTATTTCGGGAGCAACTACTCAATGCGAAGCTTTCAAAAAAGCTGTCACTAAAGCGATGGCAAAATCTAATAAAGCTGCAATTATTGCCGAAGGTGGCGATCCAAATGACCAATCTTTCGATGTTATAGTAGTTGGTAGTGGTGGTGCAGGGTTAGCAGCCGCTATACAAGCTCATGATCTGGGCGCAAATGTGGTAATTGTTGAGCAAATGTCTGTTATTGGCGGTAATACGAATAAAGCCTCGGCAGGTATGAATGCTGCAGAAACCAAGTTCCAAAAAATTAAAGGTATCAAAGACAGTAAAGAACTCTTTTATCAAGAAACGATGATAGGTGGAAAAAATAAAAATAACCCTGACTTATTGCGGTATTTTGTTGAAAATGCACCAGATGCGATCAATTGGTTAGATGATAATGGTATTGAACTAAGTGGTATTACAACAACTGGCGGTATGAGTATTGATCGAACACACCGCCCAGAAAGTGGAGCAGCGGTAGGTGGTTTCTTAATCAGTGGGCTAGTCAGAAATATCAATAAGCGTGGTATCGAAGTCATGCTTGATACAGCAGTTACTGAAATTGTAACCGAAAACCATAAAATTATTGGCGTTAAAGTTTCAGAAGAAGACGGTTCAACTCATATGATAAAAACCAAAGCTGTCATTATTGCAACCGGTGGATTTAGTGCCAATACTGCAATGGTTGAAAAATATCGCCCTGATCTTAAAGGATTTGTCACCACTAATCATAAAGGTGCTACCGGCTCTGGTATTATGATGCTTGAAAAGCTTGGTGCTGGAACCGTTGATATGGGAGAAATTCAAATTCATCCAACCGTTGAACAAACCTCTTCTTATTTAATTTCAGAATCTATTCGTGGTGGGGGCGCGATACTTGTATCGCAAGAAGGCCAACGATTTGTTAATGAACTTGACACCCGGGACAATGTATCAGCTGAGATTATCAAACTACCGGAACACTATGCTTATATTTTATTTGATCAACAAGTACGTGATGAAAACAGATCAGTTGAAGAATATGTTGCAAATGAACTTGTTATCCAAGCAAATACGATTGAAGAATTAGCTCAAAAACTATCGATTAATGACAATACATTAACTAAAACTATAAAACGATACAATCATTTTGCAACAACTAAAAATGATGAAGATTTTGGACGAACAACAGGTATGCGTCATCCAATAGAAAAAGGACCTTTCTATGCAATAAAAATTGCACCAGGCGTTCACCATACAATGGGAGGTGTTACTATTAATACTCAAACACAAGTCTTAGATGCTAATAAAAATATCATTCATGGCGTCTTCGCTGCAGGTGAGGTAGTGGGGGGAGTACATGGCGCAAACCGTATAGGTGGTAACGCAGTTGCAGATATCATTATTTTTGGCATGCAGGCGGGTAAAAAAGCTGTTGATTATATTAAAAGTTAATTTTTTAAAATTAGTTGAAATTATTTAGCATGGTAAGTCAGAGCTATGAATATACTCAAACTTTAATGGGAACAACGGTTTCATTAATGCTTTTCGAGCCTAATGAAGCCGCTGCATATGCCGTTTTTCAGACAATAAAAACGCTTGAGGATAAATTGACCGTTAATAGGTCATCATCCGAAGTTATGTCAATTAATTCAGCTGCGGGACAACACCCCGTTATAGTGAGCCGTTCTGTTTTTTCTTTGATTGAACAAGCTCAAAAAATAAGTCTATATTTTAATAGTTGTTTTAATTTTGCTATTGGTCCCTTAGTTAAACTTTGGAAAATTGGTTTCAATGGTTATCAAGTTCCATCAGCTAAGTTAATTAGAGAAAAACTGTTGTTAATTGATCCTAAAAATATTGAACTGGATACAAACACATATTCTGTTTTTTTAAGAAAACCGGGAATGGAAATTGATTTAGGTGCAATTGCTAAAGGATATATTGCCGATGTTGTCAAATCAATTTTACACCAACATCAAGTGTACAAAGGTATCATTAACTTAGGTGGTAATGTATTAACATTAGACTCATCTTTAACAGATGGTAACGGCTATTGGCATATAGGATTAAGAAAACCATTTTCCACTAATGGAAAACTATCAGGAATTATAAAAGTTAAAGATAAATCAGTTGTCACATCGGGCATTTATGAGCGTTTTTTTATACAAAATGATCGTCTTTATCATCACCTATTAAATCCTCAAACAGGTTATCCATTAAATAATGAATTAGAAAGCGTAACTATCATTTCAGATTCTTCATTAGAGGGTGATATTTACTCAACCGTCTTTTATGGATGGGGAGTTGATAAAAGCAGACAATACTTGCAAAAGCATCAAAACTTGTCGGCTATCTTTTTGTTAAAAAATAAAACAGCCATATTAGTAAACCCCGATAATTTTATTTTTCAACAAATTGATACTCAATATCAAATAAAAACTGATTATAATTAAATTTTTGATTAAAAATTCCTCAGGAAAACTATTGATTTTATTTAGGTTTTTGTACTAATGTTAGTGCGATAAATTTGGCCAATAATAGTATGAACAGTAGCATAATTGTAACAGAATTAAATTTTAACTTATTAAAATATTTAAATTTAAAAGGAAAATACTATGAATTTAGTAAAGAAACCTCCAGTGAAATGGCCTGCGCTCATCATTATTACGGCAATTTCCGCGTTACTTTGGTTATATGTCTCACCACCAGAAGGTATTAGCCAAGAAGGTTGGCAAACAAGTATTATTTTTGTTGCTACCATAGCTTGCATTGTGGCTGAAATAATGCCAATTGGAGCAATTGGTTTATTAGCAATTACCGTTTTTGCCGTATTAAGACCATCTGGTGCAACCTCCGCAACTGAATCGATAAAAATCTCGTTAAGCGAATTAAATAGTAGTCTTATTTGGCTGATTGTTATTGCTTTCATGATCGCTCGTGGTTTTATCAAAACTGGTTTGAGTAAACGCATTGCATATTATCTTGTTAAAACGTTGGGTAAAAATACATTGGGGCTTGCTTATGGTTTATCTGTCACTGATATTGCATTGGCACCAGCTATTCCAAGTACCACGGCGCGTGCTGGCGGTGTAATATATCCAATAGCAGAGGCTTTAGCCATTAACTTTAATTCAAATCCTAAAGATGAATCAAGAAATCGTATTGGTACATTTTTAATGTTAACTATTAGTCATGTGAATGATATCACCTCGGCTATGTTCTTAACCGCATTTACTGGAAATTTATTGGCCGCCAAATTAGTCACAACATCGCTAGGTATTACATTAGGCTGGGGGCAATGGTTTGCTGCAGTCATTGTGCCATGTTTGGTTTCATTTATTGTGATCCCTTTGGTTATTTATTTTTTAACTAATCCAGAACTAAAAAAAACGCCAGAAGCGCCAAAGTTAGCAGCAGAAGAATTAAAAAAAATGGGATCAATCACAATTAAAGAAATCATTATGGGAGGGACTGTAGTTTTATTATTAGCATTTTGGATTTTTGGTAAAAACGTTGGTATAGATTCAACAACTACAGCCTTTATTGGTTTGACTATTTTGATTTTAACTGGTGTACTAAGCTGGGATGATATAAAAGGTGAAAAATCAGCTTGGGACACATTAATTTGGTTTGCAGCGTTATTAATGATGGCAAGTCAAGTGAATAAACTCGGCGTAACAAAATGGCTAGGTGACACAATAGGTAGTGTAGTGCAAAGTCATTTGGGAGAAAGCAGTTGGGTATTTGTAATAATTGTCTTATGTATTGCTTATGTTTATTTACACTACTTTTTTGCAAGTGGAAATGCTCATATTGCTGCATTATTTCCAGTTTTCTTATCGATTGCCATTGCGCTTGGTGTACCAACTTTAATTGCGATTTTTGCTCTGGTTATTTGCACTAACTACTTTGGATCAATTACACAATTTGCCAATGCTAGAAATCCGCTATTATTTGCTGAAGGATTTGTCCCAGTAAAAACTTGGTGGAAAGTTGGATTTATTTGTAGTATCGTAAATCTGATTATCGTATTTACTATTGGTATTTTATGGTGGAAAGTTATTGGCTTTGGTTAATAATTAGTAGATAGTGATATTATTCATTAATAATATATACCGCCTTTTAATGGGCGGTATTTTTATATATAAATTAATTTTAACTAGTAAATTGCAATTGATAGTTTCCAATCATCAATCATTTCCCAATATTTTTGTTCTTGTGCTAAATCAAGTAATATTAATTTATTATTTTTAACAAATTCTTTGTTAACTTCTAAAGTGATTTTGGTTAGTTTATTTTCTAACAATTTTAATTGAAAGGTTTGCAAATCAATTTCGGGATTCCGTTGATTATTTATTAGGATTGATAATCTCAGAATTTGCATTAATGATATAATATGTTTGTATTCAAATAAGCTAAAATAAGGTAGTTCATCAATATTAATTGATTTTCTATGATAACGAACAAGGGTAGATAGAAGTAATTGTTGCTCTTCATTAAACCCTGGTAGATTACTATTTTGCAAAATATAACTTGAATGTTTATGAATTGAAGAAAAGTTAATTTTTAACCCCACCTCATGTAACTGAGCTGCCCAATATAACATTGATTCAAGACTTGGCGGAATCGTCATTGATACTTGCTGTTGCCACTGTGAAAAAAAATATTTTGTAGTTTTTACAACTTGTTTAGCATGACGTTGATCTATGTTGTAATGTTCTGAAAGCGATTGTGCTGTATTTTGTCTAATATCTTGGTAGTTAGGACCATCAATTAACTCATAAAATACGCCGTCTCGTAATGCGTATGGACTAAACTGTAAAGCCTCTATGCCCAGTGCATTAAACACACCACTAAATATGGCCAGTCCACTAATAAAGACATTTTTCCTTTCATTGGAAAGCGATGGATAATCAATGTCGTGAAAGGATTTAAATTCTAAAACATAACTAATTAAGTCGTCTAATCTTTTAGGTGTAATTATACCATCGTTAACACCAATATCTAATAAAATATGATAAATAGATTTAATTGTTCCAGATGTACCAAATGCAACTGTAATATTCATTTTTTTTATCGTATTAATGATACTTTCAATTTGCTGTTCGGCTGCAAGTTTTGCTTGTTGAAATGAAGCAACATCAATTTTTTTTTCACCAAAAAACTGTTTAGTATAAGTTACACAACCCATGGGGCGACTGGCAACAATCAAAGGATTTAGATCATTTCCTTTTCCTATTGCAATTTCTGTAGAACCCCCACCTATATCTATCACAAATTTTGTATCAGTTGATGATGTTGATTCTCCTGTCATGGTGCCTAAATAAATAAGACGGGCTTCTTCTTGACCAGAAATAATTTCAATAGGGAAAGGAAATACTTTAGCGGCAGCCATTAAAAATTTATGTCTATTTTTTGCCACTCGTAAAGTATGAGTTGCTATAACACGAACATGTTCGGGGGGAAATCCATTTAATCGTTCTGCAAATAGCGCAAGGCATTCTACTCCTCGCATAATGCTTGATTCAGTGAGTTCGTTGTTGGCTTTAAGCCCAGTTGCAAGATGAATATTTTTTTTATTTTTATAAATGATCTGTATGGCACCGTTAATGATACGAGCAATGACCATATGAAAACTATTTGAACCAAGATCAACGACAGCATACTCATTGAATTTATTCACTTTAAAATCCTCATTCAAAAGACTCTGACTGCTTCAAATAATCATAAATGGCATATTGGGCTCTGATTTTTTTCTTATTACCTCTTTGTACATAATTGTTAGCTGCCTCTTTATCAATAATGCGAGCTTTTACATTATCATTGCACTGTATGTCAAAAATATTATGTATAGTTGATTTTATTATTGGATCGAAGATTTTTACTCCCACTTCAATACGATTATCTATATTACGAGGCATCCAATCAGCAGAAGAGATATAAGTATCTTTTTGTCCATCATTTTCAAAAATATATACTCGAGCATGCTCCAAAAATTGATCAACAAGACTTGTGACAGTAATGTTTTCACTTAAGTTTGGAATTTGCGGTACTAATACGCAAGTACCTCTCACTATCATTCTAATTTTCACGCCAGCACAAGATGCACGGTACAATTGATCTATCATATCTTTATCAGTTATTGCATTAATTTTTAAATATATACCTGCATTTTTTCCTGCTTTGGCATTGTTTATTTCTCGTTCAATAAATTCATAAAATCGCAATCGTGTATTTTGTGGAGAAACAAGTAAATGGTTAAATGATACTGGTTTAAATGGGTTTTCGATAAAATTAAATACATTTCTAACTTCATCTGTAATTGCGGGATCTGCCGTTAATAATGAAAAATCGGTATAAACTCTTGCTGTTTTTTCATTAAAATTACCCGAACCGATATGAGCATAACGAACAATTTCATCGTTTTCTTTACGATCAATTAAAAACAATTTGGCATGGATCTTTAGTTTTGGTTGTGAGTAGATTACTTTAATGCCACTACTAATTAATCGTTTGGCCCACTTTATATTTGCCTCTTCATCAAATCGTGCTTGTAATTCAACCACTACCGTAACTTTTTTACCATTATTGGCTGCATTAATAGCGGCGTGAATAAAGCGAGAATCTTTCGCAACTCGATAGATATTCATTCGAATGTGTGTGACAGAAGGATCAAATGAAGCTTGCCGCATGATTTCTAGGACATGACCGAAAGAGTAGTAAGGATAATAAAGCAAAACATCTCGATCTTTAATCGTTTCAAATGCATTACGAAATTGTTTAAATCTATTATAACTGAGACTTGGAATTTTTTTATTTAATAAATTTTTTTGCCCAAAATCAGGAAATTTAACAAGATCTTTAAAATTAGGATAACGTCCACTTGGCATTGCGTCTTGTTCTGTTAATCGTAATTTACTAATCAATAATTCAAATAATGCTTTAGGCATATCTTTTTGATAAGTAAAACGTACTGGCTGTGCAGTCAAACGTTGTTTTAAACCTTGAGACATCAATTCAAGTAAACTGTCTAACTCAGTGTTTAGTTCGTATTCTGCATCTCTGTTGATATTAATTGAGTAAGCATTTAATTCTTTGGCATCAAAAAACACTTTAAAAATATCAGGTAAACAATAACGTAATATGTTGTCTAAAAAAATGATGAATTTATTTTTAGTTGAAATTTCTGAAGGTAATAATACAAAACGGGGAATATTATCCGTTGGTAGTTCAAGTAGCGCATAACTAATGTTATTTTCATAAATAATTTCTACAGCTAAATAGGCATGATCATCTTTTAAAAATTGAATAAGTTCAGTGTGACTATCAAGTAAAATAGGGGTAATGTATTGTCTAAGATTTTTTTTATAATAATTTTTTATCCAATTTTCTTGATATGATGAGAGCTGTCTTTCGTTAATCAAAAAGATTTGATTTCTAGCCATTTCCAATAACAATTCATTATAGAGTTGGTCAAACTGTAATTCTAATTGTATAACTTTTTGATTTACTTGGCGCAATAAGTTTTTAGAGTTAGACAAAGGGTGAGCTTGTTCTTGTTCTATAAGTACATATTTTTTTAAGTTTGCAAATTGTACTTTATAAAATTCATCAAGATTACTCGAGTATATACCTAAAAAATGTATACGCTCAATAAGGGGATTACTTTTATCTGCAGCTTCTTGTAAAACGCGCTGATTGAAAGATAACCAGCTGAGCTCTTTAGGTAAATATACTTTTGCTTCAATCATTTTAGTCTTTCAAATTTTATCAATAATATTTTATACAGAATAGCTTATGTACAAAAAAAAGCTAGCAGACAGCTAGCTTTTTTTAGGTAGATTAAAAATTTCGTTTTTAGATACGATGAACAGAAGTAGTGTTAGTAGTTCCACTAGGTACTAAAGCACCAGACACCATCACAATAATATCGCCTTGTTGTAAACCGCATACTTTAACTGCCATCTCTTTACCTAAACGATAAAAATCGTCAGTTGAGTTGATTGAATCAATTAAAATAGGTTCTACGCCTTTAGTAACAGCTAGTTGATTAACCGTTTTTTGACTTGATGAAAGAGCTAAAATACGCGCTCTTGGGAAATAATGACGAACTTCACGAGCTGATTTACCACTGCGAGTTGCAACAACAATCAATGGCGCATTTAAACGTTCAGCAATTTCTACAGCACCACAACAAACTGCCGCTGTTATACGTAATTTTTCTTCTTTTGAAGTTAATTCTAATGATGCTGGAATTGTACTATCAGTGCGTTTACAGATAGTAGCCATTACATTAACTGTTTCTAGCGGATATTTACCTTTAGCACTTTCCCCTGAAAGCATAACAGCATCTGTACCATCAATAATTGCATTAGCTACATCACCAGCTTCAGCACGAGTAGGGCGTGGATTTTTGATCATTGAATCGAGCATTTGTGTTGCAGTTATAACTGGTTTAGAGGCTCTATTACATTTTTTGATCATCATCTTTTGAGCAAAAATAACTTCTTCAACGGCAATTTCAACACCTAAGTCACCACGAGCAACCATAATACCGTCAGAAGCTTCAAGAATTTCATCAAAATTATCTAAACCTTCTTGGTTTTCGATTTTAGAGATGATTTTAATGTCTTCACCACCATGAGCTTTTAAGTGAGCACGGATATCTTCAACATCAGAACGTTTACGTATAAATGAAGCGGCAATGAAATCAACACCTTGTTCACAGCCAAAGATGAGATCATTTTTGTCTTTTTCTGCAAGTGCCGGCAACTTAATTGAAACGCCTGGTAAATTGATACCTTTATTTTCACCAAGATCACCATTATTTAAAACTGTACAGATAACTTCATTATCTTTGATTTCTTTAACATCCATAGCAATTAAGCCATCATCAACTAGTACTCGATTACCAGGCTTAAGATCATGAGCAAAGCCGTCATAAGTAACCGCTACTCGTTCAGCATTTCCAATAACATTTTTATCTGTTGTAAAAGTAAATGTTTGACCGGCAACTAGCGATACATCATTCCCACCTTCCAGTTTAATGGTGCGGATTTCAGGACCTTTGGTATCTAACATAATTGCGGCTTTTAACCCTGTTTCTTGCATCACTTCACGCAAGTTTTTAATACGGTTGCCATGCTCTTCATAATCACCATGTGAAAAGTTTAAACGCATAACATTCATGCCCGCCTTTAATAATTTAGCTAACATTTCTTTTGATTCGGATTTTGGTCCGATAGTACAAACTATTTTTGTCTTTTTCATAATAATATCTACTTGTTAATTTATTTAATGTTAAAGTTAAAGTTTTAATTCAATTTAAAAATTTGATAAACCAATGTTAAGCAAAAAAAAACCAATGACAAGGCATTGGTGGGATTGGTAAAAAGGGTTTCTTGCAGCTTTAAGTAACTACAAAATTCACACAAAACACTCGAATAATATGATAATTTCATCAATAACTTAAATCCAATAAGAACTACCCTTATTATATTCTTAACAGTATTTTAAATAAAGTTTTTTATGTCAAATATCTTTTTTTGTTTATGGATTAATTAAGAATAGCCACATAATAGAAATATTTTTACCCAAAATAGTCTGAATTACATTAAATCTTTAAGTTGGTAAATAAGTTCATTCTCATGATTTTTTAAGATTAATTGATTACCGGTTAAATTGATTTTTGCCCCATCTTTAATCAATTTTTCAATAATATAATCTAATTGATTTAATTGATCATCATTACAAAGCATTTTAGTCATTGCAACACCTGACCCTTTAATGTTACCTTCATCTAACGTAACTTGACCAGTAAACTGATTACACATTTTTCCTGTGATTGTCATGTTTTCACCAAATATAAGCTCTGCAGGTTCATCTGAAAAAATATCTTGACCATTTACTTTAATCAATACAAAACGATGATGCATAAGATCACTATTTTGTATTTTACTCGACTCATTACATCCAGACATAACAAAAATAGCTGTAAATAGAGAAATGAGTAATAATGTTTTTTTCATTTGAGCTCCTAATAATAGGTTAAATTTGCTATAATTAAGCCTAATCATAATTATAACTTTTCGTAAAATATCTGACTCGTGACTCGCTATGTTATCTCAACTGCAATTAAAAAATCTTGATTCAATGACTTTGTTAAATAAACATAAAATAATAAAGTTGGCTAAGAAAAGTCAAACTATAACTGATATAGATTCTGCCATACAAGATGCTAACTTACATTACCAAGCTAGAATAGAATCGTTACCGAAGAACATTGATTTTCCTGATAACTTGCCTGTCGCTGAAAAAAAACAGGTAATTTATAACACAATTAAGCATCATCAAGTCGTTATAATAGCTGGCGAAACGGGTTCAGGTAAAACAACACAAATTCCAAAAATATGTTTAGAATTAGGTTTGGGTGTCAAAGGCTATATTGGCCATACCCAGCCAAGGCGATTAGCCGCACGTTCAGTGGCTAATCGTATCGCAGAAGAATTAAAAACAGAAATAGGGCAAATTGTTGGTTTCAAAGTCAGATTTTCTGATCATGTAAGTAACTCAACACTGATTAAATTAATGACTGACGGCATATTACTTGCTGAAATTCAAAAAGATAAACTATTGTTACAATACGATACGATTATTATTGACGAAGCTCATGAACGAAGCTTAAATATCGATTTTATTTTAGGCTACCTTAAGCAATTATTGCCTAAACGTCCTGACTTAAAAGTCATAATAACATCAGCAACGATTGATGTAGAGCGTTTTTCTAAACATTTCAATCAAGCACCAATTATTGAAGTATCTGGTCGTACCTATCCAGTTGAAGTTAGATATCGTTCACCTACACTGGCTGGAGATGATAATTACAAAGATAGAAATAGTGATTTTAAACCCATCATAGATGCAATTGATGAATTGTCAGCTGAAAGTAATGGCGATATATTGATTTTTTTAACCGGCGAAAGAGAGATTCGAGATCTTGCTGATACACTTAATAAATTAGAACTTCGACACACAGATATTTTGCCTTTATATGCAAGGTTATCAATAACAGAACAAAATCGTATTTTTCAATCACACACTAAAAGACGAATCGTTCTTGCAACAAATGTAGCTGAAACATCGTTAACTGTGCCAGGAATAAAATACGTCATCGACCCGGGTTTAGCTAGAATTAGTCGCTATAGTTATCGTACTAAAGTTCAGCGCTTGCCGATTGAACCCATATCACAAGCTTCAGCTAATCAACGAAAAGGGCGTTGTGGTCGAACCTCGGATGGTATCTGTATACGTTTATATGATGAACAAGATTTCTTATCGCGCCCTGAGTTTACTGAACCTGAAATTTTACGAACTAATTTAGCATCGGTGATACTACAAATGACCTCGCTAGATTTAGGTGATATTGCTGAATTTCCTTTTGTTGAAGCACCTGATGCAAAATATATTCGTGATGGCATTCGATTATTAGAAGAACTTGGAGCTGTTTTTACCAAACATCATCGATATCATTTAACTGAAATAGGGCGAATTTTAGCACAATTACCTATCGATCCAAGATTGGCGAGAATGCTGGTTGAAGCTAGACGATTAGGTTGTACTAAGGAAATCATGATAATTACAGCTGCATTATCAATTCAAGATCCAAGAGAAAGACCGTTTGATAAGCAACAAGCTTCTGATGAAAAACATCGTCGTTTTATTGATAAGGAATCCGATTTTATTTCTTTAATCAATTTATGGAATTATATTAAAGAACAACAAAATATATTATCCGGAAATCAATTTAGACGATTATGCCAAAAAGATTTTTTAAACTACCTTCGAATTCGGGAATGGCAAGATGTTTATACACAAATTAGACAGACGATTAAACAATTAGCATTTCCTATTAATAGTAAAGCTGCAGATTATAATTCATTACATATTTCGTTACTAAGTGGTTTATTATCCCATATTGGAATGAAAGAGCTTGAGAAGCATGAATATATTGGTGCGCGTAATATTAAATTTGCAATTTTTCCTAATTCAGCACTTTTCAAACATCAACCTAAATGGTGTATTGCAAGTGAATTGGTTGAAACAAGCCGATTATGGGGGAGAACGGTGGCTAAAATTGATGCTGAATGGGTTGAACCTATAGCCAAGCATATAGTTAAATATAGCTATAACGAGCCAAGATGGTCTAAAAAACAGGGTACAGCGATAGCGAATGAAAAAGTGACTTTATTTGGTTTACCCATCGTTGCCAGTCGAATAGTTAATTATAGTAAAATTGATCCCATATTGAGTCGTTCTTTATTTATTCGTCATGCTTTGGTTGAAGGTGACTGGCAAACCAATCATCAGTTTTATAAACAAAATCAAAAATTGATCAATGAAGTTGAAGATCTTGAACATAAAACCCGTCGACAAAATATTTTAATTGATGATGATGAACTTTTTGATTTTTATGATAGACGAATTGATAAATCGGTTATTTCATCTAAACACTTTGATACTTGGTGGAAACAAAAACAAAAATCCGATCCTGACTTTCTGAATGTCGAGAAAAAGATGTTAATCAAACAATCGGCACAACTGGATAATTTAAATGATTTTCCTGACTTTTGGTATCAAGATAACCTGAAATTAGCACTTAGTTATCAATTTGACATTGGGCAAAAACGTGACGGCGTCACTATAAAGATACCACTTAATGTGTTAAATCAGATCGAAAATAGGGGATTTGATTGGCAAGTACCGGGGTTTAGGAAAGATTTGATTGTTGCTTTAATTAAATCATTACCTAAATCATTGCGTCGGAATATTGTACCTGCACCAAACTATGCTGATGCTTTTTTAAGTAGAGTTCTTACTATAGATAAGCCTTTGCTTGAAAGTCTAGAAAGCGAATTTTACAAAATGACAGGGGTAAAAATTATCTCTGAAGATTGGCAACTTGATCAAGTCCCTGACTATTTGAAAATAACGTTTAGCATTGTTAATAATAGCAATAAAGAAATTGTTGCAAGCAAAGACTTAGGTTTACTAAAAGAGAAACTCAAAAATGAAGTTCAACAAGCATTGTCATCTGTAACAAACAAAAAAACAGCTCAAATTGAACAAAGTAATATAACAGATTGGAGTTTTGGTTCTTTGCCAAGTGTATATGAAAAAACACATAAAAATTACACTATTAAAGCTTATCCAGCAATCATTGATAATCAGCATTCAGTAAGTATTAAATTAATAGACAATCAAGCTGAGCAACAACGGCTAACCAAACTAGGATTAAGACGACTACTTATACTTAACATACCATCACCAATAAAATATCTACATGAAAAACTACCGAATAAATCTAAACTAGGTTTATATTTCAATGCTTTTGGTTCAGTGCTAAGCTTAATTGATGATTGTATTGCTTGTGGTGTTGACTATTTGATTGAAAAAAACAATCAGGTAATTCAAAGCCAAGATAACTATCAGGCATTATTGGGTTATACCAAAGTTCATATTAATGAATTGGTTGTTGATATTGCAAAACAAGTTGAGTCCATTTTAACTCTACATTACAACATCAGTAAAAAGTTAAAAGGTCGTATTGATTTATCATTAGCTTTTGCTTTATCTGACATAAAAATGCAACTTGACAACCTTGTTTACAAAGGATTTGTTGCCAAATCGGGTTATAATCGACTGCCAGATATCAACCGTTATTTATCTGCAATTGAAAAAAGAATTGAAAAACTAATATTGAATTCGACTAAAGATAGACAGTCAATGAATATAATAGAAGAGGTTGAAATTCAATACAAAAAGTGGGTGAATAGCTTACCAGATAATTCAAAATTACAAAAAAACGTAACTAATATCCGTTGGATGATTGAAGAGTTAAGAGTAAATTTATTTGCACAACAATTAGGCACGTTATATCCAATTTCTGCAAAACGTATTAAGCAACAAATTGACAAAGTAAAATCTGAGTTACAATAGTTAATAGAATTAAATAAAAAAATAGGGCGCTTATGCGCCCTAGTAAATTCATCGATAAAGATCGACAAAAACAGTTATGTTCGGACCATTTGGATCGTGAGACACTCGTGCAATATGATAATACTTAGCGCCAGCATCAATTGCTCGTTTACCTGCCTGATAAGAAATTTCCTGATCAGTAACATAGTAGCCTCTAAATTTAATTGTATCAAATGCTACCATTTTAGCAGCAGTTGCATCATTCAATTCTTGAATTTTGCGTCCATCTGGCAATGTGACAGTGTAACGATTAATTCGTTGAGGCTCTGAAGTCATCGTACTAACGTCAGACTTAGACGTGTTAGTTGATGTTGATTTTGTTGTATTATCAATCGGTTGCTCAATGACTTTTACTTTATTATTAAATTTATCAGCATAAAATTTCTCATTAAAAGCTGAAGGAGAATAATAACCAGGTTTTTCAACTTGCATTGCAGCATCACCACCCTTAGCTAGGGCTTGCTGACCAGCTTCAGAATCATAAGGAATTGCATTTTCTGGTTGTAGTTTACGTTCAGGTGCATCCTTCTTAAATAAATAGGCTGCAACTTGTATATTACTACCTAATTCAGAACGAGAATCAATATAAAAGGCATAAGCACCTTTTGTCGATGCTTCTTTCGCAATTGCTTGATTCATATCATATTCATTAGGAAAATAACCACGAATACGCACAACATTGAAAGGCTCTAAACGAATTGCTTTAGATTTTGGATATTCATATACACCTTCAAATTTGCGTAAATTTTCAGTTTGTTCTTCAGCTTTAGGAGCATCTGCTTTATATAATTTAGCGTAGACAATTCGTAAAGTGTCATTAGAAGGGCTGATATTGGTGGTTGTTATGAAAAAAGAAGCAGCACCTTCTTTATCTGCTGCTTTTGATATAGCCAAAACATAATCATTATCAGTATAAAAGGCTCCACGAATAGTTATACTTTTAAATGGTTGTAAATCTTTAGCTTGTTGCTCGGTTAATTGTTGAGCAGCAAACGAAGAAAGAGAGAAAATGGTCATAGCTGTAGCAATGAATACTTTCTTTAAACTTTTCATATATTAATGACCTTACAATGAATTATTGTGATTATTTTAACATATATGCTATGCGTCTACTTACCTAAATCTATCAAAGCATTTAAATTTTTAATAAAAATATATTTTCCTTTAGCTGACACAATATTTTGCTCCTGTAATTTTGATAAATTTCTACTAACCGTTTCAATTGTTAATCCTAAGTAGTTAGCAATCTCCGCTCGACTCATCATCAGTTTAATATTTAACGAAGAATGACCTCTTTTTTCATAACGTTGATAAAGCGAATATATGAAAGTTGCTAGCCGTTCATCCGCTTTTTTCTGTGAATAGCATAATACTAATTTTTGATAATTATAAAGATCCGAGCTGAGTAAATTAAATACCAGATCTCTGATATGTTTTTGAGTATCAACTAATGACATCAGTTCGTCATAATAAAGCTCACAGATGAGTGTATTACAAAGAGACTGAATATTATTATTATATACTTTGGTTGAAAGTGAATCTAAACCAACAATATCACCAGGTAAATAAAAACCATTAATTTGTTGTTGATTATCAGGCGTTGTAACAAAAGTTTTTAATGCGCCTGAATGAATAATATAGAATTTAGTAAATGGTGTATTAGCTCTAACTAGAATTTGGTTTTTAGTATAAGACATTTTACGCTCTAATATACCATCTAACTTATTATCAAGTAACATTGGAATACACATAGATGCTATACTGCATAGTTCGCATGGAACAGAATAACTTTTTGAACGTAATGTCTTGGAAAAATTTTGCATATTTAACGAATAATTATAGTTTATAAAATAGTAAGATTATCATATTTTACAATAAAACAACATTAGTTATTTTAATTTTGGTATCTATAAACAAGATTGATTTGATTATTTTAATTTTTCATTTATTGATTAATTATAAATTATGCGAGTAGTTAAATTAACGTCATATTATGCGATCTAATCACATATCATATTTTCTTATTTCAAATAAAAATACACAGAAAA
>NZ_FMWR01000027.1 GCF_900103085.1 Gilliamella mensalis | reverse complement strand
TCTTCTAAACAAACAATCTGTGTGAACACTTACAAGCGCTTCGTAAGGAGGTGATCCAACCGCAGGTTCCCCTACGGTTACCTTGTTACGACTTCACCCCAGTCATGAACCACACCGTGGTAAACGCCCTCCCGAAGGTTAAGCTATCTACTTCTGGTGCAACCCACTCCCATGGTGTGACGGGCGGTGTGTACAAGGCCCGGGAACGTATTCACCGTGACATTCTGATTCACGATTACTAGCGATTCCGACTTCATGGAGTCGAGTTGCAGACTCCAATCCGGACTTAGACGTACTTTATGAGGTCCGCTTGCTCTCGCGAGGTCGCTTCTCTTTGTATACGCCATTGTAGCACGTGTGTAGCCCTGGTCGTAAGGGCCATGATGACTTGACGTCGTCCCCACCTTCCTCCGCTTTATCAACGGCAGTCTCCTTTGAGTTCCCGGCCGAACCAATGGCAACAAAGGATAAGGGTTGCGCTCGTTGCGGGACTTAACCCAACATTTCACAACACGAGCTGACGACAGCCATGCAGCACCTGTCTCACAGTTCCCGAAGGCACTCTCGTATCTCTACAAGATTCTGTGGATGTCAAGACCAGGTAAGGTTCTTCGCGTTGCATCGAATTAAACCACATGCTCCACCGCTTGTGCGGGCCCCCGTCAATTCATTTGAGTTTTAACCTTGCGGCCGTACTCCCCAGGCGGTCGATTTATCGCGTTAGCTTCGGAGCCCATCACTCTAGGCAACAAACTCCAAATCGACATCGTTTACAGCGTGGACTACCAGGGTATCTAATCCTGTTTGCTCCCCACGCTTTCGCATCTCAGCGTCAGTATCTGTCCAGAAGGCCGCCTTCGCCACCGGTATTCCTCCACATCTCTACGCATTTCACCGCTACACGTGGAATTCTACCTTCCTCTACAATACTCTAGTTAACCAGTTTTAAGTGCAATTCCTAGGTTGAGCCCAGGGCTTTCACACCTAACTTAATTATCCGCCTACATGCCCTTTACGCCCAGTCATTCCGATTAACGCTCGCACCCTCCGTATTACCGCGGCTGCTGGCACGGAGTTAGCCGGTGCTTCTTCTGTGATTAACGTCAATTAATGCACCTATTAGATACATTACCTTCCTCATCACCGAAAGTACTTTACAACCCGAAGGCCTTCTTCATACACGCGGCATGGCTGCATCAGGGTTCCCCCCATTGTGCAATATTCCCCACTGCTGCCTCCCGTAGGAGTCTGGACCGTGTCTCAGTTCCAGTGTGGCTGGTCATCCTCTCAGACCAGCTAGAGATCGTCGCCTAGGTGAGCCTTTACCCCACCTACTAGCTAATCCCATATGGGTTCATCAAATGGCGCATGGCCCGAAAGTCCCATGCTTTGGTCTTGCGACATTATACGGTATTAGCAGTCGTTTCCAACTGTTGTCCCCTTCCATTCGGCAGATCCCCATACTTTACTCACCCGTCCGCCACTCGTCATCAAGTGCAAGCACTCATGTTACCGTTCGACTTGCATGTGTTAAGCCTGCCGCCAGCGTTCAATCTGAGCCATGATCAAACTCTTCAATTTAAAGTTTGATGCTCAATAACTGTCTCTGACATATTCAAATGAATCTTCAGTGTCACTTATTAAGACTTGATATTTTTAAGTCCGTAGACTTTTAATTCTTCGTCTTGCAAGTGCCCACACAGATTGTCTGTTTCTTATTTTTAAAGAGCTAACAGCTTCAACTTTCAATCAACATTTTGTTAATTTAGTTT
>NZ_FMWR01000013.1 GCF_900103085.1 Gilliamella mensalis | reverse complement strand
AGCGTTAAACAGCGAGATGACAGAAAATGCTAAAAATATATTAGCGTATTTACAAACAGGTGACGAAGCAAAATTTGATGCATATTTAAGCCTTGTAGGTAAAGCAAAGGACTCCCCTGAAGCGAAAGGGTTTGAAACGCTAAGACGAGAAATAAGCCGTTTTCCTGCTGATTATCAACAATCACCATCGGAAAAGTTGACTAAAGAGCAGTTTGAATCTTATGCCAAAATGGAAGCGTTAGAAAAACAAGTGACGGCTTGGGAAAAGACCAAAGAGAAGATAAAAAAGATGTTGTGGTGGGATGATGTTGCTAAAGGCTTAGCCAAGCTAAACCAACAAAATGACACGCCCCCAGAAAATGGCGAGACAACAGATACCACAACCACTCCAACAGACGCCACCCCACCAGCCACGCTTAGCGCTGATGGCAAGGCGTGGTTTATTCATCCTGTAACAATGCATATTTTTAATTTTGAAAGTTGTGTTTGTAATAAGTATATAAATGACAATCAATTTAAATCAATATGTAAATACCCCAAACTTAGTACAAGATTCAAGTAGAAAATAATCCTGCCTGTTTTCGTGTTTTAAATTCAATTGGTGTTATATTATTTAATGCCTCATGCGGTATTCCAGTGTTATAGGTCGTTAGCCATTCTTCGGTCATTCTCCTTGCTTGCTCTAGGTTGTTAAAAAGATATAAATCTAACACTTCAGTTCGATTAAATCGTTCAATGTAACCATTTTGATATGGGCTACCGGATTCAATATAATCAAGGGTGATACCATATGATTTTGCCCAGTTGGAAAAGACTCCTCCTGTAAATTCAGGTGCACTATCAACCCTTATTTTTAACGGATAATCATGATATTGATCCAATTTATCTAAATAACGAGTCACTCTACCTGCGGATAAACTGACCGCAATCTCATGCCTATGCTTCTCGGTTAAAGTCATCAATAACGTTGAATGTTCTAAAGCGACGTTGATTACGGCTACTATCACTTATAAAATCCATTGACCAGCATTCACCTTGTTTATTGGGTCGTGATAGCTTTTCTGGATTTCGTGGGGGTGAGATTAAGCTTTAACTAACAATACACCCGATAAACATGTTTATGATTCCAGGTATAGCCGAGCTTTCGAATACGATGAAAACATTTTGGAAAACCCCAGCGTAAATGTTTTTCCACTATATTGCTTAATGTCGACATAATCATTTAATCATCCAATATATGAGGTTGATAATAGTAGGCACAACGAATTAATCCCACAATAGCACAGCTCATAGCAATTAAGATTGATTTAGTGGCTTGTAGCTCTTTTGCTCATGTTTTTCGTTCCTTGGTGGGCATTAGCGCTTTTTTATGATATTTTCCTGAAGCTGGGATTTTAAACTCAGCTAGGCAAACATTTGTTTAAGCTTGTTATTTTTTGCTTCAAGTTCTTTTAAACGTTTGATATCTGAGCTCTCCATATAACCCTATTTTTCTCGCCATTTATAAAAAGTTGAGTTGACCATGCCATATTTACGGCAAAGCTCTTTAACGGGAATACCTGCTTCTGCTTCTTTTAATATTGGTACGATTTGGTGCTCTGTCATCTTTTTCATGTTTCAATTCCCCTTTACATTTATCATAGAGAATTTTCTACACTTTGACTGTATCATTTTAGCGTAGATAGTTACATTTACAATTTGATATTTATTAAAAAATATCAATGTGAAAAAATTTAATAAAATAAAAAAATCTAACCGAACATTTTTTGGATTTTTATTCATTACCGTTGTTTTTTATTACTTCTAAAAAGTGACTGTTCTTTACATAATGTGGTTAAAAAATATAATATAAGTTGATCGTGAAAATGATAATCATTATCATAATGTCGTTATTCTAGTTTTCATTAATAAAGTAAAATAATAAACGATAGGATGGACAAACAATGAAGTTAGTTAATCAATTAGCAATATTCAGCTTATTGGGTACCACGTCTGTTATTGTTGGTGCACAAGAAAAATTTAATGATGATACTAATATCGAGACAATGAAGGTTTTTGCTAATATTAAGGATAATAATGATCAGAGGATAAAAAAATCATCAACAGCAACAAAAATACCTTTTGATATCAAAGATATTCCTCAAACAATTAATGCTGTTAACCTTGAGCAACAAAAAATTTATGGGCAAAATGATCTCAATGTGATAGTCAATAAATTGCCAGGGGTTGATACAACCTATGACATGCGGGATGAAGGTATAAAAATTCGAGGTTTTTCGGCAAGTTCTGGTGATATTTATCGCGATGGTATTCGTGCTAGTGGGCAGGTTAGGCAAAGTACTGCAAACATAGAACGGATTGAAGTGTTAAAAGGTCCTGCATCTGTGCTTTATGGACGTGGATCAGGTGGTGGAATCATTAATATGATTAGTAAACAAGCTAATTTTGATTCACCTTCGATCTTAAGTTTACGTAGCGGTTCATGGGATAAATATGGTGGTATGGTGGATATCAATCAGATTTTAAATGATAAACTTGCCATACGAATGACTGTAGATCATCAATCAGACAGAAGTTTTCGTAAAGGAATTAAGCAAAGAGATACGATGGTATCGCCAAGTATACTCTATGACAACTTAGATGGATTTAATTGGTTAGTTCAATATACTTATGATAATTTGTGGCGTAAGCCAGATAGGGCGCCAGCTTATTATGATTTACCTAAAGGCGTATCGATCAAAACGGCCTATGCACACCCGGATGATTATGTGAAAGATAATTATCGTTCATTACGTTCTGTCATGGGATTTGAACTCAACCCTTATTGGTCTATTAAATTAACTAATTTATACCGTCAAGCCTCTCAAAACTTCGATCATATTTATGCGGGTAATTATTGTCATTTAAATGGCAAACTTAATAATGGGAAAGATTGTCATTATCAAGGTAAATTGCAATTTCGCCGAGCTTGGCAAGAAACCGCTAATAAGACATACAGTAATACTGCCGATTTAATGGGTAAATTTAATACAGCAAGTATTGTTCATGATATGCTTATTGGTATTGAATATAACATTGAAAAACGTCAGCCAAGATTAGCCCTAACCAGCGCTTATCCAGAGGTGGTTGATCCATTTCATCCGCATTGGTATTCCAAAAAGCCTCATTATAGTAAACTGAATACCAAAACCAATCATAAAGCCACATCGAAAGGATTTTATTGGCAAGACTTGATTAGTTTGACAGCACAATGGAAATTATTAGCAGGACTACGTTACGATAATTATAATTTTGCATCAAATGATAAATTAAAACACCAAAACCGTTCGTATGACGGTCACTCATTAAGTCCTCGAGTTGGTATAATTTGGCAGCCTATAGAATCGCAGAGTTTTTATGCTTCTTATAGTAAAAATTTTGCACCTTATGGTGGGCGAGGTCTTATTACAATTTCAACTGACTCAAATACAGTTTATGATGATAAACCCCAATATTCGCGTCAATATGAAGTTGGAATTAAAAGTGACTGGCTAGATGATAAGCTTTCCTCTCAAATCGCCATTTATGATCTTGAACTATATAATGTTCGTTATCAGCCTGATGCTGTTAATGACCCTTATAATTGGCAAGTGAAAGGGAGTGATCGTAGCCAAGGTTTTGAACTAAGTGTTATTGGTCAGCTGGCAACAAAATGGTACATTAATAGTGGTATTGGCTATCAACAAGCTAAAGTTCATAAAGATAAAAAAACGCCAGCCAATCGGGACAAATATTTGCCTAATACGGCTAAGCATAGTGGTTATTTAAGCGTTCGTTATTTGCCTTATGATAATTGGTTTACTGAAGTGGAACTCAATTATAAAGGTTCGATGTATAACGATAATAAGAATCAATTTAAACGCTCAGGTTATACCGTATGGAATACAGCAGTTGGTTACCAATCTCAGCGTTTTGACATGACTTTAGCATTAACTAATTTATTAGGTAAAGAGTATTGGCGTTCAAGTAGTATGCCAGGTACACCGAGAGCCTTTTTGCTGACCGCAACTTATAAACTGTAGCGTAATTTAAAAAATGCTGAATTCATTAAGGATTAAAAATGAGGTAAGTAATTATTAGTAAGATAACTCAGCCCATTTATTCAGCATTTTGTTAATAAATTGAGGTATGTTAGTACTAAACATAAGTTTATCAACTCTTTTTTAATTAGTGGAGAGAGTGATAATTTAAGATTAAATATTGGCAGTGATAACTAAGTCATTAAATTGCAATTTAAATGATTTGAGTGAGTTCAACATAGCATTTGATACCAATTCTATTTTTTCTTCTGTCAATACAGTTTTAGCAATAAACCATTATCTAATGGTGTATTTAATATTAAAGTAAACGGTCTTTTGGATCACATAGAACTTTAAAAAATGACAAAAGGGTATGTTGACGTTAACTAAAAAGAATAACTCGATCTAGATGGGCGTAATAAAATTCTTTATGCATTATTAAAGGTACTAACCCAAATAAGAGTAAATTTGGCTAATGCCCCTTTTAAAAGAATTAGTTAAAACTCATTATTCAATTGTGAGGTAAGGCGGATTCTGTTATACTGCATTCCCGTCTGATTCTTGTATGTTGTATTGGTTTTGATGTCTAAAAATCGATGCAATATTGTTCTAATAAATTAATAATGGTCTAATATTAATGGTCACGAATTATATTTTTGTTACAGGCGGTGTCGTTTCTTCTCTTGGTAAAGGCATTGCCGCAGCATCTCTCGCTGCAATTTTAGAAGCCCGCAATTTAAAAGTCACCATGCTCAAGCTTGATCCCTACATTAATGTCGATCCGGGCACAATGAGTCCTATTCAACATGGTGAAGTGTTTGTGACTGAAGATGGAGCTGAAACCGATCTTGATTTGGGTCATTATGAACGTTTTATTCGCACTAAAATGACGCGAAAAAATAATTTCACTACAGGTCGTATTTATTCTGATGTGTTACGCAAAGAGCGTCGTGGCGATTATTTAGGAGCAACGGTTCAAGTTATACCACATATCACTAATGCAATTAAATCACGCGTGATTGATGGGGCAAAAGGTTTTGATGTTGCCATTGTTGAAATCGGTGGTACAGTAGGTGATATTGAATCTCTTCCATTTTTAGAAGCGATCCGTCAATTAGCGGTGGATGTGGGTCGTGAACACACGTTATTTATGCACTTAACGTTAGTGCCTTATTTAGCATCTGCTGGTGAAGTTAAAACCAAACCAACGCAGCATTCAGTGAAAGAGTTACTGTCAATTGGTATTCAACCGGATGTATTAATCTGCCGTTCTGATCGTATTATTCCTGCTCATGAACGGGCTAAGATCGCACTATTTTGTAATGTGCCTGAGCGTGCTGTTATTTCGCTTAAAGATGTTGATTCTATTTACAAAATACCTGCGTTATTAAAATCGCAAAACTTAGATACCTTCGTTTGCAAACGATTTAATCTTGAATGTAAAGAAGCCGATTTATCGCAATGGGAACAAGTGATTTATGAAGAAGCAAACCCAGTGGGTGAAGTAACCATTGGTATGGTGGGTAAATATATTGCTTTACCGGATGCTTATAAATCAGTGAATGAAGCGTTAAAACACGGGGGATTAAAAAATCGTTTAACGGTGCACATTCGTTATATTGATTCAGAAGATCTTGAATCGCGTGGCACAGAATTACTTCAAGGCTTAGATGCGATCTTAATTCCAGGTGGATTTGGTTATCGTGGCGTTGAAGGTAAAATTATGGCAGCTCGTTATGCGCGTGAAAACAAAATCCCATATTTAGGTATTTGCCTTGGTTTACAAGTGGCTATGATCGAATATGCACGTAATGTTGCAGGTATTAAAGATGCTAACTCAACCGAATTTGTTAAAGATTGTGCAAACCCAATTATTGCTTTAATCACAGAATGGAGCGATGAATCTGGCAATGTAGTACAACGTAATGAAAATAGTGATTTAGGTGGCACAATGCGTTTAGGTTCGCAAATTTGCCATTTAGAGCCTAATTCATTAGTATACGATATGTATAAAAATGAGTCGATTACTGAGCGTCATCGTCATCGTTATGAAGTGAATAATAATTTATTACCTGAAGTGGTTAAAGCTGGATTAAAAGTGACAGGTCTTTCAACGGATAGAAAGCTGGTTGAGATCATTGAAGTTCCAGATCATCCATGGTTTGTTGCGTGTCAGTTCCATCCGGAATTCACCTCTACACCACGTGATGGACACCCACTGTTTAGTAGTTTTATTAAAGCTGCCAAAGCTTATCAAGAGCAGCAACAAAAATAGTTTTGAATTAACATTTTTAATATATCTGTCATATAGAGGAAAATAACATGGCAAAAATCGTTAAAGTACATGGTCGTGAAGTCATCGACTCTCGTGGTAATCCAACTGTTGAAGCCGAAGTTCATTTAGAAGGCGGTTTTGTTGGCCTTGCAATTGTTCCATCAGGTGCATCAACAGGTTCACGTGAAGCGTTAGAACTTCGTGATGGTGACAAATCTCGCTTTTTAGGTAAAGGCGTATTAAAAGCAGTTGAAAACGTAAATGGACCAATCGCTAAAGCTGTTGTTGGTAAAGATGCATTAGATCAAGCTGCTATTGACCAAATCATGCTTGATTTAGATGGCACTGATTTCAAATCTAATTTAGGTGCTAACTCAATTCTTGCCGTATCTTTAGCAACCGCTAAAGCAGCAGCTGCTGCTAAAGGTGTTCCTCTTTATCAACACATTGCTGACCTTAACGGCACTCCAGGTCAATACTCAATGCCATTACCAATGATGAACATCATTAATGGTGGTGAGCACGCGGATAACAACATTGACTTACAAGAATTTATGATTCAACCAGTTGGTGCTAAAACAGTACGTGAAGCAATTCGCATGGGTTCTGAAGTGTTCCACAACTTAGCTAAAGTATTACATGCTAAAGGCATGAATACGGCGGTTGGTGATGAAGGTGGTTTTGCGCCTAACTTAGATTCAAATGCTGAAGCATTAGCGTGCATTAAAGAAGCGGTAGAAAAAGCTGGTTATGTATTAGGTAAAGACATTACTTTAGCGATGGACTGTGCAGCTTCTGAATTTTATAACAAAGAAACAGGTAAATATGTATTAAAAGGTGAAGGTAATAAAGAATTCACTGCGGAAGAATTTACTCATTATCTAGAAGGTTTAACAGAACAATATCCAATCGTATCAATTGAAGATGGTTTAGATGAAAGCGATTGGGAAGGTTGGGCATACCAAACTAAAGCATTAGGTCACAAAATCCAATTAGTGGGTGATGATCTATTTGTAACCAATACAAAAATCTTCAAACAAGGTATTGAAAAAGGTATCGCTAACTCTATCTTAGTTAAAGTAAACCAAATCGGTACATTAACTGAATCTATCGCTGCAGTTAAAATGGCGAAAGATGCGGGTTATACCGCTGTTATCTCTCACCGTAGTGGGGAAACAGAAGATTCAACAATTGCTGATTTAGCAGTTGGTTTAGCTGCTGGTCAAATTAAAACTGGTTCAATGAGCCGTTCTGACCGTGTTGCTAAATATAATCAATTAATCCGTATTGAAGAAGCTTTAGGTTCAAAAGCACCATTCAATGGTTTAAAAGAAGTTAAAGGTCAATAATTAGTTTTTATACATTAAATTATCACTAAAAAAACGGTGACTAGTTCACCGTTTTTTATTTTCATATAATTTAAAAATACTTAATGTAGGAATAGTTGCACCAACTAAAGTTGTGTTGTACTCTTATCGCTTGATTTTTTTATGGCTTATTAATAACCCGGTATTGATTAATTTAGTCGCCCTATAATTGTTAAAATAACTAACTCGATTTAAAGTTCTACTTATGAATAATATTACGAATATGTCTCAGCCAAAAAGTAAATGGCAACTCTTTAACTGGCTCTATACCGGTAAATTATCGCTAAACGAATTATGGCTTAACCCGACCTATCGTTATAAGTTTTTTTTAAGAACCTTGTTCTTAAGCCCAATTACTCTCAAATGGCTTGATAAATTAAGACAGTATCCATTGCTTGGCTATTATTTTTCGTGCCAAACTAATTTACCATGTAAATTGCAACGTCCTTATTTGGCATCTTGTTTAAGTCAAAAAGCACGTTATGATGCATTGGCCTATCATTATGACTTTTTAGCAAAACAACCCGATAGCGTAACTAAAGCTTTTTATAATCCGCAATCGCCTTTTGTATTGGCGAATGTTACTGTTAAAAATGAAACAAATATCCAAATTGCTGTTCAAGCCCGTAACAAATTTGCCAGAGAAGGCGAAGTGAGCCTTTATTTTTATGATAGCGATGGAATTGATTTAACTACATTAACGTTTTCAATTGTTGAATATCAAGGCAAGCCAACGCTCTTTATTGCTGGATTACAAGGCACAGGACACGATGACGCACGTACTCGCGTACAAAAAGCAACTAAAGCCTGCTATGGGTTATTCCCTAAACGTGTTGCAGTTGAAGCCGCATTAACCATTGCCCGTTACTATCAATTAACGCAAATTGTTGCTGTTGGTAACAAAACTCATATCTATAACAATTGGCGCTATAACAGCCGTCAAGAACGCATTTTGTCTGATTATGACGATTTTTGGTTAACCCTTGATGGAAAACAAGATGCTAATGGTTTATTTATACTGCCAAATCAGATTAATCGAAAATCAATTGAAGAAATTGCCAGTAAAAAACGTTCAGAATACCGTAATCGTTATGCTTTATTGGATCAGCTTCAACTTAATATTGAGCAAACGTTAGCATCATTAACATAATGATTAGTGGTAATAGATTAAAACGTATACTTGACCCCATAATTTAACAATAAAAGCAAGAAAGGAATAGTTAAGGAATAAAATATGTATTTTGGTATTCTTATTGCGCTAGTCCCGTTGGGTTTAGGCTATTTAATTAAAATTAAAAACAACAGCTGGATGACCAAAATTAACCAAACGTTGAGTTGGATGGTTTACCTTATTTTATTCATTATGGGCACTGAGCTTGCTCATTTAGATAATTTAACCACTAATTTGCAAATTATTTTATATTATGCAATTGTTCTTTTTATTTGTACATTTGGTGGGAATTTTATTGTTTTAATTATTTTTGATTACATTTTCCCTCGCAAGGCAGATAAAACAGATCATACTTATGCTTCACGTTTTAAAATGATTATTGAGTCATTACGTGTCTGTATTGCATTAATTATTGGGTTTATTTGTGGATTATTGCCATTATTTATTTGGCAATATGCTGAAAACATCACTCAAGTTGTATTGGTTCTTTTATTATTTTTAATCGGAATTCAACTACGTAGTAATAATATTTCAATAAAGCAAATTCTACTCAACAAAATAGGTATAGCGACAACACTATTGGTTGTGATAAGTGCTTTCCTTGGAGGCGTTATCGGCTCATTTATTTTAAACTTGCCTGTTCGCGTAGGTCTTGCCATGTCTTCTGGTTTTGGATGGTATTCATTATCTGGTATTTTAATGACAGAAGCCCATGGTCCAATTATTGGCAGTGCCACATTTTTAAATGATATATTACGAGAATTGTGTGCGATTATTTTAATTCCTACATTGATTAAGCATTATCAATTAACAACATTAGGACTATGTGGTGCAACATCAATGGACTTTACCCTACCAATGCTACAAAAAGGTGGGGGGGTAGCCATTGTACCTGCTGCTATTGCTCAAGGTTTTTTATTAACACTTATAATGCCGATATTTATCACGCTATTTAACTATGGAGGGGTTGGGCTTTAGCTTAAAAAAGCAAAGCCTACTTAAATGGAGTAAAAAAGTAATGGGAAAGTATAGTCTATTAAAAGGTAAAGTAAGACGTTTAAAAATATTGAAAGTAGATCAAAAAAAGGATCAAAATAAAAAAACTGAAGACTGTGGTTTTATTGAGTCAATTTTGGGGCTATTTATTATCGAGATGATCGGTGGATTTATTCTAATAACCGTAGCTATATGTAAGTTTGTTTATGAATTTGTGTTTAGTTTATTAACTTTTGGGTTACTACAAACCAAGCTATTAAAAGGCACACCATTTGTTTGTTATATCGGTAATGTCAAAGTTAAAGGTAAGCTAGAAAATGTCGCTTTTAACAATGGTGATTACGTCGAAATGGTCGTCAAACAAATTGATAAGAATAAATATCAAGCTTATGCCGTCCGCTTTCCTAAATATCATGCTTTATTTTTTCCTAAAGGAGTTGGTCTTTCGACGTTACAATTGCTGAAGTATTGTATGTTTGGTGTTGGATCGATAATATTATTTACCGATATTTTGATTTTCATTAGTATATTATTCAATCATGAGTGGGGTTCTTCAGACGTGATAGAAATTACCACAACAAGCTGTATTGGCTTTGTTGCTTTTGTGTTCTTTTTCTTCTTCATTTTTGGTGGGCGGTCAACTTTTATTTGTAACCGTATTTATGCCACTTTAGGTTATCCAAAACCGTGGTTACACAACAGTTGGTATGAAGAATTCTTATTTTTCAAAATGAATCGTCGTCGGGATCCTGAGCTATTTGATGATCCTCAAACGCCAGAATTTCAAAAAATTAGAAATAAAGATATACAGTCTTCAGCTAATTATTACTGTCGAACACCCATTATACCAAGTTGGGTAAATATTATAGATGAAAGTAAATATGATGTACAAATAACCAATCACCTAAAATAAACAAATTAAAAAGATTTCGTTTTTTTTAGATTGTGTTTAAATGACCTTGTTTAGGCACAAAAAATAGTGTGGTGTCGACCCCTTCGTGTTGTAGCAATTGAATTTTTTTATCTATACCCCCAGCATAACCCGTTAAATTACCGTTTGCGCCAATGACGCGATGGCAAGGGATGATAATGGATATTGGATTATGTCCAACCGCGCCGCCTACTGCTTGGCTAGACATGCTTGTTTGGTTTGTTTTAAGGGCGATCTGTTTTGCGATATCACCGTAAGTTGTGACCTTGCCATATGGGATATTACATAAAATTTCCCATACTAGCTGTCGAAAAGGGGTGCCATTTGGTGCAAGCTTAAGTTGAGATAGATTCGGTTTCTTTCCTGAAAAATAATCATCAAACCATTTTTTTGTCGAGTTAAAAATAGCTAAATTAGGATTTTCTTCTGTTTGAGTGTTAATTGTATAACCAAAATATTTTTCGCCTTCAATCCAAGCTCCAACTAACTTGTTTTGTTGGCTAGCTAGGGTAATTAATCCCATTGGGGATGAATAGTTGCATAAATAAAACATATTGTCTTTTGACCCTGTTCGCTAAAAACGATGTTAAATTATGCTTGTTTATAATGATAATTACTATCAATTTATTTATCAATATTGTGTGAATGCTAAATAAAGAGAGAATATGGCTCATTGATGAGCCATTTATTTTGAGGTTATTTAGCTTGATTTTTACCTTTTTCGACGTAACTCATATCACCTAAACTTTCGACAATAAATTTTCCGTCATCAGTATAACGAATTTTAGTGACACTTGCGTTGCCTAATCCTGTTGTAATCGGTTTATCTAGCCATTCTTCAACCATCGCCATAATTGCCATGCCGTGTGATACTACTAGAACGTTACCACCACCTTGTGCTTTAGCTGACTCGGCAATGGCTTTTAACGATGCTTGCATACGTGTTTTTACTTTATTGTAGTCTTCAGCTTCACCTGATTTTTCAACTGCGGCAATAGCATCAATCATTTTTTTAAGGCTAACTTTGCCTTTTGCCATATCCTCCATTAGATCTTGATCAGATGCATAACCTAAATATTTTGCAGCAGGTGTCCACATATTAGGATCAAGATCACCTTCATACTCACCAAAACAGGTTTCACGCAATCCTTCCATTTCATTAATTTGAACTTGATCGCCTTTAGTTTCTAAAACAATGCGAGCGGTTTGTCGTGCTCTACCTAAATCACTTGAATAGGCGTTGATAAATTTAATATCTTTTAAACCGTGTCCTAATTGCTCTGCAACTTCAACGCCTGGCTTAGTTAGAGGTGTATCTGACCAACCTTGAACACGATGTACATTGTTGAACATGGTTTTGCCATGTCGAGTCACATATAGGTAGATATCATCGGCAAAAGCTTGTGATACACTTAATATTGAAATAATTAACGAACTAATTGCTATAATAAATTTTTTCATTTTTCTGTCCTCTTTATAATAAGTTAAATCGGTAATCAATAACTGTTTCTGCCGAAAGTGAAGGTGAACGTTGGTACTTTCCATGTCTAAGTTTTGGAGTAAGATCTGAAGCACTTACTGTTTTATAAGACCAACCATAACCAACTTTTGATAAAATAGAGAGATTTTTAAACGCACCGCTCGTTGGTTTCCATATATCAAAAATGTTTATTTCTCCGTTTTTTAATGTATTATGTTTGTAGTTAAATTGGCCATAATTCATATATAACCCAGTGCTATTATCTTTGACAAAATCGTAGCTCATTACTGTGGTTAGCACTAGCTCACCATCTCGTAAATAGTCTGCCCCCGCAGCTGCAAGTCCATTAAAACGAGCGCGTGTATTTTTACCTAAATGTCGATTATAATACCCGATAGCATTGTGTTTGTTAGCATCAGTGTAAGCTAATCCAACTTTAATGCTCCAGTCTTCTTCTTTCCATTCTACATCGGTTGCATAATGCCACGCATGATCTTCAAACTCTTTTTTGTTTTGTTTCATGGCATCATAATTTTCAAGCGCATAGCTTCCGTAAAATTGACCTCCTAAAATTAATTTTTTTATTGGTTTATAGGATAATTCAATCACATGACGCCTTAGATAATCTTTGGCAACACCATAAGAATAATCTAATGTAAGATATTTATCTTTATAAGCGATTTCTGCTGTTGAAATATTATCAATAACTTTTTTACGATCGGCCGTTAAAAAATGCAATTTTTTCGCCGACTCTCTTGGTAGCGTGCTATTTATATAGGCTAATGAAAAGTAGATGTTGTCATATTTTAGAACGCCACTATAACCCAAATAACTATTGCGTGTAAGGTGTTTTGATGAACTTATAACACCAAAATCTTTTAAGCTATGCCAACCCGCTTTACCATTGAAATTAACAGTATTATTACCAAATTTAATTTTTGCATAGCGTTGAGTCACTTTATTAAAACCGTGCGCATTATGTTTGTTGTAACCTTTGCCATCATTATAAAGTAAATTACGTGTTGCAAAATAATCACTAGCACCTAATTTTATAGCGTTGTCATAGGTGAGATCAAAGCCAATAGTGTTGAATAGATAGCCTGATTTATAATCAAAAGTAAATACTTGTCCCCATGCACTGTGTACTTCTTTGGGCTGGGATGCATTTTCTTTTAAATACTTCCAATGATTACGAGTAGAAAATTCAAACTTAGAATTTTTAAAAAATAGGTTATCTAAGAGTGAATTATTGATTATTTCATTTGCCGATGCCAAAGAGCTCGATACCCCAAACAGCATCATTGTGAGATATTTTATTTTCATTGTTATTTCTTAACCTATTCCTGTTTGTATATAGCAAAATGATTTTTAATTGTTAATTTTATTCAATTAGTTGCTTTTTATATTATTTCTTCTTAATGTTATCTGCCTCTATGCTTATCCGCTCATTTTAAATGAAATAAAGGGGGATTACTGAGCATAATCCCCCTAAGTTATCTTATTATTTTAAATTTTCACCTTTCGATGAAATCACGGACTGATACCAATAAAAGCTTTTCTTTTTATAACGATCTAATGTTCCAGAACCATCTTGGTTTAAATCAACATAAATAAACCCATAACGTTTAGTCACTTCGGCTTTTGATGCACTGATAAGGTCTATTGGCCCCCAACTGGTATAACCCATGACTTCAACGCCATCGTTAATGGCTTGCCGAATTTGCACTAAATGATCATTCATATAATTAATTCGATAATCATCATTGATAGTGCTGTCTGCTTCTAATTTATCTTTGGCACCCAAACCATTTTCGACAATAAATAGTGGTTTTTGATAACGTTCATAAAGTAAATTAAGAAGGTAACGAATGCCTGTTGGATCGATCTGCCACCCCCATTCGGATGCTTTAAGATAAGGATTAGGCACCATATCTAAAATATTACCTTTGGTTTTTTGAGACTCATCGGATGTTGCACAACAGCTCATGTAATAACTAAATGAAACAAAATCGACGGTTTCTTTTAGATCTTGTTTATCTTGTTCAGTGATCTCAAGATTAATATTATTTTCTTTAAAAAAGCGATTCATATAAGTTGGATAATGACCACGCACTTGCACATCACCAAAAAATAACCAACCATGATTTTCTTGATGAGTTGCCCAAACATCTTCGGGTTTAGGGGTAAGCGGGTAAGCCACTGCGCCTAATAGCATATTGCCAATTTTGGCATCAGGGATCATTTGATGACAAAGTTTAACCGCTCGGCTACTGGCAACTAATTGATGATGGATAGCTTGGTAGATTTGTTGCTTGGTGCTGTTTCTATCCAAGCCGACCCCTGTAAATGGTTCATGCAGTGACATATTGATTTCATTGAAAGTTAACCAATATTTAACTTTATCTTTATAACGTGCAAAAACGGTTTTAGCATAACGAGTAAAAAATTCGATTACTTTGCGATTGCCCCAACCACCATATTGAGTGACAAGATAATAGGGCATCTCATAATGCGATAAAGTGACTAATGGTGTGATGTTGTGTTTTGCCATTTCGTCAAATAATTTGTCATAAAAGGCTAATCCAGCTTCATTGGGTTGTTCTTCGTCGCCATTAGGAAATATGCGTGTCCAAGCAATTGATGTTCGTAAACAGGTAAAACCCATTTCGGCAAATAGGGCAATATCTTCTGGGTAACGATGATAAAAATCAATGGCATTGTCTTTTATGCTTGTAATACTGGTTTCGTTTCGATCAATGATGTCACCAAATAAACCATTTGGCGTGCAATCTGATGTGGATAAACCTTTACCATCTGTACGGTAAGCGCCTTCAACTTGATTGGCGGCAATGGCGCCGCCCCAAAGAAAATCATTAGGAAATTTTGTTGACATGTTTTACTCCTTATTTGGGGATAACGCTAATAAAGCCTCTCCACTTTGAATATTGTTCTTTTCAAAGATACAGTGTATATCTTGATAACTATCACCATTAGTAATGATAATTGGTGTGGTCACTTCAAAACCAGCTTGCTTAATGGCGTCAATGTCAAAGCTAACTAATAGATCGCCTTTTTTTACTTTGCTACCTGCTTCGATATGAGCCTGGAAATATTGACCGTCTAGTTTAACAGTATCAATACCAATATGGATCAATATTTCGGCACCGCAATCAGTTTGAAAACCAATTGCGTGCTTAGTTCTAAATAATGACACAACTTCACCATCATCAGGCGCTACAGCTTGCCCAATTGTTGGGATGATTGCGATACCTTTACCCATTAACTCGCTAGCAAATGTCGGATCATTAACCTCACTTAACGCAATGACTTTTCCTGACATTGGGCTGTAAATCGTAGTATTATTGGTGGTATCAATGTTTTCATTAGTAATATTATTCGACGATGAAGTATCGCTTTCATTAGTTTGAGATTTTTCTTTAGGCATACCAAAAAAGTAAGTAGCTAATGTTGCAATGGTAAATGAAAGAATTGAAGCAACGACAACAGCATAAAATCTTGCATCTATTCCTTCCGGCGGGATTAATTGTAAAAATGCAAATATGCTAATAAAGCCGAATGAATAGGTTACGGTGTGATAATAACCGACAATAGCACCGCCAATAGCGGCAGATAAGCAACCAATCACAAATGGTTTTTTTAATGGTAAATTAACCCCGTAGATTGCCGGTTCAGTTACGCCAAAAATGCCAGACAATACCGAAGAACTTGCTAATCCTTTAAATTGTTTATCTTTAGATCGTAACATCACAGCTAATGCTGCACCAGTTTGAGCAAAGACAGCAGGGAACAGAATTGGCAACATAAAATCTTCTTGATAAAGTGCGATGTTATTCATGGCAAATGGCACTAATCCCCAATGAACACCAAAGATAACCATGATTTGCCAAACAGCGGCTAAAATCATTGAAGCAATAATAGAGTTAAGTTGATAGACATAGATAATACCTGAGGCAACCGCATCACTTAAAATAGATACAACAGGACCAATAACCGCAAATGTTAAAGGTACCGTAATTAATATACCGAGTAATGGAGAAATAAATTTTTTAAACGAATCATGCAATATTTTATTAAAATTTCGTTCTAATACTGAATAGAACCAGCTCGCCAAAATAATCGGGAATACTGATGAAGCATAGGGAATAAGATTAATTGGAATAGAGAAAAACTCAGTTTGTAATTCTAGAGCTCCTTTCATCATACCGACTATATTGGGATGAACTAAAGCCCCTCCGAGTGCCATGCCCACATATGGATTTCCACCAAATTTTTTCACGGCAGAAAAGCCCAAAATAATAGGCAGGTAATAAAAAGGAGCATCGGCAATGGCAAATAGGAAGTTATAAGTTGGTGTTTCAGGGGTAATAATATCGAGAATTTGTAACAAAGATACCAAACCTTTTAAAATTCCTCCTGCAACTAGAATAGCTAGTGCTGGAATAAAAATACCAGAAACTAAATCAATTAATTTAGATAGCACACCTAATTTTTTGCCTGATTTAGACTCCAAGCTAGTATTTTCGTTGAGGTTGGTTAATTGCATAATATCGCTAAATACGTCTGCGACATTATTACCGATAACGACCTGAAATTGCCCGCCACTTTGTACAACAGTAATTACACCGACCTGTTTTTTTAATGCGTCTGCATTAGCTTTATTATCATCTTTTAATACAAATCTTAGGCGAGTAGCACAATGCACTAAGCTGATAACATTGTCCTTTCCTCCAACATGCTGAATGATTGATTCAGCAAGCTCTTTGTTTTTCATACCTTATCCTTATTTTTAGAACAAAAAAAAACCTAGCCCCCAAATTTTGGGGTTCTAGGTTTTGCTTGCAAAGTAAGCCGTATTAACTTTGCAATAACAATCCAATTAATGACTGATTTAGACTAACATAAATTTTAAAACTAGGTAAGATTTATACAATAATAATGACTAAAGTGTGATTTACTTCACATTATATTTTTCAATTCGGTGCGTAATCTTTCAATATGAATCGTTAAATATAAGCTTTCGTCATCAGAAAGCGGATGTTGATATTGTTGTATTAAATGTAAATCTATCTGTTTAGTACAAAGATAGGCAAGTTTATATTTTTGCCGAACTAGTTCATATAAAGAATTATCTTGTTGTATTTGTTTGCTGTGACTTAGAATACGGTGAGCAAAAAATTTTAAATGAGTAACAAAGCGCTGATAAGACAAGCTGTTTTCATCATATTCAAAGTTAAAATGATATTTCACAATATTGAGAATTTCACGCATAATTTTAGTCATATTGACAATATTAGGCATCGTGTCATTTAATTGTGCATTGACGATATGAAAAGTAATAAAACCAGCTTCGTCTTCAGGTAATTCAATGGATAATCGCTCTTTTATTATTGATAATGCATATAAACCAATCCTAAACTCTTTAGGGTAAAATTTTTTTATTTCCCACAAAAATCCATTAGGAATATCAAACCCTTGTTTATGGCGCTCAATGGCAAAATGAATATGGTCGGTTAGTGAAATATAAATGCTGTCTTGTAATTTTCCATCTATGCATTGTTTGGCATGATTAATAATAATTTCTGATGTAGTTAATACTTCAAAGGGGATTTTTGAAAGCAATTCTTCAAATTTTGGGAATGTTTCTTTATTATTTAGAGAGAACTGTTTTTCTATAAGACTCGAATCGATTAAATCACCCTCACGCTTTTTAAATCCAATTCCACGACCAGTGACAATTAATTCATTGCCTTTCGCATCAAGGGTAACAATAACATTGTTATTTAATATTTTATAAATTTTCATTGGGTATGAGCAATTCCTTATGTTTACCTATTATGAGCCGCTATAAAAAAATCGGAAGCAAAAAAATAAAAAAATGTGATAAACATCATACTATTTGAAAAAATATAGTTGGGCTTTTTTTACTAGTATAAAAAAGCCCCAATAATATTAATCTATCGGGGCTATGTTGGTGACTATTATTTACTATTGCGCTAATAATTTATTCATGGTTTGAATAAATTTGCTTGGATCGCTAAGCGAGCCTTTTTCAGCAAGTAAAGCTTGATCAAGTAATAGTTCAACCCAATCGTTAAATGCGCTTTCATCTTGTGTATCGGCAATACGTTTAACCAATTTATGATCTGGATTGATTTCAAATGTGTATTTGATTTCCGGCGCTTTCTGACCTGCTGCTGCAAACAATTTAGCCATTTGTGTACTCATTTCGTCAGCAGCTGTGGTGACAATTGCTGGTGTATCAGTTAACCGATGAGTTAATTTAACGTCTTTCACCTTATCACCTAATGCGGTTTTGACTCGTTCAATAAATGGTTCAAGTTCTTTTTCAACTTGTTTTTGCTCTTCACTATCTTGATCGGCAAGTTTTTCGATTGATTCGTCTGATTTACTAATAGATTGGAACTGTTTGCCATCAAATTCAGTTAAATTGCTCATCATCCATTCATCAATACGATCGGACAATAATAATACTTCAATGCCTTTTTTACGGAATAGCTCAAGATGAGGGCTATTTTTAGCGGCACCATAGCTGTCAGCGGTAATATAGTAGATCTTTTCTTGACCTTCTTGCATACGGCTAATGTAATCATCTAACGCAACAGTTTGCGCATCGCTATCAGTATGAGTTGACGTAAAACGAAGTAATTTAGCAATTGTTTCACGGTTGGCAAAGTCTTCACCAGTACCTTCTTTTAATACTAAACCAAACTCACTCCAAAACTGTTGATATTGTTCTTTGTCGTCTTTAGCAAGTTTTTCAAGCATTTGTAACACACGTTTAGTACATGCATTACGCAAGTTTTGGGTGATTTTGTTGTCTTGCAAAATTTCGCGCGATACATTTAATGGTAAATCATTTGAATCAATTAAGCCTTTAACAAAACGTAAATAGTTTGGCATAAATTGTTCTGCATCATCCATAATAAACACGCGTTGCACATAAAGTTTTAGGCCGTGTTTATTATCGCGATTCCACATATCCCAAGGTGCTTTTGCTGGGATGTAAAGTAGACTAGTATATTCTTGTTTTCCTTCTACACGATTATGGCTCCAACTTAATGGGTCAGCAAAATCGTGTGACAGGTGTTTATAAAATTCTTTGTATTCTTCATCAGTGACTTCTGATTTGCTACGTGTCCAAAGTGCTTGGGCTTTGTTAACTTTTTCCCACTTAACTTCTTTGCTTTCTTCGTCAGTGGTTTGTACTTCAACAGGAAGTGAAATGTGATCAGAATATTTGCTAATGATAGAACGCAAACGCCAATCATCTAAAAACTCTTTTTCGTCTTCTTTTAAGTGTAAAGTGATTTCGGTACCACGAGTTTCTTTATTATCGTCAGATATTGTATATTCACCTTCACCCGCTGACTCCCATTTAACCGCTTCATCAGCTTTTGCAGTGGCTGCGCGTGTTCTAACAGTGACTTTATCGGCAACAATAAATGCTGAATAAAAACCTACACCAAACTGACCAATTAATTGACTATCTTTAGCCTGATCACTACCAATCGATTCTAAAAATGCTTTAGTGCCTGATTTAGCAACCGTACCTAAGTTTTCAATCACCTCATCACGTGTCATCCCAATACCGTTATCGGCAATCGTTAAAGTGCCGGCTTCTTTATTGGTCGAAATACGCACACCAAGTTCACCATCACCAGCATATAGATCTGGATTTTCAAGTGCTTTAAAGCGGAGTTTGTCGGCCGCATCAGATGCGTTAGAAATAAGCTCTCTTAAAAAAATCTCTTTATTTGAATATAAAGAGTGAATCATTAAATGTAGAATTTGTTTAACTTCGGATTGAAATCCACGCGTTTCAGTGCCTGTTTTGCTCATTGATTAATACCTCAAATATAATTAATTAGCTCAAGTAACATAAAAAATAAAATAAGCGATATTTAATTTGACCTTTTTGTTTAGGTGTCGCTTTGTAAAATTATCTTTAGCGTTATTTAAGCATAAATAGCTTAATGGTTTGATTAATTGATGTATGGTTATATGGGAATAAAAAAACGAATTTCAAGGGATAGCAGACATGAATTTTATAGCATAACTTTTCGTAAAAATTTGAATTATGCCTCATAACTTGAGAAAAAATGGAACTAGAAAAAAATTGCTGTACTAAATTTACTCTATTTATCACCTATAAAAACTAGCAATTGTCATGTTAGGTTTAAACAAATGTCGATTTTATTTGTCAAAGTCTGTTTTGTAAAAATTATGTTTTTGTATTTGGGCTTACTCTAATTTTTGCTGTAGACATTGTCTAATGTAAATTCAAAGGTATCAATGTATTTTATCAAACCTGATGGATTAGCGTAGCCATAATTTCTAGAATCAAAATCAGATCTAATATTATTCATATACTGACCAACTTTCCCCCAGTTATGCCCAACCAAGTTCATCTTCTTTTTGTTTAATAGCATTTTTAATAAGAGCAATCAACTCGTTATCTTGTTTTAATTCTTCTGGAGTTTTACGTCCAAGAATATTTGAAGTTAGGTTTTTTTCAATTTTAGTTGAATTTTCAAGATAGATAAATTTATCACATGTTTTTCTTAATGATTCAGGGGGGTTATTAGCGCCAAAACCATAAACAGCGATACCATTTTCTCTTATGCGAAGAGCAAGCCTTGTAAAATCACTATTGCTAGAGATAATACAAAATATATCAAAGAGGTTGCTATATAGTAAATCCATAGCATCAATGACCATAGCAATATCTGTAGCATTTTTACCTTTTGTGTAAGCAAATTGTTGAACTGGAGTAATGGCATAAGGTAACAACTGTTCTTTTCATTTATTTAGTTGAGGCTAGCTCCAATCCCCATATAGGCGTTTAACACTAATGATCCCATATTTAGCCATTTCATCAAGTAAAGATGCTACAATATCTGAAGATATCTTATCTGCATTAATAAAAACAGCTAATTTGGGAGTCAATTTACTCATTTAATTTTTCCTATAAAATATATATGTATATACGACTTTTTGTTATAACTATCGGTAATACAAAGATTATTTTATGCTATCTGTAGTAAATTTAAACAAAAAAGCCTTGATAGAACAAGGCTTTTAACTGAAAACTGAATGTGCAATGGTTCTTTATACAAATCCATAAACCAAAATTATGATAACCGCAACAGGAACAATGTAACGAGTTAGTATAGTCCAAATGCTAAACCAAAAATCACTCAAATTTAACTCTTCGCGGATGCGTTTTTGATTCATCATCCAAGCACCAAATACTACAGTACCTAATCCTGTAAGTGGTAACATGATTTTACTGGTCAGGTAATCGAGTAAATCGAAAATATTTTTATCAAATAGTTTTACTTCAGACCATTCATTGAATGCTAATAAACAAGCAATACCTAAAGCCCAAATAACAAGACTACTTGCAATTGTGGCTGTTTTTCTTCCCATTGGTGTTTTTTCTTCTAATAACTCAACGGTCGGTTCAAGTAAGGAAATAGAAGAGGTTAACGCCGCAAAAGTTAGGAAAATAAAGAATAATACGCCTAAAATAGTACCGCCAGCCATGTTACCAAATGCAATAGGTAAAGTAACAAAAATAAGTCCAGGACCTTCACCAGGTTGTAAGCCATTAGCAAACACGAGAGGAAATATAGCCATACCAGATAGCATTGCTACAATGACATCTAAGATGACCACAGTGCGTGCAGTAGAAAGTAGATTAACATCTTTACCAAGGTACGAACCATATGCCATCATAATTCCCATACCTAAAGATAGGCTGAAAAATGCATGACCTAACGCTGCTAACATAGCCGTACCATTAATGGCAGACCAGTCAGGTGTAAATAAAAAACTAAACGCTTGACCAAAAGATGGACCACTTACATAAGCAGCATATCCAACTAATACTAATAGTAATACCCCTAAACCAGGCATCATAATTTTACAGGCTCGCTCCAAACCAGCGCCCACGCCCATAGCAACGATAAATGCGGTAGCAAACATAAATACTGTATGCCAAGTTAATAAATGGTTAACGTTACCTAGAAAGTTTTCGAAAATTTGCCCTGTAACTTCACCATTGGCGCCTTCAAAAGTACCTTGAGCGGCTAAAACAATGTAATCTGTGGCCCAACCACCAATAACACTATAAAATGATAGAATTAAAAATGAACCCACTACACCAATGATACCTACCCAACGCCATGATTTAGAACGACCTTCTGAAACAGCCACATCTTCCATCGTATGAATTGGATTTTTTTGACCGCGACGACCAATTAACCATTCTAAAACTAAAATTGGCAAGCCAATCACAAACATGAATAGCAAATAGGTAAGCACAAATGCAGAGCCACCCATTTCGCCGGCCATATATGGAAACTTCCATATGTTACCTAATCCCACCGCAGAGCCTGCAGCTGCAAGCATGAATCCCATGCGTGAGCTCCACTGGGAGTGACTTTTTTTCATAGTACCAGTACTCATTAATATTTTTTCCTTTAATCTCAATTAGTTTAATTTGCGTTGTGAAAAAAGTATGCCTTTTATGCGTGAACTTTCAATCATGCCATGAAATAAAGCTATAAACAAGATATCATTAGGTTATTGGTTACATCTGTCTAAAATTTAGCGTTTATTAATATATAATATTTATTTTAGAGGTTATAGCTTTAAGTCCTAAGTAATATTAAATATTTTTAATATTGCCAAGATGAAAATAGCAACAACAAAAGAAAGATATCATTGCAATTTTAATTGTAAAAATGAAAGAGCAAATAAAATGTTAAAAGTGGTCATTATTTGAATAATATTGTGTGTATGAGTATAGGTATAAAACCATATTGCATCACTAATAATATTAGCAAGTAAAGGAAGGATCACTAATAAAAAAATAACTGGATCAATCTTATTTTAAATACTACTTTTACGAGTGAAAAAGAATAATTAGGGCTATTTATTGATAATCACAAGCACATAGCATATAGTTACTTCTAGATTTTATTGATATTAAAGAGTTACCATGTCACAAAACATCGACCAAAACGAAATAGACAAATTTTCACAACTTGCTGCCGATTGGTGGAATCCAAATGGTAAATGTAAACCGTTACACATAATCAATCCACTGCGAGTGGATTATGTAAAACAAAAATGTGGAGCACTGACTAACAAATCTGTGCTTGATGTTGGCTGTGGTGGTGGAATATTGTCTGAAAGCCTAGCAAAATTAGGCGCTAATGTCACCGCTATCGACCTTGCTGATGAATCACTTTCGGTTGCAAAAATACATGCTACGCAAAGTGGTCTTTTCATTGATTATATAAAGCAAACGGTTGAAGACCATGCACAACAACACTTAGCTGGTTATGATGTCATCACATGCATGGAATTATTAGAACATGTCCCTGATCCGTTTTCAATCATTCAAGCCTGCGGAAAATTACTTAAACCGGGTGGTAAGCTTTTTTTGTCGACCATTAACCGCAACCAGAAAGCTAAATTACTATTGATTTATGGGGCAGAATATATTGCACGGCTAGTGCCTAAAGGCACACATGACTTTAATCGATTTATTCGCCCGTCAGAATTAATGAGCTGGATTGAACTTGCTGGATTAGATGTTAAAGATATTGTTGGTATGGAGTATCATTTACTTAAAAATGAATTCAAATTAGGACCAAATGTGGATGTTAATTATATCATCACGGCTCAAAAATCAGATTAATTTTAAAAATGTGATCAAATTCTCAATTTAGATATTTTCCCCAGTATTTTTTTTAATTTCCTTTATAATCTCGCATGTTACCGATAACACGGATTATTTTATTTTAGAGGAAGTATTTATGCCGTTAATGATAATTGCTATTGGTGTAGCTCTGCTACTTATCTTAATGTTACCACTTCGTGTAAATGGCTTTATTGCTCTGATCCTTGTGGCACTTAGTGTTGGTATAATGGAAGGTATGCCAGTAATGGATGTTGTAAAGTCCATTAAAAATGGGGTAGGTGGTACACTCGGTAGTTTAGCCTTAATTATGGGCTTTGGGGCAATGTTAGGAAAACTATTGGCCGATTGTGGTGGCGCGCAACGTATCGCAACAACGCTTATTGATACATTTGGTGATAAAAAAATTCAATGGGCTGTTACGCTAACTGGTTTTATTGTAGGCTTTGCGCTTTTTTATGAAGTTGGTTTTGTTCTATTATTGCCATTAGTATTAACCATCGCTGCCACGTTACGAATATCGCCACTCTATATTGGTATTCCAATGGCGGCTGCGTTATCGGTAACTCATGGTTTTTTACCTCCGCATCCGGGACCAACTGCGATCGCCGAAATTTTTAAAGCTGATATGGGGCGAACTTTACTATATGGTACTATCATCGCTATCCCAACGGTAATTTTAGCTGGACCAGTATTAGCAAAATTACCCTTTATTCGTGTAATTAACCATCCAATTGAAGAGGGTTTATATAATTCTAAAAAATTCACTGATGATCAAATGCCAAGTTTTGCGGTAAGTGTTTTTACTGCCTTAATTCCTGTTATTTTAATGTCGATTCGTGCAGTTTGCGATATGACTTTAGATAAAGGACATGTGGTATTACCTTATGTAGAATTTTTGGGTGATCCAGTCATTGCAACTTTAATTTCAGTATTAGTTGCGGTATTTACCTTTGGGATTTTACGTGGGCGCACCATGGCTGAAGTTAATTCAACTTTGGTTGATTCAATCAAAATTATTGCCATGATGCTGTTAATTATTGGCGGTGGTGGAGCATTTAAGCAAGTGCTTGTCGATAGTGGTGTTAAAGTTTACATTGAACAAATGATGCATGCATCGAATGTTTCACCAATTGTCATGGCGTGGTTAATTGCTGCATTACTGCGTTTAGCGCTTGGTTCTGCAACTGTTGCGGCATTGACAGCAGGTGGTATAGTATTCCCTTTAATTGCTGCAACAGGGGTGAGCCCTGAACTGATGGTGATTGCCACAGGTGCTGGTAGTGTGGTGTTTTCACACGTTAACGATCCTGGATTTTGGTTGTTTAAAGAATACTTCAACTTAAGTATTACTGAAACCATGAAATCATGGTCACTCTTAGAAACAGTGATTTCAGTTTGCGGATTAGTGGGATGCTTAACTATTAATATGTTTATCTAATAAAACTATAATTGCTTGTTTTTGGACCTCATCAGTTCTTATTTAATTGGTGAGGTACTTTCCATCTATTTTTATTTAATCTAAATTTATCTTATTTATATTTATATTTATATTTATATTTATTCGAATAAATATAAATTCCACTAGCCTTTTGAGTCAAAAGTAAGTAGAATGCCTCGGCAATATTTTATCAACAATCCAACCAGTGGTGAATATTGTCATGTCTCGTATAGTTAAAGAAGCTCTCACGTTTGACGACGTGTTATTAGTCCCAGCTCACTCAACGGTATTACCTAATACAGCTGATATTAGTACTCAACTTACCCAAACAATTAAATTAAATATTCCAATGTTGTCAGCAGCAATGGATACAGTAACCGAATCTGAATTAGCCATTGCACTAGCGCAAGAAGGTGGTATTGGTTTTATTCATAAAAATATGTCAATTGAAAACCAAGCCAATCATGTAAGGCGCGTTAAAAAACATGAAAGTGGTATAGTACAAGATCCGGTATCAGTCTTACCAACGGCAACCATACAGCAAGTTATTGAACTAGCTAAAGAGTATGGCTTTGCTGGTTTTCCAGTTGTAACCGAAACTCAAGAGCTTGTTGGTATTATTACAGCACGCGATGTCCGATTTGCAACCGAACTATCTTTACCCGTTACCGCTGTGATGACACCAAAAGAACGGTTAGTGACTGTAAATGAAGGTGAGCAACGTGAAATCGTACTGCAAAAAATGCATGAACACCGTGTTGAAAAAGTCCTTGTGGTTGATGCTCGATTCCACCTAAAAGGCATGATCACCGTTAAAGATTACAATAAAGCGGAACAAAAGCCTAACGCTTGTAAAGACGAGAAAGGTCGCTTACGCGTAGGCGCCGCTGTTGGTGCAGCAGCAGGGAACGAAGAACGCATTGCTGCATTAGTTGAAGCGGGTGTTGATGTATTATTGATTGACTCATCACACGGCCATTCACAAGGCGTACTTGAACGTATTCGCCAAGCAAGAAAAGTCTATCCAGATTTACAAATTATCGGTGGTAATGTAGCTACTAGTGAAGGCGCTAAAGCCTTAATTGATGCAGGCGTTAGCGCTGTGAAAGTGGGAATTGGTCCGGGATCAATTTGCACAACACGCATTGTAACTGGCGTTGGCGTACCGCAAATTAGTGCCATTATGGACGCTGTTGAGGTTGCACAAAAACACAACATTCCTGTTATTGCTGATGGCGGAATTCGCTATTCAGGCGACATAGCTAAAGCCATCGCAGCAGGTGCCTCTTGTGTCATGGTTGGATCAATGTTTGCCGGGACCGAAGAAGCTCCTGGCGAAATCGAGCTATTCCAAGGTAGAGCATATAAATCATATCGTGGGATGGGCTCACTTGGCGCAATGGCAAAAGGATCTTCTGATCGTTACTTCCAAACTGACAACGCTGCCGACAAACTTGTACCAGAAGGAATAGAAGGGCGCATTGCCTACAAAGGTCTATTAAAAGAGATAATTCACCAGCAAATGGGTGGATTAAGATCTTGCATGGGGCTGACCGGTTGTGGAACAATTGATGAATTAAGGACTAAATCCAAATTTTATCGCATTACTGGCGCAGGCATGAAAGAAAGTCATGTACATGACGTACTAATTACCAAAGAGCCACCTAATTATAGAGCTGGCGCATAAAAAGAAGGGATTCCTCCCTCTTTTTATTTTATATTTTTAATAAAATCAAAATGCTATTTAATAACTTTGGGAGGCTGTTAGTTTTTGGACATTTTGTCACTTTTTAGTGAAATAAGTAGCAATAGTGATAACATTTGAGCTAAGGAAATTGAGCAATTTCCTTAGTAATTACTCGTATCATTCATGATACTAGCCTCTTCGAAGCTATCTTCGCTTTGCTTAGATGATCAAATTTTTTCTGAAAAATTTGTCGTTAGGTTTTAATACACCGTTTGTGATTTGTCCCAGACAAAGCATAAACACGGCAAATATCCCTTGTTTTACGAGCTAGCCGGCCTTCGTTGTCAGCACTTTGCAAAGTACGAAAAAGCTCCGCCGCAAAAATAACATCACTTTACAAGTACGTGATTGACTTAAAAAATAAAAATTGTAAATAAAATAAACTTGTTACCTCATCTTTTTTTATGAAAAAAACATTTCAATTTTCATAACTTCAAAAGGTTGATATTGTCATTAATCCGGCGTTAGAATTTGCTGACAATAGGCGAGATCGCGCGCCAAACAGGGATGCTTGGCGAGGTTAACTTTGTCAGGACAGATTTTTCTTAAAAATTTTTCAGGCTTTTCAGCAAAAGACTAATCAAAACGGGCTTATAATAGCCTTTTAATAATTCTATCAACTTTTATTCGGCTAAGCCGTTTTATTAATTTATGGACTTGGCTTGGATAAAATTGGCTCGCTTGGATTTGCTGAAAGTGCGTAACTAATGTGGTTTTTTGGCGAATAGCGTTAAGTTCTTGGTTGAATTTGTCACTTAATTCTCGTTTCGGATCGTGTATTAATATGCCGTTTTCAAGGTCAAGTCGCCACGCACGCGGATTTAGGTTGTTACCGGTTATAAGTGCCCATTTGTCGTCTATCCAGATGCCTTTAAGGTGATAAGTTTGATTTTCGTCCTTCCATAGGCGTATGATAAGTTGTTCTTTATCAATAAAATATTGTAGGCGCTCAATAAAACTTCTTAAGTTGATTTCGTATAAATAGGGTAGTCCACCCGATATGTTAAAAGGTTTGTCTGGCGGAATATAAAAGTCGTTGGCCTCTTTGTCGCCAATAATTAGTTCAACTTGACGACCTTTGCGTAGTAGTCGAATAATATCACGCACTAAAATGCCTGGCAAATTAAAATATGGCGTGCAAAAGATGGCTTTTTGTTCGGTTACATTAATGAGATGATGGATGATTTTATTTAATACATTATTACGGCCAAGCCCCATAATTGGCGCAACCGATAAAGTTTGGTTGTCGGTATTGGCGCTGTATTGATAACTAGCATCCATTAAATTCTGACGTAGGGTTTTGATTTCAGACTTGAGTTGTTTGCGTGTTTTGTGCTTGCCAGTATTAAGCAGTTGTAGCGCTTGATATGATAAAAAATGGTCGTGAATAAACTGCACCATGCTGTCAGCTAATAATCGGTTAGTTATAAAATGATAACGATCATAACGATATTTATCACGTTTATGTAAGTAAACGTTATTAATGCTCGCACCACTGTAAATGACAGTGTCATCAATAATAAAGCCTTTAAGATGTAGTACGCCCAGTATCTCTCGACGATTAACTGGCACACCATAAATAGGAATATCAATATCTGGGTTTTGCTGTGTTAATTGGTAATAATAATTGGCGTTGGTATGGGCTTTATCTTCGCCAATTCGTCCTCGCTGAGCGCGGTGCCAGTCAACAAATATTTTAATATCTAAATTTGGGCGTTGCTGTTTGATTTGATAAAGCTCGTTAAGAATTTCTTGACCTGCTTCATCTTGTTCAAGATAAAGTGCAACAATATAAATACGGCGCTGGGCTTTTTTTATACTTTCAATTAAAGCTAATCGATACGCCTTAGGATTCGAGTATATATGATATTGTTCAGCATCTTGATGAATTTTAGCTAATTCATCAAGATGTTTTTGATGATTGTATTTTATAAATGGTATTCTCATGGTTTATTTATCATTATAACTGGTTAGTTACTTTAGAGTAGTGATTATCTAACGTAACGTAAATAATACCAGTAAAAATAACACTCCTTTTAAATTGTGTGCATTTTTGCAAAATTGTTTTTAGATTGTTACGTACTAATAACGCTATATTACGCCGCACCAAGCCGTTAGCAACTTGTTTATGCTTAATTACCGGGTGATAATAAATTGTTTAAGATTGTTCATCAACCCATGTTTGAATTATTTTGTAAGTTAATGCGAGTACCACAGGTCCAATAAATAGCCCCATTATGCCAAAGCCAAGTAGACCACCAATCACCCCAAATAATATGAGTAAAAATGGTAAATTGGCACCTTTTTTTATCAAGTAAGCTCGCATGACGCTATCTAACGTGGTTAAGATGATTGCCACAACAATTAATATAATACCGGCAATAGTGTTGCCGGCCCAAAATTGCCAAAAAATGCACCCAAGCATAACAACTACAGGACCAATTTGTGCAACACAGCAAATAAATAAGATTAGCGTCAGTACGCCCGGTAACGGCATGCTGGTTAATATAAAACTTAATCCACCAATTAAGGCTAAGGTAATGGCGGTAACCACAACGCCAAGTGCGACTGCGCGAATGGATTGTCCCGCTAACGTGACAGTGGTTTTACCATATTGTTTTGATAATCTGTTAGCTAATAGGTAGACGTATTTGGTAATGCTTTCGCCTTTTAAAAAGAGCAGTAGGCTAAAAATAATCATTACACCTGCATGAAAGATAAATATACCAATATTGGTGGCTTGTTCAAGTAGCCAGCCTATCATGGTGCCTACATAAGGCTGTATGCTTGAAACTAAATTAGAACCATCTGTTTGAATTAGGTTTAACCAATTTTGATGTATTTCAGAACCAAATGCCGGTATACTCTCCAGCCAGTCAAGCGTTGGTAGTTTTTGATGCGATAGCGTTCTTGCCCATTCAATAAGGTAGTGACCATTTTGTGCTACAGAACTAATAATTAATATAAAAGGTATAATACAAACAAATGCCAATATCAGAGCCATTACTAGTAATGATAGCCAACGTTTATTAAACAGTTTATGTTGAATTTTTATCATTAATGGCCAAGTAGTAATCACCACCATCACTGCCCAGAAGAATCCGAATAAGAAAACTTCAATAACACGATAGGTAATAATGATTAGCAACCCAATAATTAACAGGTTTAAAATCAATTTAAGTAAATCAGAAGTATATTTTTCTGCTGGCATTTTTGTACCATATTTATTAATCTAGAGGGCGTTATTATACGTATTATCAATCAAAATTAATACGATGGTGTTTATGATTAATTATTTTAGTGGAGATTTGAAATGAAAAAATTACTTTTATTAACATTATTAGGTGTGACATTGACGGCGTGTGCAAATTCACAAAAACTGCCACCAGTTGCGCAAAATGCTAATGATACAGCACCATTTCCAACAGCTCAAGCTGGTTTTACTCGTTATGCTATTCATTTGCCAACTATTGCTAACGAAAATAATGCAAAAGTTGAAGTGATCATTGGTAAAGAGATGAATGTGGATTGTAATTTACATAATTTAGGCGGTGTAGTTAAGCAAGAAGAGCTTAAAGGTTGGGGATACTCTTATTATGTGGTTGAAAGAACTGTTGGTAATATTTCGACATTAATGGCTTGCCCTGAAGGTAGCAGTAAAAATCGATTTGTGACAATTAACCATAATTTAGGTTTGTTTAATTATAACAGCAGTATGCCGTTAGTTTTTTATGTGCCAAACGATTTGCAAGTTAAATATCGTGTTTGGCAACCAAATACTAAAATCATGCAAGCTAGCGTCGAATAATCGCGTTAATTAATTGGTAATTGGTTGTTACTTACTCCTTGAGTGGCTAAAATATAGTCACTCAATACCTAAACTTTTAATATTTGATTTTTTAAGTGGACATATTTCAAAAAAAAGGTATTTTATCCCTCGTAATGCAAGGTTAGCTCTACTTGTTCATTAATTTTATTAATGACTTGTGATTGCCTGATTACCTCGGTTTCGCTAACTGTTCGTTATATTGTTAATTGATATCATTATTAACAACGCCGATAGCAAAATTTGGGGGTCCGTTGTGTCTTTGCAATGGGCTTGTGTCTAACATGTAATATCCCTACAACTAGAGGAGAAGTGGTGAGCATGTTTACTCAACGTAAAACAATTCTTTCAATCGTGGCTGGTGTTTCACTAGCGTTATCTCAATCTGCTATTGCTAAAGATCGTGTTGTGCATTTTTACAATTGGGCAGGTCAAATTGGTTCTAATACTATTTCAGATTTTGAAAAATCGACTGGTATTAAACTGGTTTATGATGTTTATGATTCAAACGAAGCGCTTGAAGGTAAATTAATGGCCGGTCATTCTGGCTTTGACGTGGTTTCTCCTTCAGATAGCTTTTTAGCTAGACAGATTAAATCTGATATCTATCTTCCATTAGATAAAAGTAAATTACCTAACTGGAAAAACTTAGATCCAAATTTAATGAAATTAATGGCAACGCACGATCCCGATAATAAATATGCTATTCCTTATGTGTGGATGACAACTGGTATCGGTTATAACATTGATAAAGTTAAAGAGCGCTTAGGTGATGATGCGCCGGTTGATAGCTGGGATTTAGTATTTAAACCTGAAAATATGGAAAAATTAAAAGATTGTGGTGTTGCGTTTTTAGATGCACCTACCGAAATCTTTGCTAGCGCACTTCAATATTTAGGTAAAGATCCAAATAGTACCGATGCGAAGGACTACACAGGCGTCGCTTATGAACTGTTAGAAAAGGTACGCCCAAATATTCGTTATTTTCATTCTTCACAATATATTACTGATTTAGCCAATGGCGATATTTGTGTGATTTTAGGTTGGTCGGGCGATATTTTGCAATCACGTGATAGAGCGAATGAAGCGAAAAACGGCGTGCATATTGGCTATCAAATACCCAAAGAAGGTGCATTAGTCTTTTTTGATACCTTTGCTATTCCAAAAGATTCAGCAAACCCTGACGAAGCTCACGAGTTTTTAAATTTTGTTATGAAACCTGAAATTGCTGCGCAAGTGACTAACGATGTTAACTTTGCAAGCGCCAATAAAGAAGCCAACGACAAATTTGTAAAACCAGAAGTGAAAGATGATCCAGCGGTTTATCCAAAACCAGAAGTGATGAAAAAACTCTTCACTTTACAAGTAAAAAATCCTAAACTTGAACGGGTAATTACCCGTACATGGACTAAACTTAAAACGGGAAAATAATCGATATTTTGTATATCGAGTTTTAAATAATAATTCAAGACGGAGAGGCTATTTAGTCTTTCCGTCTCGTTTTTTTGGCTTGTTGTTATGAGGAAAAAAGAGTGAACGATAAAACAACAAATCAGGTACAGCCTAAAAAAAAGATGATAACTCCATTGTTGGAGATCAAAAATTTAACTAAAGTTTTTAATGATGATTATTATGCCGTTGATGATGTCAATTTGACTATCTATACTGGAGAAATCTTTGCCTTGTTGGGAGCATCGGGAAGTGGTAAATCAACCTTACTGCGTATGCTTGCTGGTTTTGAGCAGCCTACGTCGGGGCAAATAATTCTTGATGGTAAAGATTTATCACAAGTTCCACCTTATGATCGCCCAATTAATATGATGTTTCAATCGTATGCTTTATTTCCTCACATGACGGTTGAGCAAAATATTGCCTTTGGTTTAAAACAAGATAAATTAAATCATAACGAAATCAAACAACGCGTTGAAGAAATGCTAGCGCTTGTACACATGGAACAATTTGGCAAACGTAAACCACATCAACTATCAGGTGGTCAGCGCCAACGCGTTGCTTTAGCCAGAAGTTTAGCCAAACGACCAAAATTATTGTTACTTGATGAGCCTATGGGGGCTCTTGATAAACAACTTCGTGATCGGATGCAACTTGAAGTGGTAAGCATTTTAGAACAAGTGGGAGCAACTTGTGTTATGGTTACGCATGATCAAGAAGAAGCCATGACCATGGCTGGCCGTATTGCTATTATGAATAAAGGTCAATTTGTACAAATTGGTGAGCCTGAAGAACTTTATGAACATCCAAATAGCCGTTATAGTGCCGAGTTTATTGGTTCGGTTAATATTTTTGACGGTATCTTGCAAGAAACATTAGAAGATGGTCTGATTTTGAGTTGCCCTACAATCAAACATCCATTGAAAGTGGATTATGATTCACCCGCGGTGGAAGGTGTGCCAATTAAAGTTGCCTTGCGCCCTGAAAAAATTAGGCTATGTGACGAAATTCCAGAACAGAGCTATAACGTTGCATCTGGTGAAGTGGTCGAAATCGCTTATTTAGGTGACTTGTCTATTTATCACGTTAAATTACCAAGTGGGCAAATAATTATAGCTCAATTGCAAAATGAGTACCGTTATCGTAAGGGGATGCCAACTTGGGGTGATATAGTTAATCTAAGTTGGGAAGTCGATAGTTGTGTTGTGCTTACCGAATAAACATAAGAGGATATCATAATGCGATCCATTGTATTAGGATTGTTGTTAAATGCATTTGTGTTGCTCAATGTTTATTTGCGTTTTGCAACAACAGGGGCGTTTGATAACTTATTTTTAGATGCGCTATTTACCGCAATGACATTAAGTTTTCTATTGTCATGCTTAGGCTTATATTTAGCAAATTATAGGCCATCTAAGTTTGCTTATCGGCTGATTATTGCAGGCAGTATATTATTTGTGCCTGCAGGACTTGTGGCAGTTTATTTTGCTTATAAAAAAATGCAACAACAACGATCTCAAGCCGATCTGATGACACTTTATGGGCGGTTAATTGTCATTGCAATTCCATATTTATGGATGCTATTGCTATTTTTATTGCCATTTTTAATTGTATTTAGGATCAGTTTTTCTGAAATTGCCTTAGCTGTACCACCATATACCGATTTATTAAGTTATGAAGACGGTTTGCTTAATATTACGTTAAATTTTGGTAATTATTTAAATCTCATCAGCGACACAATTTATATTGATTCGTATTTGCAATCGCTTAAGATTGCAGCGATTTCAACTGTGCTTTGTATTTTGATTGGTTATCCGTTGGCTTGGGCTATTTCTCAATGTAAACAGTCAACTCGTAACATTTTATTGTTACTGATTATTTTACCTTCATGGACATCGTTTTTAATTCGTGTTTACGCGTGGATTGGTATTTTAAATCCCAATGGTTTATTAAATCACTTTTTAATGTGGTTAGGCGTGATCGATCAGCCTTTGATTATTATGAAAACCTATTTTGCTGTATATATTGGTATTGTTTATTCTTATTTACCATTTGTGGTATTACCAATTTATACATCGTTAAGTAAGGTCGATTCAACGTTAATCGAAGCCGCATTAGACTTAGGGTGTAAACCGATTAAGACATTTTTTAATATCATTGTGCCGTTAACCAAAAATGGGGTTATTGCTGGTGGCATGTTGGTGTTTATTCCTGCTGTAGGTGAGTATGTTATTCCTGAATTATTAGGTCCTTCAGAGGGAATTATGATTGGTACACAGCTTTGGACTGAGTTCTTTAACAATCATGACTGGCCAGCAGCATCAGCGGTTGCTAGTGTGATGTTGATGATCCTAATTGTACCAATTTATTATTTCAATAAATTCCAAAATCGACAAATGGGAGGTAAATAGATGAACAATTTGCCTATTATCATGCGATCGGCTCTGATTGTATTTTTTTCGTCATTGCTTGGTGCGATTTTATTGAGTGTTTTGATTTCGTCATCGGGACTTGCACTTTTGGGAGAATGGAGCTTTTATTGCAACTGTTTTATTTTTAGTTTCATAATGACGGCTTTAGTTACTATTGCGCTGTTTTTTCGATGTTTGAAAGGACTTATCTTTTTGGTAGTATTTTCGTTTTTATATATCCCAATGATTATTTTGATTGTATATTCGTTTAATAGTTCCCGTTTGGTGACAGTTTGGGCGGATTTTTCAATCAAATGGTATTTTGAGCTAATTCATAACGAAACATTACTTAAAGCCGTTGGGCTGAGCTTGTCGATTGCGGCAGGTGCTGCAACTTTTGCGGTTGTGCTTGGGACATTAGCAGCTTATGCGGTAATTCGTTTTAGACGATTCCGCGGTTCTAATCTATTTTCTTTTATGACAACTGCACCACTAGTTATGCCTGATGTTATTACTGGTTTGGCTTTGTTATTGTTATTTGTGGGAATGGGACAGGTACTTGGGTGGCCAAAAGATCGTGGTGCTATCACTATATGGATGGCTCATGCTACATTTTGTACTGCCTATGTGACAGTGGTAATTAGTGCTAGGTTACGCGAATTAGATAAGTCAATTGAGGAAGCAGCATTAGATCTTGGTGCAAATCCCTTGAAGGTCTTTTTTATCATTACGTTGCCAATGATTGCACCGGCATTAGTGTCTGGTTGGCTTTTAGCATTTACATTATCACTTGATGATGTGGTTATTGCTAATTTTGTAACTGGACCCGGCGCTATGACGTTACCTAAATTGATATTTTCAAAAGTGCGTTTAGGAGTTGATCCTCAGATCAATGCTTTAGCCACAATTATATTATTAATTGTTGGTATTATTGGTTTTGTTTCGTGGTTGTGGATGCGTAATGCAGAGCGCCGCCGCATTAACGAAACGCGTATGCATTAAACCTTTCCTTTATAATAAATATTGCCGCACTTTGTGGCAATATTTCGTTTTAAAATCTCCGTGTCTTTTTAGTCATTTTGTATTATAGTGTGACTAGTCAATTTTTTTGGCAAAATTCTCAGGGCGGGGTGTAAGTCCCCACCGGTGGTATAGCCCACGAGCGCTTAATCTAAATTGTTATTTATCTGCGGCAATTGTTCGTATTGCTTGGTTAGGTTTTTTAGATTAAGGACAAGCAGATTTGGTGAAATTCCAAAGCCGACAGTTAAAGTCTGGATAAAAGAGAGTTGCTTATCTTTCCTATATTTGCTGAAAGGCAAAGTCACGCAGGTCAAGCACTGCCCTGATTCTGGTATTTTATTTATACTTAACTAAATTGATAGCTAAATAGCTATTTAAATTTAATTAAGTAAATAATGAAATGAGCAAGTTAAAAAATATATAGGTATTTACCATGAATCAGTTTAATTTACATGAATTTGGAACCCCCATTGAACGTGTCGAAAAAGCGATTGCATCAATTCAAGCCGGTCAAGGGGTACTTGTTTTAGATGATGAAGATCGTGAAAACGAAGGCGATATTATTTGGGCTGCCGAGTCCATCACTAGCCAGCAAATGGCGCTGACGATTCGTTACGGCAGTGGTATTGTTTGTTTATGTTTACCACACAAACGTTGTGAAGAGTTAGATTTGCCAATGATGGTGGAAAATAATACCAGCAAAAACAATACAGCATTTACTATTTCGATTGAAGCCGCTAATGGAGTTACAACTGGTGTATCGGCTGCTGATCGCGTTACAACTATTAAAGCTGCGGTGAATGACAATGCAAAGCCGAGCGATCTTAATCATCCGGGGCATGTGTTTCCTTTAGTTGCTAAAGAGGGCGGTGTTTTAGTTCGTCGTGGACATACCGAAGCATCAATTGATTTAGTCACGTTAGCAGGCTTAAAACCCGCTGCCGTACTGTGTGAATTAACAAATGATGATGGCACCATGGCAAGAGCACCAGAGGTGGTTAATTTTGCTAAACAATACAACATGCCAGTGGTGACTATTGAAGATATTGTTGAGTATCGTAAATCCATGTAATTCGATTTAGTCGTATCGCGCTAGGTTAATAGTGAATGGGTATATGGTTAGCCACTTGATATGATAACTGTGTGTGGAAATTATTAGTATTATTAACCGTAATTTGAAAACTACGGTAATGAATATACATATAACAAAACCAACATTTTATGGCAGAAAAGAGATAGGGTGATACATCATAAATGAAAATAATTGTCACCGATTTGGTTAAATGTTCTAAATGGTCAGCGTCTGACCATTTAGAACGTGCTAAAAAATCCTGATTAAAACAATTCGTTCCCTTAACCTGTAGAAACGAACGCTTTAAAATAACTTTAGGTATTAATTATGGCGATGCATCACAGAGGTTCCTTCCAAGGCAACACGATATAAAGGAGAAGCTAATTTAGATAAACTGTTAAATATTGATGTATACAATTTTGTTCTTGCCATTTAGATTTCTTCATTATAGAATTAACTACTTATTTGAAAAATAAGCATAAAATGGTGAAGGTGTATTATAAGCATCAGGCTTTTTTATTTAATGGTTAGGAATATTTAACTATTAAGATCTTTTGGTGGCAAATTTTCCATTTGCGAACCATCTTTTGTTTTGTCGTTGCTTATCGGCAATAGAGCAAAATCAAGCATTATATTAAAAAAATTTGCAGCAAAAAATTGATTATGGCACAAAATAAATTATCAAAAGCGAGGTAGCTATGTTTAGCGTTAATAGAGAGTGGGCATTTGTGGTGTTGACTTGCTTTTTTGAATTGTGTTGGATTTTGGGATTTAGTATCGCAACCGAGCTTTGGCAATGGGTTATTATTGTGTCACTCATTATTATTGATTTTACGCTTTTGACTAATGCTTGCAAGACAATTCCCACAGGAACCGTTTATGCCATCTTTTCGGGTGTTGGTGCAGTTGGCGCAACAATGATTGATATATTATTTTTTGATAAAGAGATTAAATTAATTCAACTTTTTTTTGTAGTGATAATTATCATTGGTGTTGTACAGCTAAAACGTGCGGACAGTTGATATTATATAATAAAGGACAATTTTGATCATGGGATGGCTATTAATATTAATTGCATCAGTTTTTGAAGTAATTGGAGCGATTGGACTTAAGTTATATGCTGAGAAAAAAAGCCTATTTAGATTTGTATTATATTGGGGAGGATTTTTTGTTTCTTTTGTACTTTTTTATTTGTCGCTCCATTATCTTGACTTAAGTATTGTCTATCCTGTTTGGGTGGGTCTTGGCACATCAGGGGCGGTGTTAGCAAGTATGTTGTTATTTAATGAACCTAAAAACTTTTCACGTTTATTTGGACTTACCATTATTATTATTGGTGTTATTGGTTTACATGTTACTTTGTGAACTGTTAAGAACTAAGCTTAAAATAAAAAACCGGAGATAAACTCCGGCAACGCAAAGCGTAAAATAATATGATAAGGATAAATAAAAAATTAAATTTCGCTAGCATGCTCTTTTAAGAAACTAGCAACACCGTTTGGATTTGCTTTCATGCCTTTTTTACCTTTTGTCCATTGTGCAGGGCAAACTTCACCATGTTCTTCGTGGAACTGGAATGCATCAACAATACGAATCATCTCATCGATGTTGCGTCCAATTGGTAAATCGTTAATTGTTTCGTGGCGTACAATACCTGATTTATCAATAAAGAATGAAGCACGTAGTGCGACACCGGCTTCAGGATGCTCAACACCATAAGCTTGCATAATTGAATGTTTGATATCGGCAACAATTGGGAACTTAACTTCACCAATACCGCCTTTATCTTGTGGGGTATTACGCCATGCATTATGTACGTATTCTGAGTCCATTGAAACACCAATTACTTCAACGCCACGTTTTTTAAACTCTTCTAAACGGTGATCAAAAGCGATAATTTCTGATGGGCAAACAAAAGTGAAATCCATTGGCCAAAAGAATACCACAGCATATTTACCGTTAATATGTTGTGATAAATTGAAATTGTTAACAATTTCACCAGTGCCTAAAACCGCTGCTGATGTAAAATCTGGTGCTTTGCGAGTGACTAATGTCATAGTATTTCTCCTTTCTAGTTAAGTGCAATTCACGTTGCGTAGCATTATAGCAATTAAAACCTATTGTCCAAGTTGTTATGAACAATCGATATCATAAGTTTTAGCTATTAAATGCCTAACTATTGTTTGGAATTAGTAATTGATCTTTTCGGTTTGCCTTTATTTTTAGTATCACGATGGCGTTGCTTTACTTTTTTCTTTTTGATATCTTCTTTTTTGTTGGCGTTTTTTAATTTTGCCTTTTGTGAAGGCTTTTTCTTAGTTGCTGGTTTTGGCGCTTTCGTTTTAGGACGCAATTCGTCAATTGTTCTTAATTTGATCGGTTCTTGAATGTAACGCTCAATTTTTTGCAGTAATTCGTTATCATGTGCTTCGACTAGTGTTATTGCAGTGCCTTTTTTCCCAGCGCGAGCTGTGCGCCCAATGCGGTGCAAGTAAACATCGGCGGTTTTTGGGGCATCAAAGTTAATAACATGGGAGATATCATCAATATCAATTCCACGCGCAGCAACATCGGTTGCAATCAATACATTAACTGTATTATTACTGATTCTTTTGATTGCTTCGTTGCGTTTTGCTTGTACCATTTCGCCTTCTAAGTAGCAACTATGTATGCCAGCTTGATGCAGCAGACTAACTAATTCGTGCACACGTTCACGTTTACGAACAAATACAATTGTTTTTTTAAATTCTTCTTGTTTTAACAAGTGAGTAAGCAGTGCTACTTTATGAGTTAGATCGTCAGCACGATAATAAAATTGTAAGATCTTTTTGCGTTCTTTACGCGATGGGTCGGCGTTGATTTCGATTGGTGCATTCAAAATTCGACTGGCAAAATTATGTAGTCCTTCGCCTTCAAGTGTAGCTGAGAATAATAAGGTTTGCTTACGCCAGCGAGTTTCGGCTGATATGGTTTCAACATCTTGCGAAAAGCCCATGTCTAGCATGCGATCCGCTTCATCTAAAATCAACATTTCAACCGCTCGACAATCAAAATTCTCTTCTTTTATATACTGTAATAAACGTCCGGTTGTGGCAATAACAATATCTTGATTTTTGCTAAATACTTCGGCGTGATTCATATATGCAACACCGCCGGTAATAGTTGCAATGCTTAAATGTGTCGATTCTGTTAATAATTTGGCTTGTTCGGCAATTTGCATAGCAAGCTCACGTGTTGGTGTTAATATCAAAATGCGTGGGGGACCAGGTTTACGACGTGGGAAGTCCAATAAGTGTTGTACGGCAGGGATTAAAAAAGCCAGTGTTTTACCCGTACCTGTTGGTGCTGAACCTAAAATATCTTTGCCATCTAAAGCAACGGGAATGGTTTGTGCTTGAATTACTGTTGGGGTATTTATATTTTGAATTTGAAGATTGTGAATTAAAATATCATCTAATTCTAAATCAGAAAAAGTGTGTGCTGTCATAGTTATCTTTTTATCTAAAATTATAAAACACATTATAACGACAATCGTTATAACTACAATCTTTAATAACTGCAAATAAAAACGTATTGTATTTTATTTGTTCTGTATAGGGTACTGAGTTGTAGATTAGTTGTTATGATGTCAAGGCAGTTTGCATGCCTTATGCCAAAAAACTAGATGCTTTATTTTAGCAAAACTTATCATCATTGGTTGTTTGTGATAAAATTAGTTGCGAATTGATGATACACATAATAATTCTATGTAATATAGCTGATCTTAAATTACTAAACTCGTATAATGAGAGCCTTTTTATAGCTGATTTTCAATTCGATATTGAATGATACTTCTTGAATAACCATCAGATAATGACTATGACTGAATATTTTTCGAATGATAACTATAATCAACAATTAGCAAAAAAAGTAGATAATTTAAAAGCAATATTATCAGACTTTACACTTCCCGAATTAGCAGTATATTCATCGCCTATTAGCCATTATCGTATGCGTGTTGAGTTTAGAATCTGGCATGATGGTGAAGACCTTTATCATATTATGTATGATAAACAGTCAAAAAAGCGGATACGGATTGATGAATTTCCTATCGCAACTAAACGCATTAATCAAGCTATGCAAGCTATTTTGCCTTTGTTACGACATAATCAGTTACTTCGTCATTTATTGTTTCAAATCGATTATTTTTCGACGTTAAGTGGTCAGTTATTAATTACGCTTTTGTATCACAAAAAATTAAGTGAAGAATGGATCATTGAAGCAAAAAAATTAAAATTGCAATTAGCTGAGCAGGGCATAGTTGCCAATATTATAGGGCGCGCTAGTAATCAAAAAATTGCAATTGATGTTGATTATGTTGATGAAGTTTTGCCAGTAATGGATAAGACGTTTATTTATCGTCAAGTCGAAAACAGTTTTACCCAACCTAATGCTGAGGTAAATATTAAAATGCTACAGTGGGCTGTCTCAGTCACGAAGAACTCGTCAGGCGATTTACTTGAGTTTTACTGTGGCAATGGTAACTTTTCAATCGCACTGGCACAAAACTTCCGCAAAGTATTGGCAACTGAAATAGCCAAAGCATCGGTTTATTCAGCTCAGCATAATATTGCTGTTAATAGCGTTGATAATCTTATTATTATACGGTTATCGGCCGAAGAATTTACCTGCGCAATAAAAAAAGAACGCGAGTTTAATCGTCTAAAAGGAATTAATTTGGATGATTATCAGTGTGATACGGTACTTGTTGATCCACCACGTGGGGGATTGGATTTAAATACTATTGATATATTAAAATCCTATAAAACCATTATTTATATTTCATGTAATCCTTATACACTGCGCGACAATTTGCAGCTGCTGACTAAGACTCATTCAATCCAACATTTTGCTATGTTTGATCAATTTCCTTATACCGAACATATCGAAACGGGTGTTGTATTGTATAAAAAGTAATAGGATATGATATTCAATATAGGATATTTTTGCTAAAATATATTCATATTTATATCTAACAACTTATTGTTTCAAATATATATGTAAACTTATATAGATTTATAATAAAAAAAACCCTAGATAACTAGGGTTGCATTAAATTGCAAGGAATGGATGAAAGGAAATAAAACAATGAAACAATAATGTCTAGCTTCATGAATCATTGTGTAGCTACTATAGCAAATAAAAACCAACTTATTGATGACATTAACATTACAAAATGGTCATCAAGGTATCATGATTGGTTTGCTGTCCATCACTTATTCTATAGAGGTATTATGCAATTTCGACAACCAAACAAATAGCAAAGGAAGTATTAAATATGAAATTGTTAGTAGTTGAAGATGAGCAAAAAACAGGTGAGTATTTACGCCAAGGGCTAGTTGAATCTGGATTTGTTGTTGATCTAACAAACAATGGTCTTGATGGTTATCATCGAGCCATGACTGAAGATTATGATTTAATCATTTTAGATGTCATGTTGCCAGATATTGTTGGTTGGAAAATTGTTCAGTCGCTTCGTGAAGCAGGTAAAGATACCCAAATTATGTTACTTACTGCAATGGGTAGTGTAGAAGATAAAGTAAAAGGTCTTAACTTAGGTGCAGATGATTATCTAGTAAAACCTTTTTCGTTTGCTGAATTGTTAGCGCGAGTTAAATCTATGCTTCGACGTAACGTTCCTCAGGTCAATAATTCACAATTGAGCATTGCTGATCTGGTGATGGATTTACCTAAACGGATGGTGATACGTGGGGATAAGCGTATAGATTTAACCAATAAAGAGTTTTTATTATTAGAGTATTTTTTACGTTATCCTGGTGAAGTATTACCTCGTTCGTTAATTGCTTCTCAAGTTTGGGATATGAATTTTGATAGTGATACTAATGTGATTGATGTTGCCATTCGACGATTACGTAATAAAATAGATGCCGGTTTTGAACCAAAATTAATTCACACAGTACGCGGAATGGGATATAAATTAGATGTCTTGGATGAAGCCGAATAAATTAATCTCGTTTCGTTTGCCTCTTATTGTTTGTTTATTAACCTGCGGCTTGCTTTACTGTTTCAGTTTTTTAATTGAACGTTCTTTTGAAAAATTCTCAATTCAACAAAATGTGTCTGAACTGAATTCGGTTATTGACTCTATTGAACGTGAACTTGTCTATTATTCTCCAGACGATAATCGTGACGAATTTATTCAAAATTTGTTATTAATTTTAACTGGGCACCATCGTTTATTTATTTATATCATCGATGATGCAGGTAAAATTGTCTATCGAACTCGTGGACCAAATTTAGCAGTTGCTAAAACTCAGATTGATTTTGAAACTATGATTAAAAATCATAACACTGATATTTGGAATCAAGATAAAGCGTCGTATCGAGTTGCGGTATCACGCGTAGTTATTGAAAATGGAAAACAATATACTACCATAGCTGCTGTTGGGCGTGATTTATATCTTGAATTTATTCAGCGACTACACGATGGTTTAGGATTACTCATTGGTATTGCTTGTATTTTGGCATTAATTGGCTCTTTTATTAGTATCTATTTTACCCAAAAACCAATTAATCGATTGATTAAAAAGATCGAGAAAATTAATCTTAAAAGTTTGAATTACCGAATTCCTACTTCTTTAGTGCCTATTAAATACGTCAGCTTAGTGAAAGCATTTAATGATATGCTTAATCGAATGGAAGATGTGTTTCAACGTCAACGTAATTTTACTGCCGATATTGCTCATGAAATGCGAACCCCCATTACTAATCTGACAACACAAACGCAAATTGTGCTGAGTAATGCTCGATCGACAAATGAGTATCGCGAGATTTTATATTCTAATTTAGAGGAATACGAAAAAATGTCGCAGATGATTTCTGACATGCTATTTTTAGCGCAAGCAGATAATCGTCAATTGGTACCCAATTTAATTGATATTGATTTACATAATATGATCACAATGATGTGTGAGTATTTTGAACCACTTACTGATGAGAAAAATATCATCTTTAACCTTGAAGGTAACTGTTCCCATATTCAAGGGGATAAAATTATGTTAGGGCGAGCAATTAGTAATATTTTATCCAATGCGATTCGTTATACACCAGAAAACCAAATTATCACTATAACTTTAAGTCAAGTTAGTGAAAAACGCATTAGGATCATTATTGCTAATCCGGGTAAAAAAATTGATAGTAAACATTTACCACATCTTTTTGATCGGTTTTATCGGGTTGATGAATCACGCCACCGTAATGGTAATGATAGTTCTGGTACAGGCATAGGGCTTGCGATCGTAAAATCCATTGTTGAAACGCATAAAGGCTCAATTTATGCTCAATCCGATGAGCAATCTACGAGATTTATTATTAATTTACCAACGGCTATTTAACATCAAAATCGCTGATCAATAAATTAGCTGCTGCATAAGCAGCTTTATCTTTTAGTTCTTGTGGTACGTGTTCGTTACGAACAATATCGTCCAACACTTGCATGACAGCCCCTAAGGCATCTTCAATATAACCCAGATCATTACTGCCAATTTGTGCGTATTTTTCGCAAATAAGTTCGCTATATTTATTCATTGCATACTTTCCTTTTGATTAATTTATAAAAAGTTAGCTAATTGTTGATAAACTTGTTCGACTTGAATGGTTTGCATACTTTTTTCATTTGAGATAATGCTGAATTGATTTTTTCCATATCCTCCGATTAGTTTAGGATCAGTTTTGCCAAATAAAGTAATATTGGGACGATCTAATGCAGCAGTTAGGTGACTTAGTCCTGTATCAACCGAAACAACCGCTTTTGCTCCAGCAATAATGGTTGCTATGTCAGAAAGTGGACATTTGGGGAGTACTTCGACATGTTTAAATCCTTGAGCTAGGCGAATTGCGCGTGCTTGTTCATGTGGGGCTCCCCAAGGTAATTTTATTTTTAATCCAGTTGGTTCAATTAATTTAATTAATTTTCGCCAAGCGTCTTCACTCCAATGTTTTTCATCGCGTGTTGTTGCGTGTAAAAAAATCAGATACTGCTGATTATCACTAGGTAGTGAAGATAAAAAGTGACGCGCAATGGCATAATCACCCATTGAATTAGGTAACTTGTACTGTAGGCTTTGCGCAAATAGTAATCTAATGCGCTCAATGGCATGCATCTGTTTGGGTACATTGTGTTTTACATCATAAAACCAACTGGCAATGGGCTCTTTGATGCTTTTTCGATCCAAACCGTGCTTAATGCCTTGAGCCTTACGAGTAATAAGAAATGCACTTTTAATAAGTCCTTGCGCATCAATAATCACATCATATTGTTGTTGTCTTAAGGTCTGAATAAACTCATGATGTTCTTGGCGAGTTGTTTTGGAAAACCAGCTTTTTCGCCAGCGTCTTATTGCAACGGGGATAACTTTATTTACTGCATAGTGCCAACTGGGTATTTGGGTAAAATTTTCTTCTACTACCCAATCAAAAGTTATATTTGCTAAGTTGTTGGCAGCATCAGTTAATGCTGGTAAAGTATGAAGTACATCCCCCATGGATGATGTTTTAACAACTAGTACACGCATTATCCATTACTCTTTTCACAACGCATAATGAGTTTCATTAATGTTTCAAATACGTTATCAGGTTTAATATCAATTAAGCTTTGATGATAGCCCTGTTCAGCATCCCCCTGGCGCACACGTTGGTAGCCAGTAATTAGACGAATAACTTCGGCTTTATTTGATAATGGTGGTGTGAAATCAGGGCTACTTGGTCCATAAAGTGCCACCAGTGGTCTATCTAATGCAGCAGCAACATGCATTAATCCGGAATCATTAGTAACAATCGCTTTACAAGCGGCAATTAAACTCACTGCTTGTTCTAATTGGGTTTGTCCAGCTAAGTTAATACATTGATCGCCATGTGTCATTTTTGCAATAATCTGTTCACCAACGTTGCGATCTTTTACGGAACCAAAAATAATAATTTTAGCATGTTGTTGAACTAGCATATCGGCAAGAGCTGCGTAATGATAATCTGGCCAACGTTTTGCTGGGCCAAATTCAGCACCTGGGCAAAAGCCAATTAATGGTTTATCTTGTGCAATTGTAAAAGTTGAAAGTGCTTGCGTTATTTCATCTTGTTCAACATTGAGTTTAGGCCATAACAGAGGCTGTGGTAAGTCCGATGCCGAGTGAATTTGATCTTTAGGATAAGCAAGTGCAACATAGCGTTCAACCATTAGCGGAAAAGCCTGCTTATCAAGTTTTCGTATATCATTTAATAATCCATAACGCATTTCGCCTTTCCAACCTGTGCGTTTAGATACTTTTGCAAAAAATGGGATTAATGCGGATTTAAATGAGTTAGGTAAAACAATTGCTTGATCATAATGGCTATCACGTAGTGATTTTCCTATTTCGTGACGTTTTGCTAAAGCAAACTCACCATGCCCTAATGGCATTGCAATTGCTTGATTCACTTCTGGCATTTTATTTAACAGCGCTCGACACCAAGCAGGTGCTAAAACATCAATTTGGTTATTAGAATCAAGTTGTTTTAATGTACGATACAGACTTTGCGACATCATCATATCGCCAACCCATGAAGGACCAATAATGAGTGTTTTCATTTAATTAATTCCGTTTTATTGTTCATTTAGCCATTTCATATATTCAGCAGTGCCTTCTGCAACGGTTTTAAATTCGATTGAACATGTTGTTTGTCTAAATTTAGTCAGATCAGCTTGGGTATAGCTTTGATAGCGTCCTTTTAGATGATCAGGGAAAGGAATATAATCAATTTCGCCTTTTTTATGGTAGTTAAGTACTGCATCAGCAACGGCTTGAAAGGATTCTGCTCGACCTGTTCCACAGTTATAAATGCCCGAGATTTTGTTTTTCCAGAACCACAAATTGACCGCAACGACATCACCAACATAAATAAAGTCACGCTTAAAATTCTCACTGCCAGCAAACAGCTTCGGTTTTTCACCTTTGTTAATCTGTTCATTTAAATGAAATGCAACACTTGCCATGCTGCCTTTGTGCGATTCGCGGGGGCCATAGACATTAAAATAACGGAATCCGCAAACTGGTGAGTTAGCTTGGGGTAATAGTTGTCTTACGTATTGGTCAAATAAGAATTTAGAATAACCATAAACATTTAAAGGTTTTTCGTAAGTACGATCTTCAATAAAGTTATCACTGCGTCCGCCATACGTCGCAGCTGATGATGCATATAAAAATGGAATGTTGAAGTCTAAACAATAATGCAATAAGTCCTTTGAATAGTCATAATTGTTTTCCATCATAAATTTACCATCCCATTCTGTGGTTGACGAGCAAGCACCTTGATGAAATACGGCTTCAATATCCATATCTTCCCCTGAGATGGCGGCAGAGATAAATTCGTCTTTATCCATATAATCGGCAATATCTAGATCAGCCAAATTGGCAAATTTAGTGCCATCCGTTAAATCATCGACAACTAAAATGTCTTTGTGCCCAAGATCATTCAAACCTTTAACAATATTACTACCTATAAATCCGGCACCGCCTGTTACAACAATCATGCTTATTTTCCTTAACCAAAAAATTAATCTGCTTATAATACCGATTTATAGCAAAATTTTCGAGTAATCATTTAAAAAAGCATGAGTGAGAGCGGATTTATTTACGAATTTATTTTATTTTTTGCAGTAACTAATATATATCTTGCTAAATTAAGATAAGGTTCAGTTTGGCAATATGTTTGCTCAAGTTCTAATAACTGTTCAAAGTGAGTTTCCGCTTTGGATTTATTGGTAAGATAATCATGAAAAATGCGAATCCCTGTTTTTTGTAAGATAGTAAAATCCAGTTGTGTAAGCCAGTGATATACGTCGGTTGGAACTCTTGGAAAATCGGGAGAAAGTGTTTTCTTTTTGCGTTTAGCTAAACCTGATTGCGTGTAACCAAAATTGCCTAATGTGACAGTTTTAAATAAAAGCGCATGATAATTATAAAACATTAACGATAAATAACCATCGGATTTGAGATGTTTTTTTAATGATGTTATTAATTCAATTGGTTCTGCTACCCATTCTAATACCGCATGGCAAATAACTAAATCAAACTTTTGGTTAATTAAGCTATCAAGTAGTTGGATAGAGCTGCAAAGGCAATTTATATTTACCTTTTCTGCTTGAGCCTTTTGTTTTGCTAGGTCTAGCATCTGTTCTGAGATATCACAAAGTGTTACTTGGTGTCCAAGCTTGGCAAGTCTGCAAGCAATTTGACCTTGACCTCCACCTGCATCTAGAATATTTAACGATTTATCATATGGATAGTTAGCTAAAATTTTTTCTAATTCTTGCCATACTACCGCTTCACGAATTTTTCCTTTAGTTGTGCCATAGATATTTTGTGCAAACTTATTGCTGATGTCATCAAAATTACGATCTTGTTTATTCATGAGTTATTTTTGTTTGTTTAACTGTTTTGCTTCATCATTTATTTGCGCTATTTTAGCTGCCATTTGGTTATAGCATAGCTCCTTTAAAGCCCTAGCATCTTCTTTGCCTAAATTCTTTGTTTCAATAGGCTCTAGCATTTCAATAATAACATACCCATTATTTAGACGATTTAATTTGATATCGTTGGTTTGCGATACACAAATTGGCACAATGGGTACACCAGCTGCAATTGCGGCTTTAAATGCGCCCGTTTTAAAGGGTAACAATCCACGTCCACGGCTACGAGTACCTTCAGGAAATATCCAAATAGATATGCCGCGTTTTTTGATTTCATTAACAACTTGTCCAATTGTATCGTGAGCTTTTGATTTATTGTTGCGATCAATAAGAATATTGCCGGTAAGGTAATAAAGTTGCCCAAAAAATGGAATCCAAGCCAGACTTTTTTTACCGACGGTGACTGTTTTAGGTTGTACAACATCTCCAGCTATAATTACATCGTAGTTATCTTGATGATTTGCAATGTAGACACAGCTCCCCATTTTGCTAATATTAGGGGAGAGACGTGTATCAACTTTTACGCCCAATATTGGTTTAAATAAAAAACTAAATATATGTGCAAATCTTGCTACATTTTTAGGATTTCTTGGGTTGAATAAACAAAAGAGGGTGCCCAATACACAAACGACAATACCAATTATAACAACACTAATTAAGCGGAACAGAAATACCATATTTTACCTCATAAGTTAACTTGGCGTATTATATACATAATCTAAACTAATATACAGTTTGTCAAATACTGTTGTTAAGGGATATTCATGCATAAATCGACGATTATTTGGAATGAAAATAAGACGCCTGTTTCTGTTCATTTTGATGATGTATATTTTAATACCGAAGGCGCTATTGACGAAACAAGATACGTGTTTATTGACGGTAATAATTTATGTCAGCGTTTTTTAGATCATAAGCAAGATACATTTATCATTGGCGAAACAGGTTTTGGTTCAGGTTTAAGTTTTTTAATTTTATGGCAAACGTTTTTAAATTTTAGAAGTGAGCATCCAAATCATATACTGAAACATCTTGCTTTTTTCAGTGTCGAAAAGTATCCATTATCTTTAGATGAACTAATAAAGATACATGATAATGTGGTTTCTAAAAATGCAACGTTATTTTCGTTAGCAAAACAACTTCAGGCTAGTTTGATTGATTCTACTTGCCAATTCGATAACGTTAGTTTGACAATATGCTATGATGATATTAGTCATTTTTCAGATTTTTTAGTTAAGAAAAGTGTATTGATTGATGCTTGGTTTTTTGATGGTTTTTCACCGGCAAAAAATCCTGATATGTGGTCAGAATGTTTATTTAACAATTGTTTTAGCCTAACAGCCCCAGGCGGTAGTTTTGCGACTTTTACGGCTGCTAGTTTTGTTCGTCGTCATTTAATGAGTGCCGGATTTACCGTTGAAAAACGAAAAGGGTTTGGCGCAAAACGTGAAATGTTAGTTGGCTATAAGTGAGTATGCCTTTATGTATATTTGTTACAGTCGTTTCTCAAATTACGATAAACAACATGAGTAATTCCTACTATTAGGTAATTTTCTAAAACTGATAAGTTAATTGATATAACATATTAATCAATAAAATCGTCAGAAAAACCATTTATTTTATTTGATTTTTTGTTTTTAGTGAAATTATGTACTTATATAATATCAAGCAAAAATGAATCAAGATAGCACTATTTCACTGCTTAAAGGGCTAACATTATATATTTAATTAAAGTGTCCGTAAGCAGTCTTTAATTCTTTCCGTTGGTGTTGGATTATTATCCCATTTAGATTCTGCCTGATGAGAATCTAAATGAGGTAATGCTAAAAATCAAACTGATAAATTAGATCCAATGTTTGCGCTAAGCTTGATGTTGCATCTAAATAGAGGCTAGGCATTAGGCGATAACGCAAAGTAAAAGTGGCAAGTGAATCAAATATACCTACACCATATTTGAGTTGTAAGTTTGGTAATATGTAACCACTTACCACAACTTTAGAGTTGTTACCTGCACCTTGCGTATCAAGCGTTAGATTTTTGATACCAAATACGTTACCAATATCGCCAATATATTTACCTGTTTTCGCTGTGCCAATACCAACTAGTAGGGCTGTCATCATGTCGCTATCACCTTGTTCAGCGCTATCAAGTCCTTCTCCTCGAATTAAGTATGACAGCGCTTCTTGTTGTGACATAGCTGGGTCTGAAAACACTTCAATTTTCGGGGACTCAGATGATCCAGTAACACGAATTCCCGCCATAATATTACTATTTTCCATGGATTCAGGATTACGGATTGCTTCAATGTCGAGCATAGCTTGATCAGTTGAACCTGAAAATGTAATTATGCCTTTATGAATAATCAAATCTTGTCCATAGGCATGGAATCGGCCTGTTGGAATCAAAACCTCACCATGCAAATCAAGACCTTTATTAGTTTGTGTCGCAATCAAGTTACCTTTAAGCGAAGCTTTTAATCCAAATGCATCGACAATAACTTTATCACCAATAGCAATTTCAAGATGACTAAAAATCTTCATGCCGAATTTTTGTGGTTTAATCTCTTTTCGATTCATATCGAGCATTACTTCATCAGGTGATACATCAATACTTGATGATGGAAGTGATTCAACCGTTATTTTACCTTTTGGAATGTTCACTTTGCCTAATAATGTTAATTCATCAGGTGTTGCATTGATTTTGATATCAGGGATAATGCTCATAACAATCATTGGCGGTACTGAAACTTCCATGGCGGCGCCATTAACTGTCAATGAAGCTTGCCATTTATCAAAAGTATTCCAGCTCGCATTACCATTAATATTAACATTGCCAGATTGCGTGGTTAAAATTCCTTTTAAAGTAGATGATTTACCAGTGAAATTGAGATCAAACTTAGCTGATTTAACATCAATCGGTAATTGGCTAGATTTTATTTCACTATTTTGTAAGTTAATATTACCTATGAGCAACGGGTCATTTAGTGATCCAGAAAATTTAACCTTACCATTAATGGCACCTTTGGCATAATCTTTGCTATCTAATAACGGATTAATAATTGCTAATGCCAAATGTTCGATATTTAATTGACCACTTATTTTTTTTTGATCAATTGGATCAGTTATAACCAGATTTCCGCTGATTTTTCCTAATTTATTTAGACCAAAATTCCAATCTAATTTCGCTTGTTGTTCACTAAATTCTGCATCAATCTTGAACAGTTCGAAAGGCAGTGGCAACGACTGCGAGGTAACCATTTGTTGAATATAAACATCATGACTTATTATATTCACTTTTATTGATGGTATGCTACTGTCATTTTTAAATTGGATGATTACTTTACCATTTACATTACCAGCGAGTTTGGTTTCACCATCGTTAGGTATTGGTAGTTTAGATAGATTAATCTCTTTTAAAGTAATACTTGTATCGGTGTTTTTAGTTAGCGAAAATTGTTTATCAAGGCAAATAGTTGACTTTCCATTTATCCAACAATGAGAATTAATGGTTGGAATTTGGTTATTCACATCATAAGATAACTCTACAGATTTAGCGAGTTGCCAATTGTTGTTACTGCCTAAATTCAGCATGGCATGTGAAATGCTTCCGAGCCATTTTGTTCGATCTTTATCTAGCTGTCCTGTTAATGAAGTCTTTAATGATGCAGGTTCACCATCAATATTAACTGTTAAAGTATGCTGGTTTTCACTACCAGACAGATCAATGTTTACTTTTTGGATAGTTTGGCTTGGAAGTTCGATTGATTGACCGGTTAGCTTGATATTCCCACTTACTTGTTTTTTATATTCAACTTTGCCAACAAGATTAGCTTTGCCGACTTTTATTGTGTCAAAAGAGAGTGAATTAATAGTTAAATTGGTATCTATGCTTGCATTATCAGGTGTGCTATTGAGTTTTATATTTCCCACAATTGATCCTTGCATATGATCAACTAATAACGATAATGATTCGAGATTTAATTTCACAAGTAAATTGCCCTGTTGTGTTGAGCCATTTAAATCGATCTGATTTTTACCCCATTTAATCGTAAAGTCATTCGCAGTGGCTATATTTTTGGAATCAATAAATACGTTACCTGATGCTAAAAAATCAGCATGATTAACATTACCTTTTAATTGTAGATCCGATATATTAAACGCCCATTTATCGCCGTCTAGCATGCCTTTTGTTTTCAAATGTCCGTTTAATCGAATCGGATAGGTTGGCAACTCTTTAGTAATATCAATATTATTGAGTTTTATGTCAGTATCCCATTGCAGGGCTTGTTGCCAATTTGCAGTTCCTGCTATATTAATTTCACCTTGAGGTAATTTAATTATGCCATGGTCGATTATTGCACCTTGATTGGTGCCTGTACCGGCAATATCAAACATAGTGTTGGCTAATTCTTCTCCTTTTATATGACCTTTAGCAGACATTTGATACTGCTGCACGTTACCATTTATTGATGCATCAAAATCATTTAATTCATATTGCGCTTGCCCTTCCATTGGCCATTGGATATGCTTTCCTTCAAGTTGCATCATTACAGGTAAGAATTTTTCAATAAAATTGATGTGTCCATTGATCACCATTTGATTTGAACCATCAAGGTTTATGTTAGTTAACAACTCTCCGAGCAATTTGCCTGAAAACTGTGCATCCAATTGGTTTTGTTTGGTATTTGCTTTTACTAATGCCAACACAGGCCAGTCATCGTGTAAGGTGATCTCTCCGGAGACTGCAGCATGACCTCTTGCATAAGGGGTAGTTACATCCGTATCGACTTGTTTTACCATGATATGGCTATTTACTATATTGGTTTGAATAGCTACGTTATTGAATCGATAATCTTGCCCACCTATATGTAATAACCAGTTATTACCCGTTAAACTTGTCACATTAATATCTAATGGGATATTAACTTGAGGCAATGAGTCAATCAGTGGTTGATTAAAAATTTCGGTGATTTTTTCATTAATTGCGATATCCTCATCTGTTGTTTTAACGGGTGCATTGGTTATTTTATTATCTGCAAAAATAGCGCTTAAATCTGTTGCTACAGACGGATAAACATGAATTTGATTATTAACCCACGTTGCTTTACCAGTAAAGTCTGACATACCAAATTGCATGTCATCAACCGTGACTTTTATATCGGCTAGGTGAGTATTTTTAAGATCTATAGGTAACGGCGTTTTTAGTTCAAAACGTTCTTCTGTGCTAGGCGCTTGGCTAGGTGAACTATCTATTTGTTCGGTATTAATTGAAACTTTTACACCATTAGCCTTAAATTGACTAATACATACTTCGGTTTTTAATAAACAAAGTCCAGCGAGTGACAGTGAAGCATCATTGACTTGAACATTAACACCGGGTAATTCGAGCGAAAGACCGTGGATATGCAGATTGTGAAAGGTTCCCTCAACTTGAGTTATTCTTAACTCAGGTAAAAATTTATTTAGAACATAAGTAGTTAGTCTGACCCCTAAACTGGTATATATAAATAAAATAACAAAGGCAATTAGAAAGATGAAAACAGATAAAATGGCAATACTGCGTTTTTTCCATTTATATATCCGTTTCAATTTTTTAACTTTTTTAATTCTCATAGAATTTTTAGTCATATTATAATTCGCTTCCTAGGCCAATGTATAGGTGAATAGATCCAGTGTTTGTATTTAGTGGTGTTGCCAAATCTATTTTTATTGGTCCAACAGGAGATGCCCAACGAATGCCAAACCCAGTGCCTGTATAAAATTTGGTTGTATCAACTTTATCTATGGCCTCGCCTGTATCTACAAACGCAGCTCCCCACCATGATCCAGATAAATTATATTGATATTCAAGTGAACCGGTGATCAGTTTAGAGGCACCTTTCAATTTACCTTTTTTGTCTTTAGGTGAAATAGACTGATAGCTATAACCACGGATACTGCGCTCACCACCCGCAAAAAATCTAAAAGATGGTGGAACTCGATCAAAATTGCTCGCTTGTATAATACCGAAATTACCACGAGCAATAAATCGATGCGACTTATGTAGCGAGCGAATCCAAGTTTGCTGTGCTTGAAAGCGTACTAAATTAATATCTGACCCTAATGATTCCCCAGCGGCTTCGACAGAATAACGTTGGGAATCGCCCCACATGGCTAATAAATCACCATCAGAACGGATTCTTGATAAGCTAAGTGAAGGATAATACAAAAATGTTTTAAAACTTGCATCACCTTGGGTAAAATCATCACGTAACATATTGAAACCTAGTGTTGTTTGCCATCCATAAAAATTATCCCAGTTGCGTAAAGTGCCGAACGTATAAGAACGGGAGTAGGTATCATTGTTGTCAATTTTTTTATAACCACTTTGAATGGTATAATACTGCTCAAGAGGCGATTTTTTTAATGGAATTTTGTAACTCATAGTGACCAGTTGTTCTGGTGAAGATAGCGATAAGTTACTTTGAAAACTTTGTCCTCGGCTATTGAGCCATGGTTTATTCCAACCAATTTTGCCGTGCACGCCGTGATCAGTTGAAAATCCTAATCCTAAATCCATATTATTTTTTTTGCGGGGAGAGGTTTCCACATCAATGGGAAGTACTTTATCTTCTGTTAAATGCGGAAAATCAGGGACAACAACCACAGAATTAAACCAGTTTGTTGAGGTAAGACTTCTATTTAATAATGACAACTGCTCAGCTGTATATTCCTCACCCTCTTTAAATGGCACAATATTAGCTAAATAATCATCACGGATTTTGGCATTATGAAAAGTAACTTTACCGAATCGATAGCGTTTACCTGTCGTATAATCAATATTCCAAAAGGCCTGATGCTCAGACAGCAAGACAGCTAACTGATGTTTAGGCATATTGGCATCAAAGTAACCTTTTTTTAGTGATAAATTTTGCAGGCTTTTCTTAAATGATTCATAAATACCATGATTTAACACATCGCCAATTTTGGGTAAATTATTTTTTAGCAAATATTCAAAATCGGGATCTTTTTGTCCGTCCCCAGTAATATTGACATTGAGCTGCTCAACTAATACGGGTTCGCCAGGTGATATACTAACAACAAGCACTTTAGGATTTTGTGCGTTATATTCAAAAGTAGGGGAGTAGTAGCCTAATGCACGCAGTGCTTTTTGGGCTTCACTTTCAAAATAACGTTTAAAATTTGGGGTATCACTAACTTTGTCCGGTGTGATTAATGAAGTACGCGCCTCAACATTATCAGCAAGTTCTCCAGCTAATCCCTTAATGGATAACTTCATGTCAGCATAACTTGATGTAGCTGTCAGCACTAAGAGAAAACCTAATGAAAAGGAAAATCGTGGCACATACACCTCGTATAATATTAAGATTCAAGTAAAGTGACATGACCAATATAAGGTAAGTGACGGTAGTGTTGAGCATAGTCAATACCATAACCCACGACAAATTCGTCAGGAATCGAAAATCCGATATATTTCACTGGAACATTCACTTCACGCCGTGAAGGTTTATCTAGTAGTGTACAAATTTCAATACTACGAGGATGGCGTAATTTTAAAATAGCCATAACTTTGCTAAGTGTATTACCCGTATCTATAATATCTTCGATAATCAATACATCTTTATCACGGATATCTTCGTCTAAATCTTTTAATATTTTAACATCACGGTTACTAATAACAGCATTACCATAGCTTGACGCTGTCATAAAATCAACCTCGTGTCCAACGGTAATTGCTCTGCTCAAATCGGCCATAAAAATGAAAGAGCCACGTAAAAGACCAACTAAAATAAGTTCATTTTGGCTATGTTGATAATCTTGACTAATTTGTTGACCTAGTTCAATCACGCGCTTTTGGATATCATCAGTAGATATCATCATTTCTAATGTGTGTTTTTTCATTAATAATGCTCAAATTAAATTTTTAAAAAATTAAATTAGATTCTAGCAATTTTCCTTGATAAAAAGAATAAGCGAACCCATTTTTTATTAAACTAACATGGGAATAGATTTTCGTATTTTATACTCAAACACCTAGTTATCTGAAACTTTTTGACAACAATTTTTAGTCACTTTTTTTTGTAAACGCCGTTTTTTAAAAAAATCACTCAAAATAGTACTACATTCGTTAGCTAGTACTCCGCCTGTCACTTCTGCATAATGGTTGATGCCTTGCTGAGCAAGAATATCGATAAAAGAACCTGCTGCGCCAGTTTTGTAATCATTTGCACCATATACTACACGTTTAATACGGCTATGAATAATAGCGCCAGCACACATAATACAAGGTTCAAGAGTGACATATAAGGTTGTATTAATTATGCGATAGTTATTTAAAAATTTACCCGCTTGTTCAATAGCTAGTATTTCGGCATGAGCAGTGGGATTATGCTTACTAATAGGTTGATTAAAGCCTTCACCAATAATTTGATTATTTTCATCAACAATCACCGCACCGACTGGGATCTCTCCTATCGATTCGGCACGATTAGCAAGCATTAATGCATGTCGCATCCAAATTTCATCTGACATTTTCAAATTATAAATTATTGAGATTTAGGACATCACGCATGTCGTATAAACCAACAGGTTGTTTGGCAAGCCAGAGTGAAGCTCGTACAGCACCATTAGCGAATGTCATACGGCTGGATGCTTTATGACTAATTTCAACACGTTCACCAATATCGGCAAAAATAGCGGTATGTTCTCCTACTATGTCCCCAGCTCGGATAGTTGCAAAGCCGATAGCACCTTGTGGTCTTTCCCCTGTGTGACCTTCGCGACAGTAAACTGCACGCTCTTTTAAGTTGCAATCAAGTGCATCTGCTATTGCTTCACCCATGGCTAATGCTGTACCAGACGGCGCATCAACCTTGTGACGGTGATGCGCTTCAATAATTTCGATATCAGTATAACTGCCCATAATTTTGGTGGCTTTTTCCAATAATTTCAGCACTAAGTTCACACCGACACTGAAGTTTGCGGCAAATACAATGGCAATGTTTTTAGCTGCATCAGCAATAGCTTGTTTACCTGCATCATCAAAACCAGTTGTGCCAATGATTATCATTTTTTTATTTTCAACACAAAAAGCTAAGTGTGCAAGGGTGCCTTCAGGTCGGGTAAAATCGATCAGTACGTCAAATTGGTCTTTAGCTTGTGCTAGATTATCGGTGACTTTAATGCCACAAGTACCGATCCCTGCAAGTTCACCAGCATCGCTACCAATTAATGATGAACCTGCTCGTTCAAATGCTGCACCTAAGGTAACCCCTTCGATTTGCGAAACAGCTTGGATAAGTTGCCGTCCCATTTTGCCACCAGCGCCAGTTATCGCAATACGAATCATGTTTGTTGACATATAACTTTCCTTAACTTTTTGTGAATGTAGATAATTAAATATTATAGCGGAAAATAAATAACTTATACACATCAGCTAAACTTAAATGCTACAATTTTTGATCCGTTTTCTATAAAAAATAATCAGGAGTTATTATGCGATCTCCATGGTATTTTGGTTGGAATATCGTTATTGCAGCATCTTTTCTCACTTTGCTTTCTAGTGGGTTGAGAATGAGTATGGGTGTTTTTTTCCTACCTATTGCAAATGATCTTGGGTTTAGTCGTAGCGTCCTGTCTGGCATTATTGCTATAGGCATGCTTTTTTCAGGTATCGCAATGCCAATAGCGGGATATTTAGTGGGTAAGTATAGTACTCGTTTTGTCTTAATATTAGGTGCGATCATTATTATTCTCTCGACAGTTTGGTCAGCTAACTCAACTGATTATTGGAGCTTTTTACTATCTTTCGGTATTGCATTATCTTTTGGTACCTCCTTTGTGGGGTCAGTTAGCTTTACGCCTATTGTAGCGCGTTGGTTTATTAAACGCAGAGGATTGGCCTTATTTATTTTATCAACAGGAAGTATGGCAGGTATTGCGGTGATGTTACCTGTTTTTGCATTCTTCATTCCTATTTATGGATGGCAAACAACGCTAATTTCGTTTTCAGTGATTTTTATGATTATCGCCTTGCCTATTGCTTTGTTTATTATGAAAGATAATCAATCTGAAATCGAAAATTCTAGTATAGAGCCTGTTATCAATCAAAAAATAGAGCCTAATATCAAACTTATAGATGTGTTAAAAACACGTCCATTTTGGCAACTGAGTTTTGGGCTTTTTACCTGTGGCTTTAGTATGAATTTATTAGGAACACACGGTGTCCCAATGCTTATCGATCATGGATTTGATCCTATCACCAGTTCTAATGGTATTGGTTTGATTGGTTTAGTCGCTATTTTTAGTACTTTAGTTTTGGGTTATCTATCTGATATAGTGCAACGAAAAAACATTTTGATGATGGTCTATTTAATACGAGGTTTAGGTTTTATTGCTCTTGTTTTAGCATCAACTAAATGGCAGCTTTTTACTGTTGCAGCAGTGGGTGGTTTGGTTTGGGCTGGCGCTTTGTCAATGTCTGGGGCTATTACAGCAGATATTTATGGTGTAAAAATTGTGGGATTACTTTCTGGATTAACCTATTTGGGGCATCAAATTGGTGCGATGATTGGTTCCTGGTTAGGTGGATGGGCTTACGATCATTTACACACTCATTTAGTTGCGTTTGGCACGGCGAGCATTTTATTGTTACTGGCGGCATTTAGCGCCTATCTTCTTCCTAAACGATAATAGTTTAAAACAAATGGACGTCAAGTCGCGTCCATTCTTGCTTATAAAACTTTTAATAATTCAACATCAAAAATTAATGCACTGTATGGTGGAATTGATGCACCAGCACCTTGAGCACCATAGGCTAACTCTTGAGGAATATATAAACGCCATTTTGAACCTGTAGGCATCAGTTGTAGTGCTTCAACCCAGCCTTGAATTACGCCATTGACAGGAAACTCAGCCGGTTGTCCACGCTCTACTGAGCTATCAAATACTGTGCCATCAATTAATTGACCCGTATAATGGACTTGAACGCGATCTGTTGCTTTAGGTAAAGCGCCATCACCTTGTTTGATGATTTCATACTGTAAACCAGATTCAGTCGATTTAATGCCATCTTTATCAAGGTTTTTGGCAAGAAAATCTTTACCTGCTTGAGCAATTTTTTCTGCTTGTTTGGCCTTTTCTTTTGTCGCTTGTTCGTGTACATGACGTAGTGCATCATGTAGTTCTTGTAAAGGTAGTGCTGGCGGGTTACCGGCTAAAACATCTTCCATTGCTTGTTTTAACGCATTGAGTTCTAAATTATTCAAGCCTGAATCTTTCAATTGTTGCCCAATTTGTAATCCAATAGCATAACTTGCTTTTTGATCTATTGTTTCTAGTTTCATTTTGTACCTTAGTTGTTTAAAAAAAGCGTCTATTATGACTATAATAAGTTGGTGGATACAAGGATAAAAGTCAAGTGATAATTCGTATCATTACTTGATGATAATTTGATTATTAGCTAATTGCTAAAGAATTTATCAATTTGGCTAGCACTCAAGCAAAATATCAGCGATAATATAGTCTATTATTTTTTTAATGGATAAAGTTAGATGCTGTTTCGTAAATTTACCGCCTTTGCAATTGTAACGAGTGTTTTATTAACTGGTTGTTCGGTTGTTGAGCGTTGGGTATATAGACCTGATATTAATCAAGGTAATTATGTGACACAAGATGCTCTTGATCTATTAAAAGTAGGTCAAAGTAAAGAACAGGTTGTATTTATTATGGGCTCACCAATGTTAACTTCTGTTTTGGGTGATAACATTTGGTATTATGTTTTCCGTCAACAACCGCAGCATGAAGCTGTTAGTCAAAGAACTTATGCTATCTATTTTGATGAGATGGGCAGAGTAAAGGATATTAAAGCTTCAGCGTTAGACAGTTCTAAATCACTCGAGGAAATGAATAAACAAGATATTTCCGATCCAATTGATGTTGAATCTGCCAATAATAACTCTGATTCTGAATCTTAATAAAATATAAACCTCGCTAAATAACATAACGAGGTTTGAATCTTTTAAATTTTTAAATTATTTCTTAATAAAAATAAATTTTTTCTAAAAAGCGACTAGAGTCTAATAACCGTATATTGCTGAAGATACTAGTGTCGCAAAAAGAAATAACATTGTGATAAACATGGCTACAGATAATATGAAAGTAATTAGCATAAAAATCCAATACCCATGAAGGTCATTAATCGCATTTAAAAGATCATCGCTATGTTTTAATTTTGCGGTTAGAGCAAATGAGCTACCTGATTGGAAAAGTTTTATACCACCAATGATAACTGGTACGCCAATAATAGCGGAAATGATACCTAAACAAGCGATTGCTCCACAAATTATTACTAATACACCGAAAATTTGTTGCATAATACCGATAAAACGCAGGCACTTTTGCAGTAAATCGGTTACTTGTAACGAAATGGTATTTATATCATCATTTTTCATTTTTATTTCCTATATTTTTACTTATTGTATAATCAAAAATCGATAGCTAGAATAGCAATTTTTAATTAATTGTCGAGATTTTTTTGCTCATAAAATCTATACTTAATCGTTTTCTATTGCCCTATGCTTGATAGGATAGATAGGCTTTTGTTTAAAAGATTTTTGGCGTTTCAAGGAGCTTATAGGAGCCCGTATAATGCTGATACAAACACAAATATTCCAACAAAAATTATAATATTAGAAAACCATTAAATTTATTTTTATATTTTAAAATAAAACGATATTTAAATTGAAAATTTAAAATTAGTATATCAAATTGTGCGAAATGTAGAAGATACAAATGAACCAAATAACATAAAATAAGAGATGAACTATCTGCATTTTTATGAGGCAGTTTGCTTAAATCACAACTTTAGTTTATTCTCAAATAGAACAGGTAATAAATTGTTTAAATACGAACGCTTGCTTACACAATTATAAATTACATTAAGCCGTAATATACTATAATGGATTGGTTAGCATTTATATTGAGTTTATTCATTTGATTATGAAGAATTGAATAAGTTTGCGAGATAAACAATAACCTTTTATCTAACAAGCATTGTCTACTTTACCCCAGTTTTGCCCCAAAGTGGATTAAGATAGGAAAATAAAATTTCCGCAAAGGCTTATCGAGTAATGCTTTAGAATGGTACGCCCGGGTGGACTCGAACCACTGACCCCCACCATGTCAAGGTGATGCTCTAACCAACTGAGCTACGGGCGTATATTTGAAACACGCAAATATTAGCTGGCAAATCGTTTTGTATCAAGTAAAAAAATAAAAAAACAGCTGTTTTTTTAAGCTGTCGCACAAAATTGGTTGAAAACTAAACATAAATTGCTTTCGATTTTAAAAAAAATTCTATCATAATAGCTCAATGCAAGTTTTTTAAGAATTTTTTATTTTTGGAATGAACTATAAATTTATGTCAATTGGTGGTGGTTTGTTTGAACTAATTTAGCTATACTCGCTGCTTCATTTTAGGCTCTATATGTTTAGGTTTGTATGTCGATAAAAGATCAGATTGAAGATGTTTTGCAAAACGTTTTTGGTTACAAGTCATTTAGAAATCAACAAAGAGAGATTATTGAATCTATTATCGATGGACGTGATACTTTAACAATTATTCCAACAGGGGGAGGTAAATCTTTATGTTATCAAATTCCCGCAGTTTTATTACCGGGTACAGCAATAGTTGTTTCTCCTTTGATTTCTTTAATGAAAGATCAGGTTGATCAGCTATTAGCTAATGGTATTGCAGCAGCCTATCTTAATGCCTCACAATCATCTGCAGAACAACAAAAAGTTGTCAAACAATATTTGAATCATTCGATAAAGCTATTATATATCTCTCCTGAAAGATTAGCGGTATACTCTTTTTCTACATTGATTGATGAATATCCTCCTTCATTAATTGCGATTGACGAGGCACATTGTATTTCACAGTGGGGGCATGATTTTAGGCCTGATTATCGACAATTAGGTCAACTTTCGGCTCGCTTTCCTAAAGTACCAATTGTTGCGTTGACAGCCACTGCAGATAAAATGACGCAGTTAGATATTATTCATCAACTAAATTTGGTCGATCCATTAGTAATAGTAAGAAGTTTTGATAGGCCTAATATTCGTTACACGGTTGTTGAAAAATTTAATCAAACTGAGCAGATTGTCTCGTTTATTGAAACGCAAAAAGGTAATAGTGGAATAATTTATTGTTCAAGTCGTTCAAGAGTCGAAGATATGACCACTAGACTTGCTAGGCGAGGGTTTTCTGTTAAGGCTTATCATGCAGGGTTGACTAATAACGAACGACAACAAGCGCAGGAAGATTTTTTAAAAGATAATGTACAAATTATTGTAGCGACCGTTGCATTTGGGATGGGGATTAATAAACCCAATGTGCGTTTTGTTGTTCATGCTGACTGTCCGCGAACGATTGAAGCTTATTATCAAGAAACAGGTCGAGCGGGGCGAGATGGCGTACCTGCCGAAGCTATACTATTATTTAATAGCAAAGATCTTAATTGGTACCAACGACAAGTTATTGAAAAAAGAAATGACCGACATAAAGATGTAGAGCTGCAAAAGATTAATGCGATGGAAACTTTTGCTCAAAGTTTGACTTGTCGACGCATCGTATTGCTTAATTATTTTGGAGAAGATCGAACAGAACCATGTAATAACTGCGATGTTTGTTTGTATCCTCCAGAGCTTTATAATGGTTTAATCGATGCGCAAAAAGTTTTATCCTGTGTTTATCGTGTGGAACAATGTTATGGAGCTCAATATATTGTTGATGTATTACGTGGGTCAGGGCGTTCTCAGATTAAAGAAAATGGTCATGATAAATTGTCGGTATATGGAATAGGTAAGCAACATTCGTCAGATTATTGGCTCAGTGTTATTAGACAACTGGTTTATTTGGGTTATTTAAGTCAAAATATATCAACCTTCACAACTCTTACAACCCTTCAATTGACGCAAAAAGCGCGCTTAATTCTTAGGGGTGAAATTTCATTATCATTGGCAAAACCTCGTTTAGAAATTGTCAAAAAAAGCCGCATAAATCGATATGCTAGAGCAATTAATTTAACCACTATTTTATCTTATGAAGAACGTATTTTATTCAATAATCTCAAGCGATTGCGCAAAAACATTGCTGACACAGAGGATATTCCCCCATATGTTGTGTTCAGTGATGCAACTTTACTTGAGATGGTTCAAACTAAACCTGAAAGTAAAAAGCAGCTAATTAACATTACTGGCGTTGGTAAAATCAAATTGGAAAAATATGGTAACTTGTTCTTAGATGAAATAAATGAATTTATGATAAAAAATATATAACAATTTTATACAAATTACATATAATGGCTATTTTTAGAACAGATTGATTTTTTATTGGTAATCAATCGGCGAAAATGGAAATTTTTATGTCAACAATGAGCAATATGCCACAAATGCTTGCGTTAGTGCTGTTACTGATAATTCTTTATCTTGGTGATATTGTTTCAACACGTACTAAAGCATGGATCCCTTCTGTTTTTGTTTGCGCAGTCCTTTTTTTAGTTGGTTACTGGACATTCTTTCCTTCTGATATTGTTGCAAGAGCAGGTATTCCTTCTGTCGTTGCCGTTATGTTCATGTATTTATTGATTGTTAATATGGGAACGTTGCTATCGGTAAAAGAACTGCTACGTCAATGGAAAACAATTTTAATTTCGCTTGCAGGTATTGTTGGTATTATCACTGTTGCCTTTTTTGTCGGTTATCTATTTTTTGATTTTAATACTATCATTGTAGCCATTCCTCCTTTGGTTGGTGGTATTGTTTCAGCTATTATTATGGCAAATGGTGCAAGCGAAGCTGGATTACCCGATTTGGCTGTTTTTGCTATCATAATATATGTAATGCAAGGCTTTGTAGGCTACCCTCTTACCTCAATTATGCTTAAACGTGAAGGACGAAGGGTTCTTAAAGAATATCATGAAGGCAGATGGAATGTTGATACTGTTCAAAAATCGCAATTAGATATACAACATGCTGTTTTATCAGATGAAACCCCGATGCCTAGGCTATTTGAAAAAATTCCTGCGCAATATAATTCATCTTATTTTATCTTTTTACGTATTGCTATAGTTGGTTTATTGGCTTATTTCGTATCAGAAATTTCAAAACCTATTGTAACTATAAATTCATTTGTACTTTGCTTATTATTTGGGGTTATTGCTTCTTCATTTGGTTTTTTGGAACGTCATCCATTAAAAAAAGCAGGGGGATTTGGTTTAACTGTAATGGGACTGATGTTATTTGTTTTTGATACTCTAAGTAGAGCTACGCCAGAAATGCTTGTTCGCCTTATTATGCCACTGGTTGTCTTTATTTTAGCTGCTGTTGTTGGAATGTGTATTTTTTCAATAATCGTTGGTAGGTTATTGAAAGTGAGTAAAGAAATGGCATTTTCGATTGCACTCACGGCACTGTATGGATTTCCGGCGGACTATATTATTACTAATGAAGTGATTAATAGTTTAACTAATAATCCAAAAGAAAGAGAGGTACTTATAAGTCATATGTTAGCTTCAATGCTAATCGGTGGATTTATTTCAGTGACCATTGTTTCAGTATTTTTAGCCGGTATAATGATTAATATGATTGTAGGGCCATTAACGCATTAATTGTTGATGGAATTTATATTTATTTAGGTATTGTATTTGTCTTAGTCATAACGGTTTTTTGAAAAGTTAGACCGATTGCTTAAGTGAGTTCATTTCATTTGATAACCACTAATCCGATTCATATTAATTCATAAAACGTGCCTAAATGAATTGAAATTTTAAGGGTAGTAAAATGATCAATCAGAATATAAAAATATTAATTCAGCAAAATATAAATGAAATGATAGCTTTTCGCCGCGATTTGCATCGATATCCTGAATTACCATGGGAAGAGTTTAGAACAACAGATAAAATTGCTATTGAATTGGATAAAATAGGTATTCCATATCGCCGTACAGAGCCAACAGGGATCATTGTTGATATTGAAGGCTCAAAACTAGGTAAAAGGATCTTGCTTAGAGCCGATATTGATGCTTTACCAGTACAGGAGTTAAACCAAAATATCGATTATAAATCAACTATTGATGGTAAAATGCATGCATGTGGTCATGATACTCATGCTTCGATGTTATTAACTGCAGCAAAAGTACTTTGGGCAATTCGAGATCAATTACAAGGTAATGTAAGGCTTGTTTTTCAACCAGCAGAAGAGATTGCTCAAGGTGCTAAAGGTATGATTGAACAAGGTGTGTTAGACTGTGTTGATAGTGCTTTTGGTATGCATATTTGGTCACAAATGCCTGTCGGTAAAGTATCTTGTGTGGTTGGTTCGAGTTTCGCATCGGCTGATTTGTTAACAGTTCGCTTTAAGGGTAAAGGTGGACATGGTTCTATGCCTCATGACACGGTTGATGCAGTAATGGTTGCTTCAGCATTTGTTATGAATGTACAGTCGATTGTCTCTCGTGAAGTATCACCTCTTGAACCAGCGGTTGTCACCATTGGACGAATGGATGTGGGGACTCGTTTTAATGTAATTGCTGAAAATGCAGTTTTGGAAGGTACTGTGCGCTGTTTTAGTGTCGATGTGCGAGACAAAATTGAGGCAGCGATCCGTCGTTATGCCAACCAAGTTGCAGCAATGTACCGTGCAACGGCTGAAGTTGAGTACGTTTATGGTACTTTACCGGTCATCAATGATAACGAAAGTGCTCTGCTTGCCCAAAAAGTCATAGTTGAATCATTTGGTGAAGATGCACTTTATTTTGAGCCGCCAACAACAGGGGGGGAAGATTTTAGTTATTATACTCAAAACATTCCTGGTGCATTTGCATTAGTCGGTTCAGGTAATCTTGATAAAGATACCAAATGGCCTCATCATCATGGGTGTTTTAATGTCGATGAAGATGGTATGGCACTGGGTGCTGAACTGTATGCTCAATATGCTTGGGCATATTTGAACCAAAACAACTCTTAATAAAAATCCAACCATTAAATCAATTAGATTGATGGTTGGTTTCTTTTTTATGTTTTTTATCTAGAAGTTACAGAATATGTTGCTGGTTATTATTATAACCTCATAATTATTAGATGTTATATTTCTTAGTCAATTTTATTTTATAAATTAACCGTATCTAATTTAATTGAATATCAACTTGATTAAGCTATAATGCGATCATTATCAAATAATTTACGATTGTAATGATTATTGGTTTTATTGGTGCGGGTAAAGTAGGTTGCACCTTAGCTAAGTATTTTTCTTTATGTGGAATGCCGATTGCTGGGTTTTATAGCCGATCTTATGAACATGCAAAAGAGGCAAGTGATTTTACTCATAGTCAAGCTTATGCATCGTTAGCTGATTTAGTTAATGATTGTGATTGTTTATTGGTTACTGTATCAGATAGCCAAATAGCCACTGTTTGGCAAGAACTTTGCCAATTACCTATTGCCAATAAATGGATCGGTCATTGCAGTGGGCTGTTGACGTCACATATATTTAGCCAATATAAAATTGTTCATCCATTTGCGTTTTCATTGCATCCTTTATATGCCATTTATGATAGATTTGAATGCTATACCGCTATGTCAGGTGTTTCTTTTACGCTTGAGGCAAATAAAAGTATTATCCCTCAATTAAAAAACTTTTTTGTTTCACTAAAAAATCCTTTAGCCATTTTACCTGCGAATAAAAAGCCACTTTATCATGCGGCTTGTGTTATGTTGAGTAATCAAGTTATTGCATTGGTACAAATTGGTGTTGATTTACTTGACCAATGTGGGTTAGATACTGAGTTTAGTGAACAAGCGTGGCATCCATTATTTTTAGGAAATGCTAAAAATATATGTAAAGTTGGGGTGATTAATGCTTTAACTGGACCTGTAGAACGTGGTGATATTGAAGTTATCAAACAACATATAATGGCTATGCCCTCTGAATTAAAACCTATTTATCAGCAATTATCTGCTATTTTACTTAATATTAGTCGAACAAAGCATCCAAACAAGGACTATCGACAATTAGAACTGGAGCTGTTACCTTGAAAAATACGATTGCCACTTTAAAAGAACGTAAACAAAACCGACAAAAAATTACCATGCTAACTGCTTATGATTACACTACAGCCAAATTAATGGATGAAAGTGGTGTAGATTGTTTATTAGTGGGGGATTCTTTAGGTATGGTGATGTTAGGTTACGATAGCACCGTATCGGTTACTATGGAAGATATGATCCACCACTCCAAAGCAGTTGCAAGAGCCGCTAAGTCGGCATTTGTTGTCACTGATTTACCTTTTATGTCTTATCAAACATCTGTGTATGATGCAGTTTTCAATGCCGGTCGCCTAATTAAAGAAGGTCAAGCTCAAGCGGTTAAACTTGAAGGAGGGCAAGCATTTAGTGAACATATTAAAATGATTACACAAGCCTCCATTCCGGTTGTTGCGCATATTGGACTCATGCCCCAATCTGTTCTTGCATTGGGGGGATACAAAGTGCAAGGTAAAGATTATCAAGATGCTAAAAACATTGTTCTTGATGCATTAGCGGTTGAACAAGCGGGTGCGATTGCGATTGTACTTGAATGTGTACCTGCTGATTTAGCAAAATTGATCTCACAATTAGTGAGTATTCCAATTATTGGTATTGGCGCAGGTGTAAATTGTGATGGTCAGGTGCTTGTTTATCAAGACATGCTGTCTATGTATGATGGTGTTGCATCAAAATTTGTCAAATCTTTTGCCCCAATTGGTCATCATATGAAACAAGCGTTTACTGATTATTGCCAAGAGGTAAAACAGCAACAATTTCCAGCATCGATCCATGAATTTGCGATTGATAGTGAGGTAATGAGCAAACTTAAATCTGAGTTTCAATCATAAGGGATAACTAAATGAATGTTGTAACGACAATTGGACAAGTACGAGAGCAAGTTAAAGCTTGGCGGCAAGCTGGCTATAGTATTGGTCTTGTTCCAACCATGGGCTATCTGCATGAAGGCCATCAGAGCTTAATGACAGCGGCCAAAAAAGATAATCAAAAAGTCATTGTGACGATCTTTGTTAATCCTATACAATTTGGTCCTTCAGAAGATCTTGCTAGTTATCCACGTGATTTAGAGCGGGATAAAATCGCTTGTGAGAAGATGGGGGTGGATTTGATTTTTTGTCCAACTGCCAGTGAAATGTATGATGCTAATTTTAACAGCTATGTTGATGTTAATGGTTTAACAGATGCTTTATGTGGAAAGAGGCGTCCTGGGCATTTCAAAGGTGTTTGCACGGTTGTTACAAAATTATTCAATATCACACAACCTGATCGTGCCTATTTTGGACAGAAAGATGCACAGCAGCTAGCGGTAATTAAACGTATGGTCAGTGATCTGAATTTCGACATTGAAATTATTGGTTGCCCTATTGTGCGTGAAGCAGATGGACTAGCTAAAAGTTCACGTAATAGTTATTTGTCGGAATGTGAACGATCCGCCGCCGTGTGCCTTTATCAAGCAATTGAATGCGCTAATGCAATGATAAAACAGGGAGAAAAGTCGGTAACTGTTATAACAAAAGCTATGCATAATCTTATTGTCAATCAACCTTTAGCCAAGATTGACTATATTGAATTTGTCGATCTAGCATCATTAACATCGGTTGATAGGCTTGAGCAAGATAGTTTATGTGCACTAGCGGTTTATATTGGTAAAACACGATTAATTGATAATTTTATTTATCAACACCACTAATTACAAATTATATTTACAGTGATAGATATCAAAAAAACACTTAATATAAGGCGGTTTTTTGTGCTATTCATCGTATTATAAAAATTTTTACAATTCGATTAAATCAATGAGTTTATTGTTCTGCTAATTTATTGTTTGGCTATTTTACTGTAGAATAGCAACCATTTTATGCCTTAAATCAGGATTGATGCATTAATTATGAAAAACACGACTTATAACCCACAAGAAATTGAACAACCTATTTATAAGCATTGGGAACAAAGCGGTTACTTTAAACCCAGTGGTGATAAATCACAACCAAGTTATTGTATTGCCATTCCACCACCTAATGTGACAGGTAGTTTACATATGGGGCATGCTTTTCAGCAAACCATTATGGATGCTTTGATTCGTTATCATCGCATGCAAGGTAATAATACCCTTTGGCAATCAGGAACCGATCACGCTGGTATTGCAACGCAAATGGTGGTTGAACGTAAAATTGCGGCAGAAGAAAATAAAACACGCCATGATTACGGGCGTGATGCTTTTATTGACAAAATTTGGCAATGGAAAGCCGAATCAGGCGGTAGCATTACTAAGCAAATGCGTCGCTTAGGGGATTCAGTTGATTGGGATCGTGAACGTTTCACCATGGATGAAGGTCTATCAAATGCGGTAAAAGAAGTATTTGTTCGATTATATCAAGAAAATCTTATCTATCGTGGTAAACGTTTAGTTAATTGGGATCCTAAATTACGTACTGCGATCTCGGATCTTGAAGTTGAAAACCGCGAAGTTAAAGGTTCAATGTGGCATTTACGTTATCCGTTAGCTGATGGTGCTAAAACAGCCGACGGCAAAGATTATTTAGTGGTGGCAACCACTCGTCCTGAAACCTTATTTGGGGATACAGGGGTTGCGGTGAATCCTGAAGATCCTCGCTATAAAGATCTGATTGGACAATTTGTCATATTGCCATTTGTTAATCGCCGTATTCCTATTGTGGGTGATGAACATGCTGATATGAGCAAAGGTACAGGGTGCGTAAAAATTACTCCTGCGCATGATTTTAATGACTATGAAGTTGGGCGACGTCATCAATTACCGATGATCAACATTTTAACGTTTGATGGGGATATTCGTCAGCAAGCTGAAGTATTTGATACTAATGGTGAATTAAGTGCGGCTTACGAACCAACCATTCCGGCTCAATTCCAGAACCTAGAACGTTTTGCAGCGCGTAAAGCCGTTGTTGCAGAATGCGAATCATTGGGTATTTTAGAAAAAATCGAACCGCATGATCTGACCGTTCCATATGGTGATCGTGGTGGTGTTGTGATTGAACCTATGTTAACCGATCAATGGTATGTGCGTGCAAAAGTGCTTGCCGAGCCTGCTATTGATGCAGTAAAAAATGGTGATATCCAATTTGTACCAAAACAGTATGAAAATATGTATTTTTCTTGGATGAATGATATTCAAGATTGGTGCATTTCACGTCAATTATGGTGGGGACATCGTATTCCAGCTTGGTACGATAAACAAGGTAATGTTTATGTTGGCCGTGATGAAGCTGAAGTGCGACGCGAAAATAACCTTGCCAATGATATTGAACTGAAACAAGATGACGATGTGCTTGATACTTGGTTTTCATCTGCACTTTGGACATTTTCAACGTTAGGTTGGCCGAATAATACTGATGATTTAGCCACATTCCATCCAACTAATGTGCTGGTAACTGGTTTTGATATTATTTTCTTCTGGGTAGCTAGAATGATCATGATGACCATGCACTTTATTAAAGATGAACATGGTAAACCACAAGTTCCTTTTAAAACGGTGTATGTCACAGGTTTAATTCGTGATGAAGAAGGACAGAAAATGTCTAAATCTAAAGGAAACGTTATCGATCCTTTAGATATGATTGACGGTATATCATTGTCAGCTTTATTAGAAAAACGTACTGGCAATATGATGCAGCCTCAATTAGCTGAAAAAATTGCTAAACGTACTCAAAAACAGTTCCCTAATGGTATTGAATCGCACGGGACTGATGCGCTACGCTTTACTTTAGCAGCATTAGCCTCAACAGGGCGTGATATTAATTGGGATTTAAAACGTTTAGAAGGTTATCGTAATTTCTGTAATAAACTTTGGAATGCTAGCCGTTATGTGTTGATGAATACAGAAGGGCATGATTGTGGCTTTAAAGGTGGGGATTTAGATTATTCTTTAGCAGATAAATGGATTTTAGCCGAATTTAATCAAACTATTAAAGCTTACCGAGAAGCATTTGATACTTATCGTTTTGATTTAGCTGCTAATATTTTATATGAGTTTACATGGAATCAATTCTGTGATTGGTATTTAGAGCTAACCAAATCCATTTTAGCCAATGGCGAACTATCACAGCAACGCGCAGCTCGCCATACGTTAATTACGGTATTAGAAGCTCTATTACGCCTTGCACACCCAATTATTCCATTTATAACCGAAGCAATTTGGCAAAATGTAAAAGGCTTAATGAATATAAGCGCTGACACCATTATGTTACAGCCAATGCCTGCTTTTGATGAACAGCATTCAAATGATCAAGCAGTAGCCGATATTAATTGGATAAAAGATGTCGTGATTGCCGTACGAAACATTCGTGCTGAAATGAATATTGCGCCAAGCAAACCATTGCAGTTATTAATTCGAAAAGGCTCACCAACGGTGCATCGAATCATCGCTGATAACATCAATTTTATTGAATCATTAGCCAGATTGTCTGAAATTGTTTTGCTTGATGATGGTGAAACAGGACCATTGTCGGTCACCAAACTGGTTGATGGCGCCGAGTTACTAATCCCAATGGCAGGATTAATCAATAAAGAAAACGAACTTGCGCGTCTAGAAAAAGAAATTGAACGCATCAATGGCGAAATTTCTCGTATTGAAAATAAACTATCTAATGCCAGCTTTGTCGATAAAGCACCAGCAGCAGTAGTTGCTAAAGAAAAAGAAAAACAACAAGGTTATATTGATGATAAAGCAAAACTGCAAGAGCAGTATGTCGCTATAAAAAATCTTTAATCTTTGTAATAAAAAAACCTCTCGTTTGAGAGGTTTTTTTATATTTGCTCATTTAAAATTTATAACCCACACCAATCATTGCAACCCATGGATCAAGCTTATAATTAGCGGTAACTTTAGTATTGCCTAAATGGGTAGTCGCTTTAGTTTCAATATCGATATAACGTATTTGAGCATTCAAAAGCCAATTATCATTTAAAGTATAATCAGCACCGACTTGTGCAGCCCAGCCCCAAGAACTATCGAGATCTAAACCATGAAATCCCGCTTTTTTGGCTTCGCCACTAAGTTTTTCGTCAAAAAAGAAGGTATAGTTGATACCCATTCCAACATAGGGTTGTAACTCATATTGTGAATCAAGTGGATACCAAACAGCACTTAATGTTGGTGGTAGATGTTTAATTTTACCTAAATGAGCACCAGCAAGCCCTGTTGAATTGCCTCCACCTAGTTTAACCTGGTGGCTAAAAGGTGTTGCAGCTAACAGTTCGACACCAATATTATCCGTCACCATATATTGGAAATTTAACCCAAGTTGAGTATCGTTATCGGCTTTTGCTTTTAGATCACTTTTGGCTCCGCCAACTTTAACATGATCACTTTTATCTTGAGGGTGAACATAAACTGGCCCACCACGAACAATAATTTCATCTGCATTATGTGCATAAGCTACAGAGCTGGCTAATCCCATTGAGATAAGCATAGCAATTGACGATATTTTCATTTTTTTTCCTCCCAATCTATTTATAATATCATGATATAACATTTCATTATGTTGAAAAACTAACTACAGTAATACATAGAATTATATTAATAATATAGTAATATTGAATTTTACTGGTTATATTTAACTTAGCGTTAACCGTTCATAAATTAAACTCAATTAGTATAATTTATATAACCAAAATGATTTTAGCACATTAAATTTAATTTTTTTGTTTTATCTCAAAATTTTATTAAATAAAATAAGATTGGTAATTTGCATTATTGCTTAAATCTATATAAAATAGAGTTGAATATTTCGGTGGGTTGTTAGCTCAGTCGGTAGAGCAGTTGACTCTTAATCAATTGGTCGCGGGTTCGATCCCCTCACAACCCACCATAATATCTTCCTTTTCAAGCGTTAATAGCTATCTATTTTACCTTTGATTCATACTTAATGATTTAGAAATAGGGCAACGAAAATATTGGCTTTATCTATTAACGTTTATGCAGTTAATTAAAGTTGATGAATCTAAGGTTTCAGCGTTAATTTTAGAAAATTAGCTTTTTTAATTTAACGATTATAGGCATTAAGATGAACTCATATTTATTACTATTTTTTGCTATTATTTGTGAAGTGATAGCAACATCGTCATTAAAACTATCAAATGGTTTTACCAATCTTATTTTCTCAATCATCACTATTATTGGCTATAGTTCTTCGTTTTATCTCCTTTCATTAGCATTAAAAACCATTCCTGTAGGTATTGCATATGCTATCTGGTCTGGAATCGGAATTGTGTTAATAAGTTTAATTGCATGGATCTTTTTAAAACAAACATTGGATCTAGCTGCGCTAATCGGCATGGGGTTTATCATGTTTGGCGTGGTGATTATTAATTTGTTCTCGAAAGTAGCAGGGCATTGAACAATAATTAACAAAGTTAGATGGTTAATTTATAGGCTCTATCCAGAAGAGTTATTGGCTTTTATACCTTACAGTGCAATATTTCCTTATCCAAAATATAAAAGAAATATTCTAATTTACTCTTTTATCTATCAAAAAATCATGAGTAGATTATTGAGTTTATTTTTTGTGGTTGTCTTATAGCTCATAATTACCGAGCTATAAGACAACACTCCCCCCTTGTTAGTAGTTGTTATAGTGGCAACTGAGAGTAGGCAGTAGTTATCTTATTTGAAAGTGTGTTGTAATTTTGACTAAATTTATTGATAAGATTATTAGTCTATATAATATTTAGTTTTCTCTAATCTATTGATAAATAGTTTTCTGAACCATAATGCTATCATTCTTTTTTTCTTATCTTTTTTAAATAGCTTTTTTCTATACTCAGAACGTTGCTCGATGAGTGGTGCTCTATCAGTATGTATTGATGAATTTAATAGATTTTTATCATTAGTTGTTATAAGGCTGGGTAATGTTGCATATATTTTGATACCAGTACATAATTTCATTATTCTGAACATATCAGCTTCATAGCGAATAGGAAATAAAAATTTAATTAACTTTTTTGCGGTATCATGAGTGATGATATATCCATTGGCTCTAACAGCTCTTGTTACTTCAAAAACCTCAAAACTATCTAAGTTAAATTTTTTGTTAACAAGATAGTGAAAATCGGCAGTTAATAAAAAAATACCTTTTTTAGTATTTTTAGCTTTAAAGCTATTTAAGAAATCAGATAATTTTCTATCTAATACGGCATCGTCTTCGAGAATTAAGGCATAAGGTAAATTGTTTTGAATAATTTTTTTGTATATTTTAAGTGACTGAGTGCGCAGCCTATTTCACCCTTTGTTAAAAGATTATTTGGATAATCGTAGACTGTATTTTGAATAAATGAATCAGATAAATTATTGCCATCAATGGCATTGTAAATTTCAAAGTCTAGTTTTAATTTCTCGCATTCTTTTTTGATGTGTTCTCTTTTTTTGATTCTTTTTCTAAATTTATTATAAAAATCTTCATTTGTTTACCTTTTTTATAATGATCTTCAAATTGTAACATACTAATAAAGACTTATTAACAAATGATCTACAAAAACAGATTACTTAAGTATATACTCTTTATCAATTAAATTAGATTATCATTGTGTATGTTAGTTGTGAGTAATTTAATTGTCGGTATTTATTTTCATCAATATTTTAAGGATCTTTTAGTATGATTTTAGGTAATATTAATCATTTAAGGTTAGTTCCTTATTTACCTTCCAAAATAAAACAATCTATTGAATATATTAAAGACAACGTTAATATTAATACACCTATAGGACGCTATGATATTGATGGCGATAATATGTTTTTCATATTATCAGATAGTACATCGCGTCATATTCACGAAGCTAATCCGGAATATCATGAAAAATATATTGATGTGCAAATTGTTTTAGAAGGTCATGAAGGGATGGCTATTTGCACGTTACCTCCATATACAGAAGTATTAGACGATAAATTAGAAGAAAACGACATTGCTTTTATAAAAACTCCAAAAGAAGAGACCATATTAGTTTTACATCCGAACGATTTTATTGTATTTTTACCCCACGAAGTACATAAACCGCTTTGTGCAATTGATGATGAAATTGTGGCGGTTCGCAAAGTTGTGGTAAAAATTGCATTTAATTATTTATATTTAAAATAAGGGCAGGTAAAACTATGACGACACAAATTGCTATTATTGGCGAATGTATGATTGAATTGTCGATTCAACAAGATTCAACAAATCTTAGCTTTGGAGGAGATACACTTAATACTTCAGTTTATTTATCTCGTTTATTAAAAAATAAAGATTTTTCTATTCATTATGTTACGGGGCTTGGTGTTGACCCTTTCAGCCAAGAGATGTTACTACGCTGGAGAAAAGAGAATATTAAAATAGATCTAGTGCAAAAAATGCCGGATAAAATGCCAGGCATTTATTCTATTGTGACCAATGAAAATGGTGAACGTTCATTCTATTATTGGCGTAATGACTCCGCAGCTAAATATTGGCTAAAGACCCCGCAAACAGATAATATCACACAAACAATTGCTCAGTACGATTATATTTATTTAAGTGGTGTCAGTATTGCTATTTTAGATGCTCACAGCATTCAAAAGTTATTGGAGTTGTTAAAACGAGTTAAAATAAATGGTGGTAAAATTATTTTTGATAATAACTTTCGTCCAAATTTATGGAGTAGCCTTGAGAAAGCCAGAAAAGTTTATTCGCATATTTTATCATACACCGATATTGCATTTTTAACTTTAGATGATGAAAATCTGTTATGGGGTCAATTATCTTGTAAACAGGTGATTGAACGTACTAAAAACTTTGGTATTAACGAAATAGTGATTAAACGCGGTGGTAATAGTTGTATCATTGATTCCGATGAAGGATATTTTGAGGTACCAGCAAATAGGATACCAAAATATAAAGTGATTGATACTACTGCTGCAGGTGATTCATTTAGTGCTGGTTATCTAGCTGCACGTTTAACAGGATGTAATCCTTTAGAGTCAGCATTACAAGGTCACTCAGTCGCTGGTGCTGTTATACAACATCGCGGTGCAATTATTCCTCTGGAAGTGACGCCTAAATTAGCTGATTAATTTAAATCTAAAAAACGGTTATTAATGACCGTTTTTTTATTCTATTTTAAAAACTAATATGTAAATATCCCAAACTTAGTACACAACTCACGTAGAAAATCATGCTGCTTGTTTTAGTGTTTTATACTCAATCGGTGTCATGTTATTTAATGCCTCATGCGGTCTTTCGGTGTTATAAATCGTTAACCATTCTTCGGTTATTCTCCTTGCTTGTGCTAAGTTGTTAAAAAGATATAAATCGAGTACTTCAGTAC
>NZ_FMWR01000016.1 GCF_900103085.1 Gilliamella mensalis | reverse complement strand
GCAATGTGATGCAGAAGATGAGGGTGGCACAAAAAGATAGATTCGAAATAGCACTGCCTGAAGCAATTGAAACTAACTTTTCACCAAATAAACCGAATAAAAAGAATAAGTATAGCTTAATGTACCTTATGGTTAATGATGAAGGTGAGCCATATAAAAATATTGAATATTTAGCGTTTATGGAAGATGCTTCAGTCAAACGAGGGAAAACAGATGATAAAGGTTATACAGAAAGGTTTTATACCAAAAAAGAAGAAAAAATTGCTGTCCGTTTAGTATTAAGTAAAACAAGCAATGGGGAGCTTATCAACCAATAAAAAGGAATTAAATAAAAATTATTAATAATTAATAGGATAAATTTCTAAATACAATAATAAAAGAATGGATGAAAATTAAATGACAGTATACAATATATTTACAAGCATAGAGACAAAAACCAATCATGAATATATTATTTATGAAATGGAATTATATAAAATGGACGACAAAGGTAATAAAATTTATGCTTTAGAATCAACAGGTAAACAGCCGTTACAAGCTGATAAGAAAACATTACTTCACCCTACATTAGATATTTCAGATTCCGAAGACACATCATATATATTAGAGCTGAATCTTTACCATAAATTAGGTAATGATGAATATGAAGTATTACCTGAACCTATGACTGCAATTATCCCTCTTAAGGGATTTTTAATATCTGATAAAAAATGGGGATTATCGCGGGAATTTCAATACAATGAAACAACAGAAAAAACACAATATGGCGACGTACCCATATATGAAGTAAAAATAACATTTAAATCAAGATCTTTTGAAGCTAAAGAACATCCGGCTGGCGATCCGCAAGATCCTTTTACTAAAGCTGAAATTGAAAAAGCTTTGCAACTAAGATTAGCCAAATACGATTTTCCTTATCAAGGTGATGCCAGTTTATGTGGACCTGCAGCTTTTTTTTATTGCTTATTGATGGATAGACCAGACTTATATAAACAGATTGTCAAAGAACTTTGGGAATCAGGTAAAACTAAAATTGGCACATTAAAAATAAAGCCTGGTTATAATTGTCGTCATCCTACAAATTTTTTTACAAATGATTCAAGAGGGTATATCCCAAAAGTTCCGTGCATAGATTGGATTACCTTGGCAAGTTTAAGAGATACAGAAAATAGCGTTTTTGATTACGATTCGCCTGATGATCAAGTTTCAGGTATTACAACCGCAGAAAACCTTAAAACATGGTTTGAAAATTCTGGTGCTAAAATTTTATACAGCATCAATACAAGTTTAATTGCTCAGATCCGGGGGCCACATTTAACTTTACAAGATTTATGTCGTTTAAATTCTTATATTAGCCCTGAAACACATGTTGTTGTATTAATAACAGCAAAAATGATTACTAATCAGGGTATTTTAACAACTAAAAACCACTGGATAGTTTGGACAGATAAATTAAAATTACACAATGGTCTGGAAATAACAGAACAAACAGCAATAACTGAAAAGGTTCAGCTTGAACTATTTTCATGGGGCAAGGTAAAAAAATGGTGGACCTCAAAAACTTTAGGTGAAATTATGGAATACTCCTTCGCAGCTATGGTGGTAAGTAAAATTCCTTAGATAAAACATATATGGCAACAAGATAAATGGTAAAGTGTTTAAGACACACTTATTTTTAATAAAAATTCAATTAATCGCAATAAACCATATGAAAAAATCACGATATTATTTAATGTTAATCGTTAACTTATTTTTAGTTCTTTCACTTACTGGGTGTTTTTGTAGCGGAAAATTTGAAGTGCTATCTGAATCTTTACCCAATGCCGCTTTTGGTAAACCTTATTATGCTGAAATAAATATTAATGTTGGTGTAGTTCGCAGTGATTCCTATCATATTAAACCTGAAAATTCAGGGCTTGAGCTATCTCCATCCTATTTTGATTGGAATAATTCATATAATGATTTCACCATAAAAGGAACGCCTAAAGTGAACGGAACAATTAGTATAGAATTTACAGGAACTACTTATGTAACTATGCATTGTCCGGCTAGTCAGTTTAAAAAAATTTATACTATCAAGGTTGAGGAATAGCTTTTTATATCTCTATAAATTATATGAAAAAATTAAGGGAAATGGTATCACACTTTATCGCTCAAAAAATATTTATGGCAAGGGCAAGACTTGAGCCAGAAATAGTTAACGGTGGCATGCATAAATATTACATCCGTCGGATTTGGATTGATAGAATGAAACAATTAAACATTGATAATCGAATGTTTGCAGGCTCTTTTCCGAAAGTAGGGCAAAAAGGTATTAGGGGGGGATTGGTTACACTAATTCATACAACTTTTTTAAGGGGTAAAGTAAACTTATCACAACTAAAAAGGAACAAATATGAATAAGATTAAACGTATAAAGCGATTTCAGAGAAAACGCCTTATGAGTTTTAGAGGATTATTTTAATCACCTGGATTAAAACATGAAGTATAAATAACTTAGCGTTTTCCTACACAAGATTAGCTGAATTACCATCTTTATAAATATTAAATTATCAATAAATTTCAGTATATTAAATGGACCTCGTTCGTGCCGAAAAACAAAAACAGCAATATCGAGCGCAGGCACTCGCATTATTTGCCCTACAACAAAATAGCAATATAAAAATAACCTTTAATGATGGCAGAATTGATTATTTTCAGACATTTTTACCGGATGATTTAAAACAACAGCTTACTTAACAGATAAAAAAATCATGATAGTCAGAATAGAACTCAATCAACTAGAAAAGCGCAGTAATGACTACTTTTATAACGATACGCCATTTAATGGCGAAGCTTATGATCATCGTGACAATCAGCTTTATCAGGTATACGAAATCACCGATGGCGTTATTACAGGTAGCCGATATTATGGCTTTTTTGAGGCTAACGGTCAGCCAAAAGTCGATTATTTAAATGCATTTGAAGCCTGCGATAATTGCAGTGGTATTTTAGTTCCTCCAATTAAAGTTAGAACAGAGCGAAAAGGAAAAAAATGAATGAGATAAAAAATAAAACTGAATTTAACCCACCGGTTCGGCTAGAGTTAAGTTATTTGCAATAGATTGACGGCTTGTACTTTTTAAATGATGTATTGTTTAGTGGATTGGCTTATGACTATCGGAATAACTAAACTTAATAAGTATATTTAATAATAATCAATACAGAAGTGAATATTATCACATTGATAAATAATGTTTTAAATAGAAGATAACTTAATATGATATTGGCAATTGATGTTTATTACATTGATAACCGCGCCAAATCGGTCGGCGTGTTATTTCATCATTGGACTGATTCAACCTCAGCAATTGAACAGGTAATCACAGATTATCAAGATAATGTTGCGCCCTATCAGTCAGGTCAGTTTTATCAACGTGAATTACCTTGCATTATGTCACTGCTTGATAAAATTGATTTAAGTAAACTTACCTGCATTGTGATTGATGGTTATGTGCATTTGGATGAAGGTAAAATAGGGTTAGGTGGGCATTTGTATCATGCATTAAACAAAACCATTCCTATTATTGGTGTTGCTAAAAAGCCGTTTTCAGGTAATAGCGAGTATTTGAACGAAGTTATTCGTGGTCAAAGTAAGCACCCGTTATATGTTACCTCGATAGGCATACCGCTAATAAATGCAGCCAATAGCGTGCAATCAATGGCAGGTAAACACCGAATACCTGATGTGCTGAGCTATTTAGATCAACAAACAAAATTGTTTAAACACGAACAATAACGGATTAGATTGAATTTGGCTAGGATGGATTGAATTACAGTAATGCGGACATTCGCCGACCCAATAAGTCGGCGAATGGTTGAGTAAAATTAGGTATAGGAAAACACCAACTTGTTTCCTCTTCATAATTAAAACAATCCGCTAAAACTACATAAGGCATTTTACCGAAAATCGCTTTATGTGGTTTAACCGTATTACAATGATTAATCAAGCAATTCATTTTCAGCTTTCTATCTTTTGAATCGCTAAATATTTGCAGATGATGCCATACCACCATTAACAGACGTATTACTCTTTCTGTTTTTCCCCTTTGATTGAGTGCAGTTAGGTTGAATGAATTTTTCATTTATATAAGGATTACTACCTATTTTGTTGGTTAAAAAATAGAGTGATTTTTGTTAAAAATATTCAGGAATCTATATCGTTTGAGTGTTTATATAGAAGGGGTCGGTAGCCGAATTGGTGAAAGTGATAGTAATATTGGCTTTGCTACAGGCCTTGGCATAACGGGAATTAAAGGTAAAATAAACCGAGCTATAATCGAAATTAAAAAAGAGTTAAAGACTTTTTTGGGTAAAGCCCCTAAAACACGTATTCAGCAAATTAACTATGATGTATTTGGTTTTAGCCGAGGTGCGGCAACCGCCCGCTACTTTACCAACTTTGTTGCTGATAAGTTAAATGATAAAGATAAACAAGGCAATAACAACCCGCTAACCAAAATGTTAAAACAAGCGTTAGAGGGCAAAATCAGTGACCATTGGCAAGGGCATGCCAATGGATATATCCATTTTTTAGGTATTTTCGATACCGTGGCAGGAATTGGTCGACCCGAAAATTTATTTGATGCAGGCGATGCCAACACTTTTGATATTGATATCCATATTCACCCCGATTCGACTGATGCAGGATTACATATTCAGGCCGCGCATGAATATCGGCATAACTTTTCGCTCAATGATGTGCCTAATTATTTTAAAAAAGTAAGCATGCCCGGTGCCCATTCGGACATTGGAGGTGGCTACCCCAATCATGATATTATTGGCAAAGGCTAATCCATCCCGATCAATAAATAGTAAGGATTTTATATGTTAAAAAAATTTATCACTGGCTTCAGTTTGGTACTACTAATAAGTGGTTGCCATACACCATTTGCACATAACAACGTGGATCCTAATTTGCCGCAAAAACCTTACAGTGAATGGCGTATTGGTGGGAGCTATCCACACTATTTCCAATCGATAGTATTTTCAACCATGATAAAGACCCAATCAAACAAATATAAAATCATTGATATAGTTGCGCGTAATAATCAAAATTATGAAACCCCTGGGCAATGGCAGACAGAATTCGGTTATAGTAATTTACCGGTTTATTCCGATTTGCCAGAAGAATTTTATATTTGTTGGTCATCTTTTGCCGATCAAACCTTTTATCGCACTAAATTAGTGGTGCCATTATGGGCTAGGCAAGAGATGGCAACACCACACCATTTTTATTCAGAAGCCTATGATAAAAATGAGATTGGTTATAACGATACCATTATTATTGGTTTTGCTCCAGGAGGCAGTGTGACCGGTTGGGTTACAGGGATTGCTCATCCAGATGCAACGGCAATAGAATTTGGTAAAGGAGTCACTGAGCGAATCCCGCAAGGGTCGGATGTTTGCCCCAATCCATACCCAAACGGTAAAATAACTGAAATCACCCCTGAAGCTAAAGCTTGGCTAAAAAAACACGGCATGCCTAAAGAGTGGCAAGAAAAATATAATAATGTCACGATGGGCGCCTATCTCAAACTAAAAAATTCACCCAATTTTTAGGGCAGATGAATGGGAAAACAAATAGCTATTACAGTATAGGTTATTTAGTTACAGTTAGCGATCCTTAAGTTCGCTCAAATAATTATTGCCGACAAGCAACCAGCGATCTTGATGAAGAAAGCATTGCCAACATAATGCAGTTATTGACCGAAATTCATCAACAAGGCACCACCTTATTAGATTAGTAGTTATCCATGATAATGATGTTGCACTTTATAGCCAAAAATTTATGAAAATGTTAGCAAGAGTGATTATTTGACTTATTCATCATATTGGTAATTTAAAGGGGGGTTAGCTGACGACATTAATAACGGATTACAGCCCATTTCGATCATAATTTTATTGAGTTTTAGTAATGGCAATCCAACCAATGAATTAATATCATCGCCTTCTAGTTTATCAAACAGGGTAATACCCAGTTCATCACATTTAAAACTGCCTGCGCATTGTAGTGGCATCTCTTTGCTAATGTAGGCATCAATTTCTGAATCAGTTAAGTACCGAAAGGTCACTTTAAACGGTTCGCAAATGGTGGTTTGTTGTTGAGTTTTGGTATTAATTACTGTCATACCAGTATAAAAATAGAAGGCTTTACCGCTGCTTTGTCGAAGCTGTTTGCGGGCATTATCAACCGTATGCGGTTTGCAAACAATATTACCATCTAACACGCCGACTTGATCCGAGCCGATAATTAAACTATCAGTAAATTGTGCAGCTAATGACTGTGCTTTAAGTTTAGCTAGCCGACCCACCAATTGCTGAGCTGATTCGTCGACTAGCGGTGTTTCATCGCATACTGGTGGCACACACTCAAAAGGCATAGCTAATTTTTCGAGCACCTTTTTACGTGATGGTGAAGTTGAGGCTAATATGATTCTCATTTTAATTATCTCTTAAAATCCAAGCTGAAAGATGCGCATTAAAACCGATATGAGTATAATAATCAACTGTCTGTGGTGCGGCTAGTAGAGTAATTGAACATGATTTGCCAGTATTGCTTTTCACTTCTTTAATCAATTGCTTTCCGATGCCTTGTCGTTGATAATTTTCATCAACCGCGAGATCTGCCAAATAAGTGATATAAACAAAATCGGTTAAACAACGCGCAATGCCAATGAGTTTATCATCATGCCAAGCAGTTACCACCAAATTAGCATTATCTAACATAGCTTGAAAGCGTACGGTATCGGTAAGTGGACGACGCCTGCCTAATGAGCAGTGGCGATAAAGGGTGGTGGCTTGTTCGAGTGTCGGTTTGACATCAGTACGATAAATAATGCAATTCATGTTGATCTCTATTATAAAACGAATAAAAATAATTAAGAGTTACATTTAAAATTAGTATCATATTAACTAAGTAAGGTATATTTTATATTCACTGAATATATAATCTAATCTATAACAAAGCAAGTCAAAGCAAGGGGGAGTTATGTACAAAAAAATTTTAGTTCCTATCGATATGCTTGAAGATGAGTTAACAAAAAAAGTGATTCCGCATGTAGAGTGCTTAGCCAGATTGTCTAATGCTCAAGTGATATTTTTTCATGCATTGCCCGTTTCATCGGCTATTGTCAATGCTTATTCTTTTGGTTTTGAAGAATTTAAAGATAAAGCTACCGTGCAGACAGAACAAAGTTTGCACAAACTTATTGATTCGATTAAATTACCACGAGAAAATGTATCATTTTCTATTGCATTTGGTCATCCAAGGGATGAAATTCTTCGCTTAGCGGAAGAAATTCAACCTGATTTAATTATTCTAGGATCACGCCGTCCTAATATCTCAACGCACCTTTTAGGATCTAATGCTGCTGGGGTGGTTCGTGGTGCTAAAACATCGGTGTTAGTTGTCAGGTAGGATGATTAAGTTTTATTTAAAAATTAAATAAAATTAAGTGAATATTCAAATGAATTCTTTTTAAATATTTAGGGTTACAGGTTTCGGGTATTATAAGCTTTAGTCATCATTTTTATACGATAACAATACCTGAATTAAACCGGCTTACACAACAGCCCTTAAAAATAATCTAAAGAGATGTTCACATGCACAAAAGTAGCTTAAGTGATCGCCTGGTCTTAACATACTGATTGTGACTTATTTAGGATATTGCAAAATCATGCTAAGCATCTATGTTTAGCATACTAACATCGCATTAATGTTCAGCATCCTCTAACGATTATTTTGATATTCGGGTGGACTAGGTGTTTTGTTGTATCTTTCTTATTTCTATAAAGTTGTTCAGGTAGAATATTGATTTTATTGAATTTTTTGTTTTTTGGTTTTATAAAAACATTAATAAAATCAATATGCTACCTTGCTGTTTTCTAGCATCCTCTATTGATGTTTTACAATAAAACAGCAATGGATCTGTTTGTTGCGTTTAAAATCAAGCGAAAGGGTTTTATTAGTAATCTCTTGATAGGTGAGCCCCAGATTTTGCATACCGAGACTATCCATTTTAAAACCACGCTTATTGTTGGAGAAAATGATAGTACCATTAGGTCTTAACAGACGTTTTAAATCCGTCATTAATTTTAGATGATCACGCTGAACATCAAAGGTATCGTGCATACGTTTTGAATTCGAAAATGTCGGCGGATCGATAAAAATTAAATCGAATTGCTCATCAGCTTGAGATAAATAGAGCAAACAATCCGCCTGAATTAATCGATGTTTTTTACCTGTTAAACCATTTTGTTTTAAATTACGATCAGCCCATTCCAAATAGGTGCGAGACATATCGACCGTGGTGGTTGATTTTGCTCCGTCAAGTCCAGCATAAACCGTTGCACTACCTGTATAGGCAAATAGGTTTAAAAAGTCCTTGCCGGCACTCATTTCGCCAATCATTTTTCGTGCTAAGCGATGATCTAAAAACAATCCTGTATCTAAATAATCGGTTACATTAACCCAAAATGCGGTTTTTCGTTGATTAATAGGGTATTCATGTACTAAAAAGTAGTCCTGCTTTTGTCCAAGCTTTTGGTATTGCTGTTTACCTTTTTGCTTTTCACGCGTTTTTAATACTAGCTGATCGGCAGTAAGTTCAAGTACAGACATGGTTGCATTGATAATATCAAAAAGTCGCTGGCGTGTTTTTTGTGGATCAATATTTTTAGGTGCGGCATATTCTTGCATCACTATTTTATCTTTATAACGATCGATAGCAACGTTGTATTCAGGTAAATCCGCATCATAAAGTCGATAGCACTCTAGCTGTTCTTGAGCAGCCCATCTTTCTAACTTTTGCTTATTTTTGCGTAATCGATTAGCAAAGTCTGTAGCTGGCAACGTTGGATTATTGATTGGATGTTCAGTGTTACGCTTAGCAATGACATAATTTTTTTGTATACAGTCCAGTGGACCATTTTTGGCTTTGAATTGTCTATCTGCTCGCATTTGTAAACAATCTAATAACTGCGGAGCGCCGCTAAATAGCGATAATTTCCACCCACCAAAATTTTGTTTAATTTGTTGACCCAGTGCGGTATGCAAAGCAATAAGTGCTGGCTCGCTTTCTAAGCGTTCGCCATAAGGTGGATTACTAATAATCATACCTGTTGTTTGTGCTAGTAATGGATTACTTAATTGTGTTACATCTTGCATCGAAAACGTAATTAAATCACCCACGCCTGCTTGGATGGCATTTTGTTTGGCTCGATCAAGTACTGCTGGGTTATTATCGTAACCAATAAAAGGGGTATTGGATTTACAAATATTGTGTTTGGCTGAAAATAATAGCTCATTCCATAAAGTTGGATTAAAGCCTTTCCAAGCAAAAAATCCCCATTGTTTGCGTTGTAATCCCGGTGGGATTTTTGATGCAATCATAGCGGCTTCAATCAGCAGCGTGCCCGAGCCACACATCGGGTCAAGCAGTGGTTCATCACTTTGCCAACCTGAACGCATAATAATGGCAGCAGCAAGGGTCTCTTTTAATGGTGCTTGCCCTGTTTGCTGGCGATAACCACGCTCATGTAAGCTATTACCACTCAAATCTAAAGACAGTGTGACACGGTTTTTATTTAAATAAGCATGAAGCCGAATATCCGGATCTTGCTTTGCTACATTGGGCCTTTGGTTTGTATTACGTAAAAAATGATCGACAATGGCATCTTTGATCTTAAGTGCACCATATTGGCTATTACGAATAAACTCATTAACACCAACAAAGTTGATCACAAAAGCGTTATCGACAGCAAAAATATCTGTCCATTTAATATTAAATACGCAAGAATACAGATCTAAATCGCTATAGATATCAAATTCGGCTATTGGCAATAAAATGCGTGACGCTAAACGTGACCACAATAGTGATTGATATACAGTTGTTTCGTCAGCATCAAAATAGACACCGCCTTGCGTAATCTTACAATTGGTTGAACCAATGTGTTCTAACTCTTTTTTTAATAACTCTTCAAGCCCGCGAGATGTGCTGGCAAATAGCGTTTTCATGCATAATCCACTTTACAATAAAATTGCTGGCATTATACCGACTAATTGCAATGGTGGGAAATAAAGGCTGAATTTAAAAAAAACATTGTTTGATTTGTGTTAATAATTTTGTCAAAAAATTTAAGATAAGATGTGCGTTTAAATATAGTGTTGATAGATGAAAATTAATATCGATAAAAAAATAAATCATTTGAGGGTAAATGTTATATATCGGCTTGAGTGATTTATAAATATGCTTTTGTTAACTTGTAATTACCATAATTATTTATGGAAAATAATCGATTTTTTGCTTATTAATAATTCGAGAAGTTAAGTCGGTAATAGCAATAATTAATGCTGAGCGTATCATCTGTTGATAACGGTTTTGGTACATAGAGGATTTTAAAGTGTCGACAATGCCAGATTGTTTGGCTTTTTCGTGTTGTGATTCCCAGCTTGGTGGAAACACCATATCATGTAATAAGCTAATAGGCCCTAAAATTTCATCATCTAAATAAGTATATTGCCTGTCATCTTGCTCTAGCTCGTCTAAAATAGCAATCAGTAGCTCTATATCTTCGTAATCCTCACGAGAAATAATTCCCAACGCATAAAGTAGTTTTAAGCAAACAGAGGTATCATTGAGTGGTCCATTTTTACCGACTAATGACGGAATGACAAATTTAATAGCGTGTGGTTCTTTTCGAAAGACTTTAAGAATTAATTTGTTGACATTATCATTGATTAATTTTATTGCAACAGTTAGCAAGCTGTGAATGTCAGCTTGCTGGTTAAGTTTTTCTAATATCGTATCTTCTTGTAATATCGATTCTGGCATTAGGTGTTATGGGTAAATTGATGATTTTGCATTGTAGTATAAATTTCTTCAATTTGCTTAACAATAGAATTGTTAACATCAATACCAGCGATTTGACAAAAAGCTTGTGTAACACCTTTTTCAGTAATGAGTTTTGCCAGTTCAACCGCTTGCTCATCATCACTATTACGATAGTTGAGAGCAGCTGCGATACCGATTAGTAAGTTAGTATTTTTAACTTGATACTCAAAAGTACCTAGCAATGGCTTAATTAAACGATCACCAGCGCCTAATTTACGCATTGGTTGACGACCAACACGTGAAGTATCATCATGCAAATAAGGATTTTCAAAGCGGTTTAAGATTTTTTCGATATAGGCCATATGTTTTTGTTCATCAAAATTGTAACGTTTGATAAGTACTAAACCACTTTCTTCCATGGCACCACGAACAATTAAACGAATTTTTTCGTTTAAAATTGCATCACGAATGGTCTCAAAACTATAATAGAAACCTAAATAAGCCGTAATTGCATGCCCCGTATTTAAGGTAAATAGCTTACGTTCAACAAAAGCCATTAAGTTATCAACAGGTTGCATACCTTTAATTGTCGGAATAATACCAACAAACTGTGTCTCATCGACAATCCACTCTGAAAAAGTTTCAACGGTGACTTCCAGTATATCTCCTGTTTTTGATGTGGCAGGTGGCACGATGCGATCCACTGCTGAATCAACAAAACCAATATGGTTATTCACCCAATGATGAAGTTGTTGTGGCAATGCATTGAATATTTCTTGTTTAAATTGGCTGGTACCACGAACCATATTTTCACAAGCGATAATATTAAGTGGTTTGGTATTGCCTTGTTTATGACGCTCAACAATACCTTGTGCAATACTTGGGGCAATACGTGCTAAAACTTGAGGACCAACAGCGGTGGTGACTAAATCAACCTTAGCAATATAATCAATAACTTCATTAGATGTGCTGTTAATTCCATCGACATTTTTGACTATTTCGGTAGTCGATTGTTCACCAACAACATTTACTGGGTATTGGTGACGAGTGGCGATTGCATCAATGATTTGTTGGTTGACATCGGCGAATGTGACATGAATGCCAGCGTCTGATAGTAATTTTCCAATAAAACCACGCCCAATATTACCTGCGCCAAAATGTAATGCTTGCATTATAATAATCCTTAATTAAATTTATTTTTAAAAATGGTAATGGTTTCCCACTTGTTAAGTGGGAACGATAAAGGTGATATTAACTTAAAATAGCGAGTACCTCTTCAATACTTGTTGTGTTAACAAGTTTGGCAATAATGTCTTGATCATCAAGGGCATTAGTCAGTTTTGCAATGACATCAAGGTGTTCATTATTACGTGCAGCAATACCTATTACAATTTTCGCTTGGTCGTCTTCGTCTTCGCCAAATTGAACACCAGCTGGGTATTGGCAAAATACGATGCCAGTTTTAATAACTTTGTCTTTTGATTCAATCGTACCATGTGGAACGGCTATCGATTCTCCTAAATAAGTTGACGTTAATTTTTCACGATCTAGCATAGCTTCAATGTAGGCCGGTGTAACATAACCATTATCGACCAATTTTTGCCCAGCAAAACGAATGGCTTCTTCTTTGTTTTTAGCGGTTAGCCCTAAAAAGATGTTTTGTTCTGATAATTTAAATAGAGGCGCATTATCAGTGGATTGATTACTGACAGGTGTCGTTTCAGATGCCTGACTATTCGCTTGAGAACTTAAAAGATCCGCCACCAGTTGGCTATATAATTGACTGTCTAAAAAATTGGTTAATGAAATATGATATGCATCTGGGGCATGTTGCTTGGCTTGATCGGTTAAGTCTTTATGCGTGATAACTATGTCAACATCATTGGGTAGATTATTAATTGCTAAATTAGTGACCAAAATATCTAAATCTGTATCTTGTATTTTTTTGCGTAATACTCCAGCTCCCATCGCACTTGATCCCATTCCTGCATCACAAGCCACAATAATTTTTTTTACTTTAGCCAGATCAATCATACTATTTGCAATACCTTTTGATTCATTTTTCATTGCAGAAACATTTGATTTTGCATCTTCAAGACTTTTGTCTGTCTCTTTGGTTATTTTTAATAAAATAGCGGAAACGATAAAAGTAACCATGGTTGCAGCAATAACAGAAAAAATTACGCCAAGCATGGATGATTTTGGTGTGACGGCAAGAACTGCAATGATTGAACCAGGTGATGCAGGTGAGCTTAACCCTGCTCCAAATAGTGTTAAAGTAAATACACCTGTCATTCCCCCTAAAATAACGGCTATAATAAGACGTGGATTCATTAATACGTAAGGGAAGTAAATTTCGTGGATTCCACCAAAGAAGTGAATGATCGCAGCACCGCTGGCTGAGCTTTTTGCAGATCCTTTACCAAAGAACATATAAGCGAGTAATAAACCTAAGCCAGGACCAGGGTTGGCTTCGATTAAAAAGAAAATAGATTGAGAATATTCAGCTGCTTGTTGAATGCCTAATGGTGAGAATATACCGTGGTTAATGGCATTATTTAAAAAAAGAATCTTAGCCGGTTCAATAATGATCGACGTTAAAGGTAATAAATTATTCTCAACTAAGAAATTAACGGCAATAGTTAATTTACCGGATGTAATAACGACAGCTGGCCCAATTGCGAAAAAAGCAAGCAATGCAAGTAGCATACCGATAATGCCTGCTGAGAAATTATTGACTAACATTTCAAAACCGCTTTTAATTTTACCGTCTATGGCTTTATCAAACTGCTTTATTACCCAGCCAGCAAGTGGACCGACGATCATCGCTCCTAAGAACATCGGAATATCTGAACCAACAATGACGCCCATCGTTGTGATTGCACCAACCACGGCACCACGTTCACCATGAACTAATTTACCGCCAGTATAACCAATCAAGAGTGGTAATAGATAAGTAATCATAGGTCCAACTAGCTTGGCAATAGTTTCATTAGGGAACCAGCCTGTTGGAATAAAAATAGCGGTAATAAATCCCCAAGCAATAAACGCACCAATATTTGGCATAACCATATTACTTAAGAATCGTCCAAAATTTTGGACTTTTAATTTGATGTTTGAGGTTGTCATAATATTCATCTTTCCTTATTGATTGGTATTATCATTATGCAGTTATTGTAGAGGGATTTTGTTATTCGATTCATCAAAAAAAATTGATAAGTGTGATGAACATCACATTGTTAAAAGCAATCCATTTTTTATTTTTGTGATTAAGATCACATTTTTAGGTTTAAAAAGCGCAGCATTAAGTCCAATAGACTAAAACGCATATTTTCCTGAAACTTTTTTACAAAATAAGTGATCTTCTCCAAACGCGTTAACAAAGACTTGCGCCATGATAAAAAATCACTGAAAAACATATCACCGTAAAAATTTAGTTTTTTGTAGATGTTATGTGAGAACTTTAGTTTTGATTACGAGTTTTGATTACGATACTAAAACCATACTGTCAGTCCTCACATTTAATGTAGTGAAATTTATTCCACGGTAACCGATTTTGCTAAATTACGAGGTTGATCGACATCAGTGCCTTTGATTAAAGCAACATGATACGCGAGTAGTTGTGTGGGCACGGTGTAATAAATTGGTGCGGTAAGTTCTTCTATATGGGGTAGATTAATGATTTGCATGGTGTCATCACTGACAAATCCCGCATCTTGCTCGGCAAAAACATACAGTTGACCGCCACGCGCCCGCACTTCCTCGATATTGGATTTTAGTTTTTCTAGCATTTCGTTGGTAGGAGCCATCACAATTACTGGCATGTCAGCATCAATTAATGCTAATGGACCATGTTTGAGTTCGCCAGCGGCATAGGCTTCAGCGTGAATGTAAGAGATTTCTTTGAGTTTTAGCGAGGCTTCCATCGCAATTGGGTATTCATTGCCCCGCCCTAAGAATAACGCATGATGTTTATCAACAAATTGCTCTGCTAATTTTTTAATTTGTGGTTCAGAGATAAGCACTTGTTCAATGCGGTTTGGCAAGGCTTGTAAAGCGTGGACAATTGCTTGCTCGGTACTTTGTGCCATATTATTTAAACGCCCTAATTTTGCAACTAGTAGCAATAATACGGTCAATTGTGTGGTAAAAGCTTTAGTTGATGCAACACCAATTTCAACTCCTGCTCTGGTTAATAAAACTAAATCGGCTTCACGTACGAGTGTGGATGCAGCCACATTACAGACAGCAAGGGTGCTTAAGTAGTGGTTTTCTTTCGCCAATCGCAAGGCTGCGAGTGTGTCAGCTGTTTCGCCTGATTGTGAAAGGGTTATAAATAGACTGTTTTTGCGACGAGCGGGATTACGGTAACGAAATTCTGAGGCAATTTCGACATCGCACGGTATACCCGCTAAGGCTTCAAACCAGTAGCGAGCTACCATACCGGCATTATAAGCGGTGCCACAGGCAACAATTTGCACATGCTCAACCTGCTTTAGTATATTTTCTGCATTCTCACCAAGTTCCGATAAATCCACTTTACCATGTGCCATACGCCCTTCAAGGGTATTTTTGATCGCATTAGGTTGTTCGTAGATCTCTTTTTGCATGTAGTGGCTATAGCCTGCTTTGCTACCCGCATCGTATTTTGCATCAGATTCTATACATGGGCGCATTACTTCATGATGATTTTTGTCTATGATGGTCACTGTGTGGTGAGTGATAAGCGCGGTATCGCCTTCTTCCAAATAGATAAATTGGCGGGTGACAGGTAATAGTGCTAACTGATCTGATGCAATAAAGTTTTCGCCTACGCCACAACCAATAACTAAAGGGCTGCCAGAGCGCGTTGCAACTAATATATCTGGGTTGCGCGTGTCCATAATGACTGTGCCATAAGCGCCTCGTAGCTGTGGGATAGCTTTTTGCACGGCGTCAAATAAGGAACAATCTTCGGTTGATATAATGTCATGAATTAAGTGGGCAATAACTTCAGTGTCGGTTTCTGAACGGAATTGGTAGCCTTTGGCGATCAGCTTTTCACGCAATGGTTCAAAATTTTCAATAATTCCATTATGCACGACAGCAATAAAGCCAGATATATGTGGGTGGGCGTTATGTTCAACGGGTTCACCATGGGTTGCCCATCGAGTATGTGCAATGCCGGTAACTCCTTTAAGTGGATGTTTTGCAATGGCGTCTGTTAGGGCTTGCACTTTGCCAACACGGCGAACGCGTTGTAGTTCGCCGTGTGGTGAGATAATTGCCAGTCCTGCTGAGTCATAACCACGGTATTCTAACCGTTTTAGACCTTCTAATAATATTTCAGCAACATCACGTTTGGCGATAGCACCCACAATACCACACATAATTTATTCCTCGTTAGTTAACTTTGTAGGTCGTTTCCAACCAGCAAGTTGTTTTTGTTTAACTCGACTTACGACCAATTCGTTGTCGTTCACATTGTTTGTAACGGTTGTACCTGCTGCAATGGTTGCGCCTTTACCCACTTTTACTGGTGCAATCAATTGTGTGTCAGAGCCGACAAATACATCATCTTCAATAATGGTTTTAAATTTATTGGCGCCATCATAATTACAGGTGATAGTGCCAGCACCGATGTTGACATTACTGCCGATTTCGCTGTCGCCAAGGTAGCTTAAGTGTCCAGCTTTGGTTGCTTTGCCCAGATGCGCTTTTTTTAATTCGACAAAATTGCCGACATGGGCTTGTTCGTCAAGTTGTGAGCCTGGTCGTAGGCGAGCAAAGGGACCGATAGTACACTGTTTAGCGATAGTTGAATCTTCAATAATGCTATACGGGCTGATATTTGAATTATCATCAATTGTACAGTTTTTTAAGATGCAGCCTGCACCTATAAAAACGTTATTGCCTAATTTTACATTGCCTTCAATAATCACGTTACAGTCAATGGTAACATCTTTACCATGTGTGAGTGTGCCACGTAAGTCAAAGCGCTTTGGATCAAGCAGTGTGACGCCAGCAAGTAATAAATGTTGAGCTTGTTGGTGTTGATATTGTCGTTCTAATGTAGCTAATTGCAGACGATTATTGACACCTTCAACTTCAAATGGTTGCACTGGGTGCGAGGTTAATATTTCATAACCATCTTGGTGCGCAAAAGCAATAATGTCAGTTAAGTAAAACTCTTGTTGCGCATTATTGTTGGTTAAACGAGCTAGCCAATTTTTCAATAATTTGCCAGTAACAAGCATGATACCCGTGTTAATTTCATCGATTTTTTGTTGCTCAGGTGTGGCATCTTTTTGTTCCACAATGGCAACGACTTTGCCATTGTGGCGTTCAATACGGCCATATCCAGTTGGGTTATCAAGTATTACGGTCAATAATGCGATGCCTTGCTTTGGTTTGTTAGCAATTAAAGTTTGCAGCGTTTGAACCGATATCAGGGGGGTATCACCATATAAAATTAAGATATCTTCATCATCTTGAATATAAGGGATAGCTTGTTGAACAGCATGACCAGTGCCGAGCTGTTCAGCTTGATAAACCAGTTGCACAGGTTGATCTTTGAGCGTGTTTTCAAGTTGTTCTTTGCCATGACCATAAACAATATTGATGCGATTAGTATTAAGTTGTTGAACTGTATCAATAACATGTTGTAACATCGGCTTGGCGCCGATTTTATGTAAAACTTTAGGTAGGTTGGAATACATCCGTGTACCTTTTCCTGCCGCCAAAATAATAGCACTCAGTTTTGGAGGTGAAATGACCATAATCAGTTCCAGTCTGGTTAAATTAGCCTAATACTATAATCAAAGTTTTTAACGAAATCATCCCCAATCTTTTAATTTTTATCATAAAAAAAGTAATGTTGATATTTACCAATGGGTTTAATAAAAAAGGAGGCAATGTTATGAATTCCGTGATGAAAGTTTTATTACTCTATACCACACATGAAAAGCAGACACTGAAGATTATGCAACGCATAAAAACACAACTTAATGGTAAATGTGATTGCGATGTTATTGAACTGCTACCCGATACTAAAATTGATCTGACACAATACCAAGCAGCATTATTAGGTTGTTCAATTCGTTATGGATTTTATAGCAAAGTGATGAAAGCGTTTATTGATAAGCATTATAACCAATTAAATAATATGAAGTCTGGATTTTTTGGGGTAAATATGGTGGCGAGAAAACCCAATAAAAATACACCAGAAACAAATTTATACACCAAAAAATTCTTAGCTAAAATAGCATGGAAACCAGCCATTACTGCGGTTTTTGCCGGCGCGCTGTATTATCCACAATATAATTGGTTTGATCGCAATATGATCCGTTTGATTATGTGGTTAGGAAAGGGCGATACTGATGTGACAAAACCGATGATTGAATATACGGATTGGGCAAAGGTAGATGAGTTTGCCGATCAGTTTTATACTTAAACGCATAGTTTCCTGAAACTTTTTCACAAACAAATCGATATTTTTCTAAACTTATCAACTTTTCAAGTTCTTTTAAATAAACTTTGTGATATAGATCAACATTTCGGCTAAAAAGGTGTACAATACCGCGCCTATAGAATGTGTCTCCTAATTGGAATTTTAATTGTGATTGAAAATTTAAGAAATATTGCCATTATTGCCCACGTTGACCATGGTAAAACGACTTTGGTTGACAAGTTATTAAAACAGTCGGGTACGTTAGATAATCTACGTGGTGACGATAACGAACGTATCATGGACTCTAATGCGCTTGAAAAAGAGCGTGGTATTACCATTTTAGCTAAAAATACCGCTATTGATTGGAATGGTTACCGAATTAATATCGTTGACACCCCAGGACATGCTGATTTTGGTGGTGAAGTTGAACGTGTTATGTCGATGGTTGATTCTGTACTATTGCTCGTTGATGCAATGGATGGACCAATGCCACAAACACGTTTTGTAACGCAAAAAGCGTTTGCTTATGGTTTAAAACCAATTGTGGTTATCAATAAAGTCGATCGTCCAGGTGCACGTCCTGACTGGGTTGTTGATCAAGTATTTGATCTGTTCGTTAATTTAGGGGCAACTGATGAACAGTTAGATTTCCCTATCGTTTATGCTTCAGCATTAATGGGGATCGCAGGTTTAGATCATGAAAATATGGCTGAAGATATGACGCCATTATTTGAAGCGATCGTTAAATATGTTGAACCACCAAAGGTTGATTTAGACGGTCCATTCCAAATGCAAATTTCTCAACTTGATTATAATAATTATGTTGGTGTTATTGGTATTGGTCGTATTAAACGCGGTCGCGTTAAACCAAATCAACAAGTGACTATTGTTGATAGTGAAGGCAATAAACGAACTGGCAAAGTAGGGCAAGTTCTTGGTCATTTAGGACTACAACGCTATGAGGCTGAAGTTGCCGAAGCTGGCGATATTATTGCATTAACGGGGCTTGGTGAACTAGGCATCTCTGATACGATTTGTGATAATAGCTGCGTTGAAGCATTACCTGCGTTAACCGTTGATGAACCAACTGTAACTATGTTCTTTAATGTCAATAGCTCACCGTTTGCTGGTAAAGAGGGTAAATATGTCACTTCTCGCCAAATTCTTGAACGTTTAAATAAAGAGCTTGTCCATAATGTTGCACTTCGTGTCGAAGAAACGCCAGATCCAGATGCTTTTAGAGTCTCAGGTCGTGGTGAATTGCATTTGTCTGTACTGATCGAAAATATGCGCCGTGAAGGTTATGAGCTAGGGGTTTCTCGTCCTAAAGTTATCTTTAGAGAAATTGACGGTAAAAAACAAGAGCCATTTGAACAAGTTACGCTTGATATTGAAGAACAACATCAAGGTTCAGTGATGGAAGCACTTGGTTTACGTAAAGGTGACTTAACAAACATGCTACCAGATGGTAAAGGTCGCGTACGTTTAGACTATATCATTCCAAGTCGTGGTCTTATTGGTTTTAGAACTGAATTTATGACCATGACCTCAGGTACCGGTTTACTTTATTCTACCTTTAGTCATTATGATGACGTTCGCCCAGGCGAAATTGGTCAACGTAATAATGGCGTAATGATTTCAAACGGTACAGGTAAAGCATTGGCTTATGCGCTATATGGCTTACAAGACCGTGGTAAGTTATTCCTAGGTCATGGTGCTGAAGTTTATGAAGGTCAAATCATTGGTATTCATACTCGCTCAAACGATTTGACGGTTAACTGTCTAACCGGTAAAAAATTAACCAACATGCGAGCATCAGGTACCGATGAAGCAACAACACTTTCACCACCAATCAAAATGTCATTAGAACAAGCATTAGAGTTTATTGATGATGACGAATTAGTGGAAGTTACACCATTATCGATCCGTTTACGTAAACGTCATTTAACTGAAAATGACCGTAAACGTGCGTATAGAAGTGGTAATAAAGACTAATGTAGTATTAATGCTACCGTAATATGAAAACCTCGCTATTTAGTTAGCTCGACTTAATAATAAACCTCGATACAATTCGGGGTTTATTTTTTTTCAAAAAATAAGCTTTTTAATTTTCGTCTATTGTAATAATAAACGATATTGTTTTCAATGTGCTCAATGAGAACGCTAAAAGCTATTTTTTCCCTGCGACTGGTCTATTCTTTTTATCATTTTTTTATAATTTAAGGAAAATAACCGTTGATGTTGTACAAGTATTTTGTACAATGTTAGCAGGTTAATTAAGTTTTCAATAAGGAAATATTATGAGGCATATTAGTTATTCAGCGGCAAGAGCAAATTTATCAGCTAAAATGGATGAAGTTGTAAATGACAGAATGCCAACTATTATTACTCGTCAGAACGGAGATAATTGTGTCTTAATGTCATATGAAGAGTATTCATCTTTAGAAGAAACAGCACGCTTATATCGTTCGCCTGCAAATGCAGCTCATTTGTTGCGTTCATTAGAACAAATTAATAGTGGAAAATTGCAAGAGCATCAGTTGAACGATGAATAAATTATTTTCTGATGAGTCTTGGAGTGATTATCTATATTGGCAGAAAACTGATAAAAAAATGATTAAACGCATCAATGAACTTCTTAAAGATATTAGCAGAACACCATTTTCTGGCCTAGGTAAGCCCGAAAGTCTAAAGTTTAATTTATCTGGCTATTGGTCAAGAAGGATTGATAGTGAACATAGATTAGTTTATAAAATTGAAAATAATTGCATTATTATTCTATCGTGTCGTTATCATTATTGAAACTAGAAACTAGTCAACAAAGTTGGCTCAGATTGTCGAACCCCGCTATTTAGCGAGGTTTTTTTTGGCTTTTACTCTAGCAATGGCGTCGGCTATTGACTGTTTACGATCGGTGGGAGTGCTGATTTTGTTTGTCGTCGGCATGGTGCGTGGAAACAAGATCGTTGGTGGCACTAACTGATTATGGCCTAATCGCTGTTGCTTTTTCTGAGTTAGCATTAACTCTTCTGATTCACTCAATACGCTACCTAACGTACTTAATGTAATACAGTCTGTTGGGCAGGTATTGATACAATTACTACACGAGGTACATAATTGTGGCAGTATTGTGTGCAATACTTGTTTGCTACCGACAATGGCATCGGTTGGGCAAACACGGATGCATTTGCCGCAGCCAATACAGTTTTCTTCGTCAATAAATGCTTTATATTGTTGTTGGGTTTGCATAATCACTTCTTGCATTAACTTAAACCTACAATATTACCATCTTTGTCAATATCAATTTGTCTATAAGCTGGATTAGTGCCTAGCCCTGGCATGGTCATTACATTACCAGCATAAACACGAATAAAACCAGCACCAGCAGATATAGCTAAGTGACTAATGTCGACATCAAAATCGGTAGGTACATTTTTTAGATTGGCATCAGCACTAATTGACATAGGGGTTTTAGCGATACAAAGCGGCAAATGATCGAGTTTTAATGCTTCTATCTCTTTGATATTTTCCAGTGCTTGTGCTGATAAATTAGCTTTGTTGGCGCCGTATTTTTTTACCATAGTTTGGATTTTATCAGCAAGTGACATGTTGTCAGGGTAAGGTAATTTGATCTCACTTGGCATATCACACGCTTTGATAACATGCTCTGCCAGTTTTTCAGCGCCTTTACCGCCTTGAGTGAAAACTTCACTCACTTCGCAAGCAAATGCCCCATGTTCAACTGCATATTTTTGTAAAAATGCGAGTTCTTCTTCACTATCGTGTGGAAAGCGATTAATGGCAACAATCACTTGTAGCCCATAACTTTTAGCATTGTTGATATGCCACGCTAAATTAGCCGCACCAATTTCAAGCAGCTCCACATTAGATTCTGAGATTTCTTTTGGAATCGCTTGTCCTGGTTTGATATTATATTTACCGCTGTTAGATTTTAAGCTACGAACCGTTGCAACCAGCACTACACATGAGGCTTTTATTCCTGCTTGGCGATATTTAATATTAAAGAATTTTTCCATGCCCATATCTGAGCCAAAACCAGCTTCGGTTACGACATAATCGGCAAGTTGCAAAGCAATGCGATCTGCAATGACAGAGGAGTTGCCATGGGCAATATTAGCAAAAGGTCCCGCATGAATAAGTACCGGCGTATTTTCAACTGTTTGCATCAGGTTTGGATTAATTGCATTTTTTAGTAACACTGTCATAGCGCCCGCAACTTCAAGTTGTTCTGCGGTAATCGCTTCACCTTGAGTATTATAAGCAAGAATAATACGCCCAATGCGTGCACGCATATCGTGTAAATCTGAGGCTAATGCTAAAATTGCCATAAGTTCTGACGCTGCGGTAATTTCAAATCCATCTTGGCGTGTAATGCCATTAACGCCACCACCGACACCAACAGTAATTTTGCGAAGCGCACGATCGTTATGATCTATCACGCGTTTCCACACAATGCGATTTACATCGATATTGAGACGAGGCAAGCCCGTTTGTGCGGTAAATTCATCGCCCAAGCGTTCTTCATGATAAAGCCGTGAATCTAATGCGGCTGATGCCAAATCATGGGCGGCAGTAATAGCGTGAATATCACCAGTTAAATGCAGATTTAAAGTTTCCATAGGTAATACTTCAGCCAGACCACCGCCAGCAGCACCACCTTTTACACCAAATACAGGACCTAAACTTGGCTGACGGATACAAGCAATGGCTTTTTTCCCAATATAATTTAAGCCTTCACTTAGTCCGATAGTATTCACCGTTTTACCCTCACCAAGTGGGGTTGGCGTAATAGCGGTAACTAACACTAATTTGCCGTTAGGTTTGTTTTGGTTGGTTTTAAGAATAGATAGATCGATTTTTGCCACATGTTTGCCATAAGGCAGAACAAATTCTTCTGGGATGTTGCATTGTTTAGCGATTTCAGTAATTGGGCGTAAAGGCATATTAGTTCTCATCTAACAATAAATTGGACTATCAGTATAAATAATTTAAATTGCCGAATAAAGCGACTATTTTATCTTTATTGATTTTCGGCACAATTTATAATTATCTTGTTATAATTACTAAATACATACAAACAAAGGATAATAGTTAAATGAATTGGTTTTCTGAGTATTCACTTTTTTTAGCTGAAACCGCAACAGTCGTTATTGCAATTTTAGCTGTGTTAATTTTTATGCTAAGTCAACGCCGTAAGTCAGCAACGGTGGCAGGGCGTTTATCGGTTAAAGATATTAGTCAAGAATATGAGCAAGTTAAAGATGACATGTTAATGTCAAGTATGGACGAGCTAGAAGCTAAGCTGTTTATGAAAGATCTTAAAAAACAGAAAAAACTTGAGAAAAAGCAGGCAAAGTTAGCGGCTAAACAAAAAAAGAAACAAGTTAAAAAGCAAGAAAAATCTGACGAACAGTCAACGCCAGTAAATACAACCAAGCCAGCAGAGAGTCATACAGACCAGCAAGTAAAACCAAAATTGTTTGTATTGTCTTTTAACGGCAGTATGGATGCGCATGAGGTTGAAGAGTTACGTCAAGAAATTACAGCAGTATTGGCTGTTATTAAACCAGAAGATAAAGTTGTCGTTAAACTGGAAAGCCCTGGTGGTGTCGTCCACGGTTATGGACTTGCAGCATCGCAACTATTACGGTTTAGGCAGCGTGATATTCCTTTTACCGCTGTGGTTGATAAAGTTGCTGCCAGTGGTGGTTATATGATGGCATGTACAGCTTCAAAAATTGTCGCTGCGCCATTTGCCATTGTGGGGTCAATTGGTGTGGTTGCACAAATTCCTAACTTTAACCGCTTACTTAAAAAACATGATGTGGATATTGAGTTACAAACAGCAGGTGCGTATAAACGTACGTTAACCATGTTTGGAGAAAACACTGAAGAAGGTCGCCAAAAATTTAAACAGGAATTAGAAGAAACTCATATTTTATTTAAAGATTTTGTTAAAGAGTATCGTCCAAACGTGGATATCGAACAAGTTGCTACTGGTGAACACTGGTTTGCAACGCAAGCCAAAGATAAAGGCTTAGTTGACGAAATTAGTACCAGTGATGATTTTATTTTATCTCACTTAGAATCGCATAAAATTATCGCTGTTAGTTATCAACGTAGACAAAAATTATCAGAAAAAATTTCAAAAAATGTCGTAAAGAGTATCGAAAAATTATTTTTCAGACAAGGAAATGGGCTGTAATAGCCCTTTTTAAATCTATAATTTACGCGCAATCTTATATCAATATTATGGCGACGCCTCAATTTTTTTTCCAAAACAATTTATTAATCAATTTAGTATTTTTTTAATGAATATTACTTATCATCCTATATTATCTTCTAACGATAGCATTAATTGTTAAAACTGAATATCTATTAATCTAATTGCGATTTAATATAAAGCAATATTCATACAAATTGATGAATATGGCTCCATTCTATTACATATCTTTTTTATGATTCATAAATCACTATGCTTGAGGACAATTATTATGTTTCAATGGCTTTCAAACTGGATTTTAGATGGACTTAAACACTCCCCTGAAATTTTATTATTTTTATCGTTAAGTTTAGGGTATTTAATTGGTGGCATTCGGATGGGAAAATTCCAACTTGGTGGTGTCGCAGGTTCATTACTCGTTGCCGTTGCGTTAAGTGTTTTTGGTGTTACTATTGACGCAGGCGTTAAAGCGATTCTTTTCGCACTGTTTATTTATGCAGTAGGTTATGAAAGTGGTCCTCAGTTTTTCCGCTCACTGGGCGTTAAAACATTACGCGAAATTTTCTTAGCATTATTTATTGCAGTTGCTAGTTTTATAACTGTTGTGGTATTAGCTAAAATATTCAATTTAGATAAAGGTCTTGCTGCTGGTTTAGCAGCAGGTGGTTTAACCCAATCTGCTATTATGGGTACGGCATCTGATGCTTTAAGTCAACTTGGATTAAGTGTCGAAGAGTTAAGAAAAATGCAAGCAAATGTCACCATTGGCTATGCGGTAACTTATATATTTGGTTCACTAGGTGCCATTATTGTGTGCGTTAATATTTTGCCAAAAATCATGGGGAAAGATATCGCCGATGATGCAATTAAAGCACAAGCTGAACAGCTTCATGGATCACTTTTATTGGGGGCTGATCAAAATCTAGCTTTATCAGATATTAGTGGTCGTTTATATCGTATTTCAAACAAAATCAATCAAACCGTCGCGCATGTGGAGCAAACTGTTGATGGTATTAGCATTGAGCGTATCAAGCGTGGCAATAACATTATTGAAGCAACACCAGAAACAATATTAAAGTCGAAAGATATCATTCTAGTTGTTGGTCACCGTGATGCAATGATTAAAGCGCATGATCTACTTGGTACCGAAGTTAATTCAGCATCAGGTATGGACGTTGTGATGAACAAGCTAGATGTTGAAATGCGTAACAACAAGTATGTAGGACAAAATCTTACACAAGTGCTCACTTCTGACGAAGTCATGAAATTAAAACATGGTATCTATCTTGTGGCTATTCATCGTGATGGTCAATCTCTTCCCCTTAATAATGATATCTATTTAAAACTAGGTGATGTTATTACCATTTATGGTGCTGATGGTGATCTTCGTCGAGTGGTTGATAAAATCGGTGCGCCAATTACTAAAAGCGAAAAAACTGACTGGATATTCCATGGGTTAGGGCTTGTTGTCGGTCTTATTATTGGCTTAGTTGTGATTCGTGTTAGCAATATTCCAATTACTTTAGGTGCAGGCGGTGGTGCGCTTTTATCTGGTTTATTATTTGGTTGGTATCGCTCTGTTCATCAAACTATTGGTAATATTCCAACTGGTGCAGTGCAACTTTTAAAAGACTTTGGCTTAGCAGGTTTTGTTGCTGTTGTGGGTCTCAGTTCAGGTCTTCAAGCGATTAATACTATTAAAGAACAAGGTTTATCCCTATTTCTAATTGGTGTGGTTGTGACCTTATTACCTATGCTGCTTGCCATCTATTTTGGTAAATATGTGCTTGGCTATAAAAATGCAGCAGTATTTGCTGGTGCGTTAGCTGGAGCACGTAGTGCTAATCCTGCTTTTGGTGAAGTGCTTAATAAAGCTGGCAACTCAACACCAACTAATTCTTTTGCTATTACTTATGCTTTAGCTAATGTCTTCCTAACTTTATTAGGTCCATTAGTTGTTGCTTTTGTTTAATTGATATATCAAATTAAGGATACAAATGTATGAAAAACAATACACAATACAGCCAATATGCTAATTTAAGTCCTTTTGAATTGAAAGATAACTTAATTAAACTAGCACAAAGTCATACTGATCGCGTAATGTTAAATGCAGGAAGAGGCAATCCTAACTTCCTTGCGACTTGGCCTCGACAAGCCTTTTTTCAATTAGGTGTGTTTGCAACTCAAGAATCTGAAATGTCATTTTCATATTTAAATGAAGGCGTAGGTGGCATGCCAATCAAAGCTGGATTAACAGGACGCTTTGAACATTTTATTTGTCAAAACTATAACACTCCTGGGGTTGCCTTTTTAGGTAAAGCTTTTTCTTATATTCGTGACCAACTTGGGTTGGACGAAAATGCTTTTTTACAAGAAATGGTAGAAGGTATTTTGGGATGCAATTACCCAGTACCTGACAGAATGCTACATTTTAGTGAAGATGTGGTTAAAGCCTATATTTTACAACAAATGGGCGCTCAATATCTGGATCGTGATAACATCGATTTATTTGCCGTTGAAGGTGGCACAGCTGCCATGGCTTATATTTTTAATTCAATGAAAGAAAACGGTTTAATCCAAAAAGGCGATAAAATTGCTATTGGTGCACCAATATTTACGCCTTATCTTGAGATTCCCGAACTCAATGACTATCAACTAGTTGAGGTGTTAATCAATTCTGATCCTAATGCAAATTGGCAGTACCCTGAGTCAGAATTGCGTAAATTAGAAGATCCATCAATTAAAGCCTTTTTCGTTGTTAATCCATCTAACCCGCCATCAGTTAAAATTGATGATAAAAGTCTAAAAATTATTGCTGATATTGTTAAAAAACGCCCTGATTTGATTATTCTGACCGATGACGTTTATGGTACATTTGCGGATGATTTTCAATCTTTATTTGCAATATGCCCACAAAATACCATTTTAGTTTATTCATTTTCTAAATATTTTGGCGCGACTGGTTGGCGTTTAGGTGTCATTGCCACAGCTCGCGATAATGTTATCGACAAAACAATTAAAGCATTACCAAACAAAACTAAACAGATCTTAAATAAACGCTATAGCTCAATTGTTACTGATCCAGAAAACCTAAAATTTATTGACCGACTAGTGGCTGACAGCCGTGCGGTTGCATTAAATCATACTGCCGGTCTTTCAACACCACAACAAGTACAAATGGTTTTATTTGCATTATGTGAAATGATGGATAGCGATCAAAGTTATAAATCTGCATTAAAATCACTAATCCGACGCCGTGCAGCATCACTTTATCAACATTTAGGTCTTAAACATCAAACGGATGAAAACAGTGTAGATTACTATACGCTAGTGGATCTTGAACATATTTGTCGAGAATTATACGACGATAATTTTGCAAAATGGATCCTAAAAAATAAAAATCCATCTGAAATGTTATTTAGAATTGCTGATGAAGCAGGGGTTGTATTATTACCAGGTAAAGGCTTTGCTGTACAGCATCCTTCTGCTCGAGCTTCGTTAGCTAATTTAAATGAATACCAATATGCCGCAATTGGTCTATCAATGCGCAAATTGGCAGAAGAATATTATGATGAGTATAAAGCTAAAAACAAATAGTTAATTAGTTAATCTAATAAGTCAACTCAAAAACCCTTAAAAATATAGGGTTTTTGAGTAAGGGTATTGTACAGCATCATATTATAATATATGTTTTTTTCTTATTTATGTTTATGGGGAGGAGAAATGCCATCTATTACCTCAACACGAAGTATATTTTTCAACACTAGCAAATCAGGAGGTAGTTTGGATTCTAAAACAAGCACAGCTCTTACATCTTTTTTTATACGTGATTTTACAAATAATTTGGCTTTCATAACTGATGCATATTTAATACATTGAAAAATTCCACGCACAATATCTTGCTGGACTGACTTTGAGGATTTTACTTCTACTGCAATCCAAGCGTTATGATTGTAAAATGAAACATCTAGATTATCACCTGAAGGTAATGGATACTCTGTCTTGCCGATTGGCATATTTTTTCCAAGACCAATAATTTGCGGGTTGTTCGCAATATACATCTTTAGAGCTTTATGCTCTTGACTCTCTCCTTTGCCACCATAAATGCCTGTAGTACTATCTATTAAAAAAGAAAAATCGGTATTGATCGGTTGAATATTAAAATATTTAAGGACTTTATTCCAATCGGAATAGTCAAATACCTCTTCTATTTTCTTTTCGATTAGCGCTTCTTTTTTTGAATATTCAAGCTTATGAAAATCTTGATTTTTTGTAAGAAATCCTCCAACTCCTTCGCCAGGACGTTCTGTTTGTTTATTTATTACAATACATTGAAGTGGAGGAATTTTATTACCCCATTTTTTCGAAAGATCTTCTAACGATCGACCTATAGAACCAAGAACATAATTTAGGTTACGTGGATTAGGCATTTCCAATTCTTCTGCAAGATCTGAGTAGGAAATTGGGGTGCGAAGCTTTGCTTGGCGGACTAGTAATGGTAATGCCGCGCGAGCTCTTATTTGATATTTTTTATCACCGAAAATCGGTTTTGCTACTTTAGATGTTGTCATACGTGCTCCAAAATCAATAATACAATTAAAAATTACGGGATATATTATAAAAACTATATAAAGTTAACTATCTAATAGCATACAATGGTTTATAAAATGCTAATTGTCGATAAGGGCATAACTAAAAAATGAATAAAAGGACAGCTAATCGGTGATTTGTAGATATCTATTAGTCAAATAATTCGAAAGGCTAATAAAATTATTCTAAATAATGTTAGCTAAAAAGCTAGAAATTTTAAGAAATTAAATGAGATTGCACATAATGTGATTTTATATGGAATGAGCTAGATTATCAATCAACATATCAAGAAAATAATAGCTATCTCGCCAAAATATTTAACTGTACACACTGTTGTGTCGGTAATATTGTTGTTCATATTATTCAGGCGATCCCCAGCCATTGGCTGAATGACGGCGTATCCGATTATAATAGATTTCAATATATTCAAATAGTGCTTTATTAGCCTGCTTCCTCGTTTTGTAGTAACAGTCATGAATAATGTGTGTTTTGAGTGTATAAAAAAACTTTCAACAACCGCATTATCAAAGCAGTTTCCTCTTCGACTCATGCTT
>NZ_FMWR01000032.1 GCF_900103085.1 Gilliamella mensalis | reverse complement strand
GACCGCTTTCAATCTGATTATTATTAACATTGTTAATATCGTTATTCTCACCACGAGTTGGCAGGTTTTCTTGTCCGTTGCTATCTAAACCTTTATAGTGCTCGGCATAACGGTAGTCAGTGCCGTAGGTGGTAAGGTCTTTAGGTTGGCTGTTAACTTCGCCCTGTAAATCGTCGAGGGCATCACGGTAGTTATAGTCTTGTACCTTCACTGAACAGACCACTACTTCACTATGCAGGCTGATATCCCACACACTTTCAACGCCACTATCCGCCATGCCACTAGGCGGTTTATAGTCGATATCGGCCACTTGCGCATAGCCTTGCTCATAATCACTTAACACCATCACATCACAATGATGTTCGGCATGCGTTTCAAAGCGAAACCAAATACCGACATCGGCCAATAAGCGTTGAATAAATTCAAGGTCACTTTCTTGCCACTGAGTAATAAACGCCCGCTCAGGGTAGCTGTCTTTTAGCTCTAAACGGTAATCAATGCCCGTCAAACCATGACTGCGCAGCACTTCTTCAACTACACTCACCACGCTTTGATTTTGAAATATGGCACTATGTTGCCCAATATCTAGCCTGGCT
>NZ_FMWR01000012.1 GCF_900103085.1 Gilliamella mensalis | reverse complement strand
ATTGCCTATCTAACGTGTTGGACGCAATATTGTGATGAGCCATATCTGTTTTATACTTGAATTTACGTGCTGCTTTACTCCGTAATCCCAATTGTTGCAAAACACGGCTAATTGTCCTTTCTGAAACTTGATAGCCCGCTTCTCTTGCATCATGAAGCAGGCTTGGTGCACCCAAACGGGCTTTATGTTGCCAATACTGCTTTTGGATATACTCGCTGAGTTTGGTTGATTTGTTTGCTCTTTTTAACCAAGCATAATAACCCGATGAACTGACACCAAGTAACGAGCATATTCTGGTAACGGGATAGCAGGTTAAATGCTTTTTCATATAAGCGTACTTCACCGACTTGGATTGTTGATGAAGTTCACATGCGCCTTTTTTAGTATATCATTGACCATTTTCAGTTCTTTAATCTCTTTTTCTAACGCCATAATCCGCTGTTGCTCAGCCGTTAACTCTCGACGGCTGATTTTATTCGGGGAAAGTTGCCTAATCCATTTATCTAGGGTTGATTTACCCACACCTAGATGGTTAGCAAGTTCGCTGATAGAAAGGTGTGCATGAGATAACGCATAATCCACCGATTGTTGTTTGAATTCGATACTAAATTTTTTGACCATGATATTTGTCTCTTATGATTTTTGTTTATATCATAGAGGAGACTTTTGTCCATATTATGAGATAAATCATAGCATGGTAATTTCTTCTTCAATAAACCACTGTTTGTGTATCATGTTATCCTTGAGTTTTTGTGGCGAATCTGTATACGCAACTAGTGCTAGACTTTCCTTTGCTCGTGTAGATGTTACATAAAATAAGCGCCGAGTTCTTTGCAAATCTGTTTCTTTACCTTCTTGTTGATTTTTAATATCTGTATCACTTTCAGGCACAACACCAAAAAGTTTTTCATATGAAGCACTTAATCCACCACGTCCTCTTTTTGTATAATCATTCATTACGACCATAACTCTATCAAACTCAAGACCTTTGACTCCATGATGTGTTGCGTAAGAAGTTTCGCCATTGATATATTTTGTGTAGTTCACTAACTGTTGATAGGGAACTTCCAAAAATTGTAACCAAACAGTTTCTTTTTCTTGTGCTTCTGCTTGTTGTGTTTGTATTTCTACTCTGTTTTGATGCATTTGCAATGCTTCAACGAGTTTAGGTGGTAGCGAGAAAATTTTTTCTTTATCAAGGAGCGTTAAAATATCTAGAAAATTGAAATTACTATCAGAGGAAAATAAATCTGCTATCTTCTGAACAGATTTTTTTATGTTTGAGAGCATTTGAATTGTAACATTTTCAGCCGGTGTTAACGGACTTTCGATTCCTTTTAAAATAACTGATGAATTTCTAATTAACTCCATGACTTTGAAATTATCATTTTGTGAAAATGCTTCTATTAGTGGAGTGATTAATTTTGAAAAGAAAGATAATTCTGAAATAGAACCTTCAAGTATTGATGATTTATATTGCTCATCAGCACAAAAAATGTCGTATAGTTCTATAAAGTCTTGTTGAATCGCAGCCATCCGATGTTCCAAATAGAGTTTTTTGACTTCATCGCTTCTCTTCCATAGCGAATCCTTTGTTATTTCAGCCATTTTATTAGCAATCTCATCTTCTAATGAATTATTAGCAGTATGCTTTAAAATAAACAAATGAACATGACCTCCCTGTTTATCATCCCTTGGATACTGTTCTATTTTATCGCTTTCGCATCGAATATTATTAGCTAAATCGATGATTCTCTTCTGGCTTCGATGATTCATATTTTTTTGTGGTGTTGCCCAGTGATTTTTTATACATGAAGGTAAATCTTGCTTCCCTTGCTGGTAAATCCTTTGCATATCATCACCTATGAGCCCTAATAAAAAATGAGATTGGTAGTTATTCTCAACTTCTAATAAAGCTTCTATAAGTTCTTTATGAGTATCTTGGCTTTCATCAATAAATAAAAAAGGATATTTTTGAACAAATATAGACCGAAATATTGGTTTATTTTTAAAAAAATGAGTAATAAGACTAATTACTTCTGCATGGTTCAAAGAGTCTTTTCCAAATTGAGTATTTGAGTTAGGGTTATAGGTAAACTCATAAATAGCATCAAGCTCAGCTAACCTGTTTTCTGCTTTTTCTCGGCTATGAACATTATTTTTATATGTTTGTGTACATTTCTTTCTAGCATTATTGATCTTTTCATTCAATTCTTGAATTTTAATTGTTAAATTATCTTTTAAAAATGCTCGAATGTCTTCATTGAAACCTTGTATAACAGTCCAACAAAAACCATGAATAGTCGCTATATGAAAAATAGGATCTTCGTTAGTTCTATGTGTAATTTCATCACAGGCAGCATTGGTGTATGTAATAACACCGACATATTTCCCTTCCGATAAAAAAATATTTTTATAGTTATCTTTTATATAGTTTAGCGCATTAACTAGAGAGCGAGTTTTACCTGAACCAGCACCTGCAAATAAAAAGAAACTTCTAGGTGCGTCTAGTTTTAGACAAAGCTCTATTTCTTTTTCTACTCCATCATCAAGATTATTACTCATTTACTTATTCCTGAAATTTAGACTCTTTATTTTTAAGCTTGTTTTCTAACCAACTTAGTCCTAATTTTATATATTCAGGTGGAGAAAGCGTACAGTTTGTATCACAAATAAAAAGCAGTTCTAAAGCCAGCGCTGCTTTTGTGATTTTCCCTTTTCCTTTAACTAATTTATCATCAGGATTTAATCTGGTATAAAAGGCTTTCATTAATGTAGTAAGATCATCACTTTCATTATAATCTTCAATAACTTTTTTTAATTGGCTTTTTTTCTCTGGTGTTAACAACTTGATTTTTTGTGCTAATTTAGAAATAAACTCTAAATTATTAATAAGAAGTGCATCCTCAAAGGTCCTTGGAATCGTTTTTCCAATAACTTTTGGGTTTGGATCTCCTTTAACATCTACTTCTTGTTGAAAGGCAAAATATACTTCCGCAGAGGTTGATGATAATGTTTTAGTTCGTTCTTTTTCGGTTAATTTAACTAATATGTCAATTGTTTTTTTCTCTTCTTGGTTATCAAATAGCCAAGTATTGATTACTGGATTTGAAGATATTTGTTCTTTTCCTTTTTGTGGTAGCTGTTTTTTATTATTTTGATCAGCGGAATCTAAATCTGTAATAATTAATGTATTAATACCAAGGATTTCAATAAGTGGACGAAAAATATGGACATAATCGCCTTCAATTTCAATATAGGAAATATAACGACGATACAATTCATTAAAGTGATCTTTAATGAATTGTGGGATTAATAGTTTTTCAGCCTTTCCCTCCAGTATTATCAGAGCATCGGCAAAAAATATATCGCAGTGATGAAGCTTTAAATAACGTGCAGCAAAGCGTCTACTAACATCTTGAGAATCAAAATAATTGGAAAGATTTTTAACTTGAGTAAGTGGTATTTTGTTATCTTTAGAAGTAAATCGATCAAAATAACGTAAGCAGGCAAAGTCTACCTCATAAACAATGTGTGAGGAGTGTGTAGTTACAAGCATCTGGGAACATAAAGCCTTATCTAGATTTCTATAACGTTCTTTTATTACTTTATCTTCAATATTTTTATAACGTGTCAGTAAATTGTATGAATTATTAATAAATACTTGTTGTGCTTGTACATGTAAATGTGCTTCTGGCTCCTCAATAATAACAAAATGTAAACGTTCTATGCGTTCTTCTTTTTCTTTTGATTTTCCAATTCTTAACCATTCATCACGATGCTTGATAAGTCTAACTGTCATTGCAATAATATTTTGGTATCCAAGCCCTAGATAATTTTCAGGAAGCGATTGGTCATCGACTTTGTAGTTTAGAACAGACGAATGATTAATATAACTACTTAGTATTCCTATCTTAGTTTTAATCTCAATATCTGGGTCTGCAATATTTGGATAACCTAGAGTTTTTATCTCCTCAAACAAAGGTTCTAAATGTACCTCTAACATTTGGTTAAAGCGCTCTTGTGATTGTTGTGTTGCTCTAATTGTCTCTAAATCTTTATTTGTTGGTGATTTTTCTGGATTTATGATTGTATCGTAATATCGTCTAATTTGGGCTGCTGGTTTTTCTATATCATTTGCTTTGTCAGACTCATCCGAAACTTCACGTTGGGCTGGAATAAAATCAAATTTAACTAAATCATGTATATTAAACCCTTGAACGATGAAATCAGATTTTTTTCTAACTTGTTTACTTCCTTTATCTATATCTAACAGATATGTATTTATTATAAAAAATGAATTTAGTTTGTTTGATAAAAAGTCAACTAAATTAGATGGCCAAAGAGTGACTTCTTTATCCTGCACAGCTATAGCTTTCAGCCTTTCTTTAACAAATGTTTTTCTTAGTTCTTCAATAGAATTTGCTTCATAACATAAACGGACACCTAATACACCAGCTTGCCAATCTAAAGTAGGAATAATTTTAATAACATGATGAAGTTCATCACTTGGAACATCAATGAGTATATCTAAAGCTGGAAAATATTTGATAAACTCTTGGTAACTCTTCTGCATATCTTCATCTGATATATCCTTTTTGTCATATTCTAACCATAGATCACCAATTCGATTTATTTCTTTATGATTAATTAATGTGATGTCATTCATTTTTATTTGTTTTCTACCATCTTTGGATAAAAAACATTTTAATGCGTGGGATGCAGAGGTTTTTCCGCTATTATTAGATCCAACAAAAATAGTTTTTTCATCTGCAATATCTATTGTCACATTGAGTAAACGTCTAAAGTTGGTTATGTTAAATCTTGTTATTCTCATTATTTCAATCTCTTACATTCCTATTTAATTGATAGAATATAATTGTATTTATGATTAGTAAAGATGAATTATTGAACTTATGGTTTTAATTTGTAACTTTGAACTAACCCCAAAAATTGAATAGAACTCTTTTTGTCCAAGCTTAATTTAATTCTTCTATGATTATAATAATATGTAAGAAAACACCGAGTTGTTTACTCTTCATGATTAAAACAATCCTCTAAAAACTCATAAGGCATTTTCCTCGAAATCGCTTTATGCGGTTTAACGGTATTATAAAAATTAATAAAGCGTTTAAGCTTTTGTTTTCTATCTTTTGAGTCGCTAAATATTTGCTGATTGTAACTACCCCCTAAAATAGTACAGCAAAAAAGTAGAAAATTCTCTATGATAAAAGTAAAGGGGATTTAATTATGAAAAAAATGACTGAACATCAAATCGTCGCTATTTTAAAAGAAGCTGAAGCGGGTATTCCTGTCAAGGAGCTCTGTCGTAAATATGGCATGGGTAATTCAACTTTCTATAAATGGCGGGAAAAATACGGCGGAATGGAAACTTCGGACATCAAACGCTTAAAGGAGCTGGAGGCCGAAAACCGTAAGCTTAAACAGATGTTTGCCGAACTGAGCTTAAAATCCCAGCTTCAGGAAGAAATTATAAAAAAGCTTTAGTGCCCACAAAGGCACGTAAAACGTGGGCACAGCAANNACAGCAACTACAACAAAATCATTCAGTTACTATTGCTATGAGTTGTGCCATTGTTGGCTTAAGCCGTTGTGCTTACTATTATCAACCTAAGTTACTGGATGATTCGGTGATTATTTCGGTGTTGAATGCTATCACAGACCGGCATTTACGCTGGGGCTTTCCTAAATGCTTTAATCGTATCAGAAAGCTCGGCTATAAATGGAATCATAAACGGGTGTATCGGGTGTATTGTGAATTAAAGCTTAATCTCAGGGTAAAGCGTAAACAGCGCCTTCCTCCACGAAACCCAGAAAGGCTATCAGCACCCAATAAACAAGGTGAATGCTGGTCAATGGATTTGATGAGTGACAGTAGTGGTAATCAACGTCGCTTTAGGACATTCAATGTCATCGATGACTTTAATCGTGAGGCGCTAGGCATTGATATTGCAGTAAGCTTACCGGCAGGGAGAATTACCCGTTATTTAGATAAACTGGGCTAAATCTCATGATATAGCCATTGATTATATCCAGCCCGGTAGCCCTTATCAAAATGGCTATATTGAACGATTTAATCGTACCTATCGTACTGAAGTACTCGATTTATATCTTTTTAACAACTTAGCACAAGCAAGGAGAATAACCGAAGAATGGTTAACGATTTATAATACCGAAAGACCGCATGAGGCATTAAATAATATGACACCGATTGAGTATAAAACACTAAAACAAGCAGCATGATTTTCTACGTGAGTTGTGTACTAAGTTTGGGATATTTACAGTTTGAATATCCGCAAAAGTATAGATCGTATTTGGCATCTCAATTGGGTTATTTATGTTTGATGTATCAACAATTGCATTTGGATAAAGCGTGCTATTTATACCTTGTGGTATATAGCCAATATTTGCCAAATTTATACCTAATGCCCCTTCAAAACTCATTACCTTAGTGGCGCCATCATCAAACGTTAAATACGGGGCTGTTCCTTGAATGACATTTGAAGTTTGCACCGATAATGCCTGTAAACTCAAAGAACACGGTAATAACAAAAATGGTGCAAAAAACAACGAGGGCTTTGATAAGTCCGTTAAGTTCAATAATAAAAGTGAGGAAAGATTTTGCTTTTGACTACTGTAATAATTAAAAAGATTTAGAATATATGACTGCTTTTTTCTATGGTAAAACATAATATTCCACCTATCGCATAAGATTTTGTTTAATTTATATTTTTATAGCCATTTACTCGTTTAATGATCTGAATTTATATAAAACGTGCGAATTATAGACCGCTTAATTTTAGTTCGCTATTCCTTTTCAATTTAAATTTTGTAAGGCTTTGTTAAGATTTTGATTGAAGATATCTTTGGGATATTTATGGTTAAAATAGTCCTCTAAAACACACTTTTTTCGGCGTTTTTAATAACCACGTGGTATAGACTTCTGAATATGTTTTGCAAAACATAATTTTAAAAATGAACTACTGTGTAAATTGTTCATTTTTACATATGTTATTTAATGTATTATCAGGTTGTTAAGTGTTATAAATGAAGTATGGCAGATAGATGCTTGATATGGACATTAGGCATTATTTTTGTTTTTTATCTAAAGTGGTAATGATAAAAAATTTAACATAAAAATAACAAAAAGCTATCTTAGTTTCTGATACAATGATACAAATTTATAATAATTTAGTAATGTCGTAATAGTTTAAAATATAAGGTTTTTTTAATGATCATATCAGACGCTAATAGTGCAGTGTCATCCGTTGCTTATCGTACAAACGAAGTCATTGCTATTTATCCAATTACTCCAAGCTCAACAATGGCCGAGCAAGCAGGAACATGGGCTGAATTTAACAAGCCAAACGTATTTGGTGATACGCCAAGAGTAATTGAAATGCAGTCCGAAGCGGGTGCTATTGCAACTGTTCATGGTGCATTAATGACAGGTGGGCTAGCCACTTCGTTTACTTCGTCACAAGGTTTGCTCTTAATGATCCCATCACTGTATAAAATAGCGGGTGAACTGACTCCTTTTGTTTTGCATGTTGCCGCGCGTACCGTTGCTACGCACGCGCTTTCAATTTTTGGTGATCATTCTGATGTGATGGCAATTAGACAAACTGGTTTTGCTATGCTTTGTTCAAGTTCCGTGCAAGAAGCACAAGATTTTGCGCTGATTTCACAAATAGCAACCTTAAATAGCCGAGTTCCTTTTGTTCACTTTTTTGATGGATTTAGAACGTCACATGAAGTTAATAAAATCTATCCACTTAGTGATGATCAAATCCATAATTTATTACCACACAAAGCCATTAAAGCCTATCGTTCACGTGCTTTAACACCTGATAAACCAGTGACACGCGGTACATCAGCTAATCCAGATACTTACTTTCAATGTCGTGAAGCAATAAATACCTATTATGATAATGTCTATCAACATGTTGTTGATGCTATGAACGCTTTTGCAATAGAAACTGGCAGAAAATATCAACCTTTTGAATATTATGGTGCAAGTGATGCTGAGCATATTATTGTGATTATGGGATCGGGTGCAAGCACTACTAAAGAAGTGGTAGATGTATTACTTAAACAAAATGAAAAAGTCGGCGTTGTAACAGTTAGATTATTTCGCCCTTTTTCTGCCAATCATTTGCTAGAGGTTATTCCAAGTACAGTGAATAAAATTGCTGTTCTTGATAGAACTAAAGAGCCAGGCGCTCAAGCCGAGCCACTTTATTTAGATATTATGACTGCATTTGCTGAAAGCTTATCACGTGGTGAACGCAATAGCATGCCAATCATTGTCGGTGGGCGTTATGGATTATCGTCTAAAGAGTTTGATCCTCGTTGTGTGCTTGCCATTTTTACTGAATTAGGACTAGATAAACCTAAACCACGATTTACCGTTGGTATTTATGATGATATAACAGGACTTTCTTTACCGTTGCCTGAACAATCTATTCCACAAAAATCAGCTCTTGAAGCCCTATTTTATGGACTCGGTAGTGATGGCACCGTATCGGCAACCAAAAATAATATTAAAATTATTGGTGATAGTTCGCCTTTTTATGTACAAGGATATTTTGTTTATGACTCTAAAAAAGCAGGTGGTTTAACCACTTCTCACTTAAGAGTTAGCTTAGATCCCATTGATTCCCCTTATTTAATTACCAGCGCCCACTTTATTGGATGCCACCAAGATCAATTTATCGATAAATATCAAATTGTAGATAAATTAAAAGACGATGGTATCTTTTTGCTTAGCACACCTTATAGCAAAGATGAAATTTGGCACCGCCTTCCTAAAGAAGTGCAAGTGCAATTAATTCAAAAACGAGCACATTTTTATATCATTAATGCAGCAAAAATTGCTCGTGAATGTAATTTAGGGGCAAGAATTAATACTGTTATGCAAGCGGCGTTTTTTCACCTAGCTGGAATTTTTAAAAATGATTTTAATATTACTCAATTAAAAGAGGTAATTGCAAAAAGTTATAGCAGTAAAGGGCAAAATTTAGTTGAAAATAACTGGAAAGCGCTTGATTTAGCTATCGCTTCACTTGAGCAAATTCCACTTAGCTGTGTTGACCAAAGCAGTGCAACGATGCCACCAGTTGTGCCAGCTAATGCACCTAATTTTGTTAAAACAGTCACTGCGGCTATGTTAGCTGGTTTGGGTGATAGCTTGCCAGTATCAGCATTTCCACCCGATGGTACATGGCCAATAGGCACAACCAAATGGGAAAAACGTAACATTGCTGAACAGATCCCTATTTGGCAGCCTGAACTGTGTACGCAGTGTAATCACTGTGCAGTTGCTTGTCCTCATGCAGCTATTCGTGCAAAAGTTGTTGAGCCCGATGATATGGCAAATGCACCAGATTCATTAAGCTCGCTTGAAGTCAAAGCCCGTGATATGAAAGGTCAACGCTATGTGTTACAAGTTGCGCCCGAAGATTGTACTGGCTGTAACTTATGTGTCGAAGTTTGTCCAGCCCGCGATCGTAATAATTTTGCAATTAAAGCAATTAACATGCAATCACGTATTGATAATCTTGATACTCAGCGCACCAATTTTGACTACTTTACCGCATTGCCTGATCGCGATATTAATACACTTGAACGTATTGATGTGCGTACATCGCAATTACTTACACCTTTATTTGAATATTCAGGTGCTTGTGCTGGTTGTGGTGAAACACCATACATTAAATTGTTAACGCAACTTTATGGCGACCATTTAGCCATTGCTAATGCCACAGGATGTTCATCAATTTATGGTGGTAACTTGCCATCATCACCTTACACCACTGATCGCGATGGTCGTGGACCGGCTTGGGCAAATTCGCTATTTGAAGATAATGCTGAATTTGCTTTAGGGTATCGCATTACTTATGATCAACATAAAAAACGTGCATTGCGTTTACTTGATTATGTTGCAGGTGACATTTCACCCGAGATTGTAATAGCATTAAAATCATCTGAGACATCTATCGCTGAAAAACGTCAACAAGTCGAATTATTACGTGAACAACTTACGCACCAAGACTCAGTTCAAGCGCAAGAGTTGATCGAAGATGCAAATTACTTGGTTGATAAATCAGTTTGGGCCATTGGTGGTGATGGTTGGGCTTACGATATTGGATTTGGTGGACTCGATCATGTCATGAGCTTAACCGATAACGTAAATATATTAGTGTTAGACACTCAGTGTTATTCTAATACTGGAGGTCAACAATCAAAGGCCACCCCAATGGGGGCGGTATCAAAGTTTGCTGATTTAGGTAAACACAAGGCTCGTAAAGATCTTGGTGTGAGTGTAATAATGTATGGGCATGTGTATGTGGCACAAATTGCGTTAGGTTCGCAACTGAATCAAACACTCAAAGCCTTACAAGAAGCTGAGGCATATGATGGACCATCGCTCATTATTGCTTATAGCCCTTGTGAAGAACATGGCTATGATCTTGCTAAATCACATGAGCAAATGAAGGATTTAGTTAAATCAGGATTCTGGCCTTTGTATCGTTACGATCCACGCCGTATGGTAGAAGGCAAGCCAGCTTTGGTATTAGATTCAAAAGCGCCAAACAGTGAATCATTGACTGCTATCTTATTAAAAGAACAACGTTTTCGTCGTTTAGAAACACTTGAACCTGTGATTGCTAATACCTTGCATGAGCGTTCAACCAAAATGGTAGATTCTAAATATAAGTTTTTGCAGATGCTGGCAACTTATTCAGATATCGAAACACCAGCAGATAGTTAACAGTAATTACCCACAATAATTTACACAACCGTCCAAAGGACTGTTATTTATAACAGTCCTTTTTATACACTTTTTTTGAGCAATAAAGCACCACAATTGTGCATGTGTAAGTCAACATAACCCAAAATAAGACCTAATATCATCGCTCTTTTGTATTCAAGACAGTACAAACCAATCACCCAGATAATCTTTAAAAACTTGGTATTATTTTTGCTTAATCAATAATTGACCACATAAAGCTTAATTAAATGGGAGATGAACTATGATGTCTAATTTAAATATCAGTAGAAGAAAATTAATCACATTTTCAAGTGCAGCAATAGCAGGACTATCTATTAATCAATTATTATCTAAAGCTCATGCAATGGAAGTGCAAAATTCAGTTTCATTCTCTCTACCCATGCTTGATAACGTGGTAACTCCAGATGTTAACAATCCTGTAAGACTCAATTTTAACGAAAATGCACTTGGCATGTCACCAAGTGCCAAACAAGCAGCTATTGATGCCATACCTAAAGCCAATAGATACGCAAAAGCCGAGATGCCACTTTTAAATAAAGTACTAGCTAAACATCACCAAGTCGACGAAAGTCAAATCTTATTAACTGCCGGCTCGTCAGAAGGGATTCGCAGTACTATATCCGCTTTTGTAAAACCTGATACACAACTCGTTATACCAGAACTAACTTATGGAGATGGTGAACATTTTGCAAAAATTTTTAATTTAAAAATAACCAAAGTTCCATGTTTAACTGATTGGAAAATTGATATAACAGGCTTAAAAAAAGCGGTTGAAGATTATCGAGGATTTTCGATTGTTTATCTCGTTAATCCCAACAATCCAACTTCTACAGTGTTTGGCATGAATGAGATCGAATCATGGATAAAAAGCAAACCTGGCAATACAATCTTTATTCTCGACGAAGCTTATGCCGAATTTGTTAACGACCCGACTTTTGAATCAGCCGATAAATTCATCACACAAGGATATGAAAACATTGTATTACTTAAAACATTTTCTAAAATTCATGCAATGGCAGGTTTACGTGTAGGCTACGTTGTAAGTACTGATGAAAACATTAAAAATATAGCGCAGTATGTAGCAGGTGAAAAACTCAACTATTGTGGTGTTTGTGCCGCACTGACGTCAATGAAAGATACTCAATATTTGTCTTATTCCAAAAAAGTAGTTGATGTATCGCGCGAAATCATGGAAAAAGTATTGTCAGAATTGGGAATACATTATCTTAAATCAGAGACTAATTTTATGTTTCATCAAGTGCCTATCAAATTAAATGATTATCGTGAATTAATGAAACATAAATTTATATTAGTAGGTCGAGATTTTCCCCCTGCTACCAATTGGTGCCGTATATCTCTAGGCACACCGGGCGAAATGCTTTATGTCGCAAATGTAATGCGTGAATTAAGAGATAAAGCGATGATCTAATTTAAAATAAATAAAAATTAAAATTCTCTAAATCGATTATATTTAGAGAGTTTTAATTAATATTTTTAAATATCCTGATATTAGCTATCGATTAAGCGACGTGTCATCCAGTAGTGTTTCTTCCAATAACTTTCATACAAACTTGAATATATGACGCCTTTTGAAGTTGAAGCATGTAAAAATTTACCATTAGCATAATAGATACCAACATGTAAACCACTACGACTACGACCAGTTTTAAAGAACACTAAATCGCCCGCTTTAGGCGTGTTTACCTTCACACCTAATTTAGCTTGTTCAGCAGCACTTCTCGGTAAAGTTTTTGAAAGTTTATTTTTGAAAAAGTTCATCACCAAAGCAGAACAATCACTACCAGCCAAAGTGGTACCACCGTAACGATACGGCGTGTTTTGCCACTTTTTATAGTGAGATTCTATTTTAGCTAATATAGTTGGATTAGGTTGAGTATTCTTCACAGAAACTTGACCTTGGCTAGTACTACAACCAAATAACATAAAGATAGAAAAGATCAATGTGGTTATTAAAAAACGCTTCTGTGCGCTAATGCAGTTGCTGAGCAACGTTCCTAATAGTCGATTGTCTTTTTTTGTCATTTCTCTTTGTTCCTTTATTTAACGTCGACCAATGCGAATAACGTCTTGCGACTTTTAAACTTTTCGGTAATACACCTTTTTCCCACTCATTTTTATCTAATTTAGATAACCTAACTGGGCTCATGTCCGCATGGCTACGATGATTTAAACTTTCTTTAAGGCGGATTAATCGCAAAGAAAGAAAACAAATAATCACATCATCAACACTTAATTTACTATATCCAGAAAGCTGATAGCGCATTCTAGAACCATAATGTTTTGCAGTTTGCATTAAACTACCCACTGCTGCGCCAATTAACGCAGCAGAGCCTAGCGAAATTCCGCCGGTTGCTAAGTCAATACTTGCACCTATCGTTGCGCCAGACACAAAGCCTTTAGTCAAATGAATACCCACCGTTTTTAATGCATCCACATTAAAAAGGTCAGAATTATAACGACCTTTGATTAAAGGCAAACTTTCTTCGCTCTCTTGAGTCGAATCAAATTGGTACAATTTTAATAGTTCGTTGATCGCTGTTTGTTCTCTCTTTCTAACCTTGTTTTGCATATCAGCAATTGCCTGATTATCGTCTAATTTAGCCATTTCATAAAAAGCAGTAACATCAACAAGCGTTTCAGCAATAATTCGATTAGCGGTTTGATTAAGAGAATCACGAATCTGTGCAATTTTATCCAGCCAATTATCTAATATTTTTTTAGCGGGCTCAACTAGCAAAGCAAGGCTATGATATAAGCGTTCCTCTCCATCCAAGGGGGGAAAGATAGCGTCGAAGCGGATGATAGCATGGATCCCAACACGTGAAAGCAAATTTTTCCATTCTTTTTCATTTTGATCGCTATTAGCGATAAAATTTAAAACCGCCAATATGGGTTTATTGCTATTGGACAAAATAGCCAATTCATCATGATACTTAGCCAATACTGGCTCACGCACATCTATCACATAGATAGACGCATCGCTACTTAATAGTTGTCTGATGACTTTAGCCTCTTGATTAAACACATTTTCAGCTTCTGGACTTTGTAAAAAAAGAGTTAATCTATCAATGCCGTCGAGTTTTGCGTTAGTAGGAACAAGATGGGTAATGTAATCATAAAGTGCTAAACTATCTTCTAACCCTGGAGTATCATAAAAGATAATCGATTCATTACGTTCAAGTGGTAATGTTATTGATTCAACATGTCTTGTGGTACCCGGGCGATCAGAAACATGACCAAAATGACTGTTACGAATCAAAGTACGTAATAGTGATGTCTTGCCAACATTAGCATGACCTACCACTGCTAATTTTAACGTTGATAACATATTAAAGATCCTCGTGTAGCCAATTAGGTTCAGCTAACTTTAAAGATAGCGATTGCCAATTATGGTATTGTTTACCTTGATTAATAAACCAGATTCGACTTTGCTGTGATTTATTAATCAGCTGGTTCATAAAATTCAATACCCCTCTATCAGGAGATCTATCGGTATCAATTGCAATTAACAGTTTTTTGGCTGGCATTAATTGCAAATAATCTAAAATGTTACTGCGCTGCTCACGAGTATTTAAAAAACCTAAAAAAGAAACAGATTCAGGATGATGCCAACTTTCTTGAACATCTATGGCAACCAAAAAAGCCCCCTCGCCGTCTTGAGTTGAGTGCGCTGGTAAATGCCATTGGAGGTCAATCTTACCTAATTTATCTGCATCTTCAATATTAACAAACAATGGCTGCAATTGATTTGCTAATATTTGATAATCGGGATGAGTGATATTTAACTTAATTTGCCTGCAACTTATCAACCAATTAATACCACAAAATACCATACATAAAAATCGTACCACTAATCCATAAACAATAAATACACCAAGCAACCAAACTGCCCATGATGAACGCACTTCGCCAGCGCTTAAGGCATGTTCGCTTAGTTTTATTACTTCATCCTTAGGGATTTCAAAACCAAGTAGTGATGGTAAGTAGCCTAGATAGTGGGTTAAAGCGATAACAGTATCAGAACTAAGCAACGTAGTTTGCCATTCAAAGCTATAATGCTTGGTTGAAAATAGCACAACTAACACAAATAACGAGCTACTTAAAATTACAGTCCAAAACAGATTAAGTACAAAACCAATAAGCCAACGAATGCGCGAACCAAACAGCTCAACAAAAGCTGGTATAAGTTGTTGTACAGTCTTTTTTTGAGAGAGCTTTTTTGCTAACCATAACCAACAATGAATCAATAAGCTTCCGCCAAAATCAGCAAAGAAAAAAAACGAACCAAACCAAATAGATAAGGTAATTAGATGCACACCTAATAAACTAAAAAGAGCCCAATACAAATTGATAGGATTTTGACTTAACGCCCCCAATGCTAAAGAGCTACCTAAAAACATAGAGACTAACAATAATAATACAAAAGAAAGTTTTACAGATCGCAACAATATTTTTTGCGCTAAATAGAGTCCATTTTGTTTTGACAACATGATGGCACGCATCACAATTCGATCTGAGTTCGATATTTGTTCTGCTTTTACTTGTCGATTTATGTCTTGATCGGCAAACCGTCCTGATTCGGTTTCAATTAGATGGATAGTTTCGGTCAGCCAGAGTGATTTTAGCTTTTGACGCATTAGACTTAATTTTCACTATTATTATAAATTATAAAAAGAAACGCGACATAAGTCGCGTTAAAAAGTCACATTAATTACTGTGTTATTTCACCAATTTTACTTAATAACATTTGAATTCGCTGTTGCCATGCTTGCTGATCTTGTTTTAGTTTTTCGTTTTCATCACGTAGCACTTTCATTTCATCAGAACTATCATTAATCAGTTGTTCAAGCTCTTGATTACCTTTTTTTAGTGTTGCGATCTCTTGTTGTAATGTATTGATAGTATTTACAGTATGTTGGATTCGGCTTTCTAATTGATTTAATATTTCTAATGACATATTTTTCCTCAGGCTTAATTTATTTGATGTATAATAGATACTATTATAACCAATTCATTCTGAAATCAACACCTTTTTAAATCTAAGTTGGAGAAAATTATGCGAAAACCTCTCGTTATGGGTAACTGGAAACTAAATGGTAGTCTCGATATGGCTAAAAATTTAGTTACAGGACTAAAAAATGAGCTATCAAACAACACTGCATGTGATATTGCAATTGCCCCACCTGTCGTCTATCTTGATTTTGTAAAACATCAATTAGGTGAATCTAATATTATTTTAGGTGCACAAGATGTGGGTGTTAACTTGTCGGGCGCTTTTACTGGTGAAGTGTCAATAAACATGTTAAAAGAAGTCGGCGTGACTCATATTATCATTGGACATTCTGAACGTCGTACTTATCACAAAGAATCGGATGAATTTATTGCTAAAAAATTTGGCGTAATTAAAGAAGCGGGTTTAGTGCCTGTATTATGTATTGGTGAAACCGAAGCAGAAAACGAAGCAGGTCAAACGCAAGCAGTTTGCGCACGCCAAATTGATGCAGTCATTAAAGCGCTTGGCGTTCAAGCATTTAACCATGCGGTTATTGCTTATGAGCCTGTTTGGGCAATTGGAACTGGCAAATCTGCAACCCCAGCACAAGCACAAGCTGTTCACAAATTTATTCGTGATCATATTGCTAAACAAGATGAAAAAGTAGCGCAACAAGTGATCATTCAATATGGTGGTTCTGTTAATGATAAAAATGCAGCCGAACTATTTACTCAACCAGACATTGATGGCGCATTAGTTGGTGGTGCGTCATTAAAAGCTGATGCTTTCGCTGCAATTGTTAAAGCGGCTGAGCAAGCTAAAAAATAACTCCAAATGTAGCAAATGACAAATAATAAAAAAGACGCTTATTAGCGTCTTTTTTATTTTACTAATTAATATCATTTTTTAGCTTTTGACTGATAGCGTGATGGCCAAATTTGCTCAACAGGAACTTGCAAATAGTTAGAGATAATTCGCTCATACTTAGGACAATGTCGATATAATGCGTTTCTTAAAGTATCAGCCTGCAATCCGCTGTCTCTTGAAAGTGCTCTTAAATTTCCACCTCTAATTTTAATTTCGCCAACAACTCTAGATGCTGTCCAGTCTTGATCTTGCTCTCTCATTATGAGATCCTCTATTAGTTAAAATTTTGCTATTGTAAAGATTATCGGTATTACAATGTTCAAAACATAAGAAATCACCTAGCAAAGAATAGCATATAAAAAAACGAATTAAAACAATAAAGCAAAAAAAAACACATGAAACGGAATGAAAAATGACAAAAAACAAAGTAAAAAAACAAGATGACAGTGAAAAAACACGAATTCTAACAAATACTGGAGTAATTAATTTTAGAAATAGATTAAATCTAGTATTAGAAGGTATATCGGGTAATGCCTTCGCTAAAAAAGTTGGCATGTCAGAAGCAGTGATCCGAGATTACTTATCGGGGAAAACCTATCCAGCACTAAATAGACTCGCCATTATTGCTCAAAAATGTGATGTACCTATTGAGTGGTTAGTAACAGGAAAAGGAGAATGCCGTTTATTGCCCGAATCACAAGGGCGAGGTTCAGTACATATCCCATTTTACCATTTAAACGAAACGAGTAAATCATATTCGCAAATCCAATCAATCCCATTTGATATTACTTTAATAAAGCATCAAGGTTGCAACCATGAAGACTTAACTGCAGTATGGGCAAAAGGCGATAGCATGGAACCGACAATATCAAATCATGATATTCTTATTATCAATAAAGCACATTACAAACCGATTGACGGCTATTTATATGCAGTTGAATATGAAGATCAGATAAGTATAAAACGTATTCAAAATCAAGGGGCTAATCTGGCTTTACTCTGTGATAATCCGAAATACCCAGCCATTATTGGCGATAAATATGGTTCTCAAGACTTTAAAATTATCGGGCTTGTTGTTTATCTTTTAAAAGATCTTAATTAAGTTTATTTGAATCTTGAAATAATAACAGCTTGAAAGGCTTTGGCTAATAGGCTGTTTTAATCCTATGTAATTGCGTTTTTTTCCGTGAGAATCAATCTTTTAATAAATGTCAAAAAGTTTCAGGAAAACATGTGTTTTAGTATAAAATTTATGTAAAGCTAGTAAAAAAAACAAATCAATATGGCAATCGTTATTAGCATAACTTTATGCTTTTTTCCGCAGTTATGTTAAAATTAGCACTAAATTTTTGTTAATTTTACCTATTAATATAATCATTATTATGCCAAATATAAAAAATCAAAAAAAAGTCGTTGTCGGCATGTCTGGCGGCGTTGATTCTTCTGTCTCGGCTTATTTATTGCAACAACAAGGATATGATGTTGTTGGATTATTTATGAAAAATTGGGAAGAAGATGACACAGAAGAATACTGCTCAGCAGCCGTTGACTTGGCAGATGCACAAGCGGTTTGTAATAAATTAAACATCAAATTGCATACTGTTAATTTTGCTGCCGAATATTGGGACAATGTATTCGAACATTTTTTATCAGAATACCGAGCAGGTCGAACGCCAAACCCAGATATATTATGTAATAAAGAAATTAAATTTAAAGCATTTTTAGAATATGCAGCCGAAGATCTCGGTGCTGACTTTATTGCTACAGGACATTATGTTCGTAAATGCGAAACGGGCGATAAAGTTGAATTATTGCGCGGTATCGATAATAACAAAGATCAAAGTTACTTTCTTTACACCTTGAGCGAAGCACAAATAAGTCAAAGCTTATTTCCTGTTGGTGAGCTTGAAAAACCTGAAGTGCGTAAAATTGCACAACAGCTTGGCTTAGCCACCGCAGCTAAAAAAGACTCAACAGGTATCTGTTTTATTGGTGAACGCAAATTTAGTGACTTTTTAGCCCGATATTTACCCGCACAAGCAGGTAATATTCGCACGGTTGATGGTGAAATTATCGGCCAACATCAAGGTCTGATGTATCATACATTAGGGCAACGCAAAGGGCTAGGTATTGGCGGTTTAAAACAAGCCGATGACACACCATGGTACGTTGTTGACAAAGATCTCATCAATAACGAATTGATTGTAGCGCAAGGTCATAATCACCCTGCACTATTTTCCCAAGGATTAATTGCTCAGCAACTGCATTGGGTTGATCGTAAAGTGGTAACCAAACCATTTAGTTGTACCGTAAAAACACGCTATCGCCAACAAGATATAGCCTGCCATGTTACACCATTAGCCGATGACAAAATCAAAGTGATGTTTGATAATCCTGTTGCGGCTGTCACACCAGGTCAATCAGCAGTATTTTATAAAGACGAAGTGTGCCTTGGTGGTGGCATTATAGAAGAACGAATCTAAAGTAGTGAGGAATCCTAGAGTGAATAATAAATATCATAATATTGCTATTGCCCTTGCTGGTGCTACGCAAAGCGCAATATTAGTGCCACAACTTGCTAACACAGGTGTTTGTAGTCACATCCTTTATGAACAAACAATCAAAACTGTGTTTAAAACTTCACCAAAAACAACCGACGATGTTTATGATGGTATTGAAAATATCAAAACAGGATTACAAACGTTAATACAACTATTATCATCAGGGCAAAAAGAACAAACCCAAATTATTCGTTATCTATTTAGCTCACTTAGTATTACAAGCAAATTATTAAAAAATAATGACGCATTAGATAAGATAGACCAACGATTAAAACGCATTTCAGGGATTTATCAGGATATGAACGGCGAAACTGTTAGCGATCATATTGATGATCTGTCTTATTCATTAGCGGGAATTTATTCTGACATTATCAGTCCAGTATCAACTAAAATTAAAGTTATTGGCAAAGTCGAATTTTTACAAAACTCATTAGTACAAGCAAAAGTGAGAACAGCACTTTTAGGTTGTGTTCGATCCGCCATTTTATGGTATCAAGTTGGCGGAAATCGCTTTCAGTTTCTTTTTTGTCGCACACGTATTTGTAATGCCGCACAACAACTATTAGACCAAATTAATCAAGAAAACTAATTTGTACTTTACAACTGATATTTCAAAATAACAACGGAGTTAAACCGATGGAATTATCTGCACTCACAGCCCTTTCACCAATTGACGGGCGTTACAGTGACAAAACAACAGAGTTACGCACCATTTTTAGCGAATATGGTTTATTAAAATACCGCGTTCAAGTCGAGGTTTATTGGTTACAAAAATTAGCCTTGCAAGCAGATATTTTAGAGGTTCCACCCTTAAGTCAATCAGCTATTGATCACCTTAATAAAATTGTTGATCAATTTAGTGAAAAAGATGCAAATCGCATTAAAGAAATTGAAAAAACCACGAATCACGATGTCAAAGCGGTAGAATACTTTTTAAAAGAAAAAGTCAGCACCAACAAAGAATTACACGCTATTAATGAATTTATCCATTTTGCCTGCACATCTGAAGACATCAACAACTTATCTTATGCATTAATGCTAAAAACAGCGAAAGAAACGGTATTAGAACCATATTGGAACAAGCTGATTGATAAAATTACCTCGCAAGCTAAGGCCTATCGTAATTTACCATTACTGTCAAGAACGCATGGTCAACCCGCTACACCATCAACCATTGGTAAAGAATTTGCTAATGTCGCCTACCGCCTAAAACGTCAATTAAAACAACTACAATCAGTTGAGATACTAGGTAAAATTAATGGTGCAACTGGAAATTACAATGCACATATGGTGGCTTATCCACAAGTGGATTGGCATCAACTGAGTGAAGAATTTGTCAGTTCATTAGGTTTAAAATGGAATCCTTATACCACACAAATTGAACCTCATGACTATATTGCCGAATTTTTTGATTGTGTGGCGCGCTTTAACACCATTGTTATCGACTTTGATCGCGATATTTGGGGATATATTTCATTAAATCACTTTAAACAAAAAACTATTGCTGGAGAAATCGGCTCTTCAACCATGCCACACAAGGTTAACCCAATTGATTTTGAAAACTCAGAAGGTAACTTAGGGATAGCCAACGCAATCATGAACCATTTAGGTAGCAAATTGCCGATTTCTCGCTGGCAACGCGATTTAACCGATTCAACCGTATTGCGTAATTTGGGCGTAGGCATTGGTTATGCCATTATAGCTTATCAATCAACCCTAAAAGGCTTAAATAAACTTGAAGTTAATCACGATTACTTACTTGAAGAACTTGATCGAAACTGGGAAGTATTAGCAGAACCAATCCAAACAGTCATGCGCCGTTACGGCATTGAAAAGCCTTACGAAAAACTAAAAGAACTAACCCGAGGAAAACGTGTTGATGCCAAAGGCATGCAAGAATTTATTGACTCGTTAGATCTACCTGAAAGTGAAAAAACACGACTAAAACAATTAACACCGGCTAACTATATTGGTTATGCTGTTAGCTTTGTTGATAATTTAGAATAATGACTAACATTCAATTAGCCTGATACAAAACACGCTGTATCAGGCTAATTGACTATCAAGCGTTCAACTTAATCAAATCGGTGTATAAGTTACAAAGTTAATATAAATAACTTAAGCCAAAAAACAAAAATAGAGAATTCAATTGAACATTCGCATTGCAACACGTAAAAGCCCTCTAGCACTATGGCAAGCTAATTTTGTTAAGCAACAATTGCTAGCTGCTCACCCTCACTTGACAGTGGAATTGATTCCCATGGTTACTAAAGGCGATATATTGCTAGATAGTCCCCTATCAAAAATTGGAGGCAAAGGGCTGTTTGTTAAGCAGCTTGAACAAGCCATATTAAACAACCAAGCGGACATTGCCGTTCACTCCATAAAAGACATTCCTGTAGAGTTTCCAAAAGGATTAACGCTCGCTACAATATGCAAACGAGATGATGTACGTGATGCATTTATTTCAAATAAATATTCAAATCTAGATGAGTTACCAAATGGTGCGGTAATTGGTACATCAAGTTTACGACGTCAATGCCAGTTACGAGCAAAATACCCCCATTTGAAAATTAAAGATCTTCGAGGCAATGTTGGTACTCGCTTAGCTAAGCTTGATAATTATGAATATGATGCCATTATTTTAGCCTCAGTTGGTTTAAAACGTTTAGCATTAGAAGATAGAATCAAACAGTACATTGACACAAGCTTAATTTTACCGGCTGTCGGACAAGGCGCAATTGGCATCGAAACGCGAACAGATGATAAACAAATATTAGAAATTCTGTCAGTGCTTGATGATAAAAATAGTCGAGTTTGTATTCAGGCAGAACGAGCAATGAATAAAGCGTTACAAGGTGGATGCCAAGTACCCATTGCTTGTTATAGCCAGTTAAACAATGAGGTCTTATCATTACAAGGCCTTGTTGGACGCATTGACGGTTCAAAAATAGTCAAAATCGCATTAACAGGTGATATAACCGAGGCTGAAAAGCTAGGGCAAGAACTGGCAAAACGCTTATTAGAACAAGGTGCAAAAGCAATATTACAGGAATTGAATGGCGGATGATTTATGTAACTAGACCCTCTCCAGAGGGTGAAATACTTACCCAACTGTTTAACCAAGCAAATGTGCCTACACAACATTTGCCATTTTTTAATATTTCACAAGGTCATGATCTGCCCAATTTACAAGAACAGCTAAATCAACTTTTACCCAACGATATTGTTATCGTTGTTTCACCACAAGTTACACATGTAATAAAAAATTACCTTTCCAACCTAACGCTACCGGTTAATATCCGTTATTATGCGATAGGTAAAAAGTCAGCTCAATTATTCAGCCAATTTACCACAGCAAAAGTCAATTACCCTGATAAGGAAAACAGCGAAGGACTATTAGCAAAACTCCAACAAGAACCTGTTCAACATCACACTATTTTGATTTTATGCGGTAATTCAGGTCGACAATTATTAGCTCAAACACTAACAAATCGAAAAGCCAAGGTAAAATCAATAGCCTGTTACTGCCGTAAACCGATCTTCTATCCGCCGAATATATTATCCAGTCATATTGAAAAACAAATCATTATTATCACGAGCCTAGAGCACTTAATTCAGCTTGAATTATATAGCAATTTTGAGCACAAAATGCATGCTAATCTTGTTGTCATAAGTCAACGAATCTTTGCAAAAGCCAAACAACTAAACTGGCAAAAAATTTTACTCATAACTAGCGTAAATCATCAAACTATTTTTGATGCTGTAATGCTAAACTATGACATAACCTCATAATAATTTGAATAGATTAACAAGATGCTTGTCATATCAATATTATGGTGCATTTTTCCCCTATAACCAGATATATTTACTAACTATGCACGATAGAGAAAAATCTAATCCGATGTATTAAACACTGTTTCCCACAAATCAGAAACTGCGCAGACCAAAAACAAGCTTAATACTATTTAGACAAGGCGTGCTAGGCTGTTACAAGACATTACCTTTTTATATCAAACAGTTATAACCAGTAGCAACAAAGTGGAATAATTAACTTAAATTAATAAGCGTAGGCTATATGGAAGTACTTTATGATACTTACTTGCCAAAACAATGATTAAAATTTATTTAAAACAACGTTAACTCTATGTCATAATGCCAATATAAATTTTTAACAAATCTAGATGAGGTCATTTATGCCACCAAAATACTATGGTGCCAATGCAACACTTTCAACAATAAACACAACTTCATTTAGTCAACCAGCGATAACAACGGCTCAAAATGAAGTGAATAACACTATGAAAGAAGATAAAAAAATTCAAGCAAACACGCAACCATCTCCAGCAGTAAAATCTAATGCACAGCCACAAAACAGTAATATCAGTAATAGCAATAACGCCAATAACATAAGCAAAGCGCCTATTTCTAATTTATCGATTATTGCTATAGCATTAACCGCTTGTTTAGGTGGGTTTGGTTTTTATTATGGTCACAAGCAAATTGAAAAGCAAAAAAAGACTATCTCAACTTTGCAAACTGAATTGGCCAATTTAAAACAGACAACTAAGCAGAGTATAACAACCGATTTGCAAAATAGCATTAACGATGCTGTCAATAAACAAAATCAACAATTAAACTCGTTAATGCAGCGTGTTGATCGTGAGCTTGGTGATCAGCAAAAAGTGCAACAACAATTAAGCAATCAAGTTAATGATGCTTCAAAACTTACTGAACAAAGCCTACAAAATATTAACGAACGCTTAGCGGCAATGTCGAGTACTGATCACAATATCTGGTTAATTTCACAAGCAAATTATTTAGTACATTTAGCAGGTCGAAAAATTTGGAATGATCAAGATTACACATCAGCTCGTTTACTATTAAAAAGTGCCGATGAAAGCCTAGCTCAGGCAGATGACCCTAGCCTCTTACCTGCACGACAAGCAATTAGTAAAGATATTAGCTCGCTTGCGCAAGTGAGCTTTATTGATACTGATGGAATCATTATTAACTTAATTAGTCTGTCTGAATCACTTACCCAATTACCTTTAGTGGGTAATTATAAAGATATAGACCTTAGCATGCCCTTATACAGTAAAGATGCTGTCAATTCGACTAACAATGATTTCCATGCACAAAATGCTGACACAGCAAACGATAATCATGTGAAAGATAACATTAATAATAAAGTATCATCATCAGTCAATGATTGGTCAAGCAATTTGTTAAGCAGCACTAAGTCTTTTATGGATAAATTTATTACCATTGAAAAACTCGATGATAAAGATCACAGCTTTAAAGCGTGCTTAGAACAAGCGGGTAAAGATGAAAAACAGATCGTCAAGTGCCAAATATTAAAAGCGCCACTGAGTTTAGAGCAATCACTTTATCTGCGCGAAAATATCCGCTTCCGCTTATTGATTGCAGCACAAGCAGTGCCAAGACATCAAAATCTTATTTATCAACGTGCGCTTAGCGATACCGTAACTTGGGTTAATGCTTATTTTGATGATAATTCACCAAGTGTTAAAGAGTTCATTAATGAAGTTAAGAATTTACAAAATAAATCCATCAGCAATCAAAATGTGCCAGACAACCTAACTAGCATTGGCGAACTTGAAAAACTAATGCAAACCCGCGTTCGCTCAATGTTGACAAAATAGGAGAATAATAATGATAAAAATACTAATTATTTTCTTAGTGCTTGTGGGTGGATTCTTTTTTGGACCATTATTACAAGGACACCAAGGTTCAGCGGTATTTGAATTTGCTAAGTATCGTGTCAGTATGTCGTTTAATTCATTTATGATACTTGAACTAATTGGTCTACTTTGTCTTTATCTAATTTATTGTTTTTTTAATAAAATATTCAACTCTAAAACGGTATTAGGTAATTGGTTACGCTTAAAATCACCCAAAAAATCAATAAAACGTGTCGAACAAGCACAAATATTATTGCTAGAAGGTGATTATCAACAAGCCGCTAAACTATTTATAAAAAGTGCCAAAGGAGCAAAAAATACTACCTTATCGTATTTACTTGCGGCACAAGCCCAAATTGCTAATAATGAATTAATTCCTGCCAATCAGTCGTTAGAACAAGCTGCTAGAAGCTGTCAACCTAACGAATTATTTGCTTTCCAATTAGTGCAAATTCGGTTGCAATTAAAGAACCGCGAATACACCGCCGCACGCATGACATTAGATCAGCTACTAAAAGAAAAACCTCGTAATGCCGAAGTACTTAAATTAGCGGATCAACTTTATTACGAAATGGATGATTACCAAGCTATTATTGACCTATTGCCAGCGATGTACAAAGTGAAAGTATATAGCGAATCGCAATTAGATCAGTTTAAACAAGTTGCCTATATTGGTCGAATGAAGCAGTTATCAACTAATAGTAATGTGCAAAATCTCGTGAAATGGTGGCACTCACAACCAAAAGCTATTTTAAATAATATTATCTATCAAAAAACGATGGCCAACTATTTTAGCCAGCTAGGTCAAAATAGCGAAGCTGAAAAGCTATTAAAATCGATTAACAAACTTGAACAAAAGGAAAAAAAATAAAAAACAAAAAAACAGGGTAATTGCCCTGTTTTTGTGTTAACTTACAATATTAATTTGACAAAGATAATTTTTAAAAAAGAATTAAAATTAATTATCTATTACTACAAATCAAATCATAAAATAGCGAATTAACGCCATAAAACACATACCTGCAACCACAATACACATGAGATTTTTAGTCATAAAGGCAACGATTGCTGTGGGAATTGTTGCTAAGCAATATTCCACATTAAAATCCGGAAACTCACCTTCTTTTACCACAAATAAATTTTGCACAAATAGCGCAGTTAAAATACATAAAGGTACATAAGACAAGAATCGAATAACATTATTAGGTAATTGCAACTTCCGAACTAGCATAAATGGAATAACTCTCGGCAACCACGTTACTAATCCACACCCTAAAATGATTAATAAACTATAAATTGTCATCCATCATGCTCCATTGTCATACCTATAAAACAACCGCCGAATGTACTGATTAAAATAGCCATTTCGGGCGACACAAAACGCATCAATAAAATCAGCATCACAACAACAGTTAACATGGCTACAAGCCGATTTTTAAGACGTTTACTTTTATCGCCAATCAATTGCAAATAGAGCAAACCAATAAACATAGCCACTAAAGCATAATCTAGGCCAAATCGTGTAGGATCCGGCAACCACTCACCAATTAAAGCACCCAGCAAACAAGATAATATCCAAGTAATATAGGCAGTTAAATTAAGCCCATGCATCCAAGCAGCATTAACAGGCACTTTATTGGTAATTGCATTCATTGCCACGGCAAAACTTTCGTCAGTCAATAAGCTACCAATACCAATATTATTGAATAAAGAGAATTTTCGAAAAGCCGGTGCAGTTGCCATACTCATTAAAAAATGACGTGAATTAACTAAAAAAACTGTAAAAATAATAGCTGAAATGGGTGTCGCCACCATCATTAATCCGGCAATAATAAATTGCGCTGCTCCAGCATAAACAATGATAGCTAATAATGTCACTTCGAATACTGATAGATTAGCCGATTTACCCACCACACCGGCAGCAATACCAATACCAATATAGCCAAGTAAAGTTGGAATACAGGCATAAATACCGTCTTTAAATGTCAAAGGCATCATAATTCCTTGATGATAATGTTCTATAGATTAATATTGTTTGTCTTGCAAAGACGCAATAAAGCGCACTGTTTGAGTCTATTATTTACAAAAACCTAAGCACTAAATTAAAACAGCTTAACTGACAATAAACAACAATATATTGCTAAATTTTGCTATAATATCGCTTAGCTAATATTAATGACAATCAAAATAACTTAATAGCAATTAACGTGGCAAACCAATCTATGTATACAGGAACTCTATTTATTATCTCTGCACCAAGTGGTGCTGGTAAATCAAGTCTTATTCAAGCTTATTTAGCCCAACAAAATCTACATCAAGCTAAAGTGTCAATTTCGCATACTACGCGCAATCCTCGCCCTGGCGAAACGCATAGAGAACATTATTATTTTGTAGATCACAAAGACTTTGAATCCTTAATTGAACAGCAGGCATTTGTCGAGTATGCCAATGTATTTGACCACTATTACGGTACATCTAAAGCCGAAATCGAACAAAGCCTATCGCAAGGGATTAATGTCTTTTTAGATATTGATTGGCAAGGTGCTAGGCAAGTTCGGCAAAAAATGCCACAAGCAAAAAGCATATTTATATTACCGCCTTCACTAAAAGAACTTGAAAACCGTCTAGTTAAACGCGGACAAGATGACAGCAGTGTGATTGCCAAAAGAATGCAAAAAGCGCAAGCCGAGATTTCGCATTATAACGAATATGACTATGTCATTATTAATGACGATTTTGATACCTCATTAAATGCCTTGAGCGCTATTATTACTGCTGCTAGCTTAGAGCAACCAAAACAGACCATCACCTATAAGCAATTATTAGCAGATTTGTTGGCAGTTAATTAAAATTAAGATATAAAAAATATCGCCAGAGATCGGCGATATTTTTTATCGAATAACTTAATGACCTAATGCCTTATCGGCCTGATCATTTTGAATCAACTCTAGCTTATAACCATCCGGATCTTCAACAAAAGCAATAATGGTTGTTCCCCCTTTTACTGGTCCAGCTTCACGCGTTACTTTGCCTCCAGCCTGTTTTACGTCATTGCACATTTTAGCGACATCATCAACGCCAATAGCGATATGCCCAAATGCAGAACCATGATCATATTTATCGGTGCCCCAATTATAAGTTAACTCAATAACCGAACTGGTTGTTTCATCACCATACCCTAGAAAGGCTAATGAGTATTTATATTGCGTGTTTTCACTAGTTCTCAACACGTGCATTCCCATTACACGAGTATAAAAATCGATTGAGCGCTGTAGATCACCAACTCGGATCATAGTATGTAATATACGCATTGCTTTATTGTTCCTTATAACGATTAAGAATTGGGTTGAGTTTATACGTTAGTGTTCAGACAGGCAAATTTTTGTTAAAGATTAGGTGATTAAGGAGAAAGTACAAACAACTTGGTCAAACTTTTTGATAAAGCACTTCGCTCACCATCAAGATGAGCGAAAATTATAGGTAAAATTAACAATTATTTTCTTGAACCACTAGCATAACGTGGTGATGCGCTAATTTGTTTACCGTTAGTGACTAAACGAACATGTTGACCAATATAAAATTCATTAGGCGAACCTTTTTGTACAATAACAATATTCGATCCATTTTCTTGTTTGATTTCTAACTCAACTGCATTGGCTTGACTTGTTTTATCTTGAATAGCATCACCTAAAATAGCACCACCAATAGCACCGGTAGCAGCAGCCAATACCCGACCGGTACCATCACCAATGGTATTGCCTAAAACGCCGCCTAGCACCGCACCACCTAAGCTACCTGCTATATTTTCACTCTTGCCATTTGACGCATTAGCTTGAATTTTAACTGGTCGTACTGAAACAACTGTACCATAATTCACCTGTTGAACTTGTTTTGCTTGATCCGCTGTATAGACATCACCTGAATAAAGATCACTATTGCTACACCCAGATAAAATTGCAGCCAATATAGTTAAGCTAAAGATTTTTTTCATAATTTATTCCTCATATAATATTTGCATAAACCTGTTATTCTTAGCTCAGAATAATATTGTTTCAAAAAAACGACAATACCATTTTCATTATTTTATCAATAGCCAATACAATTTATGCTTAAGTTGGGTTATACTCAGCTCAATAGTTTATCAAGCATATAATGAGTATATGAAACGGTTATTTTTTCAATTAATATTATCAGTTATGATAACTGCTTGTCATGATACAAATCAAACACGCCAAAAAACCGATAGCGTTGTCTTTAAGCAGTCATCAAATGATTGTTCAGATAACAAATCAGCTCATGATTCGCTTTTTGACAAAATTCCTGCTTTAGGATGTTCAATAAAATAATTTAATAGGCATATGTAACATAATGAAAACTATCGAAATCGACGAAGAATTATACCAATTTATTGCAGGCCAAACTAAACACATTGGCGAAGACGCATCAAGTATATTACGACGTTTATTGAATATAAACCAACCTACATTGGCAAAACAACAAACAGCCACACGAAAAGAAAATCATTATCCCCTTTTTAATGACTTATTAACTAGCGACACTTTCACACACGAAAAATCCATTATTAGTCGCTTCATACTATTGCTTAGTGCGCTGTATAACTATAACCCAGCACTTTTTGCTATTGCCGCTACATCATTACATGGCAGCAAACGACAATATTTAGCCAAAGATAAACAATTACTTGAAACATCGGGAAAAAATACCAAACCCCGCGAAATAATTGGTACACCTTATTGGGTGATTAGTAACACCAATACTGCCAGAAAGATGTATATTATTGAATCGATAATGAGTGATATGGGCATATCTGAAGCCATGATAAACCAAGTCACCAATGCTTTTTTACCGTAATGGTTAAATAAAAATAAATATAAAGGTAAAAATTTGATATTAACTCAGTCAATTCACGTTTTTAGCATATAAACAATATTATTTTATGAAAGAGGAGTAAAAATGGCCAAGCAAAACCGCTCAGGAATGTTAGCTCAACCATCGGATCTTATTAACGTTGAAACATTACGAAATAACTATTACCAAATCCAACCTGATACGGACAATGCTAGCCAATTAGTCATTTTTGGTACATCAGGTCATCGCGGAAGCTCTAATAAAGGTACATTTAATGAAGCACATATATTAGCCGTTGCCCAAGCGATTGCCGAATACCGCAAAACAAATAACATTACAGGCCCTTGCTTTATTGGTCAAGACACCCATGCCTTGTCAGAACTTGCACTAAAATCCGTACTTGAAGTGTTTGCTGCTAACGAACAAACAGTAGTGATGGCGCGTAATTGGGGCTATACACCAACGCCTGTCATTTCGCATGCTATTTTAACCTATAATCAAGGCAAACAATCACAACTTGCAGACGGCATTGTTATTACCCCATCGCACAATCCACCTGAAGATGGTGGCATAAAATATAATCCAATCAACGGCGGGCCTGCGGATACCGACATCACCAAACAAATTGAAAACCGTGCTAACGAACTACTAAAAAACAAACTCAATGGCGTAAAACGTATTACCTTAGATAAGGCTATAAATTCAAATTATATCCATACCAAAGAATACGAAACCGACTATATTAACGATCTTGAAAATATTTTAGATCTGTCACTAATCAAATCATCATCGCTTAAAATTGGTGTTGATCCTCTCGGAGGTGCAGGCATTACTTATTGGCCTCGGATTGCCGAAAAATATGGTATTAATCTTAATATTGTGAATAACAACGTCGATCCAACTTTCAGCTTTATGCATCTAGATCATGATGAGGTCATTCGCATGGACTGCTCAAGCCGTTGGGCTATGGCTGGGTTATTAACATTAAAAGACCAATTTGACTTAGCCTTTGGCAATGACACCGACTTTGACCGTCATGGCATTGTGACGCCAAAAGGACTAATGAACCCAAATGCCTACCTTTCCACCTGTGTTAATTACTTGTTCCAAAACCGCCCACAATGGCACAAAGATATCGCAATTGGTAAAACGCTAGTCACAAGCTCAATGATTGACCGAGTGGCAAATAGCTTAAACAAACAGTACTTAGAATATCCAGTTGGCTTTAAATGGTATGCCGATGGGCTTTACCACGGCAAACTAGGCTTTGCTGGAGAAGAAAGTGCTGGCGCATCGTTTTTAAGAACCAACGGCAAAGTGTGGACAACAGATAAAGACGGCATTATTTTATGCCTACTTGCTGCTGAAATGACGGCGAAACTAGACAAAAATCCGCAAGAGCAGTATCAACAACTCGAGGCTAAATTTGGTGGTTCTTATTACGGACGAATCCAAGCCCCCGCATCGTTTAGTGACAAACAAAAACTAGCTAAACTTGATGCAAGCCAATTGACTACTGACAAGTTAGCAGGCGAAAAGATCACCCAATGTTTAACCACAGCACCAGCTAATAATGCGCCAATTGGTGGACTTAAAGTGATCACTGAAAACGGTTGGTTTGCAGCTCGCCCTTCAGGAACAGAAGATGCCTATAAAATTTATGCTGAGAGCTTTATAAGCAACGAGCATTTAAATATACTTCAACAAGAAGCTCAACAAATTGTAACTAAAGCGATTAACTAGAATATTACTAAAAACAGCAGCTGTATGGCTGCTGTTAAAAGTCAGTGTCTCTTCAATAAAGATTATCGACATATATTATTAATTTTATTTCGCTATTTTCCATAAAATCAGCATGTTATATTATTGATTTGTGTTTATAACGTAGGTAGCTTTTGATTATCTTTAGCTTTGAATAAAAAGCTGAAATTTTGGTCACAAAGTGTGTAGAAATTATGAGCCTGAGTATAAATTGTTGATTGTTTATCTTTAAAAATCCTCTCTTCCCCAACGCCTCCCAATATAGTATTCTAATCGTTATCATATACACTCACAAAAAGCCCAATACACCGTGCACGCATCTATTTTGACTTTACGTAAAGTCTTTTACAGCAGTAATCTTCTTTTCAGTCTTCGAATGTTAATAAGTTTAACCGGTTCGACTTTGGTTCCTTGGTATTTGGGGCAAACATCGCTTGTGATTCCCCTTACACTTGGGGTGGTTGCGGCAGGATTGACCGAGATTGATACGCGTTTATTAAGTCGCTGTATTAATTTAGTCCTGACGTTGATCTGTTTTGCTATTGCGACTTTTTCAGTCGAGTTACTATTTGATTATCCACCTTTGTTTATTATTGGTTTAGTGTCTTCAACGTTTATTTTTATTATGCTTGGCTCGCTTGGGCAACGTTACGGGGTGATTGCTTTTGGGTCGCTTTTGATTGCGGCCTATACTATGCTTGGACACAATTTATATACCGATAATTATACGCTGCCTTGTTTTTTGCTGTTAGGTGCACTTTGGTATAATGTTGTTTCATTTGTTGAATCTATCATCCAGCCCATTCGCACAACCCAACAATCGTTATCAACCTGTTTTATTTATTTAGCACAATATCTTGACGCTAAGGCAGCAATGTTCGACCCAGATGAATCCAATGGTTTTAAAAAGCAAACTTTGCAATTAAACCATAGCAATAATCAACTCATTAGTGCTTTTAATCACACCAAACGTTCGCTATTTAATCGGCTAAAAAGCTATCGTGGACAGGCTTATATTAGGAAGATGCTAAGCGACTATTTTGTGGCACAAGATATCCACGAGCGCGCAAGTTCGGCACATGGGAATTATCAAGCACTGAGTGTGCATTTTAAACATAGTGATATCTTGTTTCGGTTTGCACGTATTTTAAATTTGCAAGCTAAAGCTTGTGCACAACTGGCAATGACAATTAAATTAAATCAGACTTATCATCATGACTCGCTATTTTCACGTTATTTTTCGTATCTTGAAGAGGCAATTAACCAGTATGATACTAGCGGTAAAGCCAATATGTTAATGGTTAAGGCGCTTAAAAGTTTGCATCAAAATTTGTTGTCTATCGATCTATTACTTGCCAATATTGATACTGAGCAGCATCTGTCAAAAGATCAAGAAGATAATCAGTTAATTGACGAGGAGTTAACCCGTTTTCATGATATTTTTATCAAAATCAAAGGAAATTTGACGGCTAAATCGGCTCTGTTTCGCCATGCAATCCGTATGTGTGTGGTATTTTTTGTGGGTTATATGGTTATTTGTTTTTCTGATTTACCACATGGATATTGGATTATTTTAACCAGCTTGTTTGTCTGCCAGCCTAACTACTCCACCACAAAACACCGCCTAAAATTGCGTGTAATGGGGACGATTTTGGGGATCATAGTGGGTATTCCATTAACGTTTTTATTTCCAAGCGTACCTGAACAGTTAGTGTTAATTATTATTACCGGTTGGCTATTTTTTCTATTTAAGAATTCGCAATATGCTTACGCGACAGCATTTATTACATTACTGGTGTTTTTTAGCTTTAGTCTGATTGGCGAAAGTAGCATTGCGGTGGCTGTTTCGCGCATTATTGCAACGTTGATTGGTTGTTTTATTGCTTGGTTTGCCGTTAGCTTTATTTGGCCTGACTGGCAGTTTAGAAATCTGCCTAAACTCGTTGATCGTGTTTGTCATGATGATAGTCACTATTTGGCGTTAATTGGACGCCAGTATTTGTCTGGCAAAACTAATGATCTACAATATCGATTAGCAAGACGAGCTACGCATGATAGTAATGCTGATTTATCGTCGTTAATTAGTTTGATGACCAAAGAGCCACATATGAATCCAGTGGTTATTGATCAGGGATTTCGTCTATTGACGCTTAATCATACGTTAATTAGTTATCTTTCAACTTTAGGCGCACATCGTGATAAATGTATCTCAAAACAGACGCTCGATCTGTTTGACGATTTGTCGGTCTATATTATTAATCTGTTAAGCGATAAAAAGATAGATGGCGAATACCAATCCATTAAGAAGTCTGTTATCGACTATATCGAGAAAATTTCGGTTATTTCAACTGATGATGACAAAGCCAATAATGATCTGCTTGTAATGCAACAATTGGCTTTAATTTTGGATATTTTGCCGGAAATAATTGAACTTGTAGCGCAATTGGAATAATGAAACATGTTTAAACATTTATGCAATGTTTAACCTAGTTTGTGGGTAAGCATTACCCACTTTGTTTATAGTCAAGTAGAAAATATAATAATTTTTATGCAGTTACCTGCTGCTTTAACCAGTTTATTTCTTGCGCCCAGATATCGGGATCAATGGTTTCTAAAATAAGGGGAATTTCATCAATTCTTGGATCTTGCATAATGTATTTAAAAGCTGCTTCGCCAATATTGCCTTTGCCTAGGCTATGATGACGATCGACATGGCTGGCAAATTCGCTTTTGGCATCGTTTAAGTGCATGCCTCGCAAGTATTGAAAACCTACAATTTTTTCAAATTCGGCAAAGGTTTCTTGGCAGGCTTTTTCAGTACGCAAGTCATAGCCAGCAGCAAAGGCGTGGCAAGTGTCAATACAAACGCCAACTCGGCTTTTGTCTTCAACTTGGTCAATGATCTGGGCAAGATGTTCAAATTTATAGCCTAAGTTAGATCCTTGTCCAGCAGTATTTTCAATAACGGCAACCACATTTTGTGTTTTATCAAGTGTGATATTAATCGATTCGGCAATACGTGCTAAACATTCATCAACTGAAATCTGTTTTAAGTCACTACCAGGGTGAAAGTTAAGTAATGTCAGCCCTAGCTGTTCGCACCGTTGCATTTCGTCTAAAAAGGCGGTACGTGATTTGTCGAGCTGTTCTCGATCTGGGTGACCTAAATTAATTAAATAACTATCGTGTGGTAAGATCTGTTTGCTAGTAAAGCCATATCTTTCGCAACGTTTTTTGAAGCTGTCGATAATTGTGGGCTCAAGCGGTTTGGCGTGCCATTGTCGTTGATTTTTGGTAAATAGCGCAAATGCGGTTGCGCCAATTTGATAAGCGTTAATTGGGGCATTGTCTACCCCACCTGCTGCACTTACATGTGCACCAATGTATTTCATGTTGTGTCCTAATAACGTTGTTGGTTGATAATTAGTTGGAACCGCTATTGCGTTGTAGCTGATCACGTAAATTAGGTGGAACCCCTTTAATCACTAGGGAGTCAGTTTGCGGATCCCACTTAATGCGTTCACCTAATAAATTCGAATCAAAGCTTAACGTTAATCCCCCACCACTACCGGAGAATTTTTTAAGCTGACGCAGTGCACTGCGATCAACGGGAAATGTTTCTTCTAAATCATATTCACTGTTTTTAATAAATTCAATAAAGTTATTGTCAACACTGGCAGGTAGTTCGTTGGCTAGATTTTTCAGTTCAATTTCTTCACCTGCTTGTAATTGGGCTTGGCAGTAGTTATAAACGTTTTCGCGTGCGCTGGTTTTATCTTGTTTGTCAAATTGCATTTCTTGGCAGTAATCATCAACCGCTTTAACCAGTGTTTTATTTTGCGCTTTTGCATCTAATCCTTCGCTAGCACCTAAATAGTCCATAAAAAAGTCAGATACTTTGCGCCCTACTCGTCCTTTTAAGAAAGTTAAATAACGTTTTGAGTCCGCTTGGGTTTCCCATTCGGTAATATCGATACGGGCAATAATATCAGCATGAGCAATGTCTAAATATTGTGTTTCACTGATATCTAAATCTTCATTCACTAGCATACTCAAACAACTATTTAATACGGCAATAATCAAGTACTCAACCGCCAAATAACGGTACTGACAAAATACAACCGTTCCCCCTTCAGCAAAAGGGTATTTAGCCAATTCGTTGCGCAGTTGTTTGGTCGATTCTTGGCTAAAATGTAAAAAGTCTTGATTGCCAAGGCGTAGTTCTTTTAGTGATTGTTCGAATAAGCTATCGCTATTAAATAGTCCATAGGCTTTACTTTTGTTGTTGTAGATGCGGTTGATATCTTCGATTAGATTAACAACGGCTTGTTCATTACCTAACATTGATTCGCGAAGTTGTAATTCGATTTCGGTGTCACTTTTTCTAATTAATTTATGCAGTATGATCTTTTCTATTTGTACGCTCATTGGTGAGGTTCCTATTGGATCGCAATAATCATTAAGGACGTTATTCTATCAAAGCACCAAAAAAGTGCTATTAACAATTTAACAGTCTGTTAAACTAGTACTGTTAAATTGCATCAAATTTATACTCAAACGCATGGTTACCTGAAACTTTTTGACAACATTCAACTGCATACAGTTATGGTAGAAAAGTTTAGATAATCACTATAAGTGATAATTATTAAAAATAAGTAAAAATAGTAAATCCAGTATATTATTTTGGTAATATATCCAACACGCAGCCATGAGCATATCATGGATAATTCAAATAATAATGATACTGTCTTATACTCAAACGTATAGCTACCTGAAACTTCTTTACAATATTTAGCAGCGGAAAAATAAAGCAATGGCTCACTCTCTTGATGTTTATAATGATTTTAAAAATAAAAAAATCAGTTCACTATTTTGGCAATATGCACTGCCTGCGGTAATTGGCACAATTGTAAATACGCTGTATAACATTATTGACGGTATTTTTATTGGCCATTGGATTGGTCGTGAAGCATTGAGTGGTGCAGGCATTATTTTGCCAGTTATGAACCTAACTGCAGGCATTGGTATGCTGGTAGGTATCGGCTCGGCGAGCCGGATTTCGATTTTTTTAGGTCGTGGCGAAAACGACAAAGCCGAAAAGGTCGCGGGCACATCGTTTATGTTAACGGCCGTTTTAAGTGGCTTAACTTTGGCGTTATTGCTCTATTTTGTCGATCCCGTTTTACATTTTGTCGGCTCTAGTGCGACTAATCATGTATATGCTCGAGAATTTTTAGAGGTTTATTTACCGGGTAGTATTTTTATTACGTTAACGTTTAATTATAACAATATGATGCGCGCCAGTGGTTATCCATTTAAAGCAATGGTTACCATGTTTATTAGTGTAATTGCCAATATTATTTTGGCACCGATTTTTATTATTGGTTTAGGCTGGGGAATGCGTGGAGCAGCTTTTGCAACCACGTTATCCATGTTTATTAGCTTCTTATTTGTTATGCAACACTTTATCAGCAAGCACAGTAATATTAAGCTATATTGGCGAAATTTCACCCTTAACTTGACTTATGTTAAATCAATTATATCAATCGGTATGTCGCCATTTGCCATGCAGGTTGCAGCCTCTATAGTGGTGGTTTTTATCAACTGGCAATTAGTACATTATGCACCACTGTCTAACGATTTAAGTGATGATGCCATTGCAGGCTATTCCAATGCCAACCGATTGATCACATTAGTGATTATGATTGTTATTGGGATTAATCAAGGTATGCAACCGATTATTGGTTATAATTACGGAGCAAAAAACTATTCGCGTGTCAAAACCACCTTTTTCTATGCCGTTAAAGTAGCGACCGTAATTACCAGTATTGGTTTTATTCTTGGATTTTTTATTCCGGATATTTTAGTTCGTGCATTTAGTGCTGACGAGGATTTAATCTCAATATCAGCCATTGCACTACGCTATACCACTCTTTCTTTTGCTTTTATTGGTTTTCAAATGGTGACCACAAGCTTTTTCCAATGCATTGGTATGGCAAAAGTATCGATTTTACTTAGCCTTTCTAGACAGATCCTCATTTTATTGCCAACACTCTATATTTTGCCATTATTCTTTGGGCTTGATGGCGTTTGGGCATCATCACCCATTGCGGATTTATTATCTGCAGGTATCGCGTTGACTGTACTTATTTGGTATTTTAAATCAATTAAAACTAGAACCCACGATAATTAATTACAATGATGGTTAATATAAGGGTGGCTAATATAAAATTTTAAAAAGGATGACTTCATCAGGTAGTAAATTTTTTAGTGAAGTTTTATCGATGTCAGCATTAACAAAGTAGCTAGAATAGAAATAATAAATCTGTGATTAATCACTTTTTCATATTTTTCTATTTGATCGTAATATTGATATCTTTATATTAACATTGTTGTTTTTTTTACTTAAAATTTTATCAATACTTGTTTAATTGACCAATCGATAGAGATTATTTTTAGTGATGAGTAATAAAAACCAAAAAGCATAATGCTACTTCTTGCTCTTCCTTACTTTTGATAACTTACTTAGTTATGTCAATTGTAATTAAAGTAAGACAAATAAGAATAAATAAAATACCGCTACACCCTATTACAGACAACCTTTCACCCACCACCAAAATAGCTAAAACTGCCGCTATTACAGGCTCAAGCAAAGTGATAGTTGTTGCAGTACTAGCAGATATTTTTGATAAACCAAATCCATAGCAAAGGTATCCCAAGAACATGGGAATTAATGCCATATAAACACAAACTGAAATATTCGTTAATGAATCAAACAAACCAGAACCTGTGAGCACCATGACCGGTATTAATAATATGCCACCACATCCAAAGGTTGCCCCCATGGCAGAAGTGGTTGATATTGTCTTTAACATTAATTGACGCGCTGACCATGAATATAAAGCATAGGTAAATCCAGCTATTAAACCAAGTAAAATGCCAAAAATAATATGATTATTTTCAATAGTTATTGAATGATTTTCTGAAAAAGACAATAGTATCATTCCCAAAATGCCAAACATTGCGCCAATGAACCATCGCCTAGTTAAACGAAAGTCACCTTTCACATATTCAATTATAGCCGAAAGAATCGGCGCCGAACCAATAGAGACAACTGTACCAATTGTCACACCCGATAATCGCATTGAAGAATAAAAAGCTAAGGGATAAATCATTACGGCAACGGCTCCAACAATAAGAAAAGAAATATGTTGAATTAACAAGTCACGCTCTTTGATAATTTGTGGGATAGCTAACACACACTGCAAAATCCCACCAATCCCCATTGCAACTGCACCAATAAACAAAGAAGAAAGTGAAGGGGCAAACGTGGCTACAGTGCCAGTTGTCCCCCACAAAATAGAAGCTAATACAACAGCTAGACTACCAAGATATCTACTCATTAATCAAGCCATTATTCAATATTTTGTACTTGCTCTCTAATCTGTTCAATAAGTACTTTAAGTTCGATTGCACTCGCTGTTACATCCGCATTAATTGATTTAGAGGCGATAGTATTCGATTCTCGATTAAATTCTTGCATCATAAAATCCAACCTGCGACCTATTGCTTCGTTTTTCTTTAAGATTGAGTAAGTTTCTTTAACATGCGTCATCAGGCGATCAAGCTCCTCGGCAACATCAATTCGCTGAGCAACCATTACTATCTCTTGTTCTAGGCGCGAATGATCAAGCTCAATATTAGCTTCAGCCAATTTGCTATTTAAGCGTTCTTTTTGCCATTCCAGTATTTGGGGCATCCAATTGCGAATCTTATCGACTTCTACAGTAATAGCTTCCAAGCGCTTAACAATTAAATCACTAAGTGCTTTACCCTCACGCTCGCGAACGGCTATAAACTCATCGATAGCGAAGTCAAGCAGGGTCAGGATTTCTTGTGATATGCTGTCAAGATTTTGTTCTTTAGCTGATAATACGCCCGGCCAACGCAGTACATCAATGGGATTGATTTGACCTGATTGATGCGTTGTTTGAATCCAGTTAGCAGCATTTAAAATTTGCTGGGCAAGCTCTTTATTTAACGACAGTTCTTGATTCTGTGCAGCTGGATCTAACTCAAAGCGTAAATTACATTCAATTTTACCACGAGTTAAACGTTTACGGAGTCGCTCACGTATCATCGGTTCAAGCGATCGGAACTGTTCCGGTAGGCGAATATAGGTTTCTAAATAGCGTTGGTTAACTGAACGAAGTTCCCATGAGGCCGTTCCCCACGGTTGATTTAACTCTTTTCTTGAATAGGCGGTCATACTGGAAATCATAATAGCGTCCTAAATTTGTAAAAAACTTGCTGGGCATTGTATCACATATTCTGTATAATACGCTCCTAGCTTAGGCTAAGCATCAACCTTACCTTATTGATGTCCTTCTAAATAATTATTTCACAAAGATATTTTTTAATTGTAACAATTGGAGAATTGCATGCGTCCGTCTGGTCGATCTGCGGAACAAGTCCGCCCTATAAAAATAACCCGTCATTATACTAAGCATGCAGAAGGTTCTGTATTAGTTGAATTTGGTGAAACTAAAGTACTTTGTAATGCCACTGTTGATGAAAGTGTACCGCGTTTTTTAAAAGGTCAAAATCAAGGTTGGGTAACGGCTGAATATGGCATGTTACCGCGTGCAACTAATTCACGTACCCAGCGCGAAGCGGCTAAAGGCAAACAAACTGGCCGCACCATGGAAATTCAACGCCTGATTGCCCGTTCATTACGTGCCATGATCGACCTTAAATTATTAGGCGAATACACTATCACGTTAGATTGCGATGTCATTCAAGCCGATGGTGGTACTCGAACTGCATCAATTACCGGTGCATGTGTGGCACTTAATGATGCAATAAACAAAATGGTTGTAGATGGTAAAATAAAGCAAAATCCAATTAAATCATTGGTCGCTGCTGTTTCTGTCGGTATTGTTGAAGGTGAAGCGCTTTGTGATTTGGAATATATAGAAGATTCAAACGCACAAACCGATATGAATGTTGTTATGACAGATGATGGACGAATCATCGAAATACAAGGTACCGCCGAAGGCGAACCATTTAGTCATGACGAATTATTAAAACTGTTAGAATTAGCAAAAAATGGCATCGCAACAATTATTGATGCGCAAAAACAGTCCTTAAAAGATTAATTGGAGAAAATCGATGAAATCATATAAAAGTGAATTTATTGAATTTGCTTTAAATAGACAAGCATTAAAATTTGGTGAATTTACCTTAAAATCGGGACGCAAAAGCCCCTATTTTTTTAATGCGGGACTGTTTAATACCGGTAAAGATCTGGCTTTATTAGGTCGTTTTTATGCTGCAGCACTCATGGATGCCAACTTAGAATACGACGTTATTTTTGGTCCAGCTTATAAAGGTATTCCTATTGTTTCATCAACCGTTGTTGCACTTTCTGAACATCATAATATTGATGTGCCTTATTGCTTTAATCGCAAAGAAGCCAAAGACCATGGTGAAGGGGGTAACTTAGTAGGTAGTTCGATCTATCAGCAACGCGTTATGCTGGTTGATGATGTTATTACTGCTGGTACCGCAATTCGGGAATCGATGAGAATATTAGAAGATAACCAATCTAAACTCGCTGGTGTACTCATCTGCCTAGACCGTCAAGAAAAAGGTCGTGGTGAACTATCTGCAATTCAAGAAATTAAACAAACCTATCATTGTGATGTTATTTCAATTATCACGCTTGATGATTTGATCCAATACCTTTACCAAGATCCATCACGAAAAGATCAAGTAGTACAAGTTGAGGCTTATCGGGCTGAATATGGGATAAAGTACTAGCAATCTACTATTCTATTTTATAAAAACTAAAGCATCGAAAGGTGCTTTTTATTTTCAACTTTTATCTAAAAACTATTTTTTATCATTAGTATATATTTCACAATAAAATAAAAATAAGTGATGTTATTCTTTTAGATTTAATAATCATATCAAGCCTTTTAAATATTATTAATCATGATATTTAATTTATATAAAACAAGTAAATTGCTAGAACAACTAATTATTAAATGTTTTTAAATTAAATAAACAGAAATATAAGTAGGTATAAATATGGAAGACTCTTTTAAACCCCGTAGTTTATCGATTAGTGAATTATTTGGTGATACAAAAAATCTTTATAAAATACCGAAGTATCAAAGACCTTATAAATGGGAAAGTGAGCAAGTTGAACAGTTATGGGACGATATTTTAGAATCATATGAAAATGATGTACCAAATTACTTTCTAGGCTCTGTTATTACAGCAAATTCTTATGATGAACCTAATTCCCCTTATATTGATGTTGTTGATGGGCAACAAAGATTAACAACTTTAATGATACTATTTTGCGTTATACGTGATTATTTTCCAAATCTTAATCTACATGATAATTTAAATCCCCTTTCTGTAAATATTGATATTATTCGTTCCGCAATAATTTTTAATAGCCGAGCTTCACGTTTAAGGTTACACACCCATAGCTCTCATCAATCTGATTTTGAAGCATATATTATAAACGATGGAGCAACAAAAATATTACCGCCTCCATATAAGTATCAAATTAAAAATGATCAAGAACCCAAATTTAAATTTATTAATACAGCACTAATTTTTAAAGAAAAATTAAATTGTTTACCTGAAAGTAAACTTGGTGAGTTAATTAATTACTTGTTTTACCAAGTTAAAATTATACGTATTGATTGTACCAGCCGTGATTTCGCTATTAAATTATTTCAGGTGCTCAATAATAGAGGTTTAGATCTAACTTCTGCTGACTTAATAAAAAGTTTTTTATTAGAAAAGCTTTATAAAAAATATAAAGATGATTTAGCTACTTCAGAATTAAAAGAAGATAGTTTTATGTCTGATTGGCGTGAAATGGAGCAGCTTATTAAACAATGTGATGATATAAGTTTAAATGATTTATTTATTATTTATGCACATTATTTATTAGGATCAAATCAAAAAAAATCATACACTGAAGAACTACAAAACTTATTCGAAAATCAAGATCCTAATCAAGTAATAGCCTCATTAAAACAATTTGTGATTAATTATTATGAAAAAATATATTGTTCAAAAGATAAAAACATTTATTCGTTCCAATATTTGAGATGGAGTAATTACTGGAAAGCGATATTAATGACAGCCATTACAACAGATTACAAAGATTTCTATGAATTAGTTTTTGAACTAAGACGTTTTTATTATTTATATTGGATTGCAGGAAAAACATTATCGCAAGTAAAGCAAACTTCTTTTAATATTATTAAAGCACTGAAAGAAAAAAAACATATCAATTATTTAAAAGCAATCTTTTCAAATAAATTAAATTCTGAAAAGATTTATGAATTAGCAATATCTCAACTAACCTCTAATATGGTTGATAAAGAAGCATGGATTAAACCTCTTTTGATTTTAATTGAGTATGATCTAACCGATCAATCTAATCCTATTTTATTAAAACTTAATAATGACTTACATCTTGAACATATATTACCCAAAAAATATAAAAATATTGCCGAATGGAGTCATATAACAGAAGAAGTAAAAAACAGATGGTTACATAGTATTGCTAATCTGACACTATTAAGTGGTAAAAAGAACATTGATGCTAGTAATAATCCTTTTAATGCCAAAATGATTGTATATCAGGGCACTCATACTAATAATACGACTGCTTTTCGCCTTTCTCAAAAAGTATTAGATGATTTTAATCAAAAAACGTTTAACCAACAATGGCATGAAGATGCATTAAAAGATCGGTATAATTGGATACTTGCACGATTAGAAAAATTATTAGCTATAGATTTTACATCAGTGAAACAGATAGATACTCTCAAAATGGCAAAATAGGGAGCAATCAGCTAATATAATGTGTAGAAATCACTCGCGTCGGTTACAGTAGTAAAAAAACGACTGTACTGAATATACATAAAACAAAATTATCGCCGTATCATCAACAAGTGCTATGGCGATAATACCCTAGAAAAAATAACCGTCATTGATTTGGCTAAACATGTTATGGTCAGTCATCCAACCATTGATAATACCCAAAAACCTAATTAAGCATTAACTAACATGATACCCATTGCATATACAACACAAAAACAAGCAGCGTAATTTTTTACTAAGTTGTATGCCCATTATGAAGTAGTTACACAAGTGTCACGTTTTAGGCTATATTTTTGTAAAAAATATTCAGGATTCTATACCGTTTCGTGATTAATTAAAACTGCCTACACGGCAGTGAACCAGGAGAACCAATCAAAAAATGCTCGGCAAGATTTCTAAACTGCCTACACGGCATTGAACATTTTTTGCCATTCCATTTACAGAATTCGAACTTTCTAAACTGCCTACACGGCATTGAACTGATTTTCACCGATCCGCCATTTGACATGAGTTTTCTAAACTGCCTACACGGCATTGAACTAAATTACGCCAATACGTGTTCATTGATGGAGTTTCTAAACTGCCTACACGGCATTGAACTGTTACACTATTGGATAGCTCAAATGGCGGCATTTCTAAACTGCCTACACGGCATTGAACAAATGCAACTAATGCCGAAGATACGCCAGCATTTTCTAAACTGCCTACACGGCATTGAACATGAACGGCAATGCGGCTGACATTGTCGTTAATTTCTAAACTGCCTACACGGCATTGAACGTTGAATCAAATCTTTTCTAGTATTTGAATACTTTCTAAACTGCCTACACGGCAGTGAACGTCATTAAGAAAAATACAAGTGTTTCTATAGGTTTCTAAACTGCCTACACGGCAGTGAACGTAATTGATGACAATTTTAATAATGGGTACGATTTCTAAACTGCCTACACGGCAGTGAACCATAGAATCAAGCGTTTCGTAATCCCCGCCTGTTTCTAAACTGCCTACACGGCAGTGAACACCGCATTTGCGTACAAATCACTCTGTTTCTTTTTCTAAACTGCCTACACGGCAGTGAACAATTTCTGTCAACTAAAAATCAATTTACAATTTTTCTAAACTGCCTACACGGCAGTGAACAAAAACTGCTCCGCTATTTTTTTTATGTACATTTTCTAAACTGCCTACACGGCAGTGAACTGATCGGTTATTGCACCCTTTTCTTTCAGGTTTTTCTAAACTGCCTACACGGCAGTGAACTCTTAGCCCAAAAATCGGCTTTCACTGATTCGTTTCTAAACTGCCTACACGGCAGTGAACTAGAAGTTAATATACTATCAATATTGTATGTAAAAAGGCAAATAGCTATTTAGACTTTAAAAACCCTTTTTTGAAGGACGTTTTTAATTATTTGATTTTATTTATTTTTAAAATATGGCAAAAAAAAGGGTTCTGGTTTTTAGTTTTTGGACTTTATTATGACGTAGTACAACCCAAACCTAAAACTCAAAAGACCAATTTGCTTAGATTTTTAATAAAAACCTTAAAAATAGCGTTAAGCGTTTTCGAATTTTATCTACCTATAAATAGAAAAATAGCCTATATCAATTAACTTTCTTTCTATTTTTCTTAAAAGATATTAAATAATGTTCATCAACAACTTTCAATCAGTAATAGAATCAAGGAGCGCGACCAGATCGATGTTTTTTTGATACGTGAAAAATGGAAGAAATTATTAACCTTAGATTTATTCAAAATAAAGCAATAAAAAAGCCCGCAGATAGAAAAATAACAACAAATCAGCTATGATATAGCACCTATAACGGTTAGCGATAAAATGACTAATGCTATCACAAAACGCTATATCACCTCGTCGTTAAAGCGAGAGTATGCAACTGAAAATGGCACTGAGCTGAACGAGATTCTACCTAAAATGAGTCCACTTAATCCTCAATATTTAATTAAAAAGAACCGTGTCTTTGAAAAAATCGCCGCACTGGTTGAAAAGTTTAAGGGTGTTGGTAGTGAAATTTAATTGTTAACAGTTAAATTCGCTAATAATTAAAGGAAGATGAATGATCGATTTCTTATTCATCTTCCTAATAACTCATCACTGAAACTTACTTTGAGTGATTTTGTATGCAAAATCTTGCATTTTCATAATGATAAATGATTTTTGAAAAATCAAAAGGTTCACCTGATGAAGTATAAAATATTTCTTCAACACAAAGTGCAGGCTCACCGGCTTGCAGCCCTAAATATTGCGCCATTTCAGCATCAAGCTTTATTACTTGCATATATTTATCAGAAAAACCAATATTAATATTATAATTTTCTTGAATATAATTAAAAATTGAATTTTCAACGATCTCTTTATTTAAATAACAGATGAGTTTTTTGCGATAGTATGACTGCTCTAAGCCATATAATTTGCCTTCAACGTAACGTAGTCGTTTAATAAAATAAACTTCTTCCTGATCATCGCATTGTAGATTCTCTTTCACTTTGGAACAAGGCTTGATAATATCGACATTAAAAACTGTCGATGAGCCATAAACATCTTCTAAATCAATGGTAAAACCATGACTTTGTAAAAAATTGAGGTAGCCTCTTTTTTTGCGTTCACGAACAAAAATACCACTGCCTTGCACTTGATAAATAACACCTTGTCGTTCCAGACAATTGAGCGCTTTAATAATTGTGCTACGACTTACCTGATACTGATTAATCAATCCTTCAATATTGGCAAGTTGAGTGCCTTTAGCTAATTGCTGCTTATAGATCATCTGTTTAATTTTTTTGGCAACATCTTGATATTTAATCATTTATATATCTTTTTATTGAGTAAGTAATTTAACTATTATTTTATACAGATTAGGTTAACTTTTAAATTAAATGATATAAAAAGTCGATCTAGATCACAAACAATATAATTGGTCATTAACAATTTTGAAATTGTCTATAAGATAACCATACTAAATTGCTTTTAGGAGTATTATGGATGTCATCAAAAATTAGAGATTATAACAAACTAGCCGTTGATATTTTAAATGAATTAGGCGGTGAAAAGAATATTGTCACCATTTCTCGCTGTGCAACGCGTCTTCGCCTTGTTACCCAACATACACCAGATCACGCAAAAGAGAACATTGCTAAATTGCCGGGTGTGATTACTGTTGTTGAAAAAGGCGGTCAAATCCAAGTGGTTATTGGTACGCATGTTGATAAAGTTTATAACGCTTTTACTCAACTAGTTAATATTGACAATAAAGTTGAAGCAGGAAATGATAGCAACATATTAAATCGCATCATTGCAACCATGTCTGCCGTATTTGCCCCTTTTGTTTATATTTTAGCGGCATCAGGGATTTTACAAGGCATCTTGATTTTACTTAAATTGGCATGCCCTGAATTAGAAAAAACTGGCACCTTTGAGGTATTCAATTTCATCTCTTGGGCCCCTTTTGTCTTTTTACCTATCTTTATTGCCATTACCGCTTCACAGCATTTCCGTTGCAACCTTTATATCGCAGTTGCTTGCTGTGCAGCGCTGTTATCGCCGACATGGACTGAGTTTGCAAAACTAATAAGCGAGGGGCAAGAAATTGATCTATTTGGCATTGCGCTATCGAAAACCACCTATGCCTCAACTGTTTTACCACCACTGTTTTTAGTTTGGTTACTCTCTTATTTAGAGCGTTTTTTAGAACCTCGCTTACACAGCATTATAAAACCGGTTCTATTGCCATTATTTAGTCTTGTCATTATGGTACCTTTAACATTACTTGTTGTTGGTCCATTAACCGCAAATGGTGCACAATACATTGCCAATGGCTATAATTGGTTTGTCAGTCTAGCACCTTCAATAGCTGGTGGGATTATCGGAGCCGTTTGGCAAGTCTTTGTTATTTTCGGCGTGCATTGGGGGATCACACCTGTTATCGTTGAAAACTTTAAACAGTATGGTCAAGACTCTTTCCAAGCATTTCAAACCATTGCCGTTATTGGTCAAGTCGGGGCAGCATTTGGTTTTTATTTAAAAACCAAAACACAAGAGATGAAAGGCGTTTCGTTATCCGCTTTTATCACTGGCTTATTTGGTATCACCGAACCTGCTATTTATGGCGTTAACCTACGTTTTAAAAAGCCATTTATTTATGGTTGTATCTCGGCTGCTTGTGGTGGTATTGTGGCTGGATTTTTTGCACCTCACTATGTTGCTTATGCAGGTTTGCCAGGTCCTTTAACTATCGTCAATGCGATTAGTCCTAATAATCCAGGGTCATTTATGGGTGTCTTAATTGGTGCGCTTATTGCTTTTTTTGGACCGGTAGTTTTAATCCAAATTCTGGGCACAGGCGAAACCTTACAAGATACAGTTAATAAACAAGAAAATATCAATATCGAAGATGATAACCCTAAAATTCTTCTTGATGAAGTTGACATTACAAGCCCAATGACAGGTCATGCTTTACCATTAAGTGAAGTGCCCGATCCTGCTTTTTCACAAAAACTCATGGGTGAAGGGATTGCAATTGAACCTACTGATAATCACGTTTATGCGCCTTTTGATGCCGAGGTAACTGCGGTATTTGAAAATTCTAAACATGCCATTGGATTAACATTAGATAACGGCGTTGAGTTACTAATTCATGTGGGGATTGATACGGTTAATTTAACCAATAATGAGTTTGCATATCACGTTGAGTTACACCAAAAAGTGAAAAAAGGTGATTTACTAATCAGCTTCAATCCTGAGGCAATCAAGCAAGCTGGTTACCCGTTAATTACCCCAATTATTATTGTTAATACCGATCAATACCAATTCATTTCATTAACCGATAAAACAGAAGTAACAGTTGATGATATCATATTTAAAATTAAGCAATAACAAGGAATCAAAAATGACTAAAAAACCATTTTTATGGGGCGGTGCTTTAGCCGCTCACCAATTTGAAGGTGGCTGGAACGAAGGCGGTAAAGGACCAAGCGTGGTTGATGTTATGACTGCAGGCGCTCATGGCGTTGCAAGACAAATCACCCAAGATATCGAAGCAGGTAAATTTTATCCAAATCATACTGCAATTGATTTTTATCATCACTATAAAGACGATATCAAACTATTTGCCGAATTAGGTCTTAAATGTTTACGTACCTCGATCGCCTGGACTCGAATTTTTCCAAAAGGTGATGAGCTTGAACCAAACGAAGAAGGACTTCGCTTTTATGATAACGTTTTTGATGAATTAATTGCTCACGGCATTGAACCTGTTATCACCTTATCGCATTTTGAAATGCCGTTACACATTGCACGCCAGTATGGTGGTTTTAGAAACCGTAAAACAGTCGAATTTTTTGAACGTTTTGCCACTGCATGTTTTGAGCGTTATAAAAATAAAGTCAAATACTGGATGACATTTAACGAAATCAACAATCAAATGGATACCAGTAACCCTATCTTCTTTTGGACTAACTCGGGCGTACAAGTTAAACCGGGCGAAAATCCGCAAGAAGTCCTGTACCAAGTTGCTCACTATGAACTATTAGCCAGTGCTAAGGCAGTGATTGCTGGTAAAAAAATCAATCCAGATTTTCAAATTGGTTGTATGGTGTCACATGTGCCAATTTATCCATATTCTTGTAACCCTGAAGATATGATGGCATCAGAAATTGCTATGCATCAACGCTTCTTCTTTCCTGATGTTCACGTTCGTGGTTATTACCCTGCTTATGCTTTAAAAGAGTTTGAACGTGAAGGCTATAAGCTAGATATCACCGATGAAGATCTGACTTACTTAAAACAAGGTACCGTTGATTACATTGGTTTTAGCTACTATATGTCAACGGTTGTAAAAGCGGATGCCAAAAATGATAATCGCGATAACATCGTTAACGGTGCACTACCCAATGCAGTTGAAAATCCTTATATTAAAAGCAGTGATTGGGGCTGGCCAATTGACCCTGAAGGTTTACGTTATACACTCAATCGTTTGTATGATCGTTATCAATTACCACTGTTTATTGTGGAAAATGGTTTTGGTGCAATTGATGAACTTGAAAATGGCAATCAAGTGCACGACAAACCACGTATTGAATATCTAGGTGCACACATTAAAGCCATGCAAACCGCGATGGATTATGATGGCGTTGATGTGATTGGCTATACCGCATGGGGAATTATTGATGTCGTATCATTCACCACTGGCGAAATGAAAAAACGTTATGGCGTGATTTATGTTGACCGTGACAATGCTGGTAACGGTAGCATGAAGCGTTATAAAAAAGATTCATTTGAGTGGTATAAACAAGTGATTAGCACTAACGGTGCAAATCTAAAGTCATAATTAACAATTAACAGTATATTAAAAGGATGCATTAAGGTTTTGCCTGCATCCTCATTTTTTATAATGAAAAAAAACTAAAACGGAAAAATTAACTGTTTTTCAACTTGTGGATCAATTAACGTTACATGAAAACCAATTAACCGAACACCACGACCATTACGTCGTTCTAACCAAACTTTATGCGCTTGTTCAATCAAATCGGCTTTATCTAATTTAGACCATACATGTTCTTGTGTTGTCAGCTGAAAATCGTCAAACTTAAATTTGACACCCTGCCGAGCGATCGACAAATCAGCACGCACTTTACTTAACCGTTTTTCTATCTCTTCAAATAATGGGTCAAACTGCAATAAACACTCATCCCAACTATGAATATCGTCAGTTAAGGTGCGCTCTACCCCAACCGATTTACGTTGCCTGTCGTTACACACTTCGCGCTCATCAATACCTTGACATCTTTCATATAATATTCGCCCAAACTTACCAAATTGAGTGAGTAATTTAGAAACATCATAATTAACAACATCATTACATGTAAATAGCCCTAATTGTGCTAGTTTTTTTTCAGTGACTTTACCCACTCCCGGAATTTTTTTTAAGGGAAGCCCCTCAATAAAGCCGTCTACTTCATCGGGAGTTATCACATATTGGCCATTAGGTTTGTTCATATCTGAAGCTATCTTGGCAAGAAACTTAAGTGGAGCAACACCAGCCGATGCGGTTAATTCAAGTTCGTTATAAATAGCTTGGCGGATATCTTGAGCAATCAAGGTAGCCGAACCATAACAAAGCTTGCAATCGGTCACATCAAGATAAGCCTCATCGAGCGATAGCGCCTCAATAGAGTCAGTATAACGCCTAAAAATTTGGTGGATCTGTTTTGACACTTCTTTATACACCGCATGCCTACCGGGTATAATTTTAAGATTAGGGCACAGTTTAATCGCTTGTGCCATTGACATAGCACTGTGTATACCATATTGACGAGCTAAATAATTGGCAGTGGCAACCACACCGCGTTTACGCGGATCGCCGCCTACTGCAATAGGCAGATTGCGATAACGGGGATTGTCTCTCATTTCAACGGCGGCATAAAAACAATCCATATCAACATGAATAATTTTTCGCATAAACGGATTTACGACACTTAAAATACAACTGTATAAATATACAATATCATACCTTAAACAGCTCTGTAAACAACCTGTGGCGATTACTTAGTAGTAAGAAAACACCGAGTTGTTTAAACTTCTAATAGACATAGGTTTTAAAATTTATTTATTATATTTTAAATATTGTATTTAATATTCAAAGATATCTCACAACCATTTACTTCAATTAAAATTTTTTTAAATTTCAATCTAAATAGGTTAAAGAACAAACTTTATTAACAGTAGTTATTAAGATAAAATACATTAATAAAAGTTCCATGCCGATCATTAATCAGTTATTTCCCTAATTATAAAAATTGCTTTTAATATAATTTTATAATTTATTAAAAAAGAGTAAACAACGTGGAAAAACCCAATATGAAACCAATAAACATTCAATATCAGCGCCTTTCCTCTTTGATTGAGTTTACCAAACAAACTGCCTTATTAGATAAATCACCTGTCAAGAATATTTCTCAGCACAAAAAAGAATTTTGTCTTCTGGAAGAAGAAATTAGAGGGCTGCCAGGAATAACTTTTAATTGTAATAAAGTTGAATGTGATGAAATTTGGTTTTGCATAGATAGATTACGAGAAACCCCGCCACCAATTCCCGAAAAAAAACTTCTTAAAATATGGATTGATCTATCTCAAGAACCCAACAAAGAACCATCTATAAAAGATCACGTTATACGCCAATCACTTATAGATATAGGCGCACTAACCATTACATCAAATAATCCGATTATAAATGATGAAACAGTCGAAGAAGATGTTAATTCTCATCCGATAAAATTTAAAGATTTTGATGATAAACAACTAGTTAAAGAACAATTTAAGTCATACATTGAAGAGAAATGGAAACCGTGGGCGACGAAAGAAAAAGAAAATAGAAAAAGCATAAAACTGTATTCAGAGCTATTTATGTTGTCCCAAAAAATACAAGATAATTTAGCTAATGCACAGCTGGAGTTGGTTTTAGGAGTAGGTATTGCTTTATGGAAGTTACCTACAGGGGATATTACATATCCTTTATTGACCCAATTAGTAGAAATTTCACTCAATAAAACAACAATGTCCTTAGAAATAAGACCCCGTTCATCAAAACCACAATTAGAAGTTGATATATATGAATCGATGTATAATCCCTCTATAGCTCAACTTTTAGAAGAAAGTAAAAAGTTTTTTGAGTCGACAGGTGGTATTCTTAATCCTTTTGATCCAAGTACCTTTAAGCCATTACTGAACTCTGCAGTCACGCATTTAGATTCATCTGGTACCTATTGGCCATCACAAACCACTGCAGATGATAGATCACTCCCAAAATTGACAGAAAATTTAGTAATTACTGATACTTGGGTTATATTAGCTCGTCCACGTACAAATAATATGCATATTCAAGATTTGGAACGCTTTGAAAACAAACTGAGTGACAATTCTTCAGAGTCTTTATCAGATGTTGTGTTATCATTGTTAACAGAGCCTTCATCCGAAAATAAAGAAGTAATTCTACCTCCATTTCGTGGTTTATCTATGGTTAGTGGTAGCATCGATTTCAATAAACTCGATACTGCTCATGTATCAGAGCTATATTTCCCAATGCCTTATAATGATGAACAAGTTAAAATTATTCAAATGCTAGAAGCTTATAATGGAGTAGTAGTACAAGGTCCCCCAGGAACAGGGAAAACACATACTATTGCCAACGTAATCTGTCATTATCTTGCATCTGGTAAACGGGTGTTAGTTACTTCAATGAAATCCCCTGCACTTACCGTTTTACAAGAAAAAATCCCTAAAGCCATTCGACCTCTGACAATCAGCTTACTGACCAGTGAAGCAGAGGATATAAAACAATTTGATTTTGCGATTGAAAAAATTTCCACAAAAATATCTCTAATTGATCCAAAAGATTATCGTAGAAAAATTGAAGATATTGACAAGCAAATTGATTCGCTACACGCACGCATTTCCAAAGTCGATAAAGAAATAGAAAATTGGGCAAATCTAAATCTCAATAATGTACAAATGGATGAAGAAACCATTACCCCTAATGACATTGCTAAAGAGGTTGCAGATAATCAAGATGAAATAAAATGGTTCACAGATATTCTAACCATTGAGCCTATTTACAAACCTCAATTTGGAAAAACTGAAATTACAAAATTACGTGAAGCTCGACAAGCTGTAAATGATGACTTAGCTTACCTAAGTAAACATATCCCCAACATTGATAACTTTCCCTCATCAGAAAAGCTATTGCAAATTCATCAAGATTTGGTACTTTTAAATGAATTAAAAGCTAAAGAGTCTGATGGTACTGTGCCAAACATAGATCGCTTTACTCCCGAGGCTATGAAATCAGTAGCTATAACAGTTGAAAAAATATCAAGTCTAAAACTGTTACTTCAAGAAATTGACAATGTTCAGCAAACATGGATTAGTGATTTGCAACGATATTTACGTTGTAACTCAAAAAATAAAATTTTAGATTTATTCCTAGAGCTTAGAAATGAAATCGTCACAATACTAGGCACACGTACGCAATTTTTACTTAGACCTGTAATATTAACAGAAAATTTTGAATCGAGTATTGAACTAGTAGAAGCCGTTAACAACTTATCTCAAGGTAAAAAACCATTCGGACTGATTGGTATGTTCAAAAAAACAGAACAAAAACGTATATTGAACAACATCATTCTTGTCGGTTCAAAGCCTTCTTCTACTGAGGACTGGAAACATATATTTAAATTTATTAAGTATAAAAAATCATGTAGAGAACTACTTATTCGATGGAATACATTAGCCAATGAACTTTTTCTACCTCAACTATCTCTCAATCCAGAAGATATAACTGAAGCAGAAAAAATTATCAAACTATACGATAAGATTTCTTTAATTATTGATCATGAATCACAAATAAAAAAACTATTGAATCATTTATTTTCTTCATGGACTAAAGCATCACAAATCCCTTATACCTACGAGATGATTAGCCATATTGAAATTGTATTTCAACACTATCTACAACAATACCGTCTTATAGAAACTCGGGGGGGGATAAAAGAATCTTTCTTAAACGCTATTATGGATTGTGAAGGTGAAATTACCGAACAGATTAGAGAATTTTTAAACAACTATCTAGGTAATTCTAAATACAATAATAATGACATTCAAGCAAAATGGTCTCTGCTAATGGAAAAACTCCGCAAGATCCATTCTTTCTCAGAGCATTTCAAGACAATTTCCAACGTAACTCAGATGATTGAAGCATCAGGGGCTAAAAAATGGGCTGAAAGACTACGCAATGAGCCCTATGCTGGGACTCATGAACAATTACTTCCAAATAATTGGCATAAAGTATGGCGTCTATGTCGTTTAGCTAATTTTATCGATAAAATTGATGCACGTAAGGATTTAAAGTGGCTATCAAAACTACGGGAGGAACTTGAACTTGATTTAGCAAATCTTTACAAAGATGCAGTAAATAAACGTACATGGCTAAAAATAGCAGAAAATGCCACACCTGATGTCCGTTCCGCGTTGGAAGCATATAGAGCAGCAGTCAATAAAATAGGAAAAGGTACTGGGGTTCGTGCAGTTCGATATCGTCGAGATGCACGAATAGCTGCCGAAAAAGCAAATAATGCTATTCCTTGTTGGATTATGCCACACTATCGCATTTGTGAATCATTGCCTTCTAATTTTGGGGAATTTGATTTGGTTATCATTGATGAAGCATCCCAATCAGACCTAATGGCATTATCTGCAATATTAAGGGCAAAAAAAATATTAGTAGTCGGAGACGATAAACAAGTTTCTCCTGAAGGTATTGGTTTAGAAGAAGAGAAAATTAAAAGTTTGATGACACGTTTTCTTTCAAATCAGGTGGATATCTATCGTTCTCAAATGACACCAGAGCGATCTATATATGATTTATTTAAGGTGGTTTTTGCCAAAAGTTCTGTAATGCTAAGAGAACATTTCCGTTGCGTATCACCAATTATCGAATACTCAAAACGTGAATTTTACAATAATGAACTAAAACCTTTACGTGTACCTAAAGTTTCAGAGCGTATTGACCCGCCACTTATTGATGTGTATGTAACCGACGGTTATCGTAAAAATAATATTAACCTACCTGAAGCTCAATTTATAGTTGATGAAATTCAAAAAATTGTAGAAATGCCTAACTTCAAAGGTAGAACTATCGGTATTGTATCACTTTTAGGTAATGATCAAGCATTGAAAATCATGCAAATGCTTAATGAACGATTAGAAGAAGAAGTGATCATGCAATACAAAATCACTTGTGGTGATGCTCGTACTTTTCAGGGAAAAGAAAGGGATATTATATTTTTATCAATGGTTGTTGTACCAGGTCAGGTTCAAGCACAAACAAAAAATACGTTTGCACAACGCTTTAACGTGGCAGCTTCTCGAGCTAGAGATCGTATGTATTTAGTGCGCAGTATTAATATTGATGAATTAAGCAAAGCAGATCAATTACGATCTAAACTGATACAACATTTCAAAACACCTTTTATCCAAGATGAAGAAAAATTAGAAAATTTTCGTGAACTTTGTGAATCCCCATTTGAAAGAGAAATGTTTGACATTTTGGTCTCGCATGGTTACCGTGTAATACCACAAGTCCGTGTTGGTACATATAGGATTGACATGGTTGTTGAAGGAGAATCCGATAGCCGTCTTGCAATTGAGTGCGATGGAGATAAATATCACGGCCCTGAACAATGGGCTAACGATATACGTCGACAAAGGATTTTGGAACGAGCAGGCTGGAAATTTTGGAGATGTTTTGCATCAACATTTAATCGTTATAAAAAAGATGTTATTAAAGATCTATTAGATACACTTACTGAATATAACATTTATCCCAGCAATACAAATATTCCAATTAACAATATCTATACTGAGTACAGAGAAGTAACTACATTATCTAATCAAAATAAAGGCAGTGAGATTACAGATACAATAGTCACAAAGCAAATAAAAGAACACAATCCAAGAGATATAAATGCAACAAATTTAGAAAAAAATAATCCAATTAATCTAACAACTGATGTTGTAGAAATCGGAGATTTGGTTCATTATATTGATGTTTCAAAACCTAATGATATTATCACGGTACAGATAATTAAAGGAGAAAATGATTTTTCCAATGGGGTTATCAATGAAAGTTGCCCATTGGCAAAGACACTACTTGAAGCTGGTGTTAACGATGAAAAAACTTTACATCTTCCAGGTAAAAAACCTAAAACTCTTAAAATTTTAGAGATTCATCGACCAAGTTAGTTCATTGATGTTAATTAAAATTTGTAAAAAAGTTTTAATTAGTAGATTTTTAAGGAGGAATATCAACTATAATTCTAATACTTATTTTTTTCGTTCTTTAAACCAATTAATTTTGCAAAAACATTATTTTTAGGTTGTAAAAGTTGTTTTGGCAGATCATTAAAAACAATCTGCCCATTATCCACGACCAAACAACGCGAAAAGTAACTGAGCGAATCATCAAGGTAATGCGATATCATCATTAATGTTAAATTAAACTTATCACAAATTTGATTAACTAGCGCTAGCATTTCATAACGTAAAGCTTGATCAAGCGCTGAAAAAGGCTCATCCAATAATAAAATAGGCCGATGCTGAATTAAACAACGCGCAAGTGCCACTCGCTGGCGTTGCCCACCTGATAACTGTTCTGGATATCGTTTGCCAAATCCATCCAGTCCCACTTGAATTAGAATGTCACAAATAGTCTGTTGCTCTGCTACTGTTAACTTTAAAGACGGCTTAAGCCCTAAAGCAATATTTTGTTCAACAGTTAAGTGACTAAATAAATTGTTATCTTGAAACAACATTGATACAGGGCGTTTGCCAGGAAGTAAGTTATTTGCGTATTGTTTATTAAGAATGATATCACCCGATTTTGGATGAATAAATCCAGCAATTAAATTTAATAAAGTACTTTTACCTGCACCACTAGGCCCAACAATAACCACACGTTCTTTTGCTGGTATATCAATATTAAAGTGTATTTTAAAATTATCATATTGATAATTAATGTGATTCAGCTCGATCATGATCTATTACAACCAGTAAACTAAAAGATAAGATTAACAATAATGCAGCCGTTACGGTGCTTTCTTGATAATAATAATGCGATATTTGTTCATATAAATAATAGGGTAACGTAGTCACGGACTGCCCACCAAATAACGCAATAATACCAAAATCACCCAACGATAATATTGCGGAAAAAGCAAAGCTCCGAACGATTAATTTTTTTAGCGCTTTGTATTCAATCAAATAAAAATGCAACAAACCATCAATATTGAGTGATTGAGTTAATTGCCAGTAGCGTGCGGTCACATCATACATTGGTGCGGCAAGATTTTTTAATACAAAAGGTAATGCCATTAAGCCATTACACAACATAATTAAGCCACACACAAATACAGAACTATACGCGTAGGGAAATAACAATAAAAACAGACCCGATGCCAGTGCCATGCTTGGAACAATTAAAATCAGCGATCCCACAAACATTAATCGATTGCTCCACTGTATTTGCTGATTAATCAATAATCGGCTATTGGTATAAAGTAATAATAAAGCAAGTAGCATACCAATTATTGCCGATCCGAAAGCAATTAATACTGAAAACATAACAGCTCGTTGAAAAGCCGCCGTAAAAAACGACCACTGAAAAAAATAAATGCCTTCAATAAGTATGGTGATGATGGGCAACACAATAAATAGCCCACCAATAACAATAATAACGATACTCAACAAAGTTAAGTGAAACGAAACAGGCACACAATAATTTTGCCTAACGTAATTCGCACTAAGTTTTTTGTTATAATTTGTTTTTTGCATCAACCGCATAAAACTAACACAACAAACTAACTGCAAACAGGCTAAAAATACAGCTTGTATCAAATCAAACTCACGAATAGATTGATAAATAGCCACTTCAATTGTGGTATATTTGGGCCCACCACCAAGCGTTAATACAATAGCAAAACTCGAAAAACAAAGCATAAAAATAAGCGATGCCATCGGGAACAATTGCCGACGTAGTAGTGGCCATTCAACCAATTTAAAATAAGTAAAACTCGAAAAATTTAACTGTGTCGCTAGCTGTTTGTGTGCGACAGGCACATTATTTAAGGTTTGGTAAAATAAACAACAAGCATACGGAAAATTAAGAAACACATGCGCAAGTAATATACCTTTTAAGCCATAAATAGAATCAATAAAAGGTAAATCCAAACAATCAAAAATCCAAGCCAATAAGCCATGTTTTCCGTAAATAGACAACAGCCCAGTTACCACAACAAGGGTGGGTAGAATAAAGGTAATAGGCATCATGCGTAACAATAACCGTTTACCAAAAAAATCGACCATTGATAAGGCTTTTGCCATTAGTATTGCCGATAAGACAGATAATAGTGTCGATAGCGTTGCTTGAAATACCGTTATCCAAATCACATGCATTAAATAACTATCAAAATAGACAGTTAAATTATTAGACTCGATAGCGACCAAGCCAAGGGCAAATAGCCCTGTGCCTAATACCATTAAGATGAAGCTTGCAGCGCTAAGACCTGGAAGTAATGTTCTTAATTTCAACATTAGGTTAAATAAAACTACTTACTAATAGTAGATTTCCATTCACGAACCCACGCTTTTTGATTCTGTTCAACCTGTTTAGAATCAAACTCTAGTGCTTTATTGACTGGTTTAATCTCTTTAAAAGCTTCGGATAATGGCGTATTGACTATAGGATACATGAAGTTTTTTTCAGCGATTTGGCGTTGAACATTCGGTGTTAATAAATATTTTAAAAAAGCACGTGCCAATTCTGGGTTCTGACTGTATTTGGTAATACCAGCAACTTCAACTTGTCGATAGTGACCTTCGTCAAAAATAGCCGCGGTATAACGATGATCATTATTATTCATAATATGAGCCACAGGTGAAGTGCTATAACTAAGCACAAAATCAGCTTCACCTTTTAAAAATAGACCGTAAGCTTCGCTCCAACCTTTGGTCACAGTCACAGTATTGTTAGCTATTTTTTGCCATGCAGATGCCGCATCATCACCATATATATTCTTTATCCAAAATAATAAACCTAAGCCAGGTGTACTGGTTCTTGGATCTTGATAAATAATCTTCCAATTGGCTTTATTATCAACTAATTCATGCATAGTGCGTGGCGGGTTACTAATCTTTTGCTGATCATAAATAAAGGCAAAATAACCAAAATCATAAGGCATAAAATTACTATCCCACCAGTCGGTATTTAAATTATTTGGCTTACTGATTTGATGAGGAATAACAATACCTGCCTGTTTGGCTTGATCTAAAAGGTTATTGTCTAACCCTAAGATCACATCGGCATTGGTTCTATTCCCTTCAAGGCGAATTCGATTTAAAACCGCCACCCCATCGCCTAATGCAACAATTTCAAGTTGGCAGTCGCACTGAGCTTCAAATCCTTTTTCAATCTCTTGCCCCGGTCCCCACTCTGAAATAAAAGAGTTATAAGTATAAACAGTTAATGTAGGTTTTACATTGGCAGCATTTGCCAAGAAAGGGACAGAAAACAATAAAGATAATAACAATTTTTTACAAAACATTTTGCCTCCAAAATAGCCAATAAAAGACAAAAGGTTTGAGCAAGTGGAATAACTCAAATCCCTCCGCTGGCATGATCCAGTTCAGGTTCGACGGGTTACGTTAGTCTATCTAACATTCTCAGCCCCACTGGGCACCCCGTTGAGAACATAAGTTAGTGTAGTGGTTAGTATGAGGATTGTAAATAACGAAACAGATAAAAGGTAATGAAAGCTTAAAAAAACATCATATTATTTTATAGATTTTATATTATTTTTAACAACAAATCCCCTTACCATACTAAATGCTTAAAAACAGACCGATATAAACTTGCCATTAAGCCTATCAATAACTTAATCTCAATTGTCTGTTGTCAGACATATTCCGACACAGAATAAATAACACTGTTAACGTTTAGGTATTGTGAAAAATCAGCGTGTTTTGCGTTATAAAAAATCTTAGGTATCAAATTGGTTTTATTGATATTTTTGTTTGATGATTTTGTTATGAAAGCAAGTGGCTTTCGGGCGAGAATTTAGTGTTTGATTAAAGTCTATTATCATTAAGCTAGCGTAGCAATTTTACTTAAATTTTATACATTCTTTTTTTATTAAAAAGAACCCTCCGCTTATACGAACAGTGACAATCCGACACTTTGTCGGTATTATATTGGCATTTTCTTACAATCAGTTAGGTTTAGTGTGAATATTCAACAATTATTAACGCAACGTGTTTCGCAAGCTATGATTATGGCAGGTGCAGATAAAAACTGCGACGCTCTAATTAAGCAATCAGCTAAAGTACAATTTGGTGATTATCAAGCGAATGGCATTATGTCTGTGGCTAAAAAAATGGGGATGCCCCCTCGAAATCTTGCTCAGGCGGTTTTACAACATCTTGATATTGATGATATTGCTGAAAAAATCGAAATTGCCGGTCCTGGCTTTATTAATATCTTTTTGAAAAATAGTTGGATTGCTGAACAAAACGAAGTTGCTATAAACAGTGATAAACTTAATATTACTTTACCTGCAAAATCACAAACAATTGTGGTTGATTATTCTGCGCCTAATGTTGCAAAAGAGATGCATGTTGGGCATTTGCGGTCAACCATTATTGGTGATGCTAGTGTCCGACTATTATCCTTTTTAGGGCATAACGTTATTCGTGCTAACCATGTTGGTGATTGGGGAACACAATTTGGTATGTTAATTGCGTATCTTGAAAAAATGCAAAATGAGCATGCCAATGATATGGCGCTATCTGATTTAGAATCCTTCTATCGCGCTGCCAAAAAACATTATGATGAAGACGAAGTGTTTGCCGAAAAAGCCCGTAATTATGTGGTCAAGCTGCAAGGCGGTGATGAGTATTGTCGTGATATGTGGCGAAAATTGGTTGATATTACCATGACGCAAAATATTGCCACTTATAAACGTTTAAATGTTACGTTAACAGTTGAAGACACCATGGGCGAAAGCATCTATAACAGTATGCTACCGGGTATTGTTGCCGATTTAAAACAAAAAGGGCTTGCCGTTGAAAGTGAAGGCGCAATAGTTGTGTTTTTAGATGAGTATAAAAACAAAGAAGGTGAACCGATGGGGGTTATCATCCAAAAGCGGGATGGTGGCTATCTTTATGCAACAACCGATATTGCTTGTGCAAAATACCGTTACGAAACATTACACGCTGATCGCATCCTTTATTATACGGATTCTCGCCAACATCAGCACTTGGAGCAAGTGTGGGCAATTATTCATAAAGCCGACTATGTGCCAGAATCTTTAAAACTTGAACACCATATGTTCGGTATGATGCTAGGTAAAGACGGTAAACCATTTAAAACACGTTCTGGCGATACCGTAAAATTAAATGATTTGCTAGATGAAGCTTGTGAACGTGCGACAACATTAATTCGTAGCAAAAATCCTGACGTAACTGAAAGCGAGCTTGCCGAAATCGTCGATGCAGTGGCTATTGGTGCAGTTAAATATGCCGATCTTTCTAAAAATCGTACCACCGATTATGTTTTTGATTGGGATAATATGCTGTCATTTGAAGGCAATACCGCACCTTATTTACAATATGCTTATACCAGAGTGTTATCAATATTTAAAAAATCGAATATTACCGAAGAAAGCTTAACAGGTAATATTAGTTTAGAAACCGATAAAGAGCGAGCCTTAGCAATTCGTTTAATTCAATTTGACGAAACTATTTCAACCGTGGCAAGAGAAGGTACACCACATGTTCTTTGTGCTTATCTTTATGACATTGCAACGCTGTTTTCAAGTTTTTATGAAAACTGCCCAATTTTAACGGCCGACAGCGAAAGCTTGAAGCAAAGCCGCTTGAAATTGGCTTGTTTAACAGCGAAAACACTGAAAATTGGTCTTGATATGTTAGGTATTAAGACGGTTGATAAAATGTAGTTAAACCGCCACCTATTGTGAATGCATAGGTGGCATTTTTGCTAATATATTTAGTATGTTAAACTTTCAAGTTACATGATTTGTTTAACAATATTAATCTCTAATCCATCAACATGATCTTTAGCAAAATTGGCAAATTCGATAAAATGAGGTGTTACATTATGAAAATCAATTGCCTGCTGTGAAGCCCATGTTTCGATCACAATAAAGATATTGGGGTTATCAATGCTTTGATTAAGTTCATAGCGTACACAACCTGTTTCGGCCCTGCTACCTGTGACTAATCGTTTAAATATCGGTTGAAATTCCTCATAAAATTCTGGTTTAATGGTAATTGTAGCTACAATATTTAATTGACTCATATTAACTCTCCTCTATTTCAAAATAATTGATTAGCACACTATACGCTTAGTATGACGAAGAATCTAAAATAGAATAATGAAATGAATAATCTCATTTTTGTGACGTTTAATTATTATTATTAAATAATAAGTTATCATTTAAATTCTTATTTTTATCGGTAATTAGCATTTTATAAAATGCTTTTATATAGTAGAAAATCTAAAAAATAATACTTTAACTATTTCATTTATTTATATATTTTATTAATTATAGTGCTTGCTATTATAAATATTTTGGTTAAAATTTTTGCAGTTTTTAATCGACAAGACGTAAGCACAATGAACACTTGTAAATCAATAATCCTAAACAATAAAATTATTGATATTTCTTTTATCCTCCTTTTTGGGGGATTTTTTTTGCCTACTCTGCTCGGTTTTATCCACTTTATTTAAAATGATTAAATTGTAGAGGCACATTATGATTGAACATAAAAATATGTTGTTAACCACAAGAGACCAAAGTTTAAAAGCCTATTTAATGAATAAAATTAAACAAAATGACGGATGGGTTAATGCACATATGCATGCCGATCGTGCTTTTACTATTTCGGTTGATAGTTTTGATGTTTATCAAAAACAGACCTTAATTGAAAAATGGGATACATTAGATAAAGTCAAAGCATCAATGAGCGAAGACGATTACTATCGTCATTTTAGTATGGCGGTTGAACGGATGATTGAGCAAGGCGTAAGTGCAATGGGATCGTTTGTTGATATTGACCCTATCGCTCAAGAACGAGCAATTAAAGGGGCGTTAAGAGCACGCGAAACCTATAAAAATGACATCACTATAAAATTAGTCAATCAAACACTCAAAGGCGTTATCGATAAACAGGCGCGTTATTGGTTCGATAAAGGTGCTGATTTAGTTGATATTATTGGCGGTTTACCACGTCGTGATGAGCGCGATCATGGTGAAGGAATGGGACTTAAACATCTTGATGTACTAATGCAAACAGGTAAATCATTAGGCAAAATGGTGCATGTACATGTTGACCAGTTTAATTCCCAAGATGAGATCGAAACGGAACAGCTTACCGATAAAACCCTTGAACATGGTATGCATGGTCGCGTTGTTGCTATTCATAGCATTTCGATCACAGCCCACAGTTTAGAATATCGCCAAAAACTCTATAAAAAAATGAAAGAAGCCAAAATGATGGTCATTGCCTGCCCTTTTGCTTGGATCGATAGCCCACGCCGCGAAGAACAAGGCCCTACTCGTAACTCACTCACCCCAGTTGATGAACTAGCTGCTGCTGGTATTCCTGTTGCCATTGGTACAGATAATGTTAGTGACTATATGTTGCCATTCTCAACTGGCAATATGTGGGAAGAGCTTAAATTGTTAGTGACCGGATGTCGTTATACTGATTTAGATAATGTAATTAATGTAGCAACCAAAAATGGACGAATGGTGCTTGGGCTTGAATAGCTAATCATCTTTATTAAATAAAAACCCCACAAACAAAATAATGTTGTTTGTGGGATGTTATTTTTCTTCGCATCACACAGATGTGATTAGATTATCTTTTCTAAAAATTTAAATATAAACTTCAATTAGTTATAAATATGAAAGATCTCTAATAATATCGTCAAACCGTGATTTTAGTTCGGTTAATTGCTGTTCTTTTGCTGCTTGAAGCAAGCTATCTTTAGTTTTCAACACTCCTTCACTATGGTTGCGCAAATTAGAGGGCACATTACCAGAATAGATATAATCATGTTTTGCCGATGTTTGAACAATGTCAAATTTTTTACTGTAACTATAGACGCCATGAACATCAATTTCAGTGGTCAAGGTTAATTTATTGCTATGTGTCACCGTTTTTAAATTAAATTGCTGATCTTTGTAGGTTTTAACTTGCTTTTTATTGCCGTTTTCGTCAGACACTTCAACAAATTTATCAAAGACTTGTTCGGTTTTGGTTTCATTATTAACTGATTGCCCAAGATCAGCAAATTCAACGTTTGTCGTAATTCGGATTGTAATATCTGCCTGACTTGGTTGATAAATAACAAATTCTATAAAGTCCTTACTTAAGATATCTAACACAAAAGATTTTAACTCTAAAGAATTATAATAAACTTTAATTTTTCCTTTTTTGGTATATTTATCTGCTTGTGAATTTGCATCACGAAATGATCCGTATTGACGATAAGTAGAAGCAGCCGAGGCGTAATATTTAGCAATTTCACGAAATTGATAACGATGCGTTGCAGTCTTTGCTAGTTGTTGTGCTTGTTCATAAGCAATCTCTGCTTGTTGAGTAGAGTATTTTCTATCATTATCTATAGAAAGTTTATCACTATCTTTGTACTTACCAAGCGGTTCATATACCGCCGATGCGTTATTAAATGCCTCGGCTGCCGCTTGATAATTACCTTGCCGTTCTAACATTTTGCCTTGATCATAATACTCTTTAGCCGCAAGTTGCATATATTTTGTATTGGCATTATTGTACAAACTTTCAATATTTTTATAGTTATATTGCTCAAGCCCTTTTCCATATAAATCGGCTCTTATTCTATAACTTTCACTGTCGGTGCCAGTGATTGAATTGCCATAATTGTAGTACTCTTTAGCAATATTTTGTTGTAATTGAGTAGTGTCATATTTGTTATCGAAAAAACTAATTTCTTGGCTATAAAAACGATCAGTTAATCGCATTTTCATGGCTAATAGGTTTTCGTAGCATTTTATTCGTGTGGCATAATCCGAGTTATTGGTGTTTAAAAGGCTTGTTTCATAATGTTGCATGACATTACTGACTATATTTTGCAGTCGTTGTATATCTTGTTTTCCAAATTCTGCAGGGTCTTTGTCCTCAATGCTGTCACCTAATAGGTTGATACTTTCTAAATATTTTCCTTCTTTATAAGCATCTTCTGCTGTACGTATATGGCAAGCAGTTAATAAAAACATAAAAAAAATAGCTATGATTATACGCATAATTTTCCTTTCAATTCATTTTAGTTTTGTGCTCGTTCATCTATTTATTTTGATGAAAACGCTATTAATTGAGCTTGATTAATTAATAAGCTAGTTAGTGAGTCTATTATAAATTCGCTCTAATTGATTAACTTTTTTTGCTAAAGTTGAGCAACAAATTAATTATCTTTATTAGTTAATGAGTGCGGTTATTTTGGGTATGAAAACAGATGAATTATACGTTATACAAGCACCCTTAAATAAGTTTTTTATTTAAGGGTGACAAAACGGAAGCTATTTTCGGGTTGTTTTTTGAGTTACTCGTTGGCGAGTAGTTCTAGCATTTTGATTGAATTTTACACGCTTAGGTCTTGCTATTCGTTTGTCAGAAGATGAACTTGTTGTAAAGCTTTTGGCTTCTGGTGGTAAACCGACTAGTTCACGTAAGTAATTGACTGAGTCAATGCCCAGTTCCATCCAAGTTCCACGCGATAATCCTTTGGGTAAAGTGATATTACCATAACGAATACGTAATAATCGGCTAACTTGCACCTCGATAGCTTCCCACATACGGCGCACTTCGCGATTACGTCCTTCGGTGATTACGACATTAAACCATTGGTTAAGCCCATCTCCGCCTTGTGCTTTTATCGATTGAAATGAGGCTGGACCATCTTCTAGTTGTATTCCTTTACGAAGCTGATTAATCTGCTGATCAGTCACATTACCAAATACACGCACAGCATATTCACGCTCAATTTCGTGCCTTGGATGCATTAAGCGATTAGCTAATTCACCATCTGTTGTAAATAATAATAAACCTGATGTATTAATATCAAGTCTACCAATATTGACCCAGCGAGCATTTTTTAACCTAGGCAAACGTTCAAAAACAGTGGCTCGACCTTGTGGATCATGACGTGAGCAAATTTCACCTTCCGGTTTGTAATAAGCGAGCACGCGACAAACTTCTTTCTCTTTGCTTCTAATCTGAACTAAATGCCCGTTGATACGTATTTTAGGGTTTGTATTCACATCTACGCGATCACCTAAAGTGGCAATTTTACCATCTACACTGATTTTACCCGCCATAATCATGGCTTCAATTTCGCGGCGCGATCCATTACCTAAATTGGCTAATATTTTTTGTAGTTTTTCAGTATTATCATGTACTGAAGTTTTTCGTGTCACAGTTGGTGCACTTGACGCTTTCGTTTTTTCATAAGATTGGCTTTCTTTAGCTTTAATGCTATTTTTCTTATTGCCCCGTTGTGGGTGTGTAGATCTGCTATTTTTCATATTATCCTCGCTGTTACCTTCTCAGGTATCATTTTTACTATTCACTCTATTGCCTAAATATCGACAATAAAAAATGGTCATTTATTCAAATGGCTTAGTGTCTCCACTTCCTTTACGAATAATTTCTGGATAGCTATTAGTTAAATCAATCACAGTCGTGGGTTGTTCTCCAATATAGCCTCCATGCACAATTGCATCAAGTTGGTGCCCTATTCTATCTTCTATTTCGTCGGGATCGGATTGCGCTTGGTCATCATTAGGTAAAATTAACGTCGTGCTCATTAATGGTTGCCCTAATAATTCAAGTAGGGCTAAATCAATTTTATTATCTGGTACACGTAATCCAATGGTTTTACGTTTTTCGTTCATTAATCGACGTGGCACCTCTTTACTAGCTTGTAAAATAAAGACATATTTTCCCGGTGTATTATTTTTTAATAATCGAAAAGTCGTATTATCAACAAAAGCATAGCAAGATAGCTCAGAAAGATCACGGCACATTAAAGTAAAATTGTGATGTTTATCCAGCTGACGAATTTGGCAGATGCGATCAACGCCATGTTTGTTATCCAGTAAGCAACCCAATGAATAGCCTGAATCGGTCGGAAAAGCGATAACACCACCGTCATTTAATATTTTAACAACTTGATCTAATAATCGGGTTTGAGGATTATCTGGGTGAATATAAAAAATTTGGCTCATAATTTATTCTATATCAATTTTTAGTGTTTAGTTCAATGCCATCAATATTTAGGCAAAACGTCAATATAAAGTCATTTAGTCTTAATTTATTTAGCATTTCCAATTATGCCAAATTGGCGTAACACTACCTGGCAATGGCATTGTTTTGCCTAAATCTAAATAATTAACTAAATCATGAAAATCCGAACCTTGCGATGCTAACATGTCGAATTCATTGGCTAATTTAGCTAGTTGATGTAAATCATCTTGCGTTTGCCTGCTTTGCGAAACCTCAATTGCATCACCACCACAGTCTTTAAATTCACTCAGTAATAATTTCAATTTAGTTAAGGTTAGATCATAACGACTTGGATGCGCAAGCACCGCTTGCCCTCCGGCCATGTGAATGGCATTAACCGCATCAGAAATGCTACACCATGTTGCAGGTACATAAGCATACCCCCCTTTACCTAGGTATTTTTTAAATGCGCGTTTGATGTCCTTAACATAACCATTAGCAACTAAAAATCTTGCAAAATGAGCTCGCGAAACAATGTCTCCTTTAGCAAATTGTTGTGCTTGTTGATAAGCATTTTCAATACTAACCTTAGCCAATTTTTGGCTTATTGCCAACGCTCGATTAATTCGTCCTTGCTCTTGTGATGATAACAGTGTCAATAATTGAGTATCCTCAATATCAATATTGAGTCCCACAATATGGATTTCGTTATTCTTCCAAGCCGTTGATATTTCAACACCACAAACTAATTTGATAGGCAAATTTTCACTAACAATTGTTTGTTGAGCTTCAAGTAAGCCTTTAACAGTGTCATGGTCGGTAATAGCCAAAATATCGATTTGGTTATCCACCGCTCTTTTGACAAGATCGCTTGGCGTTAAAACACCATCCGATGCCGTAGTATGAGAATGTAAATCAACGATCACTTTTTTCTCGAAAATTATTTTGAAACGTGTAATATACCACACAATTTGCATGACCACTAAAAGGTATATTATGAAAGATCAAATTATTCTTGCTCAGCAAGATACTAACGCTATTATTCAAGAATTGTTAGAAGATGGTAGCGATCCTCATGCGCTTTATATTATTGAACATCATGTTTCATCACAAAATTTTGATAAACTAGAAAAAATAGCAGTAGAAGCTTATAAGTTAGGTTATGAAGCAACCGATCCCGATGAAGATGTTGATGATGCTGGCAACGTTGTTATCGGTTTTGATATCATAGCCGAAAGCCCGCTTAATGCTGAATTAATCAATGCTCAAATTGCCGAAATCATTACCCTCACCGCCCAATTTGGCGTCAATTATGATGGTTGGGGCACTTATTTTGAAGATGGAAGTGATGACGATTTCGATGATAGTGAACTTATGGACACACTTCATTAACTTATTATCAATCTATTTTGTTATCAACTATTCTTATCCGTTAAACAACGGATAAGAATAGTTGATTAACTTAACCTATTTCAACTCTTCTATACGGCTCGTTCTTTTTTGATTTGGTGATACACTACGAACAGAGACTGTTTCGCCCTTCCTAATACCAACTGGTTCAGTGTAGAGATACCAATTTTTACCTTGATTGGTTGAATATTCAATGGTTAAACCAGGAAATACAATATTTGCTACTAATTTACCGTTTTCAATTTTAGCACCAGGAATGGGTAAGCGATAATCTATATTAGCTAAATCAAGTTTTTGTAGTTCACGCTGACCCACTAAATTTGCAAACCGAACCCAATCATTAAGTAGCTTTTGTTGATCAACATAATGCGTCGTTCCCTGAGCAAATTGACGATCTTTTTGGTAGCCAACTTCCCAATCAGCTTGATGCCAAGCTCTTTCGGCGACTGCTAACAAACGTGGAAACGTCATGTATTCCATTTTTTTATCTGTCCGAATATCTTCAGTCCAAATCTGAGCAGATATTCCATAGGCACCGGACCAATTCATTGTGCCTTTAGCCGTAAATGGATTACCATCTCGATCAACCGAGGTTTCTGCATTTTGTGGCAAATTATTTGGTGCAAAACTAAATATTTTACGTTCATCATTAAAGCGCGTTGCCCAATAGTAGCCACTCTCTTTTGGATTAACTTCATATGGCATATCTAAATAAACGTAATCAGGATTAGAAATGATCACTTGATAACCTTTATTGGACCACTCATTTGCAGAATCAAATCCCCCCCAATATAATGTATCCCAAAAGTTAACAGTCACCTTATCAACTGCAAAAGATTTTGCATTCTCAGCATATTTCATTCCATCTTGCCATGCCTGCATATGGTTAATGCCATGAGATTTTATTATCGAACTAACTTGTTGTGCAAAATAACTAGGTAAATGTTCAATATCTTTTACCTTTCCTTTTGACACAAAGGTTTGACAAGCTTGAGATTTTGCCCATGGATGATCTTCTATGCTTTGATCTATCGTTCCTTTAGCATCGATTTTATCTTTTACTTGTAGATCTTGATAACCTGCGCCTAAACGAATATTTTTAGCTTCATCGCCACCAAAATGCCAAGTGTGAAGCGGTTGACCTGCCTCAATATGCATTTTTGCTATTTCAGCAATAATTTTATTCACAAAACGTTTAGATGAATCAAGACAAGGATTTAAATAACTTAAGCGATTATAAAATTGTACTGTTGTGGTATTAGAGGTATCGGTTGGATCCACTAGTCGAAACTCATTAGCTTGTGCTTCTTTTCCATCTGCTACTAAACGTTTATAACGTGCCTCCATTGATACAATTGCGGCTCTGGCATGAGCGGGCATATCAATTTCAGGAATAACCTCGATAAAGCGTGCTTTCGCATATTTTACAATTTCTATATAATCTTGACGAGTTAAAAATCCTGATCCATTCGTATCACTTTCGGGACCCGAACCTAATTGCGGTAATAAACAATGTTGTTCAGTAAGATCATGGCAGCGTTTACTACCAATATCGGTTAGTTCAGGTAATCCTGGAATTTCAATTCGCCAACCTTCATCATCACTTAAGTGGAAATGAAACTTATTGAGTTTATATTTTGCCATTTGATCTAATAAACGTAATATGGCTTGTTTTGATTTAAAATTACGACCAATATCAAGCATAATGCCTCGATAAGCAAAACGCGGAAAGTCAACAGCATTTAGGGTTGGAATCAAATTAGAATGATTCACTTCAATGGTTGATAAAATAGATTGGATTGCATAAAAGATCCCTGCTTGGTCATAAGCGGTGATGACAGTATTATCATTTTTGATATTTAATTGATAAGCGCCCGATTGTCCTTTCTCAAATTTTTTAGGATTAATTGTGGCTTTTATTTTATAGCCTTGCCCCGTAACAGCGATATTTAACGCCTTAAATTGTGTTTGCAAAATAGCTAAACTATCTTTATTTAAGCCATCAAGGATCAAATTTACCCCATGATGATCAATGGAAACATCCTCTTTACCTATTGTCAGTTTGCTTGGCGTTGGTAAAATTTGTCCTCGTAGCGACTGGTAAGATAACTTATTAATACCATCATTATACTGAAAACGGCTAACAGGAGTCATGAGAATATTGTGATCATCTGTTGTTCTTTTCCACTGTTGTCTGATTGGCGCAACAAAAGCCGATAAATTGTCAGAACCAGTATTAGTATTATCAATGATTTTTGGTGTAGCATCACTTGATGTGATATACCAACGAGGCATGGCATCACTTTCACTTACCATCCAATATTCACCAATAACCGGAATATTTACCGTGGCATTAGCTGGAATCGAAGTGAATTTTTCTGTTGGCTCGATTTTATGAAGATCGCCAGTAATGTGGGTTATTTTGAACTGTTCATTATTTACCGCTAAAATCATACGAATGTTATTAAAATAGATAGCCCAATTTTTGTCCTTGATTGCCTGACCATTATTCTTTAACGAAATCAGCACTTTGTTACAAGCTGCCCAATCAGCACCTAAAGCTGAACAATTTACACCATGTGCTCCTGCTTGGTTGTCTATTACCTCATATTTCACATTGAGTTGTGAACTCATTGAGTCAACAATTTGTTGAGAAGCAAAAACAGATTGGGTTGCTCCCATACTTAACAAAGAAACAATTGAAGTAGCTAATATTGCTGTTTTTATCTTTTTCATCATTTTTACCTATTTTGGTTGAGCACTAAAAACAGTGAATGGAATTGTGACAATAAATTTAATATCTCGTTCATCTTGGAAGATATTACCGTATCCACCGCCCCAGCTTGGTATACTATTTGAGTGATTGTTATATTTGGTATAGTGCAATTGGAAAGCCGTATCTTTTGCCCAACTTTCTTGCACGGTATACCCTAAATCAAAGTTATATGCTGATTCAATCAAACGTTGTTTCTGATTGAATTGTCGATTAGTGCTTGGTTTTGCGTTCCAACCATAAGCATAAGAAGCACCTGTTTTCCAGCCTGCTAAATAGTAAGATAGATGGCTTAAATCATAAGTCACTTCAACAAACACTGCTTTTTCACCATTGGCATTAAAGTCGGAACGTGAATTCCACCATACATCTAAACGCCCATTTGATGAAGCATAATCAGGTGTCATACGTTGTAAAAAGAATCCTTGCTCACCTTCAGCTTTAACACAAACACCTTCAAGTCGAAGACCAACAGGACCAACTTGATAACCTAATGTCGCCGCTTGTAGCCATGCTAAACCATCATAAACATCCTTATCTTTATGAGACTGATCTGTAGCACCATAAAATTGATAACTCATGGTCAGAGGACGATCAAACACGTCCATTTTATAAGACACTTTACCAAAAAATTGGTTCATATAATTGTGCGCTTGACCAAATGCACTTTCTAGCACTAAATTATTTTTGAAGTCATACTTCAAGCCAGCAGAATGTAAATAATCAATTTTTTTACCCGCACCCCATTGTTTGAATTCATAGAGCTTTTTATACCATGGTGCTTTATATTTATCTGTCCACATGTAAGACATCGATAATACACCGGCTGTATCAAAATCAAGCGTGGAACCCAACTCGAATCCACGATAAGTGCCTGGTAATAAGCTCCAGTGTGGTGCCAGTAACGTTTGTCCCGAAGGTTGAATATAACCTGCTTTCAGCCAAAATAACTCATCGATTTTAAAATTCGCTTGTGCTTTATAAAAGCTAAGCCCACTAACGTCTTTCTTCCAATCTTCATCCCAACGAGTATGTGCACCACTAAATCCAATTTCATTTGGATGGCCGTTACCACCATTGCTTACTTCCCAAGCGCCATAACCACCGAGTTCAATTGCAAATCTATCAGCAATATAGCCTGATTTAAAATCTAAATTTGTATTGAACGAGGTGTGTCTTAGATTTTTTTCATACTTATGTGTATCAATATCTTTTCGTTCTCTATCTCGATTCCAAAAAAAGATATTACCCGTTAATGAAGCGTCATCTGTAAAATTGCTTTCATAAAGACCATAAACAGGCGTTACGCTCATTAACACAGAGACAGAAAAAATCAGTTTAGTTAAAAAATTAAATGATCGAGGTACTATTTGTGCATTATCGGTATTCATCGCTGTTTTCCTAAAATTATTCCGTTTAATTAACAATTGAATTGATCAACATTTCACTCACATCAGCAAGTGAAAGTACAAATTAATATTTAACTTAGAAGACACATTATTTTTTAGGCATATTTAAAACCAATTTAGGTCAATAAAAACCTCATCAATTGTGAAATAGGTTGTAAATATGTACCCTCATAATGCATAAACATATTTTATCTAGCAAATTAAACAATCTAAAATCGTGATCAAAATCACCAAAACAATCATTTTTCATACTGTTTTTAAGATAAAAATCACAACTTTTTTTATTTAGAAAAATAAAAAATATATTAGATTAATTGTTAAGACAATGCGAATATTGATATTAACCTTTAGGTTATAAAACAAGAATGGATTTAAATATGATAAATAAAATAAGAAAAGTAAAATAGTAGAGTGAAAAAAGAGGAATTGCTAAAGTTCCTCTTTTTATTGACATAAAAAAGAATAAGTCATTTACAATAAAATAGTATATTCTTTTAAATTAAAAAAACATGTTACCTTTAATTTTCAGTATCAATTTCATCAAAGCTTTTTACTAGTTCATCAATGGCTTTCATCTGTTTTAAGAAAGGCTCTAGTTTATTAAGTGGTAACGCGGATGGTCCATCACATTTTGCATGGCTTGGATCGGGGTGTGATTCTAAGAATAGTCCAGCAATACCAACAGCCATACCAGAACGAGCCAGTTCAGTTACTTGACCACGACGCCCGCCAGATGCAGCTCCCATTGGATCACGACATTGCAGTGCATGAGTAACATCAAAAATAACTGGTGAGCCTTTGCTTGCTTTTTTCATAATGTTAAAACCAAGCATATCAACTACTAAGTTGTCATAACCAAAACAACTACCACGATCACAAAGAATCACTTGGTTATTGCCCGCTTCTTCAAATTTTTCAACAATGTTACCCATTTGCCCTGGACTGACAAATTGTGGTTTTTTGACATTAATAACTGCACCTGTTTTCGCCATTGCAACAACTAAATCAGTTTGCCTTGCTAAAAAAGCCGGTAATTGAATCACATCAACCACATCAGCAACCGGTTGACATTGTGCTTCGGTATGGACATCAGTAATAATTTTAACGCCGAACTGTTGTTTAAGCTCTTGGAATATTTTAAGCCCTTCTTCTAAACCAGGTCCACGATAAGAATGGATTGATGAGCGATTCGCTTTATCAAAAGAAGCTTTAAAAATATAAGGAATATTCAGTTTATCAGTGACAGTGACATAATGCTCACAGATTTTCATTGCTAAATCACGAGATTCAAGTACATTCATACCACCAAATAGTACAAAGGGTAGATCATTGGCAACAGTAATGTCACCAACGTTTACTTTTTTTTGCTGCATAATAAAATTTTCCTAGTTAAGGTTTAAACCAGCGACCAAGTGTAACTCTATCATTACCACTATAGTCGGTGAAGGTTTCTACTAATTGAAATCCGTGTTGTTTAAAAATAGTTTGCACTGCCTCGCCTTGTTTCCAACCATGTTCTATCAATAACCAACCATATTGGTTTAAATGCTTAGTTGCACCTTGTACAATAAGTTTAATATCAGCTAAACCATCATCTTCAGAAACGAGTGCGCTTCTAGGTTCATAACGCACATCACCTTGTGATAAGTGAATATCGGTTGGTTCAATATAAGGAGGATTACTGATAATCATTGAAAATTTTCGATTTTTTATTGGTCTATACCAATTACCTTGTAAAAAATAGACATTATTTACCCCAATTTGCGTTGCATTTTGTTGAGCTAAAATTAACGCATCTTTATTCTTTTCAATTGCAGTAAATAAACAGTCTTGACGCTCAGTTGCCATAGCGATAACTATCGCACCGGTTCCGGTACCAAGATCCAATACTTCACAGGGCACTTTAGGTAAATACTCTAAACCTAATTCGACTAATTTTTCGGTATCAGGTCTAGGGATTAATGTAGCGTTAGAAACATTAAACTTTAAAGACCAAAACTCTTTTTCACCAGTAATATAAGCGATAGGTTCACCGTTTTGCCGGCGTTTTAAACATTCAGATAAAGCAATTAACTCACCATCAGTAAGCAATGTTTCGCTAAATGCCATTAAAAAGGTTCGCGTTTTTTGCGTAACAAAACTTAGCAAAATTTCAGCATCACGCTTTGGGCTTTCACTATCGGTTAACGTTTGAGATGCGCATTTAAGCCATTGTAAATAAGTCATTCATCTTGTTCCGATAAAGCGGCTAGTTGATCTGCTTGATATTCTTGTACAATTGGATCGATTAGCATCTCTAATTTCCCTGCCATCACTTCATCTAAACGATAAAGCGTTAGGTTAATTCGATGATCAGTAACTCGACCTTGTGGATAGTTATAGGTTCTAATCCTATCTGAACGATCGCCCGACCCTAATAAATTACGTCTTGTCGAGGCTTCTTCTTGTTGACGCTTGCGCAACTCTGCATCTTGAATGCGCGCAGCCAATACTGACATCGCTTTGGCTCTATTTTTATGTTGTGATCGCTCATCTTGACACTCAACCACAATACCTGTCGGTAGATGGGTAATACGAATAGCCGAATCAGTGGTATTAACATGCTGACCACCGGCTCCGGATGAACGGTACGTATCAATTTTTAAATCAGCTGGATTAATTTCAGGCATTTCGGCTTCAGGTACTTCAGGTAAAACAGCAACAGTACAAGCTGAAGTATGAATACGACCTTGCGATTCTGTTTCTGGCACACGTTGAACACGATGCCCACCCGATTCAAACTTCAAATGACCATAAACACCATCACCACTGACTAACATAATAACTTCTTTATAGCCACCATGCTCACCATCACTTGCGCTCATAATTTCAACGCGCCAATTGCGTGATTCAGCATAACGTGTATACATTCGGGCTAAGTCACCAGCAAAAATAGCTGCTTCATCGCCACCCGTTCCCGCTCTCACTTCGACAAAACAGTTATATTCGTCATTAGGATCTTTAGGAAGTAATAGCACTTGTAATTGCTTTTCTTGCACTTCAATTCGACTTAATGCTTCGTTTAATTCCTCTTGCGCCATTTCGCTCATTTCAGGATCGGATAGCATCATTTTAGCTGTCTCAATATCCTCTTGTGTTTGCTTCCAATCAGAAAAACACTTAACCACCCCAGTTAACTGTGAATATTCTTTAGAAAGTGTGCGAAAGCGATTTTGATCGGCAATAACCGAAGCATCAGACAACAATGCTTGAACTTCTTCATAACGCTCTTGTAGCGTTTCTAACTTACTGATAATTGAAGATTTCATAAAAATATATTTTAAATGATAGAAATTAATTAAATTTGTGGGGCATTATATACTCAATCTCCTTTAAAATACAGTTTGAGCTAGTTATCAGCCTTATATCGCATCATCACATAAACAATATATAGCAAATAGATGGAATAAATGAAATATTATATGTAATTAGCCAGTATATTAGAAACTTAATCTTAACTTCTTGAGTTTTAATTAGAACAATTTATACTATCTCCGTTTCTATTCTTATCAATTTCGTTAACTATAGTCTTTAGTTTTATCATCGGGCAGAGATTTTGTTCAGATGGATAATTAGTTACTGTTAGATCAAACTTAAACTAGCTTTATATTACTGTGAACAAAATTATTGACATCAGCAATACATCAGTTAGTTACTACCTAGATTTAATTAAAAAATGTATAACGCTAATATTTATAATTTAGAACTATCACTGTAGCATAAATAACATTGTACAAATAACAATTAACTAGGGTCATTCCGTTGAGGAATGATAAAATTAAAAACATGAAATAAGGATAAATGATGGCAAAGCAGATTAAAAAAAATGATATTTACTTAGCAATAGCTCTACTTATTATTATCTTTGGTGGATTTTTTCTTTTACAAGATGAACATAACATCGAGCAAACTCAAGAACATAACAATACAAACCATACTCAAGTTATACAAAATCAACATGATAGAATAGATGCAAATACAGCTCGATCGGTTGTTGATGCAACCAAACCTCAATACCCTATCCGTTTTATTGATAATACTACCATCTATGATATTAAAACAGGTCATATATATAAAGGAACTATAGATTTAGAACCAACCCTTGACAGAATTCAGAAAGGCGGTAAATATCCATATAGGAATGATGGTTCTGTTTTTAGAAATAGACCTGATGCATATACTGGGCAGCCTAGCTTACCAAAAAGATCGTCAGACTATTACCGAGAATATATTCATCCAACACAAAATGTTTCTGGACCAGGACCTCAACGAATTATCATTGGTCGAGGAGGTGAAATATATTACACCTTTGACCACTATGAAACATTTATTAGAATAAAGTAGGAATAATATAATGACAGATAACCAATTAGCATTTAAATTTATTAATGGTAAAGTCGCCTATAATACCGGTGAAGTTTTTTTTGCCAGAGTGAACCCTTCTATCGCTAATACCAAAGAGCTATTAACATCCCTTTACTATTTATTATGGTTTCCAGGATATTTTGGTTTTAATTGGAATGCTTTAGAAGATTGTTTAAATGATTTTGATTGGATTTGTCAAAAGAAGATTGTTATTGTACATGATATTATTCCTCAGCTTCCTGCTGAAGACTTAAAAATATATCTAGATATTTTAAATATAGCTATTTGCGATTGGCAAGAAGATGGAAAACATCAATTAGAAGTAGTATTTCAAGAAAAAGATAGGTCGATAATCAAAAAACTTTTATTATCGTAAGTATCAACACCAACAGAAAACGGATCTATTTTTTAGACCAATCACCTGTTGAATAATTGTTGTATACTTTTACTCCAATGGAACTCCCAAGTGTATTTTATCTTTTAATTGATTAATTATCGCTAAAATGATTAGCTACTCGCTAACAAACAGATGAGGTGACGGGTTAGCTAATCATTGATGCGTAGGTAAATCAACATTAGATCGATGCCTTAGAATGTTTTGATTAAACAAACCCAGCCATCAGCACTTTTAACCGAACAATAACGGACTATTGCGCTAGAAAAAATATAACGCTAAAAATGGTAAATAAAATACTAAACAAGTTGCATCTATCATTTATCAACACGCTAAGCCGATGCTGTAAACTTAAATAAAAAAACATTTAGCCAATTTTTCAATCGGTAAAGCTTGCGCATTAGTATCACAGTCTATCAGGTTATTATTCTGCCTAGCAGGAGCATCAGGCTAAACTGACATCACTGATAGAACGCATAAAAAAATACTATTGGTTCCATAAAGCACGTTTAGGTGCACCAATCTTGAAAGCTTTTTTACACGCTCAAAACCATATTATTTATGGCTGCTATTACCAATCACCGCTACAAGTCAATAAAGCGCTATTTGGCTATATTGAAACTTATTATAATTGCATTCACTAGTATGCCAATAATAGTTGGATATATGAACAATTGTATTACTAAGGCAAACAGTCTAGAGCGAATATTTTGGTGTAGACCCGTTGTTTGGAAGTTAACATAACCACTAACTTACCATGGTCTTTCTCTATTTAAGATCTGCACTTAATCGTTTAATTCAACTTCTTTTGTACTGAAACGCACTATTTCCTGAAAGTTTTTGACAAAAATAAATTAGCTTATTTTAAGACAAATAAAAATGCCGTTAGTTTGAGCTAACGGCATTTTATTAAGTAAATAAATGACTTGTTGTCACTACTTTTTCTTTGCCTTGGCATTAGGTAAATCGGTGACTGAGCCTTCATAAATTTCAGAAGCTAAGCCGATTGATTCATGCAATGTTGGGTGAGCATGGATAGTTAATGCAATATCTTCTGCATCACAGCCCATTTCAACAGCTAAAGTGATTTCACCTAGTAATTCACCGCCATTCACACCAACAACTGCACCACCTAGCAAGCGATTATCTGCTTTATTGAAGATCAGTTTTGTCATTCCTTCTGAACAATCTGAAGCAATAGCACGCCCTGATGCAGCCCATGGGAAGATTGACACTTCATAATCAATGCCTTTTTCTTTCGCTTCTTTTTCAGTTAAGCCCACCCAAGCCACTTCAGGTTCAGTATAAGCAATAGAAGGAATAGTTTTTGGATCGAAGAAGTGTTTTTTACCAGCAATCACTTCTGCTGCCACATGACCTTCGTGTACACCTTTGTGCGCAAGCATTGGTTGCCCCACAATATCACCAATGGCATAAATGTGTGGTACGTTGGTGCGCATCTGTTTATCCACTTCGATAAATCCACGATCCGTGACATTAACGCCAGCTTTTTCTGCACTAATTAACTTACCATTTGGTGTACGACCAATCGCCACTAATACCGCATCATAAGTATGGGTTTCGGTGCTGCCGTCTTTCTTTTCCATGGTGACGTAAATTGCATCATGTTTGGCTTCAACGGTGGTCACTTTGGTTTCAAGTCGTAAAGTGAATTTCTTTTGGATCTGCTTAGTAAAGACTTTAATCACATCTTTATCAGCAGCTGGGATCACTTGGTCAAACATTTCAACCACATCCACTTCTGAACCTAATGCATGGTATACAGTACCCATTTCAAGACCAATAATTCCGCCACCCATTAATAATAATTTTTTAGGAATGGTAGTTAGCGCTAAGGCATCTGTTGAATCCCAAATACGCGGATCATCATGTGGAATAAAAGGTAACTTAATTGGACGAGAACCCGCCGCAATAATGGCATTATCAAAGGTAATTTTAGTGATGCCTTTTGAAGAGGTCACATCCATGGTATGGCTACCTGTAAACTGCGCTTCACCTTGAATCACATTAACTTTGCGCATTTTTGCCATGCCAGCAAGCCCGTTAGTCAACTGGCTAATGACTTTTTCTTTCCAGCCACGCACTTTGTCTAATTCAAGTCTCGGAGCACCAAAATGGATACCATGTTCAGTTAATGATTTTGCTTCATCCATTACTTTTGCAACATGCAGTAATGCTTTTGATGGAATACAGCCTACATTTAAACAAACACCACCAAGTGTTGAATAACGTTCAACAAGGGTAACATCTAATCCAAGGTCTGCCGCGCGGAACGCAGCGGAATAACCCGCTGGTCCTGCCCCTAAAACCACAACTTGTGTTTTAACATCTTGACTCATAATTTGATCTCCTTAATTACATCACTAAACGACGTAAGTCGGATAAGACGTTAACAATATGGCTTAAGAAGCGCGCACCATCCGCACCATCAATCACTCGGTGATCAAAGGATAATGATAAAGGTAACATTAAGCGTGGCGTAAACTCTTTACCATTCCAAACTGGTTTCATGCTAGAACGAGATACACCTAAAATACCCACTTCTGGCGCATTAACAATTGGAGTAAACGAGGTTGTACCAATACCACCAAGGCTAGAAATAGTGAAACAGCCACCTTGCATATCGCTACCAGTCAATTTACCTTCACGCGCTTTTTTAGAAATTGCCGCAAGTTCTCGAGAAAGTTCAACAATGCCTTTTTTATCAACATCTTTAAACACTGGTACAACAAGACCATTTGGAGTATCAACAGCAACACCAATATTAATGTATTTTTTGATAATCAAGGTTTGAGCATCTTCAGATAATGAGCTATTAAAGCGTGGATACGCTGCTAATGCGCTAGCTACCGCTTTCATGATAAACACTAAAGGTGTGATCTTAAGGTCGAGCTTCTTCTTATCAGCTTCTGCATTTTGTTGCTTACGGAATGCTTCTAAATCAGTAATATCGGTTTCATCAAACTCCGTCACATGCGGAATCATGACCCAGTTACGGTGTAAATTTGCACCTGATACTTTTTGAATTTTAGTTAATGGTAGGCTTTCAACTTCACCAAATTTGCTAAAATCAACTTTTGGCCATGGTAATAAACCTGGCAATGCACCACCTGCAGCGCCACTTTCAACTTGCTTAACTGCATTTTTAACGTACGCTTGAATGTCTTCACGTAAAATACGGTTTTTAGGACCTGTCGCGGTAACTTTAGCGAGATTTACGCCAAATTCACGCGCTAAACGGCGCACTGATGGTGTTGCATGCGCATAAGCATCATTTTCAACAAAGTCATTACCCGATGATACAGGCGCTGATTTTGTAGTAGCAGGTGCTGCTGGTGTAGGTGCTGGTGCGGCTTTTTCAGCAACAGGTGCTGAAGCTGCTGGTGCTGTTTGGGTAGCAGGCGCTGCACTAGTTGTGGTTTCAAATTCCATAATTTTGGAACCTGTTTTTACTTTATCACCCACTTTTACTGTGATACTTTTAACTGTGCCAGCAATGCTTGCGGGTACTTCCATTGACGCTTTATCACCTTCAACGGTAATTAACGAGTCATCAACAGATATAGTATCGCCAACTTTTACTAAAAGTTCGGTGACTTCAACTTCATCGCCACCGATATCAGGTACATTGACATCAACAGTCTGACTTGTGGCAGCAGCCGTTGGTGCGACTTCAACTTTTGGTGCTTCTGGTGCTTGAGCTGCAGGCGCTGCACCACCTTGTTCATCAAATACCATAATGTCTACACCGGTTTGGACTTTATCGCCAATTTTTACCGAAATAGATTTAACAATACCTGCTTGTGGTGCTGGAATTTCCATTGATGCTTTATCACCTTCAACAGTCATAATTGACTGATCAGCTTCAACTTTGTCACCAACATTAACCAGAATTTCGGTCACTTCGACTTCATCACCGCCAATATCGGGTAATTTAATTTGAATACTCATTATAACAACCTCTTATGCAATTCGTGGATTAAGTTTATCAGCATTGATTTCGAATTTTTTGATCGCTTCTTCAACAACGCTAACTTCGATATCACCACGTTTAGCAAGTTCACCCAATGCTGCAACTACAACATAAGATGCATCAACTTCAAAGTGATGGCGTAAATTTTCACGGCTATCACTGCGACCAAAGCCGTCAGTACCAAGCACTCGATAACTTTCAGCAGGTACAAATCCACGAATTTGCTCAGCAAAAATTTTCATATAATCAGTTGAAACTACTGCTGGATTGTTATTCATAATTTGTGCAACATAAGGCACTTTTGGTGTTTCACTCGGATGTAGCATATTGTATCGTTCACAATCTTGTCCATCACGAGCAAGTTCAGTAAATGATGTTACGCTATAAACTTCAGAACTAATGCCATAGTTTTTAGCTAAGATGTCAGCCGCATCACGTACATGACGTAAAATCGAACCAGAACCTAATAACTGAACAGTCGGTTTACCTTTTTGACCTTCAACAGTATCAAGTTTATAAATACCACGACGAATGCCTTCTTCTGCACCTTCTGGCATTGCAGGTTGTGCATAGTTTTCATTGAGTGTTGTAATATAGTAGTAAACGTTTTCTTGTTCGCCATACATACGACGTAAACCGTCTTGCATAATAACCGCAACTTCATAAGCATAAGCAGGATCATATGAGATACAGTTAGGTATGGTTAATGATTGAATGTGGCTATGACCATCTTGGTGTTGTAAGCCTTCACCATTTAATGTTGTACGACCAGATGTACCACCGATCATAAATCCGCGTGCTTGCTGATCGCCAGCTGCCCACATTAAATCGCCAATACGTTGGAAACCAAACATAGAATAGTAAATGTAGAATGGAATCATTGGGAAATCATTGGTACTATACGATGTTGCAGCAGCTAACCATGAAGCCGTTGCGCCACATTCATTAATCCCTTCTTGTAAAATTTGACCTTTTTCATCTTCACGATAATAAGCAACTTGCTCTTTATCTTGAGGCGTATATTGCTGTCCATGTGGGTTATAAATCCCAATTTGACGGAATAAGCCTTCCATACCAAAAGTACGCGCTTCATCAGCCAAAATTGGTACTAAGCGTGGTGCTAATTCTTTATCCTTAAGCATAATGTTAAGAGCACGGACAAACGCAATTGTTGTTGAGATTTCTTTTGATTGTGCTTCAAGTAGTGATGAGAATTCACTTAATGCTGGAATAGAAACAGTACCAGAGAATTTGGTTAATCTTGATGGAACATAGCCGTGTAATGCATTACGACGTTCATGAATATATTTGTATTCTGGCGTGTGCTCTTCAAATTTGATATAAGGTAATTTTTCAAGTGCTTCATCTGTTACAGGAATATTGAAGAAATCACGCACATGACGCACTCCATCCATATTCATTTTTTTCACTTGGTGAGCAATATTTTTCGCTTCAGCAGCAGCACCCATACCATAACCTTTAATGGTGTGAGCAAGAATAACAGTTGGGCGATCTTTGGTTTCTTTTGCACGCTGGAATGCAGCAAACATTTTAGCAGGATCTTGACCACCGCGATTTAATCTAAAGATTTCTTCATCAGACATATCTTTAACTAATTCAGCAGTTTCTGGATATTTGCCAAAGAAATGCTCACGTACATATGCACCATCTTTTGATTTTAATGTTTGATAATCGCCATCAAGTGTTTCATTCATTAGACGAATTAATTTACCTGATTTGTCTTTTTGTAGTAATTTATCCCAACGATCACCCCAAAGAACTTTAATCACATTCCAGCCTGCGCCAGCAAATACGCCTTCAAGTTCATTAATAATTTTACCATTACCGGTCACTGGACCATCTAATCGTTGTAAATTACAGTTGATAACAAATACCAAATTATCTAATTTTTCACGCGTTGCAACGGTGATTGCGCCTTTTGATTCAGGCTCATCCATCTCTCCATCACCTAAGAAAGCATAGACGGTTTGTTCAGATGTATCTTTCAGTCCACGATTTTCTAAATATTTTAAAAAACGTGCTTGATAAATAGCACTAATAGGACCAAGCCCCATTGATACTGTTGGGAATTGCCAAAATTCAGGTAATAATTTAGGGTGAGGGTAAGAAGGTAGTCCTTTACCATGCACTTCTTGACGGAAATTATCTAGTTGTTCTTCGGTTAAACGTCCTTCAATAAATGCGCGTGAATAAACACCTGGTGAAATATGCCCTTGGAAATAAACCAGATCACCACCATCTTTTTCGTTGCGTGCACGGAAAAAATGGTTAAAGCAAACTTCATAAAATGTAGCAGCAGACTGGAATGATGCCATGTGACCACCTAGTTCCAGATCTTTTTTTGATGCTCTTAGCACCATCATAATTGCATTCCAGCGAACAATTGAACGAATACGGCGTTCTATTTCCCAATCGCCAGGATAAGCCGGTTGTTCTTCTACTGGGATAGTATTAATATAATTACTTGTTGATGAACCAAAAAGTAATGGCACACCACCATCTCTTGCTTTATTGACTATCTGTTCAATAATATATTGTGCACGTTCTATACCTTCTTCGCGAATAATTGAATCAAGACTTTTGAGCCAATCTTGTGTTTCAATGGGATCGATATCATTCACTTGCATATCCGACATATAAAATCCTCTTTTTTGTTAAAAAAAATGCAGTATTTGCTATCCTTAGCTATAAAAACTATATAAATTACAACTCTGCATTATGGATGTTTCACCTGCATAAGTCTGCCATTTTCATAAAAAAAGTAAAGCAAACCAAAGCTTAGAAAAGCATGTTAATTCCTATCAAATTAATCAACTATTTCAATGGTATTATTTAAAACAGTGTTAGTTATTTGATAAAAACCAAATTTTACTAATGAATAAATACAAAAAAATAGCTAGAATGTCTATACCGAAATCATCTACAAGTTGTCAAATTGTAGTAAAATCTGATATATATTTATAAAATTTTTGTTAATACCAATGACAATAAGCAATACTATGAGCATGAATAATGTCATCATCCAAGACCTACATATTGTTCCCTATATGCAAACTTATCAAGCTATGCATGACTTTACCCAAAATCGTCATGAACAAACAGTTGATGAAATTTGGTTAGTAGAACATCAACCTGTATTTACCCAAGGTAAAGTGGGTAAAGCGGAACATTTATTAAATCATACCGATATTCCAGTTATTCAAACTGATCGCGGCGGTCAAATTACTTATCATGCCCCCGGTCAACAAATCATGTATATCCTAATTGATTTAAGAAGACGCCATATTGGTATTCGCGATATAGTGAGCTTTTTAGAAAATAGTGTCATCCAAACTTTAGCACACTATGGTATCATAGCTTACACAAAAGCAGACGCTCCAGGTGTGTATATTGATCATAAAAAAATTTGTTCGCTTGGTTTACATATAAATCGAGGTTGCACCCTACATGGACTAGCCTTAAATATTGATATGGATCTTGCCCCGTTCAATAACATTAACCCTTGTGGTTATGCTGGATTACAAATGACACAATTAAAAGACTATGTCTTAAACATTGATCGTAACGAAATCAAACAACTATTAACCGATAATTTTATTAATCATCTACCTACGTATTAAGATACCAAATATGCAAAATAATGAAACAATAATCAGAAGCTCAAAATATCGTGATGCAGATAAAACACGCTTAATCCCAACAATCACATTAGAAGATGCAGCGCCACTTAAAAAACCTGAATGGATGCGAATTAAATTATCTGCTCACTCTGATAATATTGCGCATATCAAAAACACCATGCGTAAACATGGCTTGCATTCAGTTTGTGAAGAAGCCTCTTGTCCCAATTTAGCTGAATGCTTTAACCATGGTACAGCCACTTTTATGATTTTAGGCGATATTTGTACTCGCCGTTGTCCATTTTGTGATGTTGCGCATGGCAGACCATTACCACCCGATCGAGAAGAACCCATAAAACTAGCTAAAACAATTCAAGAGATGAAGTTACGCTATGTTGTTATTACTTCTGTAGATAGGGATGATTTAAAAGACGGTGGTGCCAGTCATTTTGCCTCTTGTACTCAAGAAATCCGCACCTTAAACCCCAATATAAAAGTTGAGACACTCACTCCCGACTTTCGTGGCTGTATTGATGAAGCAATTGAAGTGTTAAGTGCTAATCCACCTGATGTGTTTAATCATAACTTAGAAAATATCCCACGTTTATATAAAAAGATCCGCCCTGGAGCTAACTATGAAGGATCACTCAAATTACTGGCAGCGTTTAAAGCTCGACACCCTCAAATTCCTACAAAATCCGGATTGATGGTTGGGCTAGGTGAAACAAACGAAGAGTTAATTCAAGTATTAAAAGATTTACGTAGTCATGGTGTAACTATGTTGACGCTAGGTCAATATTTGCAACCAAGTAAATATCATTTACCGGTTGAACGTTATGTGTCACCACAAGAATTTGAAGAATTGAAGCAAACAGCATTAAATATGGGCTTTACCCATGCAGCTTGTGGACCATTTGTACGTTCATCTTATCATGCTGATTTACAGGCAATGGGTAAAGAGGTGAAGTAATCTTCACCTCTTTTTTATTGTTCTACTCAAAAGCTAAATCAATTATCTACGACCATAAAACGGCGATTTTCAGTGACTATTTGTAAAAAGACCGGCAAGCTGATTTTTTCGCCTTTTTGTAATTTACCATTAGAATCATAAATCTTAGAACGACCAAAGGCATCTAGAACCACTGTTTTATCATCATAAATTGCTGCAATGGTATTTTCATCACCCGCAACGAGCCATGGTCTAAATTTTCGCTTAAATAGATTCCTACCTTGACTATATTGCTGTGGTGGCGTAGTCACATGAAATACATCTTGCATTAATGTAAGCATAATATCAGTTTGTGAGGTTGCTTGCGTTATTTGAGCACTTTCTTTATTAGGCCATGACACAATCAATGGTACTTTTAATGATTCACGGTTAAAATCACTACCAGTGTTGCGCAGTGCTATTTTTTTTGCTTTATCAATTTTAATATCATTCGTACCAGTAATGATAATAACCGTCTCATCATAAGCCTTAGCTAATTTTAAATAAGCAATTAATGATGCAATATACTGATCTAATTTTTTAGCTTCAGATTGGAGGGTGGAAATCGAAACATTTCTATTTTTATCACCCAACGAATACTGGATGATAGAAAATAAAGGCGCATGATTATCAAGGCTATTTTGTGCTTCATGCCACTTCATCCAGTTTTCGGTTATTTGTTTATTAGACTGTCTTTTAGGCTCAGGGATTGAAAAGTTAGATAGCAACGCAGAACGATATAAAGGTTCTGCAAAACCACCTGTTGAAAATAACCCCAAATTGTAATGCTGTTTAGTCACAACCTCGAGCAATACAGACGGTTTATGTCCAACCAAAATACTATTGTAGTAATTTGGATCTAATCCATAAAACAATGAAAATTCATTCAAATATGACTGATTACTTGCACCATAATGATTAGTAAAGGTAATATTATTTTGAGAAAATGCCTTTAAATTCAACATATTCTTAGATAACAAGTTAGTATTCCATCCATCAATAACTATCATTAACACATTATTTTTTATTGATGACTGAACATAACTCATACGCCCCAGCGGATACTCAATTGCCATCGCAAAAGGATTTCCTTCCTGAGCAACACGATCGTGATAATCATTTTCTTTCATAAAACCGTAACGTTCAAGAAAATGGCGAGCAGTTAAAGGATAAGAAAGCGGAAGGCTTGAGCGTTGCATGGTAATGGGTCGATAAAAATTAGCATCAGCCCAGCTATGAATCAAATGCGAGGCAATAAAGCAAACAATAAAAAAAATCACTATTGGTTTTGCATAGCGTTTGCGTTTACTTAAGCTACGTAGTTTTTTCCAGCTCCAAACCGAAAATAAAATCTCAATTAATAAAATAAAGGGAATGGCAATAAATATCGTACTTAAATAAGAAACTTTTTGCGAAGAAAATACTTGCCAAATCGACAAATTCAGATGCATTCTAAAATGCGAAAAAACTTCAATATCAATAATCAGTAATGAAAGACCGACTGTTGCAAAAACAGTTGCAATAATTCTTTGCCATCGACACGAATGAATAAAAAAACTTAACGGAAAAAGTAAAATTAGATAAGCGACAAAAGTCAAATAACTAAAATGACCAATTGCACTGATAATTGCATAAAACCGCCCCATAAAAGTACGAGGCCAATCTGCAATAAGTAAATATTGACTACCAAGCAAAATTACAACAAAAATATTAAACAACGTAAACCAATGTCCCCAGCTAACAATTTGCAAGGTACGATCATCTTTGAAGTAAGTATTTTTGATTTTGAGCATGTTTAGTCGTTGATAATGGTGATAGTGAAGTTAAATAAACAATAGGGTTTGGCTTAGTTTACCTGATTTTAAAAAATCTTTCTGTAATTTTTTTATTCGTTAGCATAAAGATTTTGGTAATCTGTTGGCGATACATCGGATACTTGTTATAATTTCAAGATGAAATAAGCTAACAAAAAGACAATAATTTTGGCCATTACACAACTCAACGCACAACAGATCCAACCTGATTTATCTTATTTTTCTAAACACAGAAACACAACTAATACTTCAACAGTATTAGCGTCAGAAAAATCAGAACATTTACTTATGTGGCAACCTCGTGTCGCCTCTGCCTTGTCACTATTATGTCCCAACAAAAGAGTATGTTATAGTCCACGTTTTATGTTGCTTAAGGCATCTGAAAGCGAACTCTTTTTTGATTTATTCCAGCATGCCATTAAATGTGATTTACCTTCATCCCCACTGGGTTACAGTTATTTTTTTAGTGAAAACAAAATTACACTAACCGAAGCAAAAAGCAAACAAGATAATTTTGCAGCTCAAGATAATTGTTTATTTGCATCTTCTATTGATGCTGAAAAACTTTTTGGTTGTGTTAGACAACCAGAAAATGGTCCAATAAAATTACAAGCAGGACTGGTTCATCGTGCTAATGGTGGCGTTTTAATTTTAGGTCTTCGCTCTCTCCTTAGCCAACCATCGCTATGGACAAAGCTAAAGCAAATGGTAATAAAACAAGAATTTGAGTGGATTTCAGCTGATGAATCTCATCCTTTACCTTTATCTATTCCGCCTATGCCACTTGATTTACGTGTCATTTTGGTCGGGGATAGATTAAGTTTAGCCGAATTACAAGATTTCGAACCTGAATTTTATTCAACATCTATTTATACTGAATTTGAAAATGAATTACAGATCAAAGCACCCGAACAATTTGAACACTGGATTAACTATTTAAAATTTATTGCCCATAAACAGCAATTACCCGATATTGATACCTCAGCTTTTGCAAAAATTTACAAAGAAGCAACACGCTATACTGGTGATCAATATTACCTACCACTTTCGGTCGACTGGATTAATTCGCTATTAGTCAATGCGACTCATTTTATGAAAAATAGTGTAATTGACGAATCAGCGATCACAACGGCTATAAAACAAAAATCATGGCAAGAAAATTATTTGCACGAGCGACTACACGATGAGATTTTTAGCAATCAGATAATGATTAACACTAAAGATCAAGTCGTTGGTCAAATAAATGGCTTATCAGTCATTGAATACCCGGGACATCCAAGGGCTATCGGTGAACCAACACGTTTAAGTTGCCTTATCCATTTTGGCGATGGTGAGCTAATTGATATTGAACGCAAAACAGAATTAGCCGGCAACATTCATTCAAAAGGCATGATGATAATGCAAGCATTTATTATGTCGGAATTTGCGATTCATCACCAATTACCTTTTTCAACTTCTTTAGTATTTGAACAGTCCTACAACGAAATTGATGGTGACAGTGCTTCGCTGGCAGGGCTTTGTGCAATCATTAGCGCGTTATCCCAGCAACCTATCGATCAGCAATTAGCTATAACTGGTTCAGTGGATCAATTTGGTCATGTTCAAGCAATTGGTGGAGTGAATGAAAAAATTGAAGGATTTTTTGCTGTTTGTCAGCATCAAGGTTTAACAGGTGCACAAGGAGTAATCATACCCGCCACAAATCAGCGCCATTTAAGTTTAAGTGATGAAGTTATTGAAGCTATCGAACAACAGAAGTTTTCAATCTGGACAGTTGAACATATTGCCGATGCGCTTTATTTGCTCACGGGGATTCCTTATAAAGATAAAAGTAGTATCAACCTTTACCAATTAATTCATGCGCGTATGCAAGCGGCATTATTACAAGACAAAAAACAAGATAGTTGGCTAAGTAAATGGCAAAAATATTGCAAAAAGTAACAATACCCAATAAACTTTAGTCCAAAATTTTATTCATTATGGAATAAAAAAGGACGCTAGGTAACTTTTAATTTTTCAAAACATGTTTTAATTTACATAAAATAAAAGGTTTTTTTATGACATTTGAACGTAAATCATCGTACGATAAAGCTGATTTAATTAAATCAGGAAATAATGAACTATTTGGCCACGATGGACCACCATTACCATCTGATTTAATGTTAATGATGGATCGTGTTATCGATATGAATGAAAGCGGTGGTAATTTTGGCAAAGGTTTTGTCGAGGCAGAACTTGATATTAATTCTGATTTATGGTTTTTTAAATGTCATTTTAAAAACGATCCAGTTATGCCTGGCTGCCTTGGACTTGACGCTATGTGGCAACTAGTGGGATTTTATTTAGGTTGGATTGGCGGCAAAGGTAAAGGACGAGCTTTAGGTGTTGGTGAGGTTAAATTCACCGGACAAGTATTACCAACCAATAAAAAAGTGACTTATAAAATCCATTTTAAACGCGTAATTAATCGTAAATTGATTATGGGTATTGGTGATGGTGAAGTTTTTGTTGATGGAAAACTAATTTACCAAGCATCTGATTTAAAAGTAGGTTTATTCAAAGATACCAACGCTTTTTAATCACTACCTCTTGTCAGTCTTACTTAATATGAGTAAGACTGCGTTTAATTTCCAATTAATTGATAAATAAAACACAACGAAATATTCTCGCGTTATTTACTGTTATTTTGAATAAACGACGGTAATGAATATACATAAAACACAAAACTGATGCCTTATCATAAGTATCAGATATGGCAGCTACATTAATTATTCTAAAGAAACAACACTCCAATAACCAGCTTTAGTCGCACTACCTAAACGTTTTAATAATCCTTGCTCCTGAAGCTGTTTGAGATTACGTTCAATCGTTCTAGTGCTCACACCTAATTGTGCTGATAGATCGGTGATAGTTGCAGTTGAATCATTTTTTAGTATCTTTAATATATTTTTAGCTGTTTGAGTAATTTTAATTAAAGGATGAATATCTGTCTGATGTAACCAATCAAAAAACGACTGCATTAATATTGGTACACGATCAGCCTGAGGAGCCATATGAATAAGCTGATTTTTTCGATAGATCCCAACACCACAACTACGCCAATTCACTGAATATTCAACTAAACCTTTAGTAAGTAGCTTATGTGCTTGTTGAAAATGTTTTATATTGCCACTATTCCATTGTAGAAGTCTTTCATAAGCAAGTATTGCATTACGAACTTCCTGAACATCGCCACAGGAACTAAAACATGCTTACCATCCATAATAGCGGTAACTTGTTCTATGGATAAACTATTATGCTCAATTGCTAAAGATGCTTGAATAGTTCTGATACGGTTTTCTTTACGTAGTTGTGGTGATGCAAGCTTACCTGTTGTAGACCAATGCCCTAATAATTCACTTATTTCAGAAATAGAATTTACAATTGCAGGCGTAATATTATAAGGTGATGAATATTTGCTCATTATAAATATCCTTTCTTACTTTGAATTTTGCAGTAATTCATCTAAATAATCGCCCCACTTTTGTAACCATTCTCTACACTCATTATCATAACTATATAGAATAAGTACCTTCAATACCTTTACGTGAATGCCCTAATACAGCCGTAGCGACCTCACTCGGACATTGTAATCGAGATAATCCTGTGCGTACAATGCGTCGTAAATCATGAGGTGACCAATGTGGTATATTTAGCATTCCATTATCTCTTCATAAACACCAATTATATTCGGTTAATTTCTTTTGATATAGTGGTTTACATGTAATGGGGAATATGAATAAATAGACATAATTAGATCGATCATAGCTTGTATAGTAAAAGCTGTCGTTTCTTGTTCCTGTTTTTGAACACTCAACCCCTGTTTTCTTTAATATCGGTTAGTGCTTTATCATTAGGTTTCATCTTGAGTATGGCTTGGTAAGATAACACCTTTTGTTCGGTTGTTGACATAAAATTGCCTCTGCTACAAAACAATAATCGGTTATAATGGATCAGTCACATTAGTATGACCAGTTAGTTATACCACAAAAACCATTAATTCATACTTTTAGTCATACCAATAATTGCGTTTAAGTGTGATTTTATGAGAATTGATGATACTTAATAAGATAAGCATTAAATAATAACCAATTGAAATAAAACAATATATAGAAATATCACCATGATTAAAGACGAAAACTTAACTAACCACACACCAATGATGCAACAGTATTTAAAACTTAAAGCTGAAAACCCTGATATTTTGCTTTTTTATCGCATGGGTGATTTTTATGAGATGTTTTATGATGATGCCAAGCGTGCCTCGCAGCTTTTAGATATTTCGCTCACAAAGCGTGGCTCGTCAAATGGTGAACCGATTCCTATGGCGGGGGTGCCGTATCATGCGGTTGAAAGTTATTTAGCCAAGTTAATCTCACTGGGTGAATCGGTGGCTATTTGTGAACAAATAGGCGATCCAGCAACAACCAAAGGGCCAGTTGAACGTAAAGTTGTTCGTATTGTTACTCCGGGCACAGTCAGTGACGAATTATTACTAGAAGATCGCAAAGATAATTTACTTGCCTCAATCTGGCAACATAAAAACCATTATGGTTATGCCACACTTGATATTAGTTCTGGTCGCTTTTATGTTTTTGAATGTGATAACTTCGAAGCAATGCAAGCTGAACTGCAACGTACAAGCCCTGTTGAATTGCTATATCCCGAAGAATTTCAATCCATGCCATTAATTGAACATCGCCATGGTCTGCGCCGTCGTCCACAATGGGACTTTGATCTTGAAACGGCAAAACAACAGCTTAATTTGCAATTTGGCACCAATGATTTAGTTGGATTTGGTGTAGATACGTGCAATTATGCACTATGTGCAGCAGGTTGCTTATTACAATATGTTAAAGATACCCAGCGCACCGCTCTGCCCCATATACGTTCCATTATTAAGCAATCGACAATTGACTTTGTCGTGCTAGATGCTGCAACTCGCCGTAATTTGGAAATCACCGAAAACCTAACGGGTGGAACACAAAATACTGTTGCTGAAATTCTTGATAAAACCCAAACACCAATGGGTAGCCGAATGCTTAAACGTTGGTTGCACTCACCAATCCGTAATTTGGCAATATTACAAAATCGACAACAAGCGATTAGTGAATTACAAAATTATATTGATGATGTTAATCCGTTATTAAAGCAAATTGGTGATTTAGAACGTATTTTAGCAAGGCTGGCACTGCGTACCGCTCGTCCTCGTGATTTTGCCCGTTTGCGTGATGCTTATAATCTGCTACCGCAATTACAAAAACTATTGAGTTACCTAACCTCCCCCGCATTAATTGGCTTGCGTGCCAAGATAAATCAATTTGAAAACCTCGCCAATCTATTAACTCGCGCTATTGTCGAAGCACCCCCCGTAATTATTCGTGATGGTGGCGTGATCGCCAGCGGGTATAATGCAGAACTAGACGAATTGCGAAGTTTAGCTGATGGGGCAACCAATTATTTAGAACAGCTTGAAATCCGAGAGCGTGAAACACTTGGCATTGATACGTTAAAAGTCGGATTTAATGCAGTGCATGGTTACTATATTCAAATAAGTCGCGGACAAAGCCATTTAGCGCCAATTCATTATACTCGCCGTCAAACGCTGAAAAATGTTGAACGATATATCATCCCTGAGCTTAAAGAGTACGAAGATAAAGTACTCACCTCTAAAGGGCGAGCCTTAGCACTTGAAAAGCAACTTTACGAACAGCTTTTTGATCTATTAATGCCAGATCTAGCCGATATGCAAATCAGCGCTGAGGCTATTGCCGAACTTGATGTGCTTACCAATCTAGCGGAACGGGCATTAACCCTTAACTACCAAAAACCGACACTATCAACCAATTCCGGTATAGAAATTAAAGATGGACGACATGTGGTAATTGAGCAAGTTTTGCAAACACCATTTATTGCAAATTCATTATCACTATTGCCAAATAGGCGAATGTTAATTATTACTGGCCCAAATATGGGTGGTAAAAGTACCTATATGCGCCAAGCGGCCTTAATTGTACTACTGTCTTATATTGGTAGTTTTGTCCCTGCATCTAAAGCAGTAATTGGGCCTGTTGATCGCATTTTTACCCGAATTGGTGCCTCTGATGATTTGGCATCTGGTCGTTCTACCTTTATGGTCGAAATGACCGAAACGGCCAACATTATGCATAATGCTACAGAACAAAGCCTTGTTTTAATGGATGAAATAGGTCGAGGCACTTCAACGTATGATGGGCTTTCTTTAGCTTGGGCCTGTGCTGAGAATTTAGCCAATCAAATAAAATCAATGACGCTTTTTGCAACCCATTATTTTGAATTAACCCAGTTACCAGAACATATGCAAGGCGTTTATAACGTCCACTTTGATGCCATTGAACATGATAACAACGTTGCTTTTATTCATGAAGTTTCTGAAGGTGCTGCAAGTAAAAGTTTTGGTATTGCTGTGGCAGGGCTTGCAGGTGTACCTAAGGCTGTATTAAAACGAGCTAAACAAAAATTGAAAGAGCTTGAAATAATATCAAAACAGTCAGCTAACAGTGGCGTTGATAAATCGCAACTTTCTTTGATCGACAAGCCTGAACCGTCAGAGGTAGAAGAAGCGTTAAAACAGATCGATCCCGATGCTTTAACACCAAAACAAGCATTAGAGATGTTATATCAATTAAAAAAATTACTATGATTTTAATAACGCAATAACTGTTGTATCGCGTTATTATCCATCTAAAAAAATTCACAGGTGTTGATCAATAAAATACCGTCAGATAGTATTTTCTGGTGGTTAAATTTCAATACTTGATGTCTAAAATTTAACGCTACTCAACCATGCATTAAGTCCAATTTTTCTTCTTAGATGTTTTACCTATGCCCGGATTAAGACTGTTTGTGGGATCAAGCTCTTGATAGAATTTTTTCAGATCTGCATTGGCGTGATACAAATGCCCCACATTGTGCTCAGCAGGGTATTGCGCGCCACGCTGATCAAGCAATGCTAAAATATCCTCCTTAACTTTATCGCAATCTACTCCTTTTTTAGCAATATAATCTTGATGAAACACATAACAGAAAAAATGCCCATAATACATTTTGTAAATAAAGTTTTGATCAATGTTTTGTGGCAGTGTTTCAAACCAATCGGTATCATTACGCCTTAGTGCAATATCTAATGCAACAATATTTTCCACGGTTTTGCTATGTACATTTCGGTAAGAAGTTGCAGCCCCCGCTGCCGCAAAACGGTGTAACATTGCCGCTTCGGCTTCTTTTTCATTACACAAAAAATAATTACCATTTTTATTTTGAAAATAGTCTTTCAAAAAAGCCTCAGCTTCAGCAATCCCATCATCCGCCATTTTTAAAATAAGATGATGTTCATAACGATCACGATAATCACGCAATGACTTTGGTAAATGATTAGGTAAAAATTTGCAGGCGAAGATAGAAAACCTATCTGAAAAATTTTTAGGAAAGAATGGAATTTTCGCCGTAACACGATCAACAATGTTTTTAAAAACGAACATACGAGGCATCATATCAGTACCTAACTTTTTAATGGCTAAAAAGGTCGGTTTTCCATATATAGCGGCAATATCAAAAGCCACACGGTGCATATATTCGCCCGACACAGGCAAGGTTTTAAACTGCCCTAAAATATGGCGACGAATACCATTTAATTCTTCAATATTATTAGTGCCAATATAAAATACAACTGATTTTTTCTCTAACGGGAATGTATCAAGACGCACTGCAAAAACCATTAAGCGCCCTGCACTGCCTGATGCTTCGTAATGACGAGCGGGATCAGCATTAAAGCGAGCAGGCGTATTAGCATCAATTTCACGAACATGATCACAATAATGATGATCATGCCCTAAACCAGCATCTCGTCTAATATCTTTATCGGTATAGTTATGATTTTGTAAGTTCTGTAAAATCGTTTCTGGATCATCCCCCAGTTCAATCCCTAAATGATTCACTAAGCGCAATTGTCCTTGCTGGTCTAATTGTGCAAACACAGCCATTTGCGTATACGCAGGTCCGCGCTGAATAAGTGCCCCCCCTGAATTATTACAGACCCCTCCCATAACAGAAGCACCAATGCAAGATGAGCCAATGACCGAATGCGGTCCACGATGATATTTTTTTAATTCCTTTTCTAAACGAAAGAGTGTGCTACCTGGCAAGCAAACAACTTGCTCACCATTTTCAATCACTTTAATGCCATCTAATCGACGGGTACTGACAATAACAATAGGACGATCATAATCATTACCATCAGGCGTAGAGCCACCAGTTAACCCCGTATTGGCTGATTGAGTAATAACAATAATATCCGCTTCCACACAGGCTTTTAAAACCAGCCACTGCTCGACTAACGTCCCGGGTAAAACAACAGCTAACGCATCGCCTTCGCCAAAGCGAATCCCTTGGCGGTAAGGTAACGTGCGCGCTGGATCGGTTAAAGTGTGTTTAGCACCAACAATTTCTTGTAACTTCTTAATAAATATAGCTGATTTGTTGCTATTCATAGGGGGTCCTTTGCAATGTTAAATGGTACTGGTGATTTTATAATCAATACATCTTAATCGAATCACCTACAATTTACTATGCAATTTTTAGCCAGCAACGAGACTACAGGCGTTATATTTTATTAATATAAACAATTAAATATAAAAAAAAAGAAACTAATTTATGAATAAAAACAACAAAGATAGGTTTATACTATCAATCGTTAAAAAAGAATAGTCATCAATAGCAAACCTTTGAATTATTTATAAAATCATTGAAAACACAAAATAAAAAATTCAATAAAATCAAATATCTACCTGAGTGTTTTTTATGCATTTCTGTCTATCTTCTTGACTAAAAAAACTCCACGCTACAAATCGGCTTACTTTCTGCCCTTGAGCCATGGGCACAATTTTACTATCAGTCACCCTAACCGCTGCTAGCTGTTTTTTTATCAAATCCAATGAGGATTTTTTAGACACTAACGAAGTAAACCACAAACATTGATGTTTAAATGCGACACTTTCGTTAATCATATTAGTAATAAAAGTACTTTCACCACCTTGACACCACAGTTCGGCATGTTGTCCTCCAAAGTTAAGAACGGCTTTTTGATTTGGATTGGTTAACTTACCCAAATTGGTTAGTTTTTTTCGTGTACTTGCTAACGCATCTTGTGCCGAAGCATGGAAAGGCGGATTGCACAGTGTTAGCATGTAAAATTCGTTAGGTTTAATAATATGCTTAAAAATCGCCGTACTGTCTTTTTGCAAACGGCACTGCACTGCCCCATTCAACATACGATTAGATTGGCAAATTAACGATGCGGCTTTAATGGCGGTAGGATTAATATCGCTACCGACAAACGCCCAGCCATATTCAGCCCGTCCAATAATTGGGTAAATGACATTAGCGCCAATACCGATATCTAAAACACGAATTTGCTTACCTGCCGGAATGTTATTTTGATTGTCTTGCGCCAATAAATCGGCTAAATAGTGAATATAATCCGCTCGACCAGGAATGGGGGGGCATAAATAACCATCTGGAATATCCCAATAATTCACCTGATAAAACCTAAATAACAAGGCTTTATTTAACATTTTAACCGCCAGCGGATCGGCAAAATCGATCGACAAATTGCCATATAGATTCTGCTTTACATATAAAGACAGTTCAGGCAGTACTTTGATGAGGTTTGCAAAATCATAACCATTGTGATGTTTGTTTCGGCAATGTAATTGGGGCTTTTTTAATGAGGTTTGCACAATTGTCCTATTTTATCCAAAATCAAATAATCGCTATTATAACGGCTTAACAACAATATACGGAAACCAAACCTACAAATTAGTCAGAATTGCCATGAAGGTGAGTGTTTTTTTAATAAAAAACGCTCAGAAAGAACATTGATTTTANNTAAAATCAATGTTCTTTCTGACAGCTTTTTAGGGTGTTTTTATATAATAAAACTTCCCGATATAACTATTGTTACCTAATATCCATATTTCAAATACTTAACATTCGATAAATTAACAACACTTTGTTATAATCCCTCATCTCTTTAAAATCAAAAAATTCCACAATGAAAGCCCTTATACCTATTGTCATCTTAACCCTAATGCCTTTTAAGCTTTTTGCAGCGGGTTTTAACGGTCATGATTTATCACTCTTTTGGGGTATTCCTTTTGTGGGAATTTTGCTTTCAATTGCGCTAATGCCACTATTTTTATCGCGACTTTGGCATCATCATTATGGCAAAATTATTACTTTTTGGACAATGCTGTTGTTGCTGTTTGCTTTGTATGCATTTGGTTTACAAACTACCGTCAACCTTATCGCTCATGCAGTGATAGCCGAATATATTCCTTTTATTTTGTTACTGCTAGCACTGTTTACTGTGTCAGGCGGAATTTTAATTAAAAGCGATGTGCTTAGTACGCCCAAGCAGAACGTCACTTTACTAGCAATTGGTACGCTATTAGCGTCGTTCATGGGCACCACAGGCGCTGCCATGTTAATGATTCGACCGTTGCTCCGTGCCAATCGTAATCGAAATTGTTCTGTGCATACTGTTATCTTTTTTATTTTTTTAGTGGCTAATATTGGCGGAGGATTAACACCTCTGGGTGATCCACCGTTATTTATCGGTTTTTTGAAAGGGGTTAATTTTGGCTGGACTGTTATGCACATGCTATTGCCAGTGCTACTTAGCTCACTACTGTTATTAACAATTTACTACACTATTGATTGCCACTACTTTCGCTTGCAGTATGGTCATCGGCCTGCACTAACTTCGGCTTCAAAAACCAAAAATGTTAAAATTTATGGAAAAAACAATATTCTTTTATTAGCGGTGATTATTGCCTGTGTATTAATGTCTGGCATCTGGCATTCATCAGTTAGTTTTACAGTTTTAGGTACACATGTTGCTTTACCCAATTTAGTTCGCGATAGTTTGTTTATTATCATTACCCTCATTTCAATGCTAATCACTCCCAAACAGGTGCGCGCAGGTAACGAATTTAATTGGGAACCTATCATCGAAGTTGCCAAGTTATTTATTGGCATCTTTATTACTATCGTTCCGGTACTGGCTATTTTACGTGCAGGTAGCCATGGTGCATTAGCTCCAATCGTATCACTGGTAACCAATGAGCAAGGTGAGCCTATCAACAGCATGTACTTTTGGTTATCAGGTTTACTTTCTGGCTTTTTAGATAATGCACCAACCTATTTAGTCTTTTTTAATCTAGCTGCGGGCGATGCCACGACCTTAATGACCATGCAAGCAAAGACCTTATTGGCTATTTCAATAGGGTCGGTTTTTATGGGGGCACTTAGTTATATAGGTAACGCACCTAACCTTATGGTTAAAAACATTGCAATGCAAAATAAAATTAACATGCCAAGCTTTTTTGGCTATATGAAATGGTCGATATGCATTTTAATTCCAGTGTTTATTATCAATAACTTAGTGTTTTTTGTGCTCTGTTAACAAGCCCTCACTCAAATAATGTTGAAACCCAAAACGCACTGTTCTGTATTCACCAAAATTAAGTAACCCGTTACTTGATCCAATTTAGCCATGTCATGTAATTTTTATTATATAAGATTTAAATAACTAGCGTGGTTGATATTTTTAATTGTTACCATTTACTTTCCTAAGCATCGCAAGTCGTTTTACACTTTATGTATAAATCTTGGTATAATGTCGCATTTCTAACTTTACTTGAGAGTTATGTATGTTAAATCAGTTAAAAGCAATTATTCAGTATCTTCTTCCTAAACAGCTATTAACCGTTATATTTGGATGGCTAGCAAAAAAAGAGTTGGGTACATTGACTACATGGATGATTATCGGCTTTTGTAGACTATATAAAGTAGATTTGAGCGAGGCAAAAATTAGCGATGTTAAAGAATTTAAAACCTTTAATGACTTTTTTGCCCGTGAATTAAATGAGGATGCACGCCCGATTGATACTACCGATAGTGCCATTGTTATGCCGGCTGATGGAGTAATTAGTCAGTTTGGTATCATTCAAGATACCCAGCTATTACAGGCTAAAGGGCATTTTTATTCTTTAGAATCACTACTTGCTTGTCATCCTGATATGATCAAGTTTTTTAAAAATGGTTTATATGCCACAACTTACTTATCACCTAAAAATTATCACCGCTTTCATATGCCTTGCGATGGTATTTTACGTGAGATGATTTATGTGCCAGGTTCGTTATTTTCAGTCAATAAGGCGACAACTGAAAGCATTCCGAATATTTTTGCGCGTAATGAACGTGTAATATGCCTTTTTGAAACCGAGTTTGGACCAATGGCGCAAATTTTAGTTGGCGCAACTATTGTCGGTAGCATCGAAGTACAGTGGGAAGGTATCATTACTCCACCGCGTGAAGGTGTAATGAAACGCTGGACATATTCAGGTGAAATCAAACTACAAAAAGGGCAAGATATGGGATGCTTTAAATTAGGTTCGACCGTAATTACCCTATTTGCATCAAATGCAATTGAGTTTGAAAGCGATATTAAAGTAGGCGATGTTGTACGTGTAGGTCAAAAATTAGCTAATAGGATATAACGTTATGTGGATTCGTGGTTTCGTATGCTTTGCTGCTGTGTTGTTCTCTTCACTAACCTTTGCTGAAGAAACCACGCCCATCATTAATAATGAGGATGATCTTTCACAAGTTGTTCATCAATTGAGTGATCAAAATGATGAGCTTCGGCAAAATATGGAGTTACAAAAATCGCATTTAACCAGTATTGTTAACGAGCAAAACAATATCACCACACAGATTTCACACGTACAAAATACGCTGGCAACACTTGACGAGCAAGGCGAATGGTTAAGTTTTTCAACCGCTCTAGGTGAGACTTTGCGCCAACAGTTATTACGCTTACCCGAAAAGCCTAAATCGCAAGCACTGGATGCCGAAATTGCCGAAGCAAAAGCCCAACAACTAAATTATAGTAATATTTTAACTGCTTTAGATACTTATCCGACCTTAACAAGCCCACTTAATAACGTCAAAGAAGCAACATCATACCGCCGTTTAATTCGAGAACAAGCCGAATTACTTAAAACACTTATTTCAGGCACTGATACTACCATTTTAGAGTTAACCAAATTAAAAATTGCTAATAAACAATTAACTAATGCGATTGATGAAGTGAACGATGCCGCACATAGGTACTTCTTTTGGGTGGCGGATGTCAATCCAATATCCTTGAGTTACCCAATCAACTTAGCTAAAGATGTGGTTTATGTCATTTTTTCGATCGATACCCTTTCACAACTTTATAATGCCAGCACAGAAGTACTAAGTTCACCAAAACCATTATTTTTAATTATTTTATCATTAGTGTTTGTATTTACGCATTTTAAGATGCGTACTCAATATAATACCTTTTTAACTAAATCAGCCAGCCGCGTGGGTAAAGTCACGCAAGATAGTTATTCTTTAACCCTAAAAGTAGTTATCTTTTCATTAATTATGGCGTTACCAGTGCCAATTTTGTGGGCTGTGTTTGGTTATGCATTGCAAATTAATTGGGATTATCCTGTTGCCTATGCATTAGGTTATGGTGTAAATGCGGCAGCACCTATTTTATGGGTATTTATTATTTCAGCGCATTTTGCATCATCTAATGGGCTGTTTATTAGTCATTTTGGATGGTCTGAACGTAGCGTGCGCTCGGCAATGAGATATTATCAGCTTTCAATTTGGCTTGTAATTCCATTAGTAATGATAGTGATGAGCTTTGACAAGTATAACAATCGCCAATTTGCCGCCACAATTGGTCGTACGGCGTTTATTTTTCTCTGCTTTGCTTTAGTGTTTATGACTAACGCCATCCATCGTGCTGGAGTGCCTTTTTATATTGATAAAAAAGGATCGGGCGATAATTTATTAAGTCATATTTTGTGGTTTATCTTATTAAGTGCACCATGGCTCGCCATTATTGCTGCTTGTTTGGGCTATTTATCAACGGCACAAGTGCTATTAGGTCGCCTTGAAGCTTCGGTTATTATCTGGTTTGCACTGTTAGTTATTTATTTTATGATTCGGCGTTGGATGTGGATCCAAAAGCGCCGTATTGAATTTGAACGCACCAAACAACGCCGTTTAGAGCGTATGCAGCGGGCGAAATCACAGGAAGAAGATATTAACTCACTTAACGAAAGTGTCGATGAACCTGTTATTAATTTAGATGTCATTAGTGCCCAATCTTTACATTTAGTCAGATCCATTATTATGATGATTGCACTCATTACAATGATTTTGCTGTGGTCTGAACTGCATTCGGCTTTCGCATTTATGAATAATATTAAACTATGGGGAACCAGTGTCATTGTTAATGGTACCGAAATCGAACAATACATCACCCTTGGTGCAGTATGTATAGCCATTTTAGTGATGACAATTACCGTGCAACTCGTCAAAAATTTGCCGGCTTTGTTGGAGTTAGGCATTTTACAACATTTAGATTTAACCCCGGGAACAGGTTATGCGATATCGACGGTTTCAAAATATATTATCTTAATGATAGGCAGTATGATTGCGTTTTCGTTTATTGGTATCGACTGGTCAAAAATTCAATGGTTAATTGCCGCACTAGGTGTTGGGTTAGGTTTCGGTTTACAAGAAATTTTTGCTAATTTTATCTCTGGTTTAATCATTTTATTTGAAAAACCAGTGCGCATTGGCGATACAGTGACAATTCGTGATTTGACCGGTAATATCACCAAAATTAACACCCGTGCAATTACTATTGTTGATTGGGATCGTAAAGAAATTGTGATGCCCAATAAAGCCTTTATTACCGAACAATTAGTGAACTGGTCGTTGTCAGATTCAATCACTCGAATTGTATTAACTATTCCCGCAACTATCGATGCTGATAGTGATCTGGTTATCAAACTTTTACAACAAGCCTCAGACGAATGTGAATATGTGCTTAACGATCCTGAGCCACAAGTATTTTTGGTCGATATCCAAGAAGGCATCCAGTTGTTTGAATTGCGTGTTTTTGCCGCTGAAATGGGACACCGAATGGTACTGCGAAGCGCCATACATAAATTGATACTTGACGCTTATCGTAAACATCATTTAACGCTACCATTCCCACCATTGCAAACCAATTTAGAAGCACTGGGGCGCAAAAGTGGACGGCGTAGCTATACCATCGGCACGCTTTAGCCAAAGAATGTTTCTAGCCAAGGCACGCCAAACGCACCTGGTGCAAGCAATACAAATGCCCAAACTGGTGCAGAAGCAATATTGGCTAAATTAAATTTGGTAGCAGGCATGTGCATTGCGCCGGCTATCAATGGCACAATTGCGCGTAGTGGTCCAAAAAAACGACCAATAAATACCCCTAACGTTCCATAACGCTGAAAGAACTGCTCAGCGCGATAAACTAATTTAGGGTGCTTATTAAGCGGCCATGAAGCAATCACTTGTTGATGATAGTGTTTACCTAACCAGTAAGAAAGTAAATCGCCCAAAATAGCGCCCGCTGTAGCAATAATTAATACCGGTACAAACGATATTACCCCCCCACCAATTAAAGCCCCTATTCCTAATAAAATGGCGGTTGCAGGCACCAAAAGCGAGATGATGGCCAGTGATTCACCAAATGCTAATAAAAATATAATTGGTAATGCCCAAAGTTGATGATGCTCAATAAACTGCATGGTGGCCAGTGTTATTTCGTGTAATGACATAGGCTTAGTTTTTGAATTATGAATTGATTATGGTGAACTATTTTACCATAATATTGGTTGCTTAGCCTAAGCATGCTATCCATTGATAGAATCTTACACGGCGTTAACGTTTGTTAGGTTTATTCACGTTTGAGTTTGAGCTTGTGCTTATATAGTAGTTTTAATTACAACCCAATTAACAAGAGACAAATAATGGCGATCGGTATTGAATCAATTTTAGTACACAAATTTAAAAATAGTGAATTACAAAGTTCTCAATCTGATGTGATCGCTATCGAAAAGCCTGTTGCGTTAATTTATAACGGAATTTCGCATGTCGTGATGATGGCTACCCCCAAAGATTTACACTATTTTGCAATGGGATTTTCGTTAACTGAAAATATTATTCAATCGGTTAATGATATTTATGGCATTGATGTTATTGACACCCCCAAAGGCGTAGAAGTCCACCTTGAGCTTTCATCGCGACGTTTTAGTGAACTGAAAGAAAAACGCCGTAATTTAACAGGACGCACAGGTTGTGGTATCTGTGGTACTGAACAGATAGATCAAGTCTGCCAAGCCATTCCCTCTTTGCCAAGAATAAATCAAATTAAGTTAGCGGATTTTAGTGACAGCTTAAATGCCTTATCGCAAGTTCAACATGTGGGTCAACAAACGGGTTGCACTCATGCGGCTGTGTGGCTAGATTTGAAAGGACAGTTTATGGCGGGATTTGAAGATATCGGCCGGCATGTCGCATTAGATAAACTGCTTGGTTTTAGAGCTATGCAATTGCCAAATAATCCTAAATATCAACATGGTGTGGTGTTGGTATCAAGCCGCGCCAGCTACGAAATGGTGCAAAAAACGGCCAAATGTGGGGTGGAATTTTTGTTAGCGGTTTCGGCTGCAACCTCAATGGCCGTTGATTTGGCTAAACAGTGCCATTTAACTTTATTGGGATTTTTTAGAGGCGATAAAGGGGTAATCTATTCTGGCGATGATCGTCTATCTTAATGGCAATTTTAGGATTACCCTATATTAATTGGTCAAATTAATTTTCAACTTAATAAATTGAATAATAAAAATAAAAAAACTCATTATTTAATTGATTTTAAGATATCGCAATTCGTATCTTTCTTTATTAAACGAAAATCTTCATAATATACATCATATAGCATAAATTACTTTTTTTAATTATTTTATAAGTTTATTGTCTAACTGAACTAATTAATCGGTTAAAACTGTTTATTTATTCATCCTGTTTTACTTTGTAACATTTAATTTTTTGAAAGGATACTATCATGCATCAAACTTCTGATATTCAACAAGCCGCTAACTATATTCAAAAACACACGGACCAAAAACCAACTATTGGGATTATTCTAGGTTCAGGTTTAGGGCCTTTTGCCGATACACTTGAAGATGCGATTCATATCCCTTATGACACTATTCCACATTTTGCCAAATCAGCAGCGGTAGGTCATGCTAATGAATTAGTTATTGGCAAATGCGGTAACAAAACCGTCGTGGCAATGAAAGGACGCTTTCACTATTATGAAGGATTTTCATTAGATCAAGTAACTTTTCCTGTTCGTGTGATGAAGATGCTTGGCGTTGAAAAATTAATCATTACCAATGCATGTGGTGCAGTCAATACCAGTTTTAAACCGGGTGATTTAATGCTCATTACTGATCACATCAATCTTACTGCTAATAACCCGCTCATTGGACCAAATAATCCTGATTTAGGTGTGCGTTTTTTAGATGTGAGTGAACTTTATAACAAGCAATTGCGTTCAACCGTAATGGATGTAGCTAAAGAACTTAATATTAACTTACAACAAGGTGTTTATGCTTGGTGGACAGGTCCAACTTATGAAACACCCGCCGAAATTAGAATGATTCGCGTGTTAGGTGCTGATGCAGTGGGTATGTCAACCGTACCGGAAGCAATTATAGCGCACCATTCAGGCATTAAAACCATTGGCATTTCGTGCTTAACCAATATGGCTTGTGGCATTTTAGATCAACCATTAGGGCACGAAGAAGTCATTGAAACGGCAGAACGCGTTAAAGCAACCTTTTTACAACTTATTACAAAAACGATTGAACGTTTTTAAGCGATATATTTATATTTGATTTTCTATAAAAAGTTCACTTTATTTTAGGAATAAACAATGAACATAAAAAATAGATTAAAAATAATGATGTTTTTCCAATATTTTATTTGGGGAAGTTGGCTAGCCACTTTTGGTGCTTATCTATTTAATACATTACACTTTTCAGGTGTTGAAGTATCGATGATTTTTAGTACTAAAGGGTTAGCTGCATTAATTACACCATTTATTATTGGCATCATTGCCGATAAGTTTTTGCAAGCTAAATATCTTTATCTATTTTGTCATTCTGTTTGTGCTATTGCGCTTTTTTATGCCGCATCGGTAACTAATTCAGCCATTTTATTTTGGGTGATGTTAGCCAATGCGTTAGCATTTATGCCAACTATTGCCTTATCTAACTCAATTAGTTATCACTGCTTAGATACAGCAAACTTAGATACTGTCGCTGTCTTTCCTAAAATACGAGTATTTGGCACAGTAGGCTTTATTATCGCAATGTGGACTGTTAGCTTATGCAAATTCGAGTTGAGCAATGCTCAGCTTTATGTTGCTTGTGCTGCTTCAGTATTACTTGTGATTTATAGTGCAACATTACCCAATATAGCTGTATCTAGAAGTCAAAAACAGTCTTGGATTTCTTATTTAGGGTTAGATGCTTTTGTGTTATTCAAAAAACCAGTCATGGCAGTATTTTTTCTTTTTGCTATGTTACTTGGCGCAATATTACAAATTACTAATACTTTCGGTGGCGCTTTTTTGCATGATTTTGGTAAAATTCCAGAATTTAAAGATAGTTTGATTGTACATTACCCAGCTATCTTATTATCTGTTTCGCAAATGGCTGAAGTTGTCTTTATCTTGACTATCCCATTTTTTCTCAAAAAATTTGGCATCAAAAAAGTCATAATGATAAGCTTAATTGCCTGGACGCTAAGATTTGGTTTATTTGCATTTGGCGATCCAACACCTCTTGGATTTGTGCTGCTAATGCTTTCAATGATTGTCTATGGGTGTGCATTTGATTTCTTTAATATTTCAGGCTCTATTTTTATTGAAAAAGAGGTCAATTCAGATATTAGAGCCAGCGCTCAAGGGCTATTTATGACAATGGTTAATGGTATTGGCGCATATTTTGGCTCAATTTTAAGTGGTATTGTTGTTGACATGTGTACACATGATGGCAACAAAGATTGGCAAACAATTTGGCTAATTTTTGCATCATATGCACTTGTGTTAGGCATTGTTTTTTATTATTCATTTAATTATGACCATACTAACAGCAATTCAGCTGGATAATGACTAATCCATTTAAATTAATCGATTTTAAAATATTACTTATCGCTTAATTATTTAATTTAACTTGTTAAAAAGTTTTCAGGGTGTTTGAAATAACCACTCCTGAAGACTTTTATTGTGTTTTTGTGTCGATAATTTTCGACAATGTTATTTTTTAGTGTAATGAGATTTTGATATGAAAGATAATTTTTTAGGTGGTTTTCTGGTTTTTCTAGGCGCATGCAGTTTTGGTGTGCTATCTTCAATTGTAAAAACAGCTTATAAAGCGGGCTATACATTAGGAGAAGTTACAGGTATCCAGTGTTTTTTAGGTATGCTAATGTTGTGGAGTATTCATTTTATTGTTAAAGCTATACACAAACCCAAAGTATCTGCATCAACTAACACGCAATTAGCAACATCGACAACTCAAAGTCCTGAATCAACAAAGAAATGGAAAGTTTGCGTCGTTGGTCTCTTTCCTGGATTAGTAGGTATTTGTTATTATCAATGCGTTCAGTTAGTACCTGCATCAATTGCGATCATTTTATTAATGCAATATTTGTGGATTAGCATCATTATCGATTTTGTTATTTTTAAAAATAAACCTACGATTATTCAACTTGCAACAGTAATTGTAATTATATTGGGTAGTAGCTTGGCTGCTGGCATGTTTAACCAAGATATTACTTTAAATTTAAAAGGTTGTTTTTTTGGTTTTTTAGCTGCACTAATGTATTCGCTCTTTATTAGTACTAGCAGCAATATTGGTAATGAATTACCTAAACTTGAAAAAAGCGCATTGATGATTACTGGTGCATGTTTTATTACATTTTTAATTTTTCCACCTTTGTTTTTCTTCAAACTTGATATTAACGATAAACTGTATCAATTAGGATTTTTATTAGCATTACTTGGAACGGTATTGCCACCTTTTTTATTTTCAATTGGAATTCCTAAAATTGGTATTTCATTAAGTGCGATTCTTTCAGCTGCTGAATTACCTGTTGCTGTGACATGTTCGTTTTTTTATTTGCATGAAGCAGTCTATTTTACCCAATGGATTGGGGTGATTATCATATTACTCGCAATTGCTTTATCTAACTTAAAACATATCAAAAAAACTGCTTAATTGTAGATTATTGGGTAGGAGCAATCCCCTCCTACCTTTTTCTTTATTTTATTTTTGATAATTTCAGTTCAAAAGTAATTGAGGCTCACATTCACTCTATTTAAGTCAATCAAACTGACATTTACAAACAAATTTGGAATTTGTTCTGCTTAATTTTAAATATTCTTGAGTTATGTTCACATCGTTGAATCAATCTAATGCCCTAGAAGTTCATTATTAATTACTTACAAAATACTTAACAAAAAATGCTAATAACTTAGCGTATTTATTATTTAGCAAAAAGTGATATAAAGTATCCTTTTTATCTTAGTTGATAATAATCATTATCGAATTTTATTGGCTAAAATTGCAAAAGGAATAAAGTAATGATAATAAAGGTGTTGAAAATTAAATCTATCATCGCTATATCTATGGTCGTCTGATAAATATAGCTAACCTTATTAAGGTTTACTTAAAATTCAAATAATTCGATAATTCGCACTATTTTTAATAGCTTGAATAGTGTAAATAGCTTTAATAGTCAAATATATTAAAAATTATTATGGTACACTCATCAATCTTACTGCGCATTTATCAGTAAGATTTTAGGAAAAATTTTTACAAAAAAAATTAAATCTAGCAATATTATTGAACTTTCCAAAATTAAATGTGTCTTATAGAAATATAGCTACTGTGAAATAGTATTAGTTCACTATTTAAAATAGTTGGTTATTCGCTTATTGAGATGTTTTTCTAGTATTAAGTAAAACGTCTTGCTGTATTGATAACATCCCGTATTAGCCTTTAGACAAGACTTATAAGTAAATAAGACTATTTACAATCTAACTATTTTTCTGAAAGTAGCCGTTTCTAATGGTATTTTATGTTTTAAGCTTGTGTGCTTTGAAATTTAAATTAATTTGAATATCTAATGAAAATATCATTAACCATTTGAATTTTTGTTTATTTTTATATTTAAGCATTATGTTAACCTGAAACATTTTACATAAAAAAGTAATATTCGTTTTCTTCATTGGAGGCCTTATTACCTTTTTATCTTAATTAAAAAGGAAATTACAGAATGAAGACATATAAAAAACCTTTATTTACCTTAGTACATAGTAACGATTCAATACCTGAGCACAGAACACTTGCTTATTTAGATCCAACATTAAATTATTATACTGATCATATTGATGAGATTATCGCTTTGCGTGTTAAGGAACTTAAATTACACCATTCTGAATATAGAGAGTATCATGATATGCACAAGGGCAATAATAAAGGCGGGTTTTCTTTTATCTTTCATGAGATATTTGAGTCAGAACACCATAAAAAACAAATTGGCATGTTAAAAGACGACATCGCCATTGCCAAAGAGTCAAATAAAGTAAAGGAATTAATAAATACTCGGATAAAAGAAATCGCTAATGTTTATCCTGAATTACAATTTAATTTTAATGATATGCAAGTTTTACCGACAAAAGTAAAAGAGTACCTTTTTGCTCCACCTTTAATCTTAACTGAAGATAATGCAATTATGCTTTGGGATGATTAAAAAAGATGTTTTTAACAATAATTAATAAAAGCCATAATTTACAGGGGTCATCCCTGTAAATTATTTTTAGTTTAAGTCATTTCTTCTTATAGTAATGGTTAATTAATGATAAGTTTACTTAACGATTAACTATTAAAAGCACTTTCACCATGGCTGTTTATATCTAGACCTTCTCGTTCATGTTCTTCCGAAACACGCAAGCCAACACATATATCAGCAATTTTATAAGCTATATAAGCCACCACAGCAGTCCAAATCACGCAAGTAACAACGCTCATCAATTGTATTCCTACTTGAGTTGCCATTGTGATACCTTCCCCATAGCCAACACCTCCTAATGATTCTGCTGCAAATATACCAGTTAATATACAGCCCACAATACCACATACGCCATGTACGCCAAATACATCACAGGTATCATCAACTTTTAGAATTCTTTTGAGTGTTGATACGCCCCAAACACCAGCCAAACCACAAATAAACCCAATTAACATAGCTCCACCTACACCAACAAGCCCAGCAGCTGGTGTTACACCAACTAATCCCGCTATGACACCTGATGCAGAACCAAGGCATGATGGCTTGCCTCGTAAAAACCATTCAGCTAATGTCCATGCTAAAACTGCAGCTGCAGTTGCAGCAACTGTATTAATGAAAGCTAAACCTGCGATCTCATCAGCATGTGTTGATGAGCCTGCGTTAAAACCAAACCAACCAATATAAAGAATTGCTGCGCCAAGATAAACATAAGGCAAGTTAAATGGTTTTAGTGGTTCACGATTATAACCAATACGATTTTTAATTAAATAAGCGCCGACTATTCCAGCAATCGCAGCGTTAATATGCACAACTGTCCCCCCCGCAAAATCGAGCGCGCCTTCATCACCTAAAATTCCGCCACCCCACACCATGTGTGCCATGGGAATATACGAAAATGTAAACCATAACACCATAAAGATTAATACAGCAGAAAAGCGCATCCGTTCGGCAAAGGCACCAGGAATTAAACAACAGGTAATACAAGCAAATGATCCTTGGAATGCCACCCAAATGAGTTCATAAATCGATTCTGAAACATCGGTAATCCCAATACCCGTTAATAAAAAGTTGTTAAAATTGCCATAAAACCAGTTACCTTCACCAAAAGCAAGTGAATAGCCATAAGCAATCCATAACACAGCAATAAGCGAAAAGGTTACCAGCACTTGTGTTAACATCGATAACACGTTTTTAGCACGCAATAAACCACCATAAAATAAAGCAATACCAGGTACAGACATAAAGAGCACTAAAGCAGTGCAGATCATCATAAATGCATTATCTGCTTTATCAACTATGGTGATCTGACTTGCAAAGGCTGGATATGAAAACAAAGCAACTAAAGGCAAAATAATTTTTTTCAACATAGTTATATCCTTTACAATAAATCAAAGCGCTGAGTCATCGGTTTCACCTGTACGTATGCGCACGACATGCTCAAGTGAGGTAACAAAAATTTTGCCATCGCCAATTTTGCCCGTATGTGCTGCTTTAGCCACGGTACTAATGACCTCGTCAAGTTGATCATCACTAATGGCTAAATCAATTTTAACTTTAGGTAGAAAATTGACATTATATTCGGCACCACGGTACAGTTCAGCATGACCTTTTTGTCGTCCAAAACCTTTGACCTCCGTGACAGTTAATCCAGTAACACCTATATCGGATAAGGCCTCTCGAACTTCTTCTAATTTGAAAGGCTTTATAACTACAGTGACTAATTTCATCCTTCGCTCCTAATAAATATGAGATACAAGGTAAACATTGCAAAGAGTGTGCCAAGAAATGATAACTCGAATTAAAGCTAGTTATTCAAGATGAATTTATGAGAAAAGATAAAAGGTAGCCGTTATAAAATTTAAGTTCAGTCGTTTAGTTTGACAGATGAAAGAGCAAAATAATGACGGATTGCTTTGATATATTGTTATTTAGTCGCGCACTAATTTGGTGCCAATGCGTAATATTAGTGCCTAACCATTGTAATCAGTTAATATGCGTTAGAATGTCACCATTAACTTGCGATACTCGTCATAAGCAAAGTGATCTGTCATGCCGCTAATATAATCTTGTAGTAAGCGACATCGGTAATAAAATTCCATGCAAGCAAAATTTGCTTCATCTGATGACTTCAGTTTGCTAACTGCGTGCTCATAAGCAACGCAATGTTTTGAAGATAATTTATGATATAAGCGCGTTTCAATAAGATAGTCCTTGTGATATTTGTCCTCAACCAATTTTAAAAAATCATCGGTAGGCATATCAAGCAGTGGGCTATAAATATCGAGCAATCCGCTAATAATTCGGTATCCTTGAAGTTCGATATTTTCGACCGACTCATGATTAAACACATGTTTAAAGCCAACTGTCTTAAAAATATTAAGTAATTTATATTCTGCGCCATTATCTTCAAGTAAGGCATGATTAAACGAGCCACAGTAAATGGCTTCAATATTTTCAATAACGCGCTCAGCTGCATGTGGTACCAATCTAGCTATCGTATTAACACGCAGATACATAAAAAACTGATCGATACCAATTGCATCAAATTCATTCTGTGTTAGGTTTTCATAAGGGCGTTTAACCACTGTGTCAAACAAATCACCTTTTTTAATTGGACCCCATGCTTCTGCTAGATAAGTGTAAAGCTGTTTTACTGTTAGAATTTTCTTTTCAACAGCATCTTCCAGATCAGCAATACAGTATGAGATATCGTCAGCTGCTTCCATAATATAGGTTAATGGATAACGATGAAACGGTTTAATATCAAGCTGTTTAGACAGTTCTTTTACAAATAGCTCTTCTGATAAATAATAGCCCGGTTTTTTCATTAAGTAAGAAAATTCAGCGGGCACCTGACTGGACCAATAAGCTGGTTTAGAATATTTAAGAATCGAGGCAATTTGTGAATAAGTTAAATTTAGACGTAAGATGGTATGAACTAAACGAATTGCTTGCGCGTTACCTTCAAAATTTGATAGATCTTGGCGAATTTTGGTTTTAATTTCTTTTATTTTGTCATCATCGTTATCATGGATTTCTAGCGCTGGATAATCTGTTGATTTACCAAGACCTAAGCGCTGTGTAAACCATTTATTGATAGCGGCCTCACCAAAATGACCAAATGGAGGATTACCAATATCGTGCATTAAACAAGCCATTTCAACTAAACTTTCTATCGCCATGACATAATTATCAAGCCCATATTTTTTTAATTTCCCAGCTTTAACTAGGCGATAGATGATTTCTTTGACAATGTATCGCCCGACTTGTTGTACTTCCATAGAGTGAGTAAGCCGCGTTCTAACCACTGAATTACGTTCTAATGGAAAAACTTGCGTTTTTTGTTGTAGACGACGGATGGCGGCTGAGTTTATGATGCGCCCACGATCACTTTCAAAACAACGTACTATGGAGTACTCATCAGACAGTGGTTCACGCTGTTTGCTAGCGTAACGCTTATAATTTATTTTTTTGCCAAAATCGATCATGCCATATCCTTAATTTAATCGCCTTAATTGGTTTAACTAACTAAATTACTGTAATTTTTGTTTTGCCCATGCAACACTTTTTTGATAATAATTAGGCAATAACGGTAATAGTTCATCTAATGCTTTCAATAATCTGTTAGATTGGTTATGTGTTATGTTTAAATGCCCAACTTTACGTCCTATGCGGACTTCTTTTTCATACCAATGTAAGTGCACTAAATCAATGGCTAACCAATTGAAATTCAAATCTGTACCAATTAAATTAACCATAACTGAGGTAGTAAATACATCAGGCTTAGGTAGTGGCAGTCCCAATATTGCGCGAAGGTGTAGTTCAAATTGGCTTATAGAGGCACCATTTTGTGTCCAATGACCGCTATTATGTACTCGAGGTGCAAGCTCGTTGATCAGTAACTCGTCACCAACAATAAAGCACTCCATTGCCATTACGCCAATATAATTCAATTTATGCATAATAGCAGACAGCATCTGTTCCGCGCGTGTTTGCAATATTGGGGCTTCGCTTGGCTTAGCAACACTTATTTTTAAGATACCATCTTGGTGTAAGTTATTGGTAAGCGGATAAAATACCATTTCACCTTTTGTATTACGGGCTCCGACTAATGACATCTCTTTTTCAAATGGAATGGCCTGTTCAACAATTGCGTTCTGGTAAATATCATCCGGTACAATTATTGGATCGTTCATTGCTATACGCCATTGTCCTTTTCCGTCATATCCGCCAGTTCTACGTTTAACAATTAATAGATTACCAAGTTCACTAAATAGCTTTGACCAATCTTGAGATTGATTTAGCACAAACCATTTAGCTGTAGGTAAACCAAGCTCATCCAACAGCTGTTTTTGCGTTAAACGGTCAGCAATAACCGGAAAAACATCTCGATTAATAAAATGAGGATGCTTAGCTAAAATTTGTGTAAAGGGGGTATCTGACCATCGTTCAATTTCAGCTGTTATTACCGACTGTTGATATGGAATGTCTTTCGGATGAACATCGAGTCCAACTGGGTAGACTTTTATACCTAATGGTTCGCCAGCTTGCTTAAGCATTCGTCCTAATTGTCCGTTACCAAGTACACAAACGGATTTAAGTTTCATATTATGCATTCACTCTTGGATCAGGATGATTTAATACATCATCAGTTTGAGTTAGTCGCCATGTTGATAAGCGTTGATAAACCGTTTTATCATGTAAAGCGAGGATCTGTGCAGCAAGCAATGCTGCATTAGCTGCGCCTGATTTACCTATTGCTAAACAGCCAACTGGAATCCCTTTCGGCATTTGTACAATAGAATAGAGGCTATCTACCCCACTTAGTGCAGCACTTTGTACAGGAACACCTAACACAGGAACGAGTGTTTTAGCCGCTAACATGCCAGGTAAATGAGCCGCACCACCGGCACCAGCGATGATCACATTAAAACCTTTTTGCTTAGCATCTTCAGCAAAGCGAAATAACTTATCCGGTGTACGGTGAGCTGAAATGATTTCAACATGGTAGGAAATAGTCAATGCATCAAGGACATCTGCAGCGTGTTGCATGGTAGCCCAATCACTTTTAGACCCCATTACAATGGCAATTTTAGGTTGAGTATGCATAACAAATATTTGAATAATTAAAATGGGATGTATGTAAAGTATACACTAAAATTTAGGGGATTGGGATAGTAAGGTTTTTATCTCTTGGCAATAAAAACACTTAATGTTGTTAGCTATTAGAATAAAGTAAATAATCAAGGTTATACCGCCGACTAGTACCGGCGGTAATGTAAAAGTTAAGCTTTTACTGCAACCATAATTGTAATTTCGACCTGATACTTCTTGTTAGGTGAGCCATTAAGACACTTTAATAAAATCAGCACGCAATTTTTTTATTTCATCCCGAAGTACACCCGCTTTTTCAAATTCAAGATTTTTAGCCGCTTCATACATCATTGCTTCAAGCTCTTTCACTTTTTCCTGTACATCTTTAACAGATACATACTGATACGGTTTACCTGGTTCAAACGCTTGTACTTTAGCTGTTGATTTCTTGGTACTTAAACCAGCTTCTAATACATCTTTAATTTCTTTGCGTACTGATTTCGGCGTGATGCCATGTGCTGCATTAAAGTCTTCTTGTTTTTGACGACGGCGAGCAGTTTCGTCAATTGTTTTTTGCATAGCAGGGGTAATTCTATCAGCATATAATATCGCTTTACCATTCACGTTTCGAGCGGCCCGCCCTACGGTTTGAATTAGGGAACTTTCAGAACGCAAAAAACCTTCGCGATCAGCATCTAATATTGCTATTAGAGAAACTTCAGGTATATCTAAACCTTCTCGTAGTAAGTTAATCCCTACAAGCACATCGACTTTTCCTAAACGTAAATCTCGAATAATTTCCATTCGTTCGACCGTGTTGATATCTGAATGCAAATATTTGACTTTAACATCATGTTCTGACAAATAATCAGTTAAATTTTCTGCCATACGTTTAGTGAGTGTGGTCACCAATACACGCTCGTCACTATTCATGCGAATTTTGATTTCAGATAACAGATCATCAACCTGTGTAGCTACCGGCCGAATTTCAATAATAGGATCTAATAGTCCGGTAGGTCTAACCACTTGTTCAATAATTTCGTTACCTGATTTCTCAATTTCGTATTTGGCAGGTGTTGCTGACACATAAATGGTTTGTGGCATAATTTTTTCAAATTCTGAAAACTTTAAAGGTCTATTATCTAACGCTGATGGTAAACGAAAACCGTATTCAACCAGATTAAGTTTACGTGAACGGTCACCGTTATACATTGCCCCAAGTTGTGGAATAGCTACATGCGATTCATCAATAAATAATAATCCGTCTGGCGGTAAGTAATCAAATAACGTTGCTGGCGGATCGCCTGGATTACGCTGAGCCAAAAAGCGCGAGTAGTTTTCGATCCCTGAGCAATAACCCAGTTCGGTCATCATTTCAATATCAAAAAGTGTTCGCTGAGTTAAACGTTGTTCTTCTAGTAGGCGATTATTATCTAACAATACTTTTTGACGTTCTTTAAGCTCTTGTTTAATTTGCGCAATGGCATTTTCCATAATGTTTCTTGGCGTTACATAGTGCGTTTTTGGATAGATTGTGATCCGCGATACTTCATTTACGCTATTACCTGTAAGTGGATCGAACATGACGATACGATCGACTTCATCATCAAATAACTCTACACGCACAGCAAGTTCATCTGAATCAGCAGGAAAGATGTCTATTACATCCCCCCGAACACGAAATGTACCACGGCTAAAGTTTATTTCATTACGCGTGTATTGCAATTCGGCCAAGCGCGTTAAGATTGAACGCTGATCAGTTATAGTGCCTTTTGTTAAATGCAATATCATCGACATATAGGTTTCTGGTGCGCCTAAACCATAAATGGCCGATACCGAAGCTACAATTACCACATCGCGCCGTTCTAGTAGCGATTTAGTGGCTGAAAGACGCATCTGTTCTATATGCTCATTAATTGAGGCATCTTTTTCAATAAATGTATCGGTTGAAGGTACATAAGATTCGGGCTGATAGTAATCATAATAAGATACGAAATATTCAACCGCATTTTCAGGGAAAAAAGCCTTCATTTCGCCATATAACTGAGCGGCTAATGTTTTATTAGGCGCTAAAATAATTGTCGGTCGATTATGCTTAGCAATGACATTTGCCATGGTAAAGGTTTTACCTGATCCTGTTACACCCAATAACGTTTGATGAGCAATCCCATCTTCAAGATTTTGATTAATTTTTTTTATTGCTTCAGGTTGATCACCCGCAGGCTTAAATTCGGAACATAATTTAAATTTTTTCATTACATCTCAACCTAATATTTTACCTATTAATAAAAATTATCCCCAAAAGGACTTGACCTTTAGAAATCTTCTATTTTTCGTTCAGTTGCCTTTCTAAATTATAAAAAAGACAGTTAATTTACGGCTTGATTTATAGTAACATATTGATATAAAACAAAAATTAATTTAATGATTAAGTTGCAATCAAATCAAGAAAAATCCAGATATAGACTGAGGTTAGCACTTTTTTCAATAAACTACTCACAGAGTTATCCACAGGTAACGGGGATAACTTCATAAGTATAGCCTTTATAAACTTTTTTCAATTATCAAGATAAATTTTCAAAAAAAAATTCCTTTTGTTTCGACGTTTATTTCTATTGTTAATTCAACATTTAATAGATTTAACTAATCATTTAACTTAACTCTTCAACTTGATATTGATAGCTACCATCACAGTTGCGGACAAATATTAATCGATGAGTGATGCATTTTGGTGCGTCTTCTGCATGATGAGATACAAATAGCAACTGCGTATGCCCTTCTCTAATTAAACGATCTATCCAACATTTTACTAATTCTCGATTAAGATGATCGAGTCCTTGCAAGGGCTCATCTAAAATAAGCAACGTTGGATGTTTGACCAAAGCTCTGGCAATCAACACTAATCGTTGTTGTCCCCAAGAGAGTGATTGAAAAGGTTTATCCGCTTGCGCTTGCAAACCTAATAACTGTAGCCATTCATCTGCCAATTTAGCTTGTCTATCACTGGTAGTTTGATAGATACCAATCGAATCAAAATAGCCAGACAATAGCACTGTTTTAACACTAGAACTAACGCGGTAATCCAAATGTAAACTACTACTGACATAACCAATATGGCGTTTAATATCCCAAATCGTTTCACCCGAACCACGTTTATGACCAAATAAAGTAAGCTCATTGCTATACCCTTGTGGGTGATCACCAGTGATTAAACTTAATAATGTTGATTTCCCAGCACCATTAGGTCCAATAATGTGCCAATTTTGTTTGGCTTTGACTTGCCATGTTAATCCATTAATTATTGCTTTATCATCATAATAAACATAGCCATTATTTAATGTGACTCGATCTAATTGATCCACTAATTGCGTGGGTGATTCGTCTGCTTCTGGTAATGGCTTATTAAGAATATTTTCTAAATTTGCTAATTGCTTAATTGTTGCATCGTTTAATATTGTGTTCTTTGTATCAATTTTCAATAGTTGGCAATCAGCTAATATACCAATATTTTCGATAAAATCAGGAATTTCATTAAATCGATTTAAAACAAGGACCATAGTGATACCCTGCTTAGCAAGGTCCGCAAGTATTTTTGCTAAATTTGCACGAGATGCCACATCTAAACCATCAAAAGGCTCATCTAATATCAGAAAATCAGGATGCTGCATCAAAACTCGGCAGATTAAGGCTTTACGTGTTTCACCGGTTGACAGATATTTGAAGCGTTTGGTTAATAGGTGTTTAATTCCAAGCTGTGTTGCTAATTGTTGACAAAGCACTTGATTAAAATTATTTTCTTGAATGATTTGCTCAGTGGTTAATCCAGTATCATTTTCACCTTCGCTTAGCAGGTCTGTATTATTACGCTTCCATTCATCATCAATCAGTTTTTGTAACTGTTCAAACGATATATGAGCTATGGATTTAAATTGATTAATAACGTTGCCAGATAATAATGTTTGCTCACCAGCCAACGCTTTAACTAGTATAGATTTACCACTACCATTACGCCCCACAAAAGCGACATGCCCCCCTTGCTTGATTACCAACGATTCAATGATAAAACCTTGGTAATCACTAATTTTAAACTGTGCGTTTTTTATTTGTAGCATGATAACCTCATATTGCTAAACTAATGTTGCAACAATAATATGTTGTGGATTAATACATAACTTAGTTTGTTTACCTACAGTTAGAGTGGCTTGTTCAACTTCTTTGGCTAATTTGCTAGCATAAAGTACGATGCCAGAAGATAATGAAAAAGCAATTTCACTCCATTTACCATCTGTTGTGATCTTTTCAACGGTAACCGACAAGAGATTTTCATTCGCATTCTCTTTTGTATTTACCCATTCAATCAGAGGGGTTTTAATTAGCAACAAGACTGTTTTATCAGTACTCAACTTTAACCGTTCAATACTTGGCTGAGTTATGTACGCTGTTAACTCAGTTTGGTTATCACTGAGCAGTACAGTAATAAAACCAGCAACATCACTTGTGTGAATTTGCTTAACTGTGCCATATAACTGATTTCGAGCACTAGTTTGCAATGACAATCTTGCAGTGGTTTTCAAAATATCATCTAATGGGACTTTGTCATCACTCAGTATGTTAAATGCATTTTGTTGCAACTGAGTTAATAGATCATAAAGTTGAATGAACCTAACAGCATAAGCACTGAGCTTTGTGCCTCCACCATTTTTGCCACCAATTACGGTAATTAAAAAAGGATTAGGTGCTAATTTGTTAATTTCATTGATAGCATCCCACGCTGTTTTATAACTAACGCCAATTTGCTTGGCAGCCTGACTTAATGATCCGGTTTGTTCAATTGCTTTTAACAGCGCAATACGCCGTGGATCAGTAAATAACTGTTGTTGAATATTCAATGTCAATAAAATTTCAGGAGACAACATAATTTAACACCATGCAGGACCAACCAATTGGGAGGAGATAAGAGTGTTTATTGTAGACGCTTTTTAGCATTACATCAAAATATGCAACAAATCTTATTGATTACTCCGTGTCATCAGTTTAATTGTACTTTATAAATAAATTTTGCTAATATCGATATGTTTTTTTTTACATAGCGATTGTTAGGCAATTTATCAAATTAATGGAAATATCCCATTTATAGCCAAATATCTACAAAAACATGAATCATCAAAACTAACTTACTAGTATTGTGAGAAAAAATGAAAAAATTGATTGGAATAGTTGGAGCTTTAGTAATGATAACGATGGCTTTTTCAGCAACAGCAACTAAAAAATTGACTGTTTTTGCCGCCTCGTCATTAACTAATGTAATGCAAGATATTGCGACGGTCTATAAAGCTCAACATCAAGATGCTGACATTGTATTTTCATTTGCTTCATCATCAGTATTAGCAAAACAAATTGAACAAGGTGCCCCTGCCGATATCTTTATGTCAGCTGATCAAAAATGGATGACTTACCTTATTGAGCATAATATAGCGAAAAATAAACAAGACCTATTAAAAAATGCATTAGTTCTTATTGCCCCAAAAAGTTCATCATTAGATAACGTCTTAATTAATACCAATACCAATTGGCAAGCGATTTTACCTAAAGACGAAAGAATCGCTATTGGTGATCCAGATCACGTTCCCGTGGGGCTTTATGCAAAACAATCTCTCATTAATTTAGGCGTATTTGACAAATTATCACCACAATTTGCCCCTGCTAGCAATGTGCGGGATGCTTTGATGTTAGTTGAGCGTAACGAAGCCATCCTTGGCATTGTCTACAGCACCGATGCCAAAATAAGCGATAAAGTGAAAATTGTAGGGACTTTCCCTGCAGATACATTTAGGTCTATTGAATACCCAATCACGTTATTAAACTTAAAAGCAAATGATTTTTATCAATATTTAAACTCACCACAAGCTAAAACCATTTTTGAGAAATATGGATTTATAACTAAGTAACTTAACAAGTGAGTGATCTGATACAAATATGTTATTAACCGAATTTGAATGGCAAACATTACTACTTAGTTTAAAAATAGCCACTGCAGCAATTGGCTTTAGTTTACCAATAGGTATTTTAACCGCTTGGATATTGGCACGCTGTCAATTTTTTGGTAAATCGCTATTTGATAGCATTGTGCATCTTCCTCTTGTTTTGCCACCGGTAGTATTAGGTTATGTATTATTAATAACAATGGGTCGACGAGGTGCGATTGGTGAGTGGTTAAGTCAAAATTTAAATATCAGTTTTAGCTTTAATTGGCAAGGTGCAGCTTTAGCTTCAGCAGTGGTTGCATTTCCACTCATGGTACGTTCTATTCGCTTAGCCATTGAATCGATTGATATACGACTTGAACATGTGGCTCGCACCCTTGGTGCCCATAAATGGCGAGTATTTCTAACTATCACTTTACCTTTAGCCTTTCCGGGTATTTTAATGGGAATTGTGCTAGGCTTTGCACGTTGTTTAGGAGAATTTGGTGCAACAATTACATTTGTATCAAATATTCAAGGAGAAACCCGCACTTTACCGCTTGCAATGTACACGTTGCTACAAATCCCTAATGGTGAAAACAGCGCCTTACGGCTATGTATCATTTCGATTGTACTGTCAATCATTGCACTTTTTTTATCAGAATTGTTAAATCGATGGCATAAAAAGAAGCTAGTAGGATAATCAATATGTTAAAAATACAGGTTAGCAAACAACTTGCTTCGTTTTCGTTCCAATTCAATCATGCGATAGATTGCCAAGGTATTACCGCTATTTTAGGCGTTTCAGGATCGGGAAAATCAACGCTAATCAACCTTATTAATGGATTAATTAAACCCGACCAAGGTTATATCAAACTCAATAACACACCACTGGTTGATTGCGATAAACGCCTATTTGTTGCCCCAGAAAATCGGCAAATTAGTACTGTATTTCAAGATCCATTACTCTTTCCTCATTATAAAGTAATTAAAAACCTAACTTATGGAACTAAACACCTCAATCCTTCAAAATTTGAGGAAATCGTGAATATGCTTAATATTCATCCATTATTAAATCGCTATCCCGCGATGTTATCGGGTGGTGAAAAACAGCGGGTGGCAATCGGTCGAGCACTATTAACTAATCCTTTATTACTATTGATGGACGAGCCGCTTTCTGCCCTTGATATGCCCAGAAAAAAAGAGTTATTAACATATATTGATAAGTTAGCCAATGAGTTAAATATACCGATTATTTATGTAACACATAATATTAATGAAGTTAAAAAGATAGCCCATAATGTGGCCATTTTAGATCAAGGCAAGCTGATTGAGTTTGATAAAGTCGAGCATGTTTTACAAAGTGATTATTTAAAAGAATGGTTATAAAGAGCTAAAGTATTACTATTTTGTGCTTGTTTAATATATGTCACGCCATCATGCCATGCACCGAGCACAATACGAGTTGCACGGTTACCTTCAATTTGAAAGTGGTGTGTTGCAGGTTTGTGCGTATGTCCGTGTATTATAATATCCGCATTATATTCGACCATCATTTCAACCACCGCTTGTTGATTGACATCCATAATAGATTCAGATTTAATTTGATTATGCAGGCTACTTTTTTGCCGTAACTTAGCTGCAATGTTAAGCCGAACAGAGCGTGGAAGTAATAAAAACAGTTTTTGCAACCATTTATTATGCATAAATTTTCGAAATTTTTGATATTGAGGATCGTCAGTACACAATAAATCGCCATGTAAAAAAACAATATTCTTATCTTGATTAAGCAAACAATTAATCTCGGGCAATAAAACCATATCGCACTGCTTAGCGTACTTTTTTCCTAACAAAAAATCACGGTTGCCATGGACAAAATATTTTTTGATATTACGTTGTGATAAAGCTTGTAATGCCTGCGCAACTTGGTAATGTAAGTTTGTTCTCACATCATCCCCTACCCAATAGTCAAACAAATCACCTAAAATGTAAAGTTCACAATTATCGGGGAGAGTATGTAAAAAAGACAGAAAGCCTGCGGTTATACTCATATAACCATCAGGCTCATTATCTGCTAGATGAATATCAGCGATAAAATAACGAACAGGATTACTCAACCGTAACACTCGTAATAATGACATCTTCTACAGGAACATCTGAATGCATACCACTACGCCCTGTTTTAACTACTTTGATTTTATCAACCACATCAAGCCCATCAATAACTTGCGCAAAAACACAATAGCCATAGCCATTCACATCAGCGGAGCGGAAGTTAAGATAATCATTATCAACCACATTGATAAAAAATTGCGCTGTTGCAGAGTGTGGATCTGATGTGCGTGCCATCGCTAAAGTGCCACGATCATTTTTTAGTCCGTTATCCGCTTCATTTTTTATTGGTGATTTTGTTTTTTTCTGTTTCATACCGGGTTCAAACCCGCCACCTTGAATCATGAAATTATTAATAACACGATGGAAGATTGTGTTGTTGTAAAAACCGTCTTTGCAATATTCAACAAAATTTTTAACGGTTTCTGGCGCCTTATCGTCAAAAGTTTTGATTTTAATATCACCTAAATTAGTGTGAAATATAATCATAACAGATTCCTTTTTTTATTTAATATACATATTTCGAGCAAAAGTAAGCTTTAATCAATTTGACTTACTTACTAAATTTTTCACATGCTTCAAGGGTGTTACTCATTAACATAGCAACAGTCATTGGACCAACACCGCCAGGAACTGGAGTAATCCATCCCGCACGTTTAACAGCTGTTTCGAATTCGACATCCCCAGCAAGCTTACCATTCGGTAAACGATTGATACCCACATCGATAACAATTGCCCCCGGTTTAATCCATTCACCTTTGACATAATTGGGAATGCCAACGCCAGCAATAACAATATCAGCATTACTCACGTGTTTCGCTAAATCGACGGTACGGCTATGAGTAATGGTTGTTGTACAACCTAATAACAATAATTCTAATGCCATTGGACGACCTACAATGCTTGAAGCCCCTACCACTGTTGCATTTAAGCCTGATAGATTTATACCCGTGGATTGTAGCATTTTGACCACTCCATAAGGAGTACATGGCCGTAAAATCGGATCGCGTTGTAATAAGTGACCAATATTGTAAGGGTGAAAACCATCAACATCTTTACTTGGATCGATACGTTCAAGAACCTTGGTTTTATCAATATTATCAGGTAAAGGGAGTTGCACTAAAATACCATGCACATCTGCGCGTTGATTTAGTTCATCAATTAATGCCAATAATTCATCAGTGGTCGATGATGGGAGGTCATACGCAAATGAAATAAAACCCACATCATCACAAGCTTTTTGCTTATTGTTGACATAGATTTTTGATGCGGGATCTGCCCCAACTTGAATTACTGCAAGCCCTGGAACAGATAGACCTTTTTCAATACGTGAATTCACTTTATTAGCAATGTCAGTTCGTATTTGTTGTGCTAATGCTTTTCCATCAATTATATGTGCAGTCATAAGCTTCCGTTTAGCTATTTTAATAGAGGTATCATTTTCGCAAAAGTTTTTATTAATGTCTATTTAGTTGTGAATTGTTTGATTAAGTTGAGTTAATATTTGTTCATATTGTTCATCAATACTTGTAATGACTGAACAAATATGAGCATCAAAAGCTTTTAATTTAGATTTTTGAGCTTTCCACTCATTTTTGGAGATTTGTTTGATTCCGCCCAAATTTTTAAAAAAATCAAGATGTAAAATACTACCACCTACAACATTATAAAAAACACGTTGGCCGATATCTTCGCCATCTTTTTTTAGATTATTGAAATTTTGGTAAGAAAACCGTGTATTGCCATTTTCTGTAATAAGTGAAGCATGTAGCAATCTGACTAAACGTTTATATAATTTGTTTAATTCAATTTTTAACGTATTATCATTGTTCAAGTGATTTTTTATTGCTTTTTCAAAATTTTCTTTAACTTCAGCTAAAAAATTTAACGATTGCTGTTCTAAAAGAGGTAACTGCTGGCGTAAATCTTGTTGAAATAGAACCAATTTTTTTTGTAATGGCGGATTAAGTGTTACTGACTGTTTATTAAAGATCACATTACCATTTGGCATAATAGTTAAATCATTTTTATTATTAAACACACGCACACTTTCGTTGCTAATTGTAATGTCATAACTAGGTTTAACCTTACACTCTTTTTTAGCAGCAAATACGGTGATAGGAAGCAATAAAGCAATCAATAACAATTTTTTGAACATATTCGTATCCAGTTAGTTAATTAATGAAGATTATAACGCCTACCAAACAATAAACATAATAAAGTTGAATATTTGCATGTAATTAAAAAAATAAACAAACCAAAACTAACATATGCTATATAGTTAATATTTAGTAAAATATGATTGACTGGATTATATAATCCATATAAAAAATACAAAAATCAACAATCGTCTTGAAGTTTTTTATGGGAATAAAGTTACTTTTTTTGGTAACAGAAAGGTATAATTCAGTTAAATTTTTTTGGGGCATTTTGTTTTTGATGGTAAAACCGGCTAGTAGGTGGTATACGCTCAATTTTAAACTTGCTGCTATACTAATGCTCTAAATACTAAATTGTGAAAAAACGAACATCCAAGTCCAAGCTTCTAAACGTAAAGTCTGATTGACTTTTCAAGTCCGCTTTCAATAGGTATAATCTATTTAATTAACTAAGTATAACAACTTTTTTTTAATTAAAAGTAACGTATAGTACTTATACTATATAAAACAACTTATGTGAGGTGATAATGTATACTGTAATTTTTGGTCGTCAAGGTTGTCCTTATTGCGTTCGCGCTAAAGAACTGGCAGAAAAGCTTTCTCAAGAACGTGATGATTTTTCTTATCGTTATGTCGATATTAATGAAGAAGGCATTACTAAAGAAGACCTTTCTAAAAGTGTTGGCAAACCTGTTGAAACTGTGCCGCAAATCTTTATTGATGAAAAACCGATCGGTGGCTGCACTGATTTTGAGGCCTATGCGAAAGAGCATTTAGGGCTTTATAAATAAAGCTTCCCCAAATTTTAAGCCAAAAAAGCCACATATAAGTGGCTTTTTTGTTTTATGTTATTGTCGTTATCGTCCTGGCAACTTTTTCCAAGTAACTTCGTTACGTAAATAAGTTGGCTCTACATATTCTACATTAACCAGATCATCTTTTTTGTATTTATCCTTGGCAATAACAATAAGATCTTGAGCATGAGGCAATAAGATATCACTTTGTTTTATATGATTAATCATATCAGGATAAGTTTGCCACCCCGTACCTGCACAATAATGATTTTGACTGATATGCTTCACTTTTTCGATTACTTTTTCAGGCTTAAGAACACACTCAGCAATAACCGCTTGCCATTGCTCATTAACGTAATGGTATTGACCTAAATAAACTTCGTTCATTCTAGCATCAATTGCGGCAATTACGTTTGTTGCTTGCGTTGTTCGATAAACACCTTGAGCCAAGGTCATCAGCGTTGATACACCTATCATTGGTTTATCAATACCTAATGCTAAACCTTGTGCTACACCAATGCCGATTCGAACCCCCGTAAAACTGCCTGGACCTTGACCAAAAGCGATTGCATCAACTTGCGTAAGTGAACAGTCTGATTGTTTAAGAAGTCTATCAACCATCGGTAATATTTGTTTAGTATGATCACGAGCCGATAAAATAAAATCGTGAGTGATTTCGTTACGGTAAAGTAAAGCAACCGAACAAGCTTCCGTTGAAGTATCAATGGCTAAAATAGTACTCATGTTTTTTCCAAAATATTTTATCTATTATCATTTAGCTTTTAGTTATTAAAAAATTTATAACTTTATTTATATCCCGTGTTCTTGGTGATGGTGGTAAACTATTAATAAATGTTGCGCCGTAAGGTCGCATCACCAAACGATTATCACAGATGATAACCGCACCACGATCTTTGTGATGACGAATTAATCGCCCAACTCCCTGCTTTAAGGTGATAACTGCTTCAGGTAATTGTACCTCGTAAAATGCATCACCACCCTGCATTTGACAATCCTCCATACGGGCTTTAATTAAAGGATCGTCTGGAGATGTAAATGGTAATTTATCTATAATAACACATGACAAGGTATCCCCCCTAACGTCAATACCTTCCCAAAAGCTGCTCGTAGCAATAAGTAGCGCATTGCCCGTATGAATAAACTGCTCAAGCAATTTAACTTTACTGGTTTCACCTTGTACTAATACTGGTAATTTGGTTAATTCTCGAAACTGTTTAGCTAGTGCATTCATCATTGCATATGAAGTACACAAAAAGAAACAACGACCATTATTAGCTTCAATAACAGGCAATAATATATTGGCTAATTTTTCAGCATTACCTTGTTCATTTGGCGATGGAATGTAACGTGGAACACACAAAATTGTCTGATTAATATAATCAAATGGGCTTTCTAAAATAAGTGAATCAGCATCAGCTAATCCTAAACGTTTGGTAAAATAATCTAACTGATTATTGACCGATAGCGTTGCTGAAGTAAAAATCCAACTCCCTTTGCGCTGCGTTAATAATTCGGTAAATTTATCGGCAACAGACAATGGCGTTAGCGCAAAAACAAAATAGTTATAACTACTTTCATACCAGTAACTAAAACCAGTTACATTTGTCTCCTGCAACCGTTTTAATAGCGTACTATATTGATTGATCCGTTCAAAACAGTTATCTAAGGTTGTCGAACGCCCAGCGGCCAATAGCAATACGTCGTGACAAAAATTTAAAGCTTCTAAAAGATAGGATAGCTCTTTTTTTATCGCTTCTTGGTTAAACAAAAAACGTAAGTTACCTTTTGGAGGTTGTTGGTTAATCACTAGACGCAAGTCTTGAGTACATTTTTGTAATTTATCTGCACATTGCTGTAGCTGTGATATATCCTTAACCTCGGTACGGTAACAAAGATTTATTTCTTTTGCTAGATCAAATAGCTGTCGACTACTTAGCTGTTGCCCAAAATAATGACAAGCAAGATCGGGGAGTTGATGTGCTTCATCAAAAATCATTACATCAGCTTGAGGAATAAGTTCACCAAAACCGGTATCTTTCACAACAACATCAGCTAAAAATAGATGATGATTAACAACAACAATATCAGCATTTAACGCCCGTTTACGCGCCTTTACCACATAACAATCAGTATAATGTTCGCAGTCGCTACCCAAACAATTATCATTGGTACTGGTTAATATTGGCCAAATTGGATTATCTTCTGTTACTGTAGTGCATTTGCTTGTATCACCATCTTTAGTCTTAATTGACCAATTTTTAACACGAGCTAAATCAACACGTAATTCTTTATCAAGATCGCCGGCAGCTGCGTATTGATGATACAGTCGTTCTAAACAAAGATAATTGGATCGACCTTTAAGTAAAGATATCTTACCTGTATAATTCAATGCTTTTTTAATAATAGGCAGATCTTTGCTGAATAACTGTTCTTGTAAATTTTTAGAGCCAGTTGAAAGGATTACTTTTTTATCACTACGTAATGCAGGGACTAAATAAGCAAAAGTTTTACCAGTGCCGGTTCCAGCTTCAATAACCAGAGAATTTTGTTTTTTTATGGATTCTGCGACTTTGCTTGCCATGTTTCGTTGTGGCTCTCTTGCCACAAATCCATCAATAGCTTTAGCTAGCAAGCCATTATCTGCAAAATCATCAATCACTTAAAATGCACCTAATAAAAGAGATAAGTTCAATACAACCATGAAATTTAGAAGTTAATTTTGGAATTACATAATATTATGAAAATAGCAAATCACTAATTGAAATAATGGATTATTGTTATAATAACGTCGAATCACTAATAACCTTTAAACTGATGATACTATAACAATAAATAGGTAAAAAAGATATATAAGAATACTTGTAGATAAAAAAGCAGAAGAACAATAAAGTGTATAAATATAATTAATTAGTCAAAAAATTTACACTTAATAAGTAATAAAAATGACATAAATATTATGATTTGTTAACAATAAACTTCATTCACGTTACTTTGTAAATTTTACTATTAAATAAATTAAAGAATGCTACAGATATTTTTTCTTTAAACATCAATCGAAAATAAGATGGGATTGCTGGGAAATTTTAGTTGTGTAATGCTCAATATAGTATCATCTGGAACATTGGAATCCTAGTACCATTTATTATAGAGCCAATAAATGATTATATTTTTCGCTAATAGCATTCTTCGTTCACCTACTGCAATATTGAGCACGTCGTGATTGGGATATTTATATTTATATTTATATTTATCACTATTATTTAGTAGCTTTAACGTTTTAGACCTAATATGTTCCTGTCACCAAAGTCAGCTTTATACTGATCATTAATAATATATTCAGTTACAGGAACATGTTTAAAAATATGAAAACAGATCTTATTTTTATTATTTTCAATCAAATAAATAATGTCCACACCAGCAGATAAAGCATAATTATCATTAAAACACAAAAGGATATACAATACCTGCTCATTATTCAAAAAATCACATGACAATAATTCATTTTTTATTAATAAATTTATTAAAATCAATTACATCATTGTTCCTTAACGTTTTTTGAAGGCTTTATGTTTTAAATAGAGCAAGTAATATTTAAAGGCAGAAAAATATTTATGCTCACTAGCCAGTAATTTTGCATACCTTCTTGTGGTTGATGGTGCATTCTCATTAGCTAGTAATAATTTATCATTTGCCCAAGGTGAAGACGCTATATAACGCTGATAAAGTGGTGTTAAATATAGTTTATACCAAGGTTTATTGCCTGTGACATAATGAATAATTACAGTATCATTGCCGATTAGATTATCTTCTTTTCCACCTACAGTCAGCGCAGTAAGATAATTAAAGCGTTTAGGTAAGAATACTGTTTTACCCTGCATTAAAATATTTAGCACATCTTGATCGGCAAATTTATAGACTTTACCACTATTAATCATCGCAAAAGCTTTTTCAGTGAGGTTATTTTGCACCCACATATCCGTATTAATATAAATCATTCCTGCATTGAAGTATTCACCATATGGGATATCACAATCAGAACATTGTTTTTCTTGAGTTTTTTTTACATCTGGCACAACCGCAGCATATTTATTGCTTAAATCAATCTTAATTAATTCATTAAGATTACTTGTACATAACACATCACAGTCTAAATATAAAACTCGAGAAGTGGTTTTATTTAATATCTGTGGCACAACAAATCGCAAACAAGTTGATGCCGAAACATGTAATACCAAAGTATCAGGATTAATCGCAAAATTCTCGCTAATTTCGTAACAAATTATGGTAATATTTTCTATACTAAATTGATTAAATGTTATAATTTTCTCGTTAGAGACATTATTAGCAAATAAATGGAATACCAAATTTTTATCGGGATTATTCAAAATTACTGAAGACATCGCAATGCCAGCTGGCATTGCATAATTATCATCAAAGCAAAATGCGATATGTGTGGTAGGTAGAGATTCTACGACGTTATTAAATAATATTTTAGTTTTGCTGATAAAAAGATTTTCTTTCATTTGTACCAATGACTCGGCTATGTTAAAAAATTGAATCATTGTAACATACGTTAAATTAAACAATGAAGTAATAATCAATTTTATATTGACATATCGATTTTGTAATGACTAAATAACATGGTTAAGTTTTTAAAGAGCATTAGAAATGAATAATAGAATTAACATCGCATATTGTACAGATTCAAATTATCTTGAGCATGTAGGTGTATCCATTACCTCCATTATGCTAAATAATATGCAAAATAATATTCATTTCCATGTTTTTTTATATGATGTGTCACCAAAAGAACAACATAAACTGCAAGAAATCAGTCCATTAATCACAGTTTATCCGATTTCTATAGATGAGTTAAATAAATATTCAGATCCTCAAAATAGTAAAATAAAACATATCAACCGATCGATGTATATCCGCCTATCTGTTCCAAGGCTATTACATGGTAAAATTGATAAATTTATTTATTTAGATGCTGATACTTTATGCTTTTCTGACATATCAACGATTTTAAATATAAATATAGATTCCGTCGTTTGTGCTGTAACGCAAGATTCATTAGATAGCGAAAATATGGCCAAAAATCAAAAAAGGCTAGAACTGACTTCTCAAAGTTACTTCAACTCTGGTTTTTTATACATTAATGTTAATAATTGGATGATTTTTGATACAGAAAATAAAGCAAATAAAATTTTAATGTCAGCAAGAAAAAAACATTTAATATATCCGGATCAAGATGCACTAAATATAGTTCTGCAGCATCAAGTTTTATTTATAGATCCTAGTTGGAATTATTTGTTTACTTGGATGGACGATAAACAAAAAGAAACATTTTTTTATAATAAAGAATCTTTACCCTATATCATTCACTTTACTGGCGCCAGAAAAATGTGGTATCAAGAACATACAGGACTTGCCCAAAATATCTATCGTTTTTATAAACACTTCACACCATGGTCCAATAGTCCACTTAAAAGTTATAAACCCAAAATGCGCGTTAATGATTATCGTATTTATGCCAAAAACAGCATCAAAGAGAAAAAATTCATCGCTGGCTTAAAATATTATTTACTTTATTTAGCCTATAAATTAAAAAATTAGATCTATCTAACTTAGATATATTTACCAATTTCCCCTATTAGATTATCTTGAACCGTGCTTGATAATAAGGGTATGTTAAATAATATTTAAGTTGTTTTGCTTTAAATCCATCAAAGTTATTCCTATTCTTTTGATAAATTTTTATAATTTTTCTATTTCTAATTTTAATTGTTCGAGCATAATACCAATATCAAGATTCGCTATCGGATCACCAAGTCCGGTACCTAAATGATCATTAGTAAATATTTGTATTGCATTAGTGTAATTTGGTCCCCACACATAATTATTAATAAACTTATTATCAATAATTCGATTATTATAAACACATAGCATTTTTTTATTATAAATAGAAGCAATATGCACAATTGAAGTGTCCACAGAAATCACCAAATTTGAAAACTTCACTAAAGCAACACTTTGAAAAAAAGTAGGTAATGGATTGATAATAATATTTTTTTTAGCTTTAATATGAGAGATTTTATTAGTTTCACCCACGACAATTGTTATGCAATTATCATATTGTGATAAAAAGGATAAAGTTGTATCAATTTGAGAATTAGAAAAGCTTCTAGCCTCATTTGAACCATAAGGATTAAAAATAATGATATTTTTATTCGAAGCAAGCAACGAACTTATAAAATCTTTAGCCGAAAGCTCAGCTTCGGTTGGAATATTAACAAAGTACCTTATAGGCGTGGGCTGAATACCCATAAATTCAAGTATTTTCTGACTTCTCTTTGAAATATGAGATTTGTATTCGTGATAATAAATTGAGGTGTCATACAATTTATATTTATCTTGATTAAAACCAATTGTATGTAACGGATTGATAGCTTGAATTATTTGAGCGCGCCTTACACTATTTTGGCCTTTATCAACAAGATCAATTGCGACATCAATCCTTATACTATGTAATTGTTCTTTTATCTGTTTTATGTTTTTATTCCTATCGTAGAATAAAACCCCATCAACAGAAATAAATTTATCAAAAAGAAAGGCTATTCTTTTTTCTACTAAGACATAAACCTGAAAGCCATTTTCTCGAAGAGCATTAATTAAATAGGAAGTAACTATTGCATCGCCAATTCCTTGATCATTCATAAGAATTGCTACGGAACGATACTTTTCTAGAAAAAATGCAGACCTTACCTTTTTTTTTCGATTTAATAAAGCTAATTTAATAGCCAATTTAAACGGTTTTACCTTTAAATTTCTCTGCCTATTCAAGTATTTAATACATTCTAGTACTTTATTAATCATATGTCTTTTAATATCCTATCATGCAAAATATATTTATATCTAAATTTTAAAAATTCTTCATCATATTAATTTGTAAAATTTCCTTGATATAACTTTGCATATAATCCATTCATTGATAATAATTCTTGATGATTACCTTGCTCAATAATCTTGCCACTATCAATGACAAGTATTTTATCCGCATTTTCAATTGTTGATAACCGATGAGCAATAACTATTGATGTCCGTCCTATTTGTAGCACATCTAAAGCTTTTTGGATTGCTTGTTCTGATTCAGTATCTAAGGCTGAAGTGGCTTCATCAAGTACTAATATCGGTGTATCTCGTAATAAAGCTCTTGCTATTGCAATACGTTGTCGTTGACCGCCAGATAATAACACACCACTTTCACCCACTATCGTATCAAATCCATTTTCAAGCCCTACAATAAAATCATACGCATACGCTTTTTTAGCAGCTTCTTCTATTTCATTTCGAGAATATTCACCAACTTTCCCGTAAGCGATATTATTTGCAACAGTATCATTAAACAAATGTACATTTTGTGAAACTAATCCAATTTGATTACGCAAACTATATAAAGTTAAATCTTGAATGTTATTACTATCAATTAAAATTTCACCTTCACTTATATCATAAAAACGCGTAAGCAAACTTGCGATAGTTGTTTTCCCTGATCCCGAGCGCCCAACTAATGCAACTGTCTTACATGGCTCTACCAAAAAGCTAATATCTTTCAATGCTGGCTCTTGTCTATTTTCATAAGTAAAGCTGACATGCTTAAATTCAATATTGCCTTTAACTCTCTCAATATTGATTTTTCCATTATCTTTTTCGATTGGCTGTTCAAAAATAGCAAACAAAGTTTGACAAGCCGCCATCCCTTTCTGAAATTCGGCATTAACACTAGTTAAACTTTTTATTGGTTGCATTAATGCAACTAAAGAAGAAAAAACGACCGTAAACTGCCCGGGACTAATACTCAAATCAGGGTTACTCGCCATAAATAAGACAAAAGCGATAGCAAACGAAATGATAAGTTGAACAATAGGCGTTGATAATGCAGAAATAGACACTAATCTCATACCATCGCGACGAAATTTATTATTCACTTTATCAAAGTTTTTTGACTCTTCATCTTGGGCGCCAAAAAGAATAATTTCTCGATGGCCTTTTAGCATTTGTTCAACGGACATGGTGACATTACCCATTGAATTTTGCATATTTTTAGCTAGTCTTCTAAATTTTATAGAAATAAAAGAGATTAATCCAATAACAATTGGCGTAATGATAATCAACGATAAAGACAACTGCCAGCTATTGCTGAACATTGTATAAAATAACCCACAAATAAAAGCTGATTCACGTACTATTGTTATCAAAGCATCGGATGATGATGAAGCGACTTGATCAGTATCATAGGTAATGCGAGACAATAATCTTCCTGTAGAGTTTTGGTCATAATAACTTACCGGAGCATCGACAAAATGACTAAAAAGGCGCTGACGAATATTAAGTACGATTTTGGTAGAAATCAAAGATAAAAAGAAAGAATATCCATAATTAGCGATACCACGGAGTAATACAAGCCCAAAAATATAAAAAGGTGCCATCATTAAAAAATGCTGATCATTTTCAACAAAACCTTTATCAAGTAAAGGTTGTAACAACGCAATAAGCGAAGTGTCTGCAAATGCACTAAAAACAAGCAATATGACTGAAAAAAACAGAATCAATTTGTGTTTAGCAATATAAGGCCATAATTTAGAAAAAGTTTGCCACGTTGATGAGTCTCGATCAATATTATTGTTTATTGATTGATTAGTATTTTTTTTCATAATTTATTTTTTTAATTAAGCGTTAAATTGTAATTGATGCATTTTGGCATAAAGACCATTTTGTAATAATAATGCTTTATGAGTGCCTTCTTCAATGATGTTACCTTCATCAATAACTAAAATACGATCTGCTCGTTCAATTGTTGATAATCGATGGGCAATAATAATAGAAGTTCGGTTTTTTTGTAAATGCTCTATAGCTTGTTGGACAAACCGTTCGGATTCATTATCTAACGCAGAGGTAGCCTCATCAAGAATTAAAATAGGGTTATCACGTAAAAGAACTCTTGCAATAGCAATTCTTTGTCGTTGTCCACCTGATAATAAAACACCATTATCACCAATTTCTGTATCCAAGCCATTTTCTAATTTTTCGATAAACTCCATCGCATTAGCTTGTTTAGCTGCATTAATAATATCTTCTCGAGAGTACTGATTTTTAGCACCATAAATTATGTTATCCGCTATAGTTCCATTAAATAAATGGACTTTTTGTGAAACATAACCAATTTGCTTCCGCAATGAAGCAAGAGTGTAATCCTTGATATCAATACTATCTACCAGTATTTTCCCCTTTTGTACATCATAAAACCTAGGTATCAGGCTTGCTATTGTTGATTTTCCTGCACCAGAACGCCCCACTAAAGCTACTGTTTCACCTTTTTTAATTTTAAAGCTAATATTATTTAAAGATGGCGCTGTTCTTGTTGGATATGTGTATGTTACTTGATGAAATTCAATACTACCTTCAGCCCTTTTTAAATCAATAGTTCCGTTATCTTCTTCAACTGCCGAATTTAAAAGTCCAAAAAGCGACTCACAAGCAACAGAGCCTTTTTGTAATTCAAGATGAACACTTGTTAGCTCTCTCAAAGGACGCATTACCGCAACCATAGCCGAAAAAACCACAGTAAAAGACCCCGGAGTGATATCCAATGCTTGGCTTGCAACAAGAAATAAAATTAATCCTAAAGCCAATGTAGCAACTAATTGAATTATCGGCGTTGATAATCCCGAAACAAGTACGATTTTTAAGATACTTTTCCTAAAAAGTTTATTAATTGAATAAAAATTATCTTTTTCATATTTTTGAGCATTAAAAATTAAAATTTCTTTATGCCCCTTCAGCATTTCATCTGCTGCTGTTGTAATATTGCCTATGCCTTTTTGCATAGAAACAAGTGTATTCCGAAACTTCTTTGCGATAAATTGAGCTATAAAAATAACTAATGGTACAACCACAATTAACACTAAAGCCAATTTCCAATTACCATAAAACATAACGACACATAAACCAATAGCATAAGCAATCTCTCTTACTAAAATAATAAGCGCATCCGATGAAGCTTTTGATAGTAGTTGAGTATTATAAGTGATTACAGTAACAAGTTCTCCAACAGGGTTTTTATCAAAAAAACTGATAGGACTTTTGACTAAGTGATTGAAAATCATCTGTCTAAATTTAGTAACCACTTTACCAGATAACCAAGAAAGGCAATAAGTAGAACAGTAGTTTGATAATCCGCGTAGTGCAATTAACCCAATAATGCTAATCGAAAAAAGAATTAATAACTCATAATTTTTATCCATTAACCCATTATCTAATAAAGGTTTTGTTAGTGAGATAAGAGTTGCATCAGTTGCTGCATTTAACAAAAGTGCAATAATTGCAACAATTAATGCTTTTTTATGCGGATAAATAAACGGCCACAACTGTTTAATGGTATTTAATGAGCTATATTTATTGGACATAAGGGATACAAGAAGTTAATTAGAACATCAATTATACTATATCTAATCGATGAATTTAAAATTTAATTACAATTCTTTTTCAACTAGAAAAAAATTGTTTTATCTATATAATACATAATCAGATCAAAATAAGTTTTTATTCTTCACAGTATTCGAAGGCACAACTCAATAATGAATAATTAAATAACAATTAATTTTATTAAAGGATGATGCAACAGGAAACAAGCAATGTATTTTAATGCAAATAATATTATAAAAAAAAGAATAAGATTTGAAAATAGTCAGATCGTTAATCCATTAAACATTGCATATGGCATTGATAAAAACTTTTTTTTAGGTTGCGCTGTTTCTATCACATCTATTTTATTAGCTAATCCTAATCTGAATTTTAGTTTTCATATATTCACAAATTACATTAACGATGATTTTGAAAAGAAATTAGAGCAGCTTGCTTATAGATATAATACGGATATAAGCATTTATTTAGTGGATGACAATAATTTATCCAACCTCCCAACAACAAAAAACTGGACAATTGCAACCTACTTTCGATTTATAGTTGCTGATTTTTTTTATGAAAAAACAGATAAAATACTCTATCTGGATGCCGATATTATATGTAAAGGATCACTGCAAGAATTATTTACATTACAATTCGATAATAATATTGCCTTTGTAGTTACTGAAAAAGATCCAGCGTGGTGGGATAAATGTGCGATCCGACTCAATGAACATAAATTATCATCAGGTTACTTTAATGCTGGTTTTTTACTAATTAATCTAAAAAAATGGAAAGAATTTAATATAAATAGTAAAGCGTTAGAGTTGCTCTCTGACTCCAACCTGTCACAAAAATTCACACATCTAGATCAAGATGTATTAAACTTGTTATTGCTCGAAAAAGTTAAATATCTTGATAGAAAATACAATCAACAAGTTAGTATTAATTATGAACTAAAATATAAAACAAAATTAGCATGTTACGCCCCTATCATGGCTCAAACAATATTAATTCATTATATTGGTCCAACTAAACCATGGCATAATTGGGCTGAAAATTATGAATGTTCTCAATATTTCCTTAACGCAAAATCATGTTCTCCTTGGGAATCAACGCCTTTATTGCCAGCAACCACATCCATGCAAATGAGATATTGTGCAAAACATAGGCTACATCAGAAAAAATTGTTTTCTGGCTTAATTTGCTATCTTAAATATTGTTTTAAAAAAATAATACATACTCTAATTCCAATTAAATAGTCTGCTATTCTTCTAACTTAGCGTTATAAAATCTCGAATAATGTAGATTGTTTTTTTACCCCCTCTTCTAAAATAGAACACCTAGCGAAACATTAAATAACCCAATAATGATTAAACAAAAACAATCAAAACACAAAATAGAATTTTACTAATTTTTGTACTAATAATAAGGAAATTTAAATAAATCTTTTACCAATAAAAAATCAATACTCACTATAGCATCTAAAAATAAGTTTTATTTTTAACAAAAATTTCGTTTTTTTTGTAAAAAAATGTATTTTTGATAGAATAAGATACTTCAACCAATTTACTAACTGCAAATAATATGATTCCAAATAATTTAACGTGTCTTCAAAATATTCTTATTCCAAATAAAACTTTTGGTTCAAATCCATCAAAATATTTGCACTCACATTTAATTAGTTATTCTAGTGATGAAATCATCATTTTTGCTGGTGGAATCGTATCTTTTGACTCATATTATAATGCTTTATCATTGCCCGTTTGGAAAGAACAATGTGGATTAGATCGTGTTGAATTTCGCGCAAGAGGAAAGGGTAAAGCTATTATTAAGTTATTTATTGCTACAATAGGAACAGATTACGAACTTGCGAGTGCAACAGTTGAGTTAAATAATTCCGAGCAATTTATTTTTGAATGTGATTTATCAAAAATAGAAAATAGAGGATTGATATATACTACTATTTCTCCAATAGACGATAAAGTCGTGTTTAATGGTGGCGGATGGTATACTTATGAACAGCCAAAAAGGGATGTGGTCCTTGGTATAAGTGTTACACATTTTAATCGTAAAAAATATGTATTGCCTGCTATTGAAAGAGTAAAGAAAAACATACTAGATAACAAATATTTTTCTAGTAAAATTCTTTTTACAATAGTAGATAATTCTAAAAATATTACAAAAGAAGAAGCTAATGGTGTAAATGTCATTCCTAATGAAAATACTGGTGGTTCAGGCGGTTTTATGCGTGGTTTGCTTCATTACGAAACTAATACCAATGCAACACATGTTTTATTCATGGATGATGACGCATCTTGTGAAACAGAAAGTATATTAAGAGCCTATTGGATTTTATCTTATGCTTTAAAAGACAATTCAGTAGTGAGTGGATCTTTATTCATGGATGATAGACCTGATTTCCTTATTGAAAAAGGCGCACAGTTTGATGCAATTTGTAAACCAAATTGCTACAATTACAATGTTGCAGATCGTCATAGTATGTTAGTATCAGAACTAGGATATCATCCGAAGGCAAATTATGGAGCATGGTGGTTTTTTGCTTTCCCAATTAAGTCCATAAAAAATTATACTTTTCCGTTTTTTGTTAGAGGAGACGATATATTTTTTGGTATTTCTAATGATTTTAACTATATATCTCCAATTGGAATTGCTTGCTATGGGGAGAATTTTGCAACTAAATCATGCCCGTTAAATATGTACTTGGATACACGGAATCATATAATAAATTCCTTTTATCTAAAAAACCCTATCAAAAAAATACTTAAAACGTATAAACTTTTTTATTTGGATGCGCTTTATTCTCATAAATATGAAACAGTATTAGCTATTAGACTAGCGCTTCACCATGTTTTGGGAGATATCGATTTTTGGTTTAATAATTATGATTTAAGTGAAGTTAGGAAAGAAATTAATAGTTTTGTGAAAGTAGAAAAATTTCATGATATAAATATGGATTCAATAAATCCAGTATTTACTTATAAACGCAGAAGAAAAATTGTTAAAAAATTAACATTTAATGGTCTTTTGCTTCCTATGAAAAGCAAAATAGCTTATCAAGATTTTAATTATTGTGCTAACTATGATCATATCTTTAGATTTAAAAATATTCTTTATTATAAACCAAACAATAATACAGGCTATATCGCGAGAGTTTCACGTGTAAAATTCTTTAAATTATTATTTTGTCTTTATATTGATGTTTTCAAAATGAAACGGAACTACAAAGCTAATTTAACAAAATACGAAAATAACTTTGGAAAACTAACATCTAGAGATTTTTGGATTAAAATTTTAAAAATATAGATATGTTTAAAACATTAATTTATTATAGGATACTCCTGCCATTTTAAATGGCAGGAGTATTTTTTAATAGATTGTTTTTACAAAATCTAAAGCTTTTTCGATCACATGATGCATATCATAATATTTATATTCAGCTAATCTGCCACCAAAATAAATTTGCTTTTCTTTGTCTGCTAGGTCTTTATATTTTCTATATAATGTGGCATTTTTATCGTCATTAATTGGATAATAGGCTTCATCTCCAATTTGCCAGTCACGCGGGTATTCCTTTGTGATAATAGTATGTTCTGTTTCGACATAATCAAAATGCTTATGCTCTATAATTCGAGTATAAGGTATATCGTATTGAGTATAATTAATTACAGCATTTCCTTGATAATTTGACTCATTAATTGTTTCGTTTTCAAAATGTAAAGATCTATATTCTAGAGCACCATATTGATAATCATAAAATTTATCGATCGGACCTGTGTAAATAATCTTATTTGCTAATTCCAGATTTTTGTGTTTATTTTCAAAAAAGTCTGTATTTAATTTTACCTCAATACCTTCAAGCATTCTCTCAATTATTTGTGTATAACCTCCAATTGGAATACCTTGATATCTATCATTGAAGTAGTTGTTATCAAAAGTGAATCGAACGGGTAAACGATTAATTATAAATGGAGGAAGTTCAGTTGCTTTTCTTCCCCACTGCTTTTCTGTATACCCTTTGATTAATATTTCATAAATATCTTTTCCGATTAGCGATATTGCTTGTTCTTCAAGATTTTTTGGATTTTCAATATGATATAATTTTTTTTGCTCTTCAATTTTTGCTTGCGCTTCTTTAGGCGTTTTTACTCCCCATAATTGATAAAAAGTATTCATATTAAATGGTAGATTGAATAATTTATTCTTATAATTTGCTATAGGTGAATTGGTAAAACGATTAAACTGTGCAAAGCTATTTATATAATCCCATACTGTTTTATTATTAGTATGAAAAATATGAGCGCCATACTTATGAACTTGAATGCCCTGATTATCTTCAGTAAATATGTTTCCTGCTAGATGATCTCGTTTTTCAATTACAAGTATGTTATACCCTTTTTTCTTTAATTCATGAGCACATATAGAGCCAAATAGACCACTGCCAACAATCAAATAGTCATACTTCATAATTTTCCCACTTTTAACTAAAAAAATTTGCAAAATGATAGCATGTTTTTAACATAAAAATGCAAATATTTAATTGCAGAAATTTTCAGAAAGAAAAATATGTACAGTAATGTATTATTCAATATTGGTTTAGATTATTCCATGCAATAAATTAATAATTTGTAATTTTAACAGCAGAATGTTATACATGTACACTTTGTCTACATTGTTTGGAATTATAATTTTAATGAATGTAAATATGCCGCTAATTTCAATTATTATGCCTGTATATAACTCTAGTTTATTTGTATTAGATACATTAGCCTCTTTACAAGCTCAATCTTATAAAAATTATGAGATTATTATTATTAATGATGGTTCTACTGATAATTCAATTGAGATACTAAAAGAATATCAAAGAGGACATAATAATATCATTTTATATAGTCAAGAAAATAGTGGCGTATCTATGGCTAGAAATAAAGGTATTGCATTAGCTCATGGTGAATTTTTAACATTTATTGATAGTGATGATACGTATTCGCCTAATTTTTTGGAAAAAATGGTGTTGAGACAAAATGAAAAAAATGCTGATTTAGTTTACTGTGGATATAATAGAATTAGCTCTACGGGTAAACGAATAATAATGCCTTGCTCATTTAGAGAAGGAAGTATTTTGGATTCTTATTTACAACGAAACGGATACTTTCATTTTTCTGGTATGCTGATCCGTAAAACTATTTTAATTGATAATTTTATTTATTTTGAAAAGGAGCGTATGATTTCTGAAGATCTTTTATTTACGGTTAAACTACTTAATAAATCAGATTGTTATTGTGTTAAAGAACATCTATTTAATTACGTTCAGCGTTCAGGTTCTATTATGTCTTGTTCATGGTCAAAAGATAAATGGCTTTCCGATATTGAAGGACGACAGCAAATTCTATGTTACTTAATTAATAATTACCATAAAAAGGATAAACAGGAAATCTTAAAATTAGCTTCTGCGTGTGTTTTTCAACGCGAAATTTCATATATGATCGATTGTATAAAAAAATTAAAATATAAAGAGATAAATAACTACTTATTAAATACAAATTTTAATGAGAAAGAACAACTTTTTGATGAAGGAAGACTTAATAATAAAGACAAAAAAAAATTTTTAATTATTAAAAAAAATAACCATATAATCTGGTTTTTCTATACACTCTACTATCGTTTTCTTCGATTCAATTTGAAATAATATATATCATTATTTAGTAATATTAATTACTAAAGTTAATTGTCGTTTATCTATCAACGTTTTAAAAAATATAGTGGTAATACTAACCACTATATTTATCAGTCAATTAGACACCATTATCAATATCTTTTTCACCAAGATTTTATATCTTCCAACATTGAAGAAATAATATTATCGGCAGCATTTTCTATTGATAATAAAGTATCAACTACAATATCTTGATTTTTCCTATTAGGATCAGGTTCTCCACGTTTAAACATATAAGCTAGCTCCCTAGCTTGCTCAACTGTACGAACCCTATTTGTGCCGCTTGCAATTAACTCTCCATTTATTGTAAATGGGGAATGATCTTCACGTTCAATAAATATCAGTGGTTTTTTCATCAACTGATATTCTAATAACCAACTGATCCCATCCATAATTAATATATCTGAAGACTGAAATAGTGTGCCATAAGGACCATTTCTATAAACATAAGTGTTATCTAATTGATTCCATTCATCAAAAAATTCTTGTATATTTTTTTTAAGTGCTTCGTCAGTTATTGCTTCCAATACTGTCACCAATGCAGGATGTGGACTAAATACAAATTCGATTGACTTATCTTCTTTTGCCCAATTTAACATATAGTTATATATATCTAGAAAAACACTAAAATTACTCCAATTTTTATCAACACTATGGTGTGAAGCCCATAATACTCTAAACTTTTTTTCTTTTGTTTCTGAAACAATTGGCCATATTGGTGCGGCATTTTTTAATGCTTTTACTTTAGGATGCCCTGTTACAAACACATTAAGACCATTTAGCTTGTCATGTTGCTCTTGCTCTATTTTTGTTTGCTGGTTAGCAACAAAAAGCTTCCAGCAAGAAGTATGATAGTAACTTGATAAATGATTAAAGCCTAACTGAACAAAATTCATAATTTCATAGGGAATCAAACATAGTTTTGCAAATCTTAAATTATCGGTACTAAAAGCAGGAGGAATATCATTATCCCATTGTGATTGTCTAAAAATAATATTAGGAGCCAATGTTTTGATGATAGTTAAATCATCATATGAATTAATATTATTTAATCTTAAATGTGGTACACCTAAATCTGACAAAATATTATGTACATATTCTTCATCTTTAAATACTTGGCTTCCTGGATATCGCCTATTTATAGATGCAACAATAACATTAAATTTTTGATGAGTAAGCATCAATTTATATACAGAGAAAGTACCATCCCATGATTCAATATTATGTACTAAGAATAAACATGTAATCTTGGTATCTTTATTGATTAATCTATTTGTTGAAATAAGATTAACGGTTTGTTTTAAATTAAAAATATCATTATGTAAAGAAATGTTTTTTTCAGTTAATATATTTACAGCATTATTTAACCCATTAATTAATTTATAATTATTACTTACTAAATCTAACTTTTCTTCTAACTCTTTAATTTTGCATTCTAAAAAAAATTTGTGTTGTAATAGTTGATTAATTTTTTCATTTTCATCTTTTTTTATACTATAAAAATTCTCTATAAAATCAGATAATTGTAGGCTATATCTATCTAACTTGGCATTTGTTTCTAAAACTCCATGCTTGATTTTTTTATTATCAACATAAATTTTAGAAAAAAACCAATTTCTAAATCCCATGCATTCCCCCCCAATGATCCTCGCCAAAATATTAGACAGTGTCCATCTCTATCATTTTATCGTTTTGGTAATATTGTTGTTCATATTGTTCAGGTGA
>NZ_FMWR01000024.1 GCF_900103085.1 Gilliamella mensalis | reverse complement strand
ATGTCTAAAGAAAAATTTGAACGTACAAAACCCCACGTTAACGTTGGTACAATCGGCCACGTTGACCATGGTAAAACAACTTTAACTGCGGCAATTACTTCTGTACTAGCTAAAAAATTTGGCGGTCAAGCACGTGCATTCGATCAAATCGATAACGCACCAGAAGAAAAAGCACGTGGTATCACCATCAACACTTCACACGTTGAATACGACACACCAACTCGTCACTACGCACACGTAGACTGCCCGGGCCATGCTGACTATGTTAAAAACATGATCACAGGTGCGGCACAAATGGACGGTGCTATCTTAGTTGTAGCAGCAACAGATGGTCCTATGCCACAAACTCGTGAGCACATTCTTTTAGGTCGTCAAGTAGGTGTTCCTTACATCATCGTATTTTTAAACAAATGTGATATGGTTGATGACGAAGAGTTATTAGAATTAGTAGAAATGGAAGTACGTGAACTTCTATCTCAATATGATTTCCCAGGTGATGATACACCAGTTATTCGCGGTTCAGCGCTAAAAGCGTTAGAAGGCGAAGCGGCATGGGAAGACAAAATTGTTGAATTAGCTGAAGCATTAGACAGCTACATTCCAGAGCCAGAGCGTGATATCGACAAACCATTCCTATTACCAATTGAAGACGTATTCTCAATTTCTGGTCGTGGTACAGTAGTAACAGGACGTGTTGAACGCGGTATCATCAAAGTTGGTGAAGAAGTTGAAATTGTGGGGATCAAACCGACAACTAAAACAACGTGTACTGGTGTTGAAATGTTCCGTAAATTACTTGACGAAGGTCGTGCGGGTGAAAACGTTGGTGTATTACTACGTGGTACAAAACGTGAAGAAATCGAACGTGGTCAAGTACTTGCAAAACCAGGTTCAATCACACCACATACTGATTTTGAATCAGAAGTGTATATCTTAAGCAAAGATGAAGGTGGTCGTCATACTCCATTCTTTAAAGGTTACCGTCCACAGTTCTACTTCCGTACAACTGACGTAACAGGTACTATCGAATTACCAGAAGGCGTAGAAATGGTAATGCCTGGTGATAACATCAAAATGACAGTATCATTAATTCACCCAAT
>NZ_FMWR01000017.1 GCF_900103085.1 Gilliamella mensalis | reverse complement strand
AGTATCATTAATTCACCCAATTGCGATGGCAGAAGGTTTACGTTTTGCGATTCGTGAAGGTGGTCGTACTGTTGGTGCAGGTGTTGTTGCTAAAGTTATCAAATAATGTGATTAAGCCTTCGTGGCAAGAGAAAAGGGTATCATTTGATGCCCTTTCTTATCTAGTCTGTTTAGCAAAATGCTTTTATAAAAAGAGCATTTTGGAAAATAGATATTACTATAAATAACATAATCATAGGTTTTATATGCTAGTAAGTAACGAGAGTCAAGATACAAATACTATTCTAGATAAACTCAAATGGGGTTTAGTTCTAGTATTGATTGCGTTTGTTGTTTGGGGAAATTTTTATTTTGCTGAACCTAATGATATATATCAACCTAATACAATCGTTCGGATTATTGTGGTTGTTGTGATTTCGCTGTTAACTTTGCTTATTGCGATCACAACAAACAAAGGTAAGTCATTTTTGTCATTTTTACAAGAATCTAGAAAAGAGTTAAGAAAGGTTGTATGGCCAACTCGTAAAGAAACGACACAGACAACTTTACTTATTGCAGCTATCACAGTTATTGTTGGTTTAGCGCTTTGGGGAATGGATTCTTTATTCCGTTCAATAATCTTTTATTTAACATCAATAGGGCGTTAATATGAGTGAAACACAACAACAAAAACGATGGTATGTTATTCAAGCTTATTCTGGTTACGAAGCACGTGTTGCACAATCATTACGTGAATATATCAAATTACATAATATGGAAGATGCATTCGGTGAAGTATTGGTTCCAACCGAAGAAGTTGTTGAAATGAAAAGTGGTCAACGTCGCAAAAGTGAACGTAAGTTCTTCCCCGGTTATGTATTAGTTGAAATGATGATGAATGATGCAACTTGGCATTTAGTAAAAAGCGTACCAAGAACAATGGGCTTTATTGGTGGTACTTCGGATCGTCCTGCGCCAATTAGCCAACGCGAAGTTGATGCTATCATGAATCGTTTACAACAAGTTGGTGATAAACCGCGTCCTAAAACGTTATTTGAGCCGGGTGAACTTGTTCGTGTTAACGAAGGTCCATTTGCTGACTTTAACGGTGTAGTTGAAGAAGTTGATTACGAAAAAAGCCGCTTAAAAGTTTCCGTTTCTATTTTTGGGCGTTCGACACCTGTAGAACTAGATTTTAGTCAAGTTGAAAAGAGCTAATCTTTTGATATAGCTTTTTACTGAATTAGCAATATCTTTTACAAAACCACAAGAGTCTATCTTGTGGTTTTTCTTTTATAAAATAAATATAATGCCTTTCGAGAATTTAAGAATAATAGTTCTATATCTAATATATTTTATTAAAGTGAGTCGCCAAGGTAGATAAAACCACTATAGGATCATAATTTAGTTTATTATTAATATAATATAGGCAATCTATTCTTTTTTAGATTTTTTTATTCTTTTACCCATATCAATTACCCATATCAATGTGATATCCCAACCAATAGTTAGGCCAGCGTGCTTCGATTCCTATATTATTAACTATTAAAGCAACCATGACTAATAAAACCGAACCTATAGCTTGTAAGTAAAGTGTTACTTAGGCGGAATGATTTTTTTAAAAAATCACTTACAGATGTTATCGCTGTTTTTTCTGAAAAAAAAGACAAAATCAATGCAATTATTTCATGGCATATAAAATGGTTTAAGAATGATAATTACCGTGGTTGTATGTTTGTACGAGCCAAGTCTGAATATAACAATAAAAGCGAAGAAATATGCGCTATTGTTAGTGAACATAAAAAGTGGATTCAAGATAGGATTTTTGAATGTCTAGGAGGCACAAAGTCATGTGAACAAGCATCTTGCCTAATTATGTTAATACTTGAAGGTATGATATCTTGCACATCCGTTTTTGGTATTGAGGGATATGATTTTGAACAGGCAAAAATGTATATCTATGATATCGTCGATAACATTGGCGAGGATAACCTATGAATTTAAATAGCTGGCTTATAGACAATGGATAGCCATTACCTCAAGCCTATTAACCGAAATGATCAATTTAATCTAAATTAAACGATTCCAGCTGTTGTTGTAATTCTAACCATTGTAGTTCTGTTTCTTCTAATTGATTTTTAAGTTGGCTTTGCTCTAGTAACAAAGTTGTAAGTTCGTTTTTATTGCTCGCGTCATAGATTGTAGGATCAGAAAGTTGTTCTTCAATTTGCTTTAATTGATGGGTTAATTTATCAAGCATCTGTTCTTCTTTTTGTAACTGTTTTTTTATTGGCTGCATTTGTGCACGTAATTCAGCTTGTTTACGTTTTTGCTCTTTACGATCTTGAGCTGATATATTACTTGTATTTTCTTTTTTTTGGGAATTTATTTCGTCATTTGATTGGTTATCATTTTTTTGTGCTTCGGCTAACCATTTTTGATAATCATCAAGATCGCCGTCAAATGGTTCAACTTTATGATCATGGACTAAATAGAATTCATCGGTAGTCGAACGTAGTAAATGGCGATCATGTGACACCACAACTAATGCACCGTCAAAATCAATTAGCGCTTCAGTCAACGCTTGTCGCATATCTAAATCTAGATGGTTAGTTGGTTCGTCTAATAAAAGAAGATTCGGTTTTTGCCAGACAATTAAGGCTAAAACAAGTCGCGCCTTTTCACCACCTGAGAAAGTTTTAACTGGCTCGGTGACTTTATCGCCTTGAAAATCAAATCCACCTAAATAATTACGCAATTCTTGCTCTGTATTTTTCGGTTCGGCAAGTTGCGTTAAATGCCAAAGCGGTGACTCATCGGGGCGTAGATATTCTAATTGATGTTGAGCAAAATAGCCTAATTGAACACCTTTAGCGAGATTAATATGTCCTTCTTTAGGTGCAAGTTCTCCGGCGAGTAATTTAATAAGCGTTGATTTCCCGGCACCATTACGCCCTAATAAGCCAATGCGTGAACCAGGGACTAAATTAAGCTTAATTTTTTCTAGTATAATTTTATCATCATAACCCGCTACAACTTTTTCCATCATTAACAAAGGACTTGGTAAGAATTCAGATGGCTTAAAATTAAAATGAAATGGATTATCAACATGAGCAGGTGCAATCAGTTCCATTCTTTCTAACATTTTTATACGGCTTTGTGCCTGTTTAGCTTTTGTTGCTTTGGCTCTAAAGCGATCGATATAATTTTGTAAGTGTGCAACTTTTAGTTGTTGGCTTTCATAAAGAGACTGTTGTTGTGCTAACTTAGTAGATCGTTGAATCTCAAATGAAGAGTAGTTACCGGTGTATTCAAATAAACTTTTTTGTTCAATATGAATAATTTTGTTAACTAATGGATCCAAAAAATCACGATCGTGAGAGATTAAAACCAACGTTCCCGGATAGCTATTTAACCACTTTTCAAGCCAAATGACAGCATCTAAATCAAGATGATTGGTTGGTTCATCAAGCAATAATAAATCAGAACGACACATCAATGCTTGAGCTAAGTTTAATCGCATTCGCCAACCACCGGAATAGGACTTAACCGGTAACATTAATTGTTCATTAGAAAAACCAAGACCATGTAGTAAGGTTGCCGCTCGAGCGCGAATTGTCCAAGCATCAATGGTATCAAGCTTTTCATGAATGACCGCAATTTGTTGACCATTATTTTGCTCATTGGCAATATTTAACTGCTTTTCTAATTGACGATATTCACGATCGCCATCAATAGCATATTCAATCGCAGGGATATCTAATGCGGGTGTTTCTTGATTGACCCAAGCAAGTTGCCATTGCGATGGTATACTTAATGTGCCAGCATCTGCTTGAATTTCACCTTTAATTAGTGAAAAGAGTGTCGATTTTCCGCAACCATTTTTACCTACTAATCCCACTTTTTGTTGAGGATTAATGGTTGCTGAAGCATTATCTAAAAGTAAGTTAACGCCTCGGCGCACTTGGATTGAATCAAAAACTATCATGGTATTTTTGTCTATTATTCAAAGTAAAATAGGTTAATAAAAAATTGTTTTAATCATCCAAAATTAGGAACGTTATAAAACAATCAATTTAAACAAAAAAGCCCTTTGTTAAAACAAAAAGGGCTTAAATTTAATTATTCACAGGACTATTTTTTTACTGCTGATAAAGCACGGCGAATAAAAAAAGTACATATGCCAACAAAAACAAAGAGACCTAAAAGATCAGGTAACATACCTAAATCGAGAGGTATTGCAAGTGGGGCATCGTTTCCACCATTGGTAATGCTAATCACAATTACAATGGCTAATAGAACGCCCACTAAGCTTTCCCCAACAATCAATCCAGATGCAATTAATGCCGCTTTTCGATCAGCCTTTTTGAATTGCTCTTGTGGATCTAAATTTTGTGCTTTAGCTTTTTTGTAAGTATTACGTTTAATTATCCATGATAATAAAGTACCGATAATAATCGGTGTTGTAATACTTGGCGGTAAATAAATACCTAAACCAACAGCAAGCGCAGGTATACGAAAGTTAAATTTATTTTTAGCAAGAATTAAATCAATAACGATAATACCAGCACCTAAAGCAAGTCCTATTAAAATCATAGTCCAGTCAAGTTGATGGGCAAAAATACCTTTAGCAATTGTTGTCATAAGCGTTGCTTGTGGTGCAGCCAAAACTTGAGTTGCATCCATCTCAGCGCGAGGTAAAGCGCCGGTAAAGCCATAAGCGTTATATAAAATTTCTAAAATAGGCGCAATAACAATGGCACCAACAACACAGCCAAGTAATAATGCCACTTGTTGCTTCCATGGTGTAGCATTAACTAAATAACCTGTTTTTAAGTCTTGTAGATTATCATTTGAAATACAAGCTATTGCTAATACAGCGCTGGTAGTAAAGAGTGCAAGTGCTGTTGCAAAGTTGGAGCCTTCGATAGAAGCTAGCATACCATTCGCTTCGCCTAAGCCCAATAAGATTAATGAAATGACAACTACAGCAACAATTGCTATTCCTGATATTGGGCTTGCTGATGAGCCAACAAGCCCTGCCATGTACCCACAAGCTGCAGCCACTAAAAAGCCCATAATGAAAGCAAATAATACTGCGCAAAAAACTAATGTCCAAGCCACGCCTGTCGATAAGCCACTATCAGCAATAAATGAATAAAATGTTGTTAGCAAAATGACTAACATACTGCCCATGATTAATAAAATAGCTTTTGGTGATAAATCTCGCTCGGTTGGTGCGATATCGTTTCCTGATACATCTGAACGCATACTTTTAAATGAGATTTTTAATCCTTCTATCATTGGTTTTATTAACGTAAGTAGTGTCCAAACCGCTGCAATAGCAATCACTCCCGCACCAATAAAGCGTATATCTTTTGCCCAAAATCCCATTGCAACTTTAGATAAAGGCAGACTGGTATCATAATCGGTAATTGCACTTAAAATTGGAACGCCAAATACCCAACCAATAATGGTTCCAATTAAAATAGCAATTCCTGACATAATCCCGATCAAATAACCGGCGCTCAGTAATGCTAAAGAAAATCCCAAAGGTAGTTGAAAAATGGACTTGCCAGCAGTAAACCAATAAGCGGTACTTTCAGATAAAAGACGAAAACCATTAGTAAATAGACTAACAATAGAGGCAATAACACCACCAAATAAGATATCCTTTAATCCATCATTAGCTTCGTTATTATCGGATTTCGAACCAGCCTTTAAAATTTCAGCGGCAGCCACTCCCTCAGGATAAGGCAAATTACTTTTAACGACCATTACATGTCGCAATGGGATTGAAAATAAAACCCCAAGCATTCCACCAGCGGCACATATTGCAAAGGTTAGCCAAAAGGGAAAGTTTTGCCAGTAACCAATCATTAACAAACCAGGAAGCACAAAAATAATGGAAGATAATGTGCCTGCTGCCGATGCCTGAGTTTGCACCATGTTATTTTCTAAAATAGTTGATCCCGAAAACAGTTTCAATATTGCCATTGAAATCACTGCAGCAGGAATTGCAGATGAAAACGTTAATCCCACTTTTAAACCAAGATAAACATTCGATGCAGTAAAAATGACAGTAATAAAGGCACCAAGGATGGTGCCTCTTAAAGTAAGTTCACGTAAATTATTCATATTTTTAATAAAGTCAATTTAATAGGGGGGTATTATATACTTAATTCGCTTTTATCGGCTAGAAGTTCTGTAAATAGACGTATTTTTGTGGATTTTATCGCTATTTTTGGTGAAATAATTACCAATAACATCAAAATATATTGAAATTAATCTTTAAAAAATAACCTTTTTGCGATGAAACCTTTACAATGAAACTAAGCAATTACTTATTTGTGGAGGATATTTTGAACGGATTACAGCGTTTACAAGCTATTATCAAACAACTTCGTGATCCTGTTAATGGTTGTGAATGGGATCGAGTTCAAACTTTTGCGTCTTTAAAATCATATACATTAGAAGAAACGTACGAAGTACTTGATGCCATTGATAAACAAGACATGGATGAATTAAAAAAAGAACTTGGAGATTTACTATTTCACATTGTCTTTTATGCTGATTTAGCCCAAGAACAAGGAAGCTTTGATTTAGATGAGGTCTGTTTAGCGGTTGCTGATAAATTAGTTTATCGTCATCCCCATATTTTTACCGAAAATAAGGTTGAAAAACCTAACTGGGAACAACTTAAACAAAAAGAGCGCGATCAAAAAGCACAATACTCATTGCTTGATGATATTCCCCAAGCAATACCCGCCTTAATGCAAGCTGAAAAAATTCAAAAGCGTTGCGCCTCGGTTGGTTTTGATTGGCATGATATAAAACCTGTACTTGATAAGGTAAAAGAGGAAATTGGTGAAGTTGAGCAAGAATTAGAACGAACCAAACAAGATCCACAAAAAATTGAAGAAGAGTTAGGTGATTTATTGTTTGCTACCGTCAATTTAGCTAGGCATTTAAGGGTTAAATCAGAACTTTGTTTACAGCAAGCTAATAAAAAATTTACTCGGCGATTTCAGCAAGTAGAATCGATACTTAAACAAAAAAATTTGTCTTTAATTGATGCAACGCTTGAACAAATGGAAGACGCGTGGCAAAGTGTTAAACAACTAGAACAAATTAACCCTAATAGTGAAGTAACTCATCATGACTGAACAAAAAAACGAACTGTATCAAGAAATCGAAGCATGGGCACAAAATGCCATTTTAAACAGCCCAACTTGGAGTATTAATCAGCTCGATTATTCCGAAAAGAGTATCTCTGTCGTTGAAATGATTATCAGTGAACTGGCTGAAAAGAACTTCAGCATATCAGAAGAACAACTCAACATGATATCGCAGGAATACGGATGTTATTTATTACTCACCGCCCATAAATTATACGGTGGTGAGTTTTATTGGAACGAAGAGTTTGAACAACCCATGTTAATTTGCTGTGAACCTGATGCCATGATAGTACTTATGACATGGAACAAAGTAAAAGGGCGTTTAGTGGGGGATAAAGCCGATCATATTGCCTATTTCTTAGATGAATTTGGCAAAGCGACTTTCCAACCAGAAAAAGGTAAGCATGTGGTTTATTTGTAATAAAAACAAAACCACGAAAACAGATAAATATGAATTATCCATTATATTATTAAATTAAATGGAGATTGGGGATGAATTACAAACTTTATATAGGCAATAAAAACTACTCAACATGGTCTATGCGACCTTGGGTTGCAATGAAGCATTTTTGCATCCCTTTTGATGAACAGCTTATTCGATTTGATAACTTTGACGATAATTCTACTTTTAAAGCAACCGTATTTGCAATATCGAAATATGGAACAGTCCCCATTTTAGTTGATAATGATGTGGTTATATCTGATTCTTTGGCTATTTGTGAATACTTGGCTGAAAAACATACCAACTTAGCTTTATGGCCGACAGATACTAAGAAAAGAGCTATAGCTCGAAGTTTAGTGGCTAAAATGCATTCAGGATTTCCAGCAATACGAAACCATTTACCGATGAATATTGAAGCGGAGTTTTTCGAAATAGGGCAAATTATTTTACGTGATCATGCTGATGTTAAAAACGAAATTTCTCATCTTGATGAATTGTTATCTTCTTTCTTAAATCTTAATTCATCTGAATCTGACTACTTATTTGGTGAGTTTACTCTTGCTGATGCTTTCTATGCGCCAATGTGCTTAAGACTCAAAAATTTTGGTATTAAAACATCGGCAACGTTAGCCAACTACATTGACACTATTTGTCAAACTAATAGCGTTAAAGAATGGATAAATGGCGCAATGCAAGAAAAAGACTTTATTGTAATGGATCAACCTTATCGTCTACATAGATAAGTAGCAGGTTCTAAAATATTGCTGAATTAGTCATGTGATAGCCTCAAATTTTTGAGGTTATGTTATTAGTTTACACACAAAGCAATATTATTCATATCTAAACAATGATTATTAGTTATTCATCAATAGTCGTTTATCAAACGAATTTTGTTCTTAACGAAAGATAATATGAATATAAAACTACAAAAGGAATTATTACTAAAATTAATAAACATGTACTAGCACCAATCTTATGCTTGAAATAGCATCTATCATCTTCTTGTTCATCTGAAAATTTTAATCTTTCACTAAAACAAAAACAGCTGAAACAAAACGTCTCGATAAAAAACTAATTTTTATACTCAAGTGTGTGCTACTTGGAAATTTTTAATAAAGTTTCTAAGATTTTATGCAAAAGTATAATTAAGATATGATTAACAAAACTTTACAATTCTTTTACCAAAAAAGTGGCAAGTTTTTTTGAAACGTCTATACTTAATTAATTGTAAAGCTAAGTTAGTTTAATAAAAGAGATTACTTGATAGGCGGAATGTTATGAGGTATTATGTTAGCTACTGGAAATGGCAACCTTATGTATTTTATGTTTTAAGGTATCACTCTAGCCGATTATTTTCACTAATCTTATTATTATCATCTAAAGTCCCTTTAGCATTAATGTTCTTGTTTCTATTGCCTTATTCATCATGTTCGCGGGCATTATCAGCTTATACATCAAGCACGATTCAAGGTACGGCACCATATTTTATGCTTGATGGAGGTAAAATTAAAGCTAGTACAACGGAAGATTTATTAAGTATCACTCTATCAGATGGTCAAATTATTACGCCAAAAAATAATCCTTCATCACATACAAAACCAATAGAGTTGCCCGATCTAAAGGATAACTTTTCAACTATTGGTATGGTTGTACCAACAACAACTAATTCAATTGAGTACAACCAACTCATTGATGGCACGCAAAATAACTACTGGGCTGCTGATGATGATGGTGATGGACAAGAGGTAGATGGAATAACCGCAACTGGTACTTTAACGGTTAATATCACGGATAAATATGGTCACACAGTTGGACGTCATGATGTGTTAAGAACTTGTAACGCACCTTACCAAGTGGAGCTGAGTAGTTCTGTTGGTAGTCTAAGTACGAAGTACGGTATACCTAATAGCCGAACTTTTTGGGGTAATAAAGTAACTTATTATATCACACCAAAGCCTTCCCCTATAATTTGCTACTTAGCAACTGGTTCAGTGGAGGACCTAGGTAATTACGCTGGTCCTGCTTACATGTGGGAACCAAGTGAGGGTTTTATACCTCAATCCTTTACACCTAAATCTTACAACCTTAACTTTCCAACCACAGGTGCGAATGGTCTATATTTTTATTTGAAAATAGAAGGTGTTGGTCCTCTGACTTGGCCATCAACTATCACAAAGGGCGGTATAACAGTCACTACAAAACCAAATTCAACAGGCTCCAGGGTGCTAGTTACCTTAACAGGCCCAGTAGCAGAACAAACTTCTAGTCCTATTGTTAAACCAGCCTTACCACAGAAATTTGAGTTACTTGGTAAAGATAGTAGTGGTAAAGTGATATTAACTTATGGATTTGAATTAAATAAGTGGTTCGTCAGTAGCGGAAGTCGATACAATTCAGCTTCCGGTACTGCAACTTGGTGTTCAAACTTAGGATATCGTTTGACACAAGTAAGAGACCTTACTAATGCGATTTGTGATAATTCAAGTGGTCTTTCCTGCGAAGGATCAGTTGGCGCCACTCCGTCATCATCAGGTAACAATTACCATCGCCGAATAGCTGGTGGTTTTTTCAGTGAATGGGGGGCGATGGATGCTTATCCTGATTCAGAATTTGAATACGTAATCTATTGGACAAGTGATATAAGTAATAAGAGTAAAAGCTTTGGTGTCTCCTCATATATGGGCTTTATTGTCGGCGAAGATTCATCGAGCCTCCGCTCTGGGATATGTGTTTATCCTTAAATTTTAGCACTTGCTCTTTGGTCTTGTTGCTAATGTTGCTAACTGGATTAGAAGTAATCAAGATTTAGCAACTAAGGAAAAGTTGCCCTCGTTATGGGAATGAACTAACAAAATTAGTGATCAATACGCTTTTATAGCTAACTTACAATAAAAGTTCTTTTCCGTAATGTAAAAAACAAGAAAACCTCTCGCAACAGAACTCAAAAACTTATTTTATGTTCAACTATTTAATTACCTGAAGCTTTTGGCAAGTGTTTTTGAAAAAAGGTTTGAGGATTTTTCATCAAAAGCTTAATCAAAAAAGTTCAGGTTTGGTGATACGAAGATACATGTACGTGAAATAAAGTTATATTTGATTTTATACCGTTTCAGCTTGAAATTGCTTTATTTTTATAGCTAAATTATCAGTTATTTTTTTATTATTATGTAAAATCTACTGTAGGATGTAGAAAATAAACCCGCTTAAAATAAGCGGGTGTTATCTTAAGTTGAAATGGTATATAAGTTAAACTTCTAAGTAATCCAATATGCCTTCTGCCGCTTTGCGCCCTTCATTAATCGCCGTTACCACTAAATCCGACCCCCGAACGGCATCGCCACCGGCAAAGATTTTAGCATTACTCGTTTGGTAACCGTTAGCTTCTGGCGCAATGATTCGACCTTGTGCATCAAAATCAACCCCTTGTTCTTCCAACCACGGCATAGCATGTGGCTTAAATCCAAATGCCATTACCACTGCATCGGCAGGTAGGACAAATTCTGAACCTTCAATCATGACTGGTGAACGTCGACCTTTTGTGTCGGGCTCGCCAAGCTCGGTTCGGACCATTTTTACGCCTGTCACTTGTCCAGTGCTGTTAATTTCAATGCTTAGTGGTTGTACATTAAATTGGAATTTTGCACCTTCTTCTTTTGCATTTTTAACTTCTCGTTTAGAGCCCGGCATATTGGCTTCGTCTCGGCGATAAGCACAAGTTACTTCGGTAGCGCCTTGGCGAATCGCGGTTCGTACACAGTCCATTGCCGTATCACCACCACCAAGCACAACCACACGTTTATTTTTCATGTCAATGTAAGGTGCATCTTGGGTTTGTTGATGTTGCATGAGGTGCTTGGTATTGGCAATTAAAAATGGCAGTGCATCGTAAACGCCGTCAGCATTTTCATTTGAAAGACCGGCTCGCATTGATTGGTAAGTGCCTGTGCCAACAAAAACCGCATCAAACTCATTGAGTAGGTCATCTAGTTGGATAGTTTTACCCACTTCGGTATTGAGACGGAATTCAATGCCCATTTCAGTAAAAATGCGTCTTCGATTGATTAATACTTCTTTATCGAGTTTAAACGCCGGAATGCCAAAAGTGAGTAATCCGCCAATTTCTGGGTGTCGATCAAATACAACGGGCATTACGCCATTTCGTACTAAAACATCAGCACAAGCAAGACCAGCAGGGCCTGCACCAATAACCGCGACTTTTAACCCCGTTTGTTCAACATTCGATAGGTTAGGTTTCCATCCCATTTTAAAAGCTTCATCAGTAATATAACGTTCAATATTCCCAATGGTGACAGCACCAAATTCAGCATTTAAGGTGCAAGAGCCTTCACAAAGGCGATCTTGTGGGCAGACTCGACCACAAACTTCGGGCAGGCTGTTGGTTTGGTGCGAGAGTTCAACCGCTTCTAAAATTTTACCTTCGTTAACTAATTTTAACCAGTTTGGAATATAGTTATGAACAGGGCAACGCCATTCACAATAAGGGTTACCGCAAGCGAGGCAGCGATCAGCTTGAGCTTGGGATTGTGAAGATGAAAATCCTTCGTAAATTTCAACAAATTCAATTTTGCGTATGTTCAACGGTTTTTTCGGTGGTTCAACACGTTGTAAATCGATAAATTGATAAACATTTTGACTCATTTTCGTGTTCTCCTTACTGTGCTTGGACGTGCAGTTCTGCCGATGAGCGACTGCGGTGTCCAAGTAATGCTTTGACATCACTGGATTTTGGTTTGACTAATACAAATTGTTTGGCAAAATCATTCCAATTAGCCAAAATTTCTTCAGCCCGTGATGAATGAGTAAGTTGAGCATGCTCCATTATCAAACCACGTAAATGTTCTTCATGAATTGAATAATCGGCAACATTTAATAGTTCTACTAACTCTTTATTAATGCGTTTATGAAAATCACCATCTGTATCTAAAATATAAGCAAAACCACCGGTCATACCCGCACCAAAGTTAACGCCTGTTTTGCCTAATACGCAGACAATGCCACCAGTCATATATTCACAGCCATTGTCACCAATACCTTCAACCACACTAATTGCGCCAGAATTACGCACAGCAAAACGTTCACCTGCTCGACCTGCGGCAAATAATTTACCACCTGTAGCGCCATATAAGCAGGTATTACCTGCAATGGTTGCTTCATGGCTTAGAAATGCCGAACCTTGTGGTGGACGAATGACAATACGACCACCAGTCATACCTTTACCAACATAATCATTGGCATCACCGGTTAGCGTTAAGTCCACGCCGCCGGCATTCCAGACGCCAAAACTTTGCCCCGCCGTGCCGTTGAAGTTTAGCGAGATCGGATCGGTGACTAAGCCTTGATCGCCATATTTTTGGGCAATATAGCCTGATAGGCTTGTGCCAACCGAGCGATCGGTGTTTTGAATGTCAAAATAGAAGCTTTTGCTTTGACGGTTATCAACAAATTGTTGTGCTTGCGTGATGATCTCTTTATTGAGTACCCCTTTATCAAAGGGTTTGTTATCTTCTATGCAGTAAACCGGTTTGCCTTCGAGTGGGGTGGCGGTTTTTAGCAGTCCAGATAGATCCAGTTTTTGTTGTTTCGCAGTGATGCCGTCAAGTTCTAATAATAAATCAGTCCGTCCGATTAAATCGACAATTCGACTTACGCCTAGTTCTGCCATCACTTCTCGTGTATTACGTGCAATAAAGCGGAAGTAGTTCATGGCTTTTTCAGGCAGGCCATGATAGTGCTCGCTACGTAATTTTTCATCTTGTGTTGCAACACCTGTTGCACAGTTATTAAGGTGACAAATACGCAGATATTTACAACCCAATGCGACCATTGGACCAGTTCCAAATCCGAAGCTTTCCGCCCCTAAAATAGCAGCTTTGACAATATCGGTACCGGTTTTTAATCCACCGTCAACTTGTAGACGGATTTTGTGGCGTAACCCATTGGCGACTAACGATTGTTGTGTTTCAACCAGTCCAAGCTCCCAAGGTGAGCCTGCGTATTTGACCGATGTTAATGGGCTCGCACCGGTTCCACCGTCATAACCAGAAATGGTGATGAGATCAGCATAAGCTTTAGCAACACCAGTTGCAATGGTACCAACGCCTGGTTCAGATACTAATTTGACTGAAATCATTGCGTTAGGGTTAACCTGTTTAAGGTCAAAAATAAGTTGCGCTAAGTCCTCAATTGAATAGATGTCGTGATGAGGTGGTGGCGAAATCAAAGTAACACCGGGTACCGAAAAACGTAATTTTGCAATATAAGGCGTTACTTTATCACCGGGTAGCTGACCACCTTCCCCCGGTTTTGCGCCTTGTGCGACTTTAATTTGGATAACATCAGCACTCATTAAGTAACTTGGCGTTACGCCAAAACGGCCTGATGCAACTTGTTTTATGCGCGAAACTTTTATGGTGTTGTAGCGTGCCGGATCTTCACCACCTTCCCCTGAGTTGGAAAAACCACCGAGTGTATTCATGGCTTCGGCAAGCGATTCGTGCGCTTCTGGGCTCAGCGCACCAATTGACATGGCTGCTGAGTCAAAGCGTTTGAATAGCGATTCTTCAGGTTCGACTTGTTCCAGTGGAATAGCTGCATCTTTAGGTGGATTGAGTTTTAATAAATCACGTAATGTGGTAATAGGGCGATGATTGACGATATCAGCATAACGTTTGTAATCGTCATAATTGCCATTATTGACCGCTTTTTGTAGTGACTGTACCACATCTGGGTTATAGGCATGATATTCGCCACCATGGACAAATTTAAGTAGTCCACCTTGTTCTAATGGTTTTCTTTTTAACCATGCACTTTTCGATAAGTTAAATTGGTCTTGTGTAAAATCATCAAAATTAGCACCACTAATACGGCTAGTGACACCTTGGAAACAAAGCTCAACCACATCCTTATGTAATCCAACCGCTTCAAACAGTTTTGAGCAGCGGTAAGAGGCAACGGTTGATATCCCCATTTTAGACATGATTTTGTATAGGCCTTTGTTGATCCCATTGCGGTAATTAAGAATTGCTTCGCGATAAGATTTATTTATTGTGCCATTATCGACCATTTGACCTAAGGTTTCATAGGCTAAGTAAGGGTAAATTGCTGTTGCTCCAAAACCAAGCAGCACTGCAAATTGATGTGGATCACGACAACTTGCAGTTTCAACAATGATATTGGCATCACAACGTAAATTTTTTTCAACTAAGCGCTGTTGTACAGCACCAACAGCCATTGGTGCCGGAATTGGTAAGCGATCGGCCGCGATGTTTTTATCTGATAAAATCAGTAAGACTGTGCCATTACGCACTTTTGCTTCGGCATCACCACATAATTGTTCAATGGCATCACGTAAGCTGCCATCAATGTCATAAGTGATGTCTAATGTTTCTGATTTGTAGTAACGCGACTCTAACGAGGTTAATTGTTGTAAATCAGAATAAACTAAAACTGGATATTTAAATGCCACACGATGCGCTTGACCTTCTGCTTCGGCAAATACGTTCATTTCTCGACCGATGCTGGTTGAAAGCGACATAACATGCGCTTCACGTAGTGGATCGATAGGTGGATTTGTGACCTGTGCAAATTTTTGGCGGAAATAGTCATAAATTAAACGAGGTCTACTTGATAATACGGCAAACGGCGTATCATCACCCATTGACCCAGTGGCTTCTTGACCATTTTCACCGAGTACACGAATGCACTGGTCAAGCTCTTCAGCGCTATAACCAAACTGTTTTTGATAAGTGGCAAGTAATGTATCGTCGTAATTGCGTGAACCAATGTTATCATCAGGTAAGTTTTCAAATGGTATTAGCTGTTTAACATTTTTTGCCATCCATTCTTTATAAGGATGACGTTTTTGTAAATCGTTGTCTGTTTCAGACGATTGTAATATGCGACCTTCTTCGGTATCGATAACTAATAATTCACCCGGGCCAACACGACCTTTAGTGACAACTTCATCAGGTTGATAGTCCCAGATACCAATTTCAGAGGCACAGGTAATAAGTTTGTCTGTCGTTATTACATAACGCGCAGGACGTAATCCATTACGGTCTAAATTACATGCCGCATAACGTCCATCTGACATGACAATACCCGCAGGTCCATCCCAAGGTTCCATATGCATTGAGTTGAAATCGAAAAAGGCACGCAGGTCTTCGTTCATGTCAGGATTATTTTGCCAAGCAGGGGGAACAAGCAGGCGCATAGCTCGTACAATATCCATTCCACCAACAAGGAATAGCTCTAGCATGTTATCTAATGAACTCGAATCAGAACCAGTGACATTCACAAACGGTGCGGCATCTTGTAAGTCTGGAATGAGTGGCGTTTTAAATTTGTATGAGCGCGCTTTTGCCCATTGGCGGTTACCTTCGATGGTATTGATTTCACCATTATGCGCCAGATGGCGAAAAGGTTGCGCTAATGGCCAACGTGGCACGGTATTAGTTGAGAACCGTTGATGGAATAAACAAATAGCCGTTTCCATGCGGATATCAGCCAAATCTAAATAGAACCGAGGTAAATCTTTAGGCATACATAAGCCTTTATAGATATTGACCTGATTGGAGAAGCTACAAACGTAAAATGTATCGTCTTTCACCCGTTTTTCAATTCGGCGACGCACCATATATAAGCGACGTTCTAAATCGATTTTTGTCCAACCGGCGGGCGCATTAACAAAGACTTGTTCGATTTTTGGTAATGAAGATAACGCAATTTCACCGAGTACGCTTTTATCAATCGGTACTTCACGCCAACCTAGAATAGATAAGGTTTCTTCAGCTAATTCTTCTTCAACAATCTCGCGGCTTGCTTGCGCTTCTTTTTCGTCTTGGCTTAAAAATAGCATACCAACGGCATAATTAGTCGCTAAACGCCAGCCCGCGTCTTGTGCCATTACTCTAAAAAATCGATCGGGTTTTTGCAATAAAAGACCACAACCGTCGCCAGTTTTTCCATCAGATAAAATGGCGCCGCGGTGTTGCATTCTGGCTAAACCGTGAATTGCAGTACGCACCACTTTATGACTTGGTTGCCCTTCAATGTGAGCAATTAGCCCAAATCCGCAGTTATCTTTTTCATGATGCTGATTATATAACATATCATTGCCTCTAGTTCATCGCTTTTATAATTTGAGAAAGTATAGGCATTAATCCCATATTAGGTGTGAAGTTAATTAAAAATCAGTTTTTGGTCAAATAAATATTACTTATAAGTCAATCTTCTAATAATTTATATTGGTGTTATTAATAAGGCTAATAGTGGTTTGTATTATGTTCATATTTCATAATTAGAGGTAAACTATTAATCGGTTAAAATAGTAGCAATTAATTGCTTTATTAACTATAATTCAGCATAAATAATAAGCATCCTTTTGGAAAAATCGCTATGAAATATTTTGCTTGGTGTATTTCGCTTTTAGTTGGACTTATGAGCTTAGGGCAAGAAATGCTCTGGTTTAGAATAGTTAGTTTTATGTTGGGAGGCGCACCTTATGCTTTTGCAATCGTGCTGTTCTTTTTCCTATTAGGTATTGCCTTTGGAGCAAATAGAGGTAAGGCGATTTGTACACGCTATTCAAACCTATTATTGGCTGGTGGGATAGTTTTAATCTTTGCGGGTTTTATTGATATATTGACGCCATTTATCATTCAATGCGCCACTCAAGTAAGCGCATTAGGACTATGGTTATCTATATGTTGTATTTTAATATTTATCGTTGCAGCTTTAAAGGCAATATTATTTCCCCTCGTACACCATTTAGGTACGCGCATTGCCGATGGAAAAGTAGGTGCATCTGTATCTAAAGTCTATTTCTTTAATATTGTTGGCTCAACGCTAGGTAGCTTATTAATTGGTGGTATTTTTCTTGATTATATCTCTATTTCATCAATGTTCATTCTAATCGGTATCGTTTGTATCTTATTAGGCGGGTTGATGATAATTAAAAAATCGATATTTTCTATTATTGGTGTTGTTGTAGTTGGTAGTAGTTGCTTTTATTTAGTGGATAAACATACTGATTATATTTTCAAAAATATGCTCAAAGAAGAGGCATCCATCAGTTATTATATAGAAAATCGTTATGGTGTAATTCATATCGTCGATGATGATAGTTACGGAAGAAAAAATATTATATTAGGTAATAGGATGTATGATGGTATTTTAAATGTAGATCCAGATACTGATATAAATGACCTAAATCGACTTTACTTATTAGCGGCAATCCACCCAAACCCTAAAAAAGCGCTGGTTATTGGAGTGAGTGGTGGGGCATGGACTCGTGCATTATCAAGTTTCCCAACATTAGAAACCATTGATGCTATTGAAATCAATAAAGGCTATCTAGATATTATTAAGCAATATGCGGTTGTCTCACCAATATTAGATGATCCTAAAATTAATATCTACATTGATGACGGTCGGCGTTGGCTTAAACGAAATAGTGACAAAAAATATGATTTAATCGTTATGAATACCACTTATCATTGGCGTTCAGGTTCAACTAATTTATTATCGCAAGAGATGATGAAAATATTACATGATTCATTAAATCCTGATGGTATTTTGGCTTTTAATAGTACTCGTTCACCTGATACATTAAAAACCGCCCAATCGGTATTTAACCATGCATATTGGGGCACACTTGGCTTTATTTATGCTTCTGATTCAATAATTAAAATTGATGAAAGTGTTGGTAAAGAGCGTCTTGATAAGCTAGTTTTAGATGGTAGACCGTTATTTAATGAAGAGTCAAAACAACTTGCAAACGGTGCTTATAAGAAAACCTTAGTGACAAAATTATTAAGTTTAGATGATGTTGAAAAACTTTATAATTTGGAGCGGGAAACGGAAATTATTACCGATAGCAATATGATAACAGAATATAAATACGGAATTTTTGGAAATAAATAAGGAACCTTTATGTTAACCAAAAAACAATTACTACTATTAAGTACTCTATTTTTTATTTCTGGAATGAGCGGATTAACTTATCAAGTTGCTTGGCAACGGGCACTTTATTCTGCGTTTGGGTCCGATGTTGATTCTGTTGCAATTATTGTATCGGCCTTTATGTTAGGCCTTGGTTTAGGTGCACTTGGTGGCGGAAAAATTGTCGATAAATACCCTAATAAAGCACTACAGTTTTTTTGTTTTAGTGAATTTGGCATTGGTTTATTTGGGCTAATTAGTTATCAACTTATCTTATTTATTGGGGATATTTTTATTGTTTATAGTTTGATCGTTGTTGCGATTGTTAATTTTTTATTGGTGCTTGTTCCGGCACTTTTAATGGGGGCAACACTTCCAATTTTAATTACTTATATTGCTCAATTTTGGAAAAATATAGGTCAAACCACTGGACATCTTTATTCTATTAATACTTTTGGTGCGGCAGTTGGTGCAGCTTTAACAGGATTTATTTTATTTAGCTATTTTACTCTTAATGTTGTAACGATATTTGCAGCTTTAGGTAATTTTATTGTTGCTATACTTGCTTATCTATTTTTTAACAAAGCAAAAATACAAAAGAGTTGATAGAAAGATAGAAAACTATAAAAACTTTAAAAATTATAAGCAACTGATTATTATGATATTATGAGTATTTAGTACCTACAGTAAAAGTCTATGAGTTAATAAGTATCCTTAATTCGAGCCTTTATATTGTTAAACTCACAAAAGTAAAAGTTTATTTCGATCCATTTGATCGTGATGCTTTTACAGTAACAGAATCAACAGCAGGAGTGTGAACTTGGCAAAGATGCTAAGCATCTTTGCCACTTGAAACCGACAAAAGTAAACATGCGGTTATCAATGTAATCATCTCATAATTGCACATTTCTTAAATGAATCAGAAATTAGAGAACATAGGGATATTAGTCAAATAAATATTACTTATAAGTTAATCTTATAATAACTTATATTGGCATTATTAATGAAGCTAATAATGGTACATGCCATAATAATTTTTTATAAGTTAAAGCTACCTATGCTCAATTAGCGTAAATATGTTAGACATAAGTCCTTTTCTTTCTTGTTAAGAAGTCTGAGGAAGGTATTTGTTTAAGTATAAAATCCACAGTTTAATCCAATGACTATGAGTGATAATTGTATACTGCTATAATTTGTTATCTTTTATTCTAAATTTATCGATAATGCAAACTAAAATTACAATTGTAGGTGCTGGCGCTGCTGGGCTTTTTTGTGCGGGCTTACTCGGTCAAAAAGGATATGATGTTACTGTGTTTGATAATGGTAAAAAGCTGGGACGTAAAATTTTAATGTCTGGTGGGGGTAAATGTAACTTTACTAACTTAACAGTGGAGTCGAGTAATTATATTTCTAGCAACCCGCATTTTTGTAAATCGGCTTTAAAACGCTTTACCCAGTGGGATTTTATTCAATTAGTGAATCAATATAATATTGCCTATCATGAAAAAGATCATGGGCAATTATTTTGTGATAATTCAGCGCAAGATATTGTTGATATGTTCATAAACGAGTGTCAAAAAGGGCATGTTAAGTTTATGATGCAAACTCAAGTTGAAGATATTGATAGTGATGGGCTTGGATTTAAGTTGCATACTTCTCGTGGCATGATTGATTGTGAAAATCTTATTATTGCAACTGGTGGTTTATCTATGCCTGCTCTTGGTATGACTTCAATTGGTTATAAAATTGCCGAAAAATTTGATATTCCAGTGGTGCCGGTAAGAGCAGGGCTAGTTCCATTTACATTACATAAACCTTTACTGGATGTGTTATCAACCTTGTCAGGCATTGCAATTCCTGTTGAAGTTTCTAATAAAAGAATTAGTTTTAAAGAAAATCTATTATTTACCCATCGAGGGCTTTCAGGACCTGCTATTTTGCAGATATCGAGTTATTGGCAAGCAGGTGAGTCAATTACTATCAATTTATTACCCGATTTAACATTTGATTCATCGTTTAAACCATTATTAGCACAAAATCGTAATCAAACTATAAAAAATTGCTTAGCAAAAATTTTACCTAAAAGGCTTATTGAAGAATTAATAAAACTGAATTTGATAAAGGACATAACAGTTAAGCAGCTAGATCTTAAACAACAGCAAGACTTGTATAATACATTAACACACTGGAGCATTACTCCAAATGGTACAGAAGGTTATCGTACCGCCGAGGTGACTCTAGGGGGAGTAAGTACTGATGCGTTGTCATCCAAAACTATGGCTGTTAAAACATACCCGAACCTTTATTTTATTGGTGAGGTTGTTGATGTATCAGGCTGGTTAGGAGGCTATAATTTCCAATGGGCATGGAGCAGTGCATTTGCGTGTGCTCAAGCGTTTAATTGATGATTGCATTAATCATCAATGACACCCATGTGAATATTGTATTTTTTGACCTTATATTGTAGCGTTGTGCGCGAAATATTTAATTGTTTTGCGGCCGTGATAATTTTGCCATTGGCCTGATTTAATGCATCAATGATCAGTTGCCGTTCATAGTTCTCAACTTGTTCAGTTAAGTTGTTTTCATGAGTAGATTTATTGATAGGTGTTTTGTCAGGTTTATGTATCTTATCGTCTTGGAAAAATGAACTGTTAAGTTCAAAGAGCTCTTCATCAAGAGTAATATGCTGTAATTCACCTGATTTGTTTTGTAATACCATGCTTCTGACAATTGCATTTTCAAGCATACGCACATTACCCGGCCAAGGGGCGGTCATTAATTGTTGTAGAGCCTGTTGACTGATACCACTAATTACGACATTAACATCGTTTTTATGTTTATCAATAAAATAGCGTGCTAAAACGGGAATATCTTCTGTTCTGTCACGTAAAGCGGGAAGTTTTATTAAACCGACATTTAATCGATAAAATAAATCGCTTCTTATTTTTCCTGTTTTCAATAGTTCTGTTGGTGATTCATTCATGGCAGCAACAATACGAACATCAGAATGCATTTCTTTATTACCACCTAATTGCCAATAAGTTTTTTCTTGAAGGAATCGTAATAATTTGCTTTGCATTTCAAGTGGCATCGCGTTTAATTCGTCAAGAAACAATGTACCCCCATTAGCGAGTTCTAAGTAACCTTGACGGTTTTCAGCACCTGTAAATGCACCTTTTACTGTACCAAATAAAGTACTTTCGATCAGTGTAGTCGGTAGTGCACCACAATTAAGCGAGATGAAAGCTTTATCTCGGCGCTGGCTTGTTTTGTGTATTAAACGAGCAAATAGCTCTTTACCTGTTCCGGTTTCGCCCACAATTAATACTGGAACATCATTGCGCCCTAACATATTGGTTTGATCGATAACTTTCTGCATTTTTTCTGATACAAAAACAATATCGGGTAATGGCTGTTCTTTATTTTGGTATAATTTGCTGTTTAATTTCAAAACTTGATCTTGTAGGTGTCGAACTGCTGATAGGTTTCTGCCTATTTCAATAGCACCAATGATATCTTTTTTATCATTATAAAGTGGAACGGTGGTATGCAAGTAATCAACCACTTTACCAACATGGTTATAATAAGATTGGTAGTTGTCTTGATATTCTTTACCGAGTTGCAAGGCTTGCAACATCGTACTATCTTCCTTTTTTAAATTAGGATAAACCTCAAGCATTGGTTTGCCAATCGCTTGGTCTTTAGGATAACCATCCAGTTCAGCGCTTTCCTGATTATAATAAATATAATTGCCATTTTTATCGATAATAGCTATCGGCTGATGGATTAAATCGAAAAAATGTTTAAATATTTCCAATGCTTGTAATAATTCAGGATCAATGGTCATGATATTAGTACCTTCAATATTTGGATTATTTGCTAAATTTAGCCAAATTTAATTTACATTCCTTTCAACCATCATATGAAAATGACAAATTTTTGTCATAAAAACATATTTTATACTAAATGACTAAATCTTTACTTATACTTTTTTTATTAACAAATTGATTATTTGTAATTTTAAAGTTGGCATGCTGATTGCACTATATGTGAGAAACCATTTTTTATTTTTTTGTACTTTTTATGCACTAATTAACTGGAGGTCATATGTCCGACGCAATTATGTCAAATTATAACAAATTACGCACAGATCTTGTAACTAAAGATCGCCGTTTCAGTGCCGAAAACGGTAAATTATGTTTAGATGGCGTTAATTTAGAAGAGTTAGCAAAAAAATATCCTACCCCTTTTTATGTGTTTTCTGAAAAGGAAATTGATCGTAATGTGCAAGAAATTAAAGATGCATTTAAGACCCATGCGAATACAAAAATTTTCTATGCTTCAAAAACTTGTTCTGTTATGGGCGTGCTAAAAGCGATTAAAGATGCGGGTATCTATGCTGAGGCGAATTCTATGTTTGAAGTACGCAAATGCTTAGAAATCGGCTTTAGTGGTAGTCAAATTGTGTTTAACGGCGTGGTAAAAAAACCGGTGGATTTAGAATTTGCTATCCAAAATGATCTGTATATCATCAATGTCGATAGTTTATATGAACTTGATATTATTGATGAAATATCAACACGTTTGAAAAAAGTAGCAAATGTTTGTGTGCGCGTTGAACCGAATGTCCCATCTGCTACTCACGCAGAACTAGTAACGGCTTATCATGCTAAATCAGGTATCGATTTAGAACAAGCAGAAGAGACTTGTCGTCGAATTTTGGATATGCCTTATGTACATTTACGTGGTTTACATATGCATGTAGGGGATCAAGTACCTGAAGCAGAACCTTTTGCAAAAGCAACTAAAGTATTAGTTGATGAATCACGTCGTTTAGAAGAAGTACTTGGTATTAAATTTGATTTAATCAATGTTGGTGGTGGTATTCCTGTTCCATATAAATATGACGAAGAAAATGGTAACCCATTGCAAGATAATATGTATGCAGGCATAACCGCACAAGACTTTGCTGATGCAGTGATTAGCGAAGTGCACAAATGGCGCACCGATGTTGAAATTTGTATTGAACCTGGGCGTAAAGTAACAGGTTCAGCGGGCGTGCTTGTAACTGAAGTTGCCTGTGAAAAACGTAAAACTAATTACGATTTAGACGGCAACATTGAAGAGCATGTTGAATGGAAATTTGTTGATGCAGGTTATAGCGTTTTATCTGATAGTCAGCATTTTGATTGGTTCTTCTATGTTTATAACGCTTCAAAAATCAATGAAGCACATGATGAATATATTAAATTAGCCGGTCCTTTATGTGATGGTGGTGACTATTACCATGTCGGTGTGAAAGGTGAAGAGTTCTTAATGCCAAAAGACACACAAGTTGGTGATATCGTTGCTTTTCTTGATGCAGGTGCTTATACCATTGAAAGCCAAACAGTCTATAACAATCGTCCTCGTACATCGGTTGTAATGATCGATAAAGACGGTAAAGATAGATTAATTCGTCGTGAAGATACTTACGAAGATATGGTTGGATATGACATATATTAATCATCAATTATCTGGGGGCAATTTATGCCCCAGATATGATAATGTGAGGTTATTATGAGTGATTCTAAAGATTCAAGTTTACTTGGTATCAAAGACATTGTGTTTATGAATGTCATTGCGATACTGAGTTTACGTCAAATTCCTAATGTTGCTCCATACGGAGCGTCAGCAATGGTGCTTTGGCTACTTGCTGCATTTTGTCTATTCTTCCCATTAGCCATGGTTTGTGGTGAACTTTCAACTGGCTGGCCAAAAGATGGTGGGATTTTTGTATGGGTTAAAGAGGCCTTTGGTAAACGCATTGGTTGGATTGTTGTGGTGTGTTTCCTATTCTCGTGTGTGCTGTTCTTCCCGTTAATGTTGCAATTCGGTTTTACTGCAATTGGATACATGTTTAGTGCCGAGCTAGCTCAGAATCAGGTATTTATTGGTGTAGGTTCTATGATTGTATTCTGGATTTTGACACTGATGAATATTAAAGGGATGCAATGGACTAAGATTATTAATAGTGTTAGTGCATGGCTTGGTGTATTTATTCCTGCTGCTATTATTGTTGTCTTAGCTATTGTGTGGTTATTAATGGGGCACCCTATGGCAACAAGCTATAGTCATGCTAGTGATTGGCTTCCTGATCTAAGTAGTTGGGATACTATCGTATTTTTATCTAGTATGATGTTTGCATTTGCAGGTCTTGAAGTTGCACCAATGATTGCAGGGCGTACACGAGATCCACAACGCGACTTCCCTAAAGCGATGTTGGTTTCAGCGGTTGTAATTGTCGGTATTTATATGGTTGGTACATGGGCTATTAATACTTTATTACCGGCAGCTGATACTGATATTGTAGCGGGTGTTATGCAGGCAATGGAGGCAGCAGCCAAAGAGTTACATATGCCTTGGTTATTACCAATAATGGCAATTTGCTTATTTTTTGGTGCATTAGGACAAATCAACTCATGGTTAGTTGGTCCTATCTATATGCTACAAGAAGCATCAAAAGAAGATAATTTACTTGGCGAACGTATTGGTCGTTTACACCCAGTATACAAAACGCCGGCTTTTGCACTCATTATTCAAGCCATTATTGTAACTGTACTTTGTTTTTCAACCTTTGTATCACCGAGCATTGCAGCGGCATATTGGATGTTAACTGCATTAACGACAATTTGTTACTTTATTCCATATTTAGTGATGTTTATTGCATATTATCGTTTGCGTATTACTCAACCTGATGTACCGCGTAGCTTTAAAATTCCAGGTAAAGTGATGCCGGTTGTATTACCAGCACTTGGATTCTTATCTACTCTATTTGCAGTGATATTAGTGTTTATTCCTCCTGCCCAAATTGATATGGGGGGGTATGTTGAGTATATCGCTAAAATTGTTGGTGGTGCCGTGCTTGCTATTGGTTTAGCTGAATGGATCTATTACCGAGCACAAAAACGTAATCGTTTGCAGCAGTAATAATATATAGAGGAGTAAAAATATGTACAAGCCTATATTAGAAATTGATTTACGCAAATTAAAAAACAATGCTCGTGTTGAAAAAGATCTGTTAGCTAAACACGGCATTGAAGTTATGGCTGTTAATAAAGTCTTCGATGGCTGCGTTGAAACGGCCAAAGCCGTCCTTGACGGCGGTATTGATGTGATTGCGGAGTCAAGAACATATAATCTTAAGAAATTAAAAGATGCTTTAGGTTGTAAAACCTGCTTATTACGTAGCCCTTGTTTAAGCGAAATCAGTGATGTTGTTAAGTATGCAGATATTAGCTTAAATAGTGAAAAAGCAGTAATTCAAGCACTTTCTGATGAAGCGGTTAAACAACAAAAAGTTCATCAAGTTTTATTAATGGTCGATATGGGGGATTTACGCGAAGGGATTTGGTTTGAGCATATTGATGAAATTATAGATACGGTTAAACTAATTCTTTCTTTACCAGGTGTTGAGCTTTATGGGCTTGGCACTAATTTTAACTGCTATGGTACGGTGCTACCTACAGTTAAAAATGGAGTAGACTTTTTAGAAATAGCGCGTAAAGTAGAACAATCTTGTAATATTAAGATAAAATATTTATCGGCCGGTAATTGTACGAGTTACCACTTATTGGACAAAGGTATTTGGCCAGAAGGATTGAATCATTTGAGAATTGGTGGTTTACACGAGTTTGGTATTGAATATGTAGATATGAAATATCTTGACGAATTTCATCATTCAAATAAACCTGTTGATAAGGCATGTAGTAATATTTATAAATTATATGCGCAAATCATTGAACTCAATAGTAAACCGACAGTGCCTGTTGGCGAGTTAGGAGTAGATGCTTTTTTAAATAGTAAAACCTTTGTTGATCATGGTATACGTAAACGAGCCTTGCTGGCTTTTGGTCGTCAAGATGTGCCTGCTGAAAGTTGTATACCTATCAATGATGATATTACTGTATTGGGTCAAACCAGTGATCATACGTTGGTCGACATTGAAGATGTTGCTAAAACTCTTCGGGTTGGCGATATGATTGGATTTGAACTCGATTACACTGCCTTGCTAATGGCTTGTCAAACTAATGGTGTAGAAAAACGGTTTATTTATTAATTTATGTTAGCTGCTGGGTAACCAGCAGTTTTTATTAATTACTAGGCGGTTTATATGACAACATCTGAATCACAAGAAAGCCCTTATCCCAGTAGTAATTTAAAGAAAAACTTAAAAAATCGTCATTTGTTGATGATTTCATTAGGCGGATCAATTGGTACCGGATTATTTATTGGTATTGCTGCTCCACTGAGCACTGTGGGTCCATTAGGCACCATTATTGCTTATTTAATGGCCGGAAGCATAATGCTTTCAACTATGCTATGTTTAGGCGAACTTTCTTGTGCATTTCCTCATGCCGGTTCATTTCAACACTATGCATTGATGTTTATTCCAAATCCAATTTGGAGCTATACCATAGGCTGGCTGTATTGGCTAAGTTGGGTTTTGTCTATGGCTGCAGATTTAACTGCTGCTTCAATGATTGCCCACCAAGTTTTCCCTTCGATTCCTATTTATCTTTTTTGTTTATTAATTTTAACAGTTATAACTTCAGTACATTTAACTTCTGTTCGTGCTTTTGGTGAAAGTGAGTATTGGTTTTCAACCATTAAAGTACTCGCGATTATTGCTTTTATTGGGGTGGGAATTTATTTACTTTATCATCAATATACCCAAACTGATATCTTACCAACATTCAAAACCCAAAGTGGATGGTTTCCTAATGGCTTTTTAGCCATATTGGTGTGTATGACTATCGTGACTTACTCATTTCAAGGGGTTGAATTAATTGGTAATGCAGCTGGCGAAGCGCAATCCCCACAGTCGGTGTTACCTAAAATTATTACTGGTGTGGCTTTTCGCATTATTCTATTTTATATCCTAGCTATTGCTGTATTAGCCCTCGTTTACCCATATGGAACAGTGCATTCTGAAATTAGTCCATTTGTGTGGGTATTTAATAAAGCAGGAATTACATTTGCTTCGTATGCGATGCTTTTTGTGATCTTTTGTGCAGCGATATCAGCAACGAATTCAGCCATTTATGCCAGTTCAAGAATGCTGTGGTCTATGGCGCAAGATAACTTAGCTCCAAAATACTTTTCTCAAGTCAATCAAAGAGGCGTACCAACAAAAGGCATATTATTTATTGCAGTTATTGCATTAGTCTCACTATTTTCGAAATATATTGCAGCTGAAAAATTATATATTTATTTAGTAGCAGGCACTGGTCAAGTAGGCTGTTTTGCATGGATTATTATCGCTTGGTGTCAATATCAATTTCGTAAGGGTGTAAATAGCGGCAAATATCCAAAAGAAACGATAAAATTTAAATCACCGCTATTTCCTTGGCTTGCTGGTATTTCTATCATTGTTAATGTTGTGATTATTATTGGGGTTTGGTTTGGTGAGTCAGGTTATTTTATTTTATTATCAGAAGTAGTTTTAGTGATGATTATTTTAGCTTCTTACGTTTTCTATAAAAAACGCAATTGTTTAATAACTAATACATTAGATTAACTTTATTGACATAAATTAGTTTGTAATCACCTAATGCATCAGTTTAGGTGATTATATTCGATGTTAATGCTTTTAATATTCCATTCACGTTGGTTTTAACTCTCCGAGTTAAGAGAGTGTTTGCTTTGTATGATTATGATGAAATACCTTCCATTATGTATGCCCATTATTTTAAAAAAGCAGATACTCCCGTAAAAACTACTTGTGCAGCAATAGCTGATATTAGTAACCCGGTTAGTTTTGATAATATCGCAATCCCTGTATTTTTGAGTACTTTTGCAATGCTTTTGGCGCATAATAGCATGATATAAATACCCATTGATGCGATAAATAATGAAATCGCACCAACCATATTTGGTATAATGCCAATTGAACTTGTTCCCATAACGATGATGGTACCGATGGATGCTGGTCCCATACACAGTGGGATTGCTAGTGGGACAACACTAATATCATCATCACTACTAATTTTATTTTTTTCTGGTGAGTCATTCATTAGCGAAACTGCGGTGATAAACAGTAATGCTCCCGAACCAATTCGGAATGCATCAAGCGTAAAACCAAAAACGCTAAACATGGTATTACCAAAAAAGAATAGCACAATACCGATGATAAATACGGCACAAGATGTTTTGAGTGCTGTTTTACGCCTAAGTTGTTCATCATACTGTTTTGTACCGCTCAAAAATGCGCTTAAAACCGCTGGTGGTGTCATTAATGCAAACAGCTTTACAGTTGTGGCAAGGATATTAACAAGATAGTCATCCATAGCATTACCTTTTAAAGAATACAATAAAATCCGCTTTAATTTTGTCAACTTTAACTAGTTGGCAGGGGAATAATTTTTGTCAGACATAAAAACGGCCACCACAAAGGTGACCATGCTTAATCTGATATGTGTTAATTGGTTTTAAATTATTAAACCAATAAAATTTAGTTAAGGCGCTCTTTGATACGAGCCGCTTTACCACGAAGTGCGCGTAAGTAGTAAAGTTTAGCTTGACGTACTTGACCACGACGTTTCACAGTAATTGAATCAACAATTGGTGAGTGAGTTTGGAATACTCGTTCAACACCTTCGCCATTTGAAATTTTACGTACTGTAAATGCAGAGTGTAAACCACGATTGCGAATTCCAATAACAACACCTTCATAAGCTTGAAGACGTTTTTTGTTACCTTCAACAACCCATACTTTTACTTCAACTGTGTCACCAGGACGAAAAGACGGGATGTCTTTTTTCATTTGTTCTTGTTCTAATTGCTGAATAATTGCATTTTTCATAATATTATCTCTTACTAGTTATACTGAAATATTAATTGCTTAGTTTGTCACTGTATTCTTGTTGGAATTCAGCGAGTAAACATTGCTCTTCATCAGTCAGAGCTAGATTTGCAAGAAGATCTTCTCTTCTTAACCAAGTTCGTCCTAGTGATTGTTTCAATCGCCAACGACGAATCGCTTCATGGTGACCAGACATTAACACGTCAGGCACCGCCATTCCATCTAACACCTCAGGTCGAGTATAGTGTGGACAGTCAAGTAAACCGTTAGCAAAAGAGTCTTCTTTTGCTGACGATTGGTGATTTAGCACGCCAGGAATAAACCTTGCTAATGCATCAATCATGGTCATCGCCGGTAATTCACCGCCACTTAACACGTAATCCCCAATTGACCATTCTTCGTCAATTTCGGTTTGAATAACGCGTTCATCTATGCCCTCGTATCGTCCACAAATCAAAATTAATTTTTGATTTTGTGATAACTCGCAAACACCTTGCTGGTTTAATTTGCGCCCTTGTGGAGAAAGATAGATTACTTTTGTATTGTTACCTGCTACTGCTTTTGCTGCATGAATTGCATCTTTAAGTGGTTGTACCATCATTAACATGCCAGGACCACCACCATAAGGCCTATCATCGACAGTTTTATGCTTATCATGCGCAAAATCGCGTGGGTTCCAATATTCTACTGTTAACAGCCCATTTTTAACGGCTCGACCAGTTACGCCATAACAGGTAATAGCTTGAAACATTTCGGGAAAAAGGCTAATTACGCCAATCCACATAGTTTTACCTTACCAATTAAAAAGCTGGATCCCAATCGACCACAATCATTTTTGTTGTCAAATCAACTTGTTTGATAAATTGATTGTCAACAAAAGGAATTAAACGTTCTGTTGCACCAAATGCATCTTTTAGATTTGCTTTTACCACTAATACATCATTAGAACCGGTTTCCATTAAATCAGTCACCTGACCTAAATCATAACCATTAACTGTTTTGACTCGGCAGCCAATGAGATCCTTCCAATAAAAATCACCATTACTAAGTTCTGGTAATTTTTCTGCATCAACAAACACCTCGATATTGGTTAATGCAATTGCTTGATCACGATCATCAATGCCTTTGAGTTTCACAATCATATCATGATTATGTGGTTTAAAGCTTTCTACGATTACTTCTTGCCATTGCCCAGCACGCTGGATATACCAAGGTGTGTAATCAAAAATGCTATCTGGACATTCTGTAAACGAAAAAATCCTGAGCCACCCGCGAATGCCGTAGCTTGAACCAAGTTTACCAACAACGATTAGATTCTCAGTATTCATCATTACAGTGACTATTAATTACTAAATTAAGCAGCTTTTTGTGCTTGTTTGATTAGTGCATTAACACGATCAGAAACAGTTGCACCTAAACCAACCCAATGATTTACGCGATCAAGATCTAAACGTAATTCTTCTGCTTTACCTTGTGCAATTGGATTAAAAAAGCCAACGCGCTCAATAAAACGACCATCACGTGGGTTACGGCTATCAGTGACAACTACTTGATAAAAAGGGCGCTTTTTAGAGCCACCACGAGCTAAACGAATAGTTACCATAACATCCTCTTAAATTAAAAAATAATCTTCTTTCTGCCCAACATGGACAAAATCAAAGCCCCAGAATTATACTCTTTCTAGCAAAAAGTGCAATGACTGTTTGTTGATGATGTGGCGTGATATTGCTTGCTTTATATTAATTTAAAAAAGAGTGAATAAAATAATACGACTATGATTTATTTAATTTAAGCGTAAACCAATAGATATGACAAAACAGGAAGTTTTATTTTATGGTTAATTTATTGGCATTCATTATTGTGGCAATACTATTTTTTGTTCTTTTTTGCAAAAAAAGCGCGTTTTAGCACGTCAAAGAAACCTAGTGACCTGACCATTTTTTGTCCGTCAACGTAAATCCGAATCGTTTTTAACACTTTTTTAGGTTCTTTAGATGCAAAGGTAAATGTACCATTTTTTTTAGTTTCGATGGAATAACGCGGTATCCATTTGCCTTTAAATAGGACTGATGCTATCACATAATCAACCTCATTCCATGGTATTTGGATATATTTGCGAGGGTCATATTCATGATAAAATTCAAATGCTTTGTCGCCAATTACAATTTGTCCATACTCGGTAAAAGCGGTAAAAGATGTGGCTTTAACTGTCAGGTCTATTTTTGTGTTTAATGATTGGACCATTTATCTGACTTCCATATAAAAATAAGGCTAATATAATTTTTTATCATGGCTTGATAAGTTATAAAGTTGCTAACTGATTTTTCAAAAATGATTAATAATGATAAGCGCATAATTTATAAATTATGCGCTTATCTATTTTACTTAATGTTTGCAATTATAAAAGACCAATAACATGTCCGACAATGCCTACTATAAATAAACCAAGAATAATTAAAATTGGTGATACTTTTTTACGTAATAACCACATACAGAAAAATGTTAATAGTAGTGGTATTAGACCTGGTATCAATTGATCTAAGTTATTTTGTAAAGTAGTGACTTTTTCTTGAGTAAGTGATAGCCCACTTTGCATATCAATGAGTGCTTTTTGAATACCTTCAGCACCTACTGGTAAGTTATTCCAATCAATAAACGCACCATTGTCAAGTTTGACAGTAGATACAACTGGTTGGAATTTTATTGATACCCACCTTTGAACTAAGGCTGCTAGAACAAACATCCCTAAAATAGAGGCTCCTTTAGTGATTTTTTGTAGTAATCCCCCTGATAGATTATCCGTGATTTTAGAACCAGTTCGGTAACCAAACTCTTGGGTATACCACATAAAGCCCCAACGAATAATATTCCATAATAAAAAGAATAAAATAGGTCCCATAATGTTGCCACTAAGCGCAAGTGAAGCGCCTAGCGCACCGAGCATTGGGCGCACGGTAAACCAAAATACAGGATCACCCACACCAGCCAATGGCCCCATCATACCGACTTTTACCCCTTGAATGGCAACATCATCGACTGCGGCGCCATTTGCTCGTTCTTCTTCTAAAGCAAGTGTAACGCCAAGTACTGGTGAAGCTAAATATGGGTGAGTATTAAAAAACTCTAAATGACGTTTAAGCGCAGCAGAACGATCTTCTTTAGTAGAATATAATTTCTTTATAGCTGGGATCATTGCATAAACCCAACCGCCGTTTTGCATTCGTTCATAGTTCCAAGATCCTTGGAGAAAGGTTGAACGCCAAGCGACCGCCAAACGATCTTTTTTGCTTAATTGAATTTTATCAATCATTTTTTTCTCCAAGTTTCTAGTAATCATTTAAAATATCATCAAGTGGATCACCTTTACCACCACCATTGGATGAGTTGCCACGTTCTGAAAGATTGAGGTAAATGAGTGCTAATGCGATGCCTAAAGCCCCGAGTGCAATCAGTGTTAATTGTGATATCGCTGCAACGACAAAACCAATAATGAAAAATGGCCATACTTCGCGGTTTGCCATCATATTAATCACCATGGCATAACCGACTGCAACCACCATACCACCACCGATAGCCATACCCGTTGTTAGCCATTCAGGCATTGAATTTAATATTCCCTTAACCGTTTCTGCAGGAATAAATAATAAAGCAGTGGCGGGAATTGCAATACGTAGACCTTGTAAGCAGATACCTAAAATTTGTAGCCATTCAATTTTTCGAATATTACCTTCTTCTGCAGCAGCATCCATCATATGGACTAAAGGAACCGCAATGGTTCGAACAATCATAGTTAAGAATAATCCAGCAACAGCGAGTGGAATGGCAACAGCAATGGCGGTCGATACACCATTTTCACCTTGACCACCTAATACTAAAATGATGGATGAAGCAACCGCTGCCAGTGCCGCATCAGGTGCAACCGCAGCGCCGATATTGGCCCAACCTAAAGCAATCATTTGTAACGAGCCGCCTAGTATAACACCAGCTTCTAAATTACCGGTTACAAGCCCGATTAATGAGCAAGCAACCAAAGGTTGGTGAAACTGAAACTGATCTAAAATACCTTCCATTCCAGCTAGAAAAGAAATAACTATTACTAACATGATGGAAATAATTGATAATGTCATAATATAACCCCTTAATATAACCCCTTAATATAAACTAATTCTTTTGCTCAGCTAACTCTTCTTTTGCTTTTTTTAACAATTCATCCATATTGCTGTTAGAATCATTAGGTACTTTACGAACATCAAATTTCACGTTTTTGGCTTTTAATTTTTCAAAAGTTTCAACATCATCAGCATTCATTGACAAAACTTTATTAACCATGACTTTACCAACGGAATGTGCCATTGAACCAATATTAAGGATGCCGATATTGACACCACCGTCTATAGTTCGCAGTACATCTTGTGGGGTTTCAAATAAAAGTAACGCTTTGGTATTGCCAAAACGAGGATCGCGTGAAACTTCAATAATTTTTTTAATTGGAACAACATTTGCTTTTACGCCAGGAGGCGCAGCTTCTTGGATGAGTTTTTTTCTTAATTCATCTTTTGCAACTGAATCAGAAACAACAATAATACGGTTAGGGTTAGTTGATTTTGTCCATGCTGTTGCAACTTGTCCATGTAATAGGCGTGAATCGACACGAGCTAACACAATTTTCATTTTACCATTACCAAGCACGGTTCCTTCTGGGATGCTATTTGCGCTTTTAGCGTTCGCTGAGGATTGTGTAGGTATTTCGACAGTTGTTCGAATGCCTTCTTTACTTGTTTCTATAACGGCTGCCGCAATTTCTTTCGCAGTTTCCAGAGAAAAACGTGAAGTATAAGCTTCAATTAACATGGGTAAGTTTAAACCAGCAACAATAGCCCAATTACCATGTGCTCCACATAAATTGTTAGCCTGATTAAATGGTGTGCCACCCCATAAGTCTACTAAAAAAAGTACTTCTTCTTGATTATCAAATGTTGCTATTGCTTCAAGCATTCGTTCTTTTAAACTTTCAGGACTATCACTTGGATGCAAGGTAACAGCTTTAACATTTTCTTGCTCTCCAAATATCATCGTTCCTGATTGTAGAATACCTTCTGCAAACTCACCATGAGTTGCTAGGATAATTCCAACCATGACAACTACCTCCTTATTTTTATCTTAGTTGTAGAGTATAACGTCTATCAAATAAAAATACTGAGTTATTTTATATCACAAAATAAGATGATAAATATGAACTCATCACATTTTGATAAAAAAACGATTTTTTTATTACACATCAAGGTAAATTTGTTTGTAATGCTTGACGAATAAAACCATGTTCTTTTTTTAGTTTCTTTCTCGCTTGCTCTGCATTTAAACCTGTAAGGATCATCAAAATGGCGGTTTTACAGTGTCTGTTACTCTCGGCTAATGTGGCAACAGCTTTTGCTCGACTGCAATCGGTGGCTTGCATAACAATGGATATTTGTCGTTCAATAAGCTTGGCATTGGTAGCCTCTACGTCAACCATTAAATTACTATAAACTTTGCCAAGTTTGATCATACTGGCGGTGGTTAACATGTTGAGCACTAATTTTTGTGCCGTGCCTGCCTTCATTCTTGATGAGCCGGTAATCACTTCAGCACCAACAATCGGTGTAATGGCAATATCAGCTAAATTAATCATTGGGGCTTTGGGGTTACAGCATAAGCTTATAACCGTTGCTTCGATTGATTTAGCATATTGCATACCGCCTATTACATAAGGTGTGCGCCCACTAGCAGCAATGCCAACTAAAATATCGTTTGAACTAAAATTAATGTTTTTAAGATCATTAATTGCCAATTCAGGGGTATCTTCGGCGTTTTCAACCGCCTTAAAAATAGCAGGCTGTCCCCCAGCAATTAAACCAATGACTTGCTCTGCTGGTGTGCCATAAGTCGGTGGGCATTCACTTGCATCTAAAATACCCAGACGGCCAGAAGTACCAGCTCCTATATAAATTAGTCTACCTTGATTTGAACATGCTAAACTAATTGCATCAACAGCTTTTGCAATATTAGATAGTTCTTTTTCTACTGCCAATGCGACTTTTTTATCTTCACGATTGATGATTTGTAATATTTCTAGCGTTGAACAGCTATCAATTTTTTGACTGTTTGGATTACGACTTTCGGTTAACATCATTGATAGGTTAATTTGTTGCATTTTTTCTTAATCCTAGCCATAACAAAAATATCACTATAGCAAATAAACTACCAAAGCCAACTCCTATAGTAATTACTGATAAATTCAGGTAGACAGCTAACGTATAAAGCCCGAGCATTACCATCATTGCTGTATATTCACTTAAATTTTGTACCGAAATAATACTGCCAGTACCGACTAAAGCTTTACCTATTTTTTGAATAAAAGCATTTAAGGGCACCAAAAAAAAGCCACCTAATATTCCAATAACAATGAGTAAAATATAAGATGAAATGATATTGCTTTGCAATGTGAAAGCGATTACTGCTATGCCCATCAGTATCCCCGCCGGAATGCAACGTAATGTGTTGTTAATTGAAATAAATGTACTTGCTAGTCCGGCTCCAATCACAATGCCGATAGCGACAATTGCGTTTAGATTTGTTGGCGTTGCATTGTCGTGTATGTCTAAAATAGCAGGAACCCAACTAATTAACAGAAAACGTAAAGTAATACCCGCTCCCCAAAACAAACTGGTACCTAATAATGTGAATAAGACATACCTATCGGTAAAGATGCATTTAACTGTATTAGCAAAATCTTTTATCATGCTCATAAATTGCCATGAAATGTTTTGTCGTGCGACAGGTAATTTAGGAATAAAAAAATTAGCAAGAATGGCCAGTCCATACATTAATATGCAAGCGAGTAAGGAAGTGCTTACATTAAGATCAGCGATATGACCACCAGCTAGCGAACCAAGTAAAATTGCTGCAATGGTTGATGCTTCAATTAAACCATTCGCTTTCACCAAATTATCGCCCGTAGTGAGTTCGCCTAAAATCCCGTATTTAGCTGGAGAGTATGCGGCTGCCCCTATGCCAATTAAAAAATAGCCAATAAAAGGACTAATGTTTAAACAGATACAACCGGCGCCTAGTAATTTTATACTATTTGAAATCATCATTGCTTTGCCTTTTGGTATGCTGTCAGCAAATTGACCAACAAAAGGGGAAAGGATGATAAACGGCACTACAAAACTTATCTGTAATACCGATTGGCTCCATGCTGGATAATGTAGGTTTTTGATGAAAGCTAAGATAGCAAAAAAGATTGCATTATCGGCGAATGCTGAAAAAAACTGCGCTAGCATGGTAGCAACCATGCCTTTGCTTAACAGTGAATGTTGTTTCATGCGACATCCTTTGTTTTATTCTTCAGCCATTTTTCGTAGAGTAATAAAATCAATTTTACCTGTACCTAATAGCGGTAATTGTGTAACTACACGAATATCACGCGGAATAGCTAATGCCGGAATACCGAGTTCTTGAGACGTTTGGGTAAGTTGTTGTCGATTTAACTTTGTTGAGGTTGTAAATAGGACAATAGCTTCCCCTTTAGCTACATCGGTTTTAACTGTTGCACCGTGCATTGCATCAGCGTCGATTTTTTTTGCTAAGGTTTCAACACTTTCTAATGAAACCATTTCGCCAGCAATTTTAGCAAATCGTTTTAAGCGTCCTTTGATTGTTATAAAGCCTTCGTTATCAATAGTAACAATATCACCAGTATCATACCAACCTTTTTCGAACTGCCCATTTTCATTGACTGTAACTGGTTTTTCGAGTTTACCTGGATTTTCAATACGTAAATAGCCTTTCATAACATTAGGGCCTTTAACTTGTAACTGACCGCCCTCGCTAATACCTGGAATGTGAATTAATCTTGATGTCATACCTGGCAATAATCGACCTACTGTACCCATTTTAAACGCCATTGGGACATTAAGTGCCACTGCCGGCGCACATTCAGTAACTCCGTAACCTTCTAAAATACGGATGCCATATTTATCTTTCCATTGCTCGCGTACTGTGTCTGATAATTTTTCTGCTCCAGCAACAACATAGCGTAAACGCATAAAATCATATGGATGCGCATAATGAGCATAGTTTGCCAAGAAAGTTGGCGTGCCAAATAAGACGGTACAATTTTGATCATAAATAATTTCAGGCACCATACGATAATGTAAAGGATTTGGGTATAAAAATGTGCGACTACCTGAAAACAGCGGTAAAAATAATCCCGCTGTAATACCAAAAGCATGGAATAATGGTAATGCGGACATAAAGCGGTCAGCTGGAGTTGGATCGATAACAGTTCGAATTTGCTCAACATTAGCAAGCAAACTACCATGACTATGGACAACACCTTTAGGATTACCTTCTGAACCGGACGTGAACAAGATTAGAGCCTCATCATCACTTGATTGAGAGCGTTTAACTAAACGAGGGATATATTGATGAATTGCAACATAAAGTTTATCTTTAAAGGTTAAACTGTTACGTAGATCTTCAAGAAAACACCATTTAACATCTTTTATTTCTTCAAGAAGATAATCGAGTTTTCCTTTTTGAATAAATTTGCGTGAAGTAATGATAGTTTTAATTTCAGCAGCTATAATTGCACAAGTCAGTCCATTTGTGCCTGCTGTATAATTTAACATTGCTGGAATTCGGTCTTTAACCGATAAGCCAAAAATTGTTGCAACGGTAATAGTTGCATTAGGCAGTAAGACGCCAACACGTTCTTTTTTCTTAGTGAATTTAGCAATAATACAGCTAACACCTATGATTTGTTTTAACAAATTACGATAAGATGCTTCGTCAGTTGTTGGGTCTTGCACCATTCTTGAGTTAACGCCATAACGGACTTGTGCTTCAAGTAGTGCTTCAAATAGCGTTAATTTGGGGCGACTTGCCATACGCGCATTCATCATAATTTGATGAAGTTTTTCTCCTGCACTATAACGTTTGTCACTGGTTTTAGATGCATTGGGCATTGTAATAGATGTTGGCTCAAGCACATGAATGGTGATTTTAGGAAATAAACGACGTTTAAATAATCCTTTCAAGCGACTGGTTAATGTAAATTCAGCCCCTTCAATCCAGACAGGCACAATTGTGGCTTGAGAACGAGCTGCCACAAAAGCTGCACCATCATAAATTTTCATTAATGAGCCTGTGACAGTAATTCTTCCTTCAGGAAATATGACTATTGGACGACCTTTTTCAATTTCGCGAACAAATCGCTTTATGGCCATTGGACTAAGAGGATCCATTGGCAAAAAATCAACATAGCGTTTGGCTAAGCGGACTAACCAATGATTGATATAACCAGTATAAATAGCAAAAACGGGTCTTACTGGCAAAAACACACCGATTAAAATTCCATCTAGGAAAGAAACATGATTAGGTGTAATAAGAAGTTTGTTTTGTTTTAAATTGTTAAGATTACCGCGAATTTTGACATGGAATAAAACCTTTAAAAAAAATTTTAATATTTTAAATAACATTTGATCTCTCAATTATCGGGCAAAATTGCACCATGTAATAATAGTTAAAATAGATAGAATATACAAGGAATGTAAATTTATTATATAAAACATATGATCGAAATTTAATCAATAATAATTCTTGATATAAAAAATAGATAATAGATACTAAAAAATGAAATAAATTTGAAAACTAATAATAAGGAACAGTAATGCTTATTTTAACTGCCAAAGATATTGAAAAGTGTTATACCATGAAAGCCGCGATAGCTGCGGATAAACAAGCTTTGAAAATCTATACTCAAGGAAATAGTGACGTGCCATTACGAATCAACTTTGATATGCAAAAAGGTCAATGTCTGTTTATGCCGGCACATATTAAAGGTAGCGATATTGTGGGTATCAAAATTGTCTCAGTATTTCCTAACAACCCTAAATTGGGTAAACCATCAGTACCCGCTCAAGTTTTAATGTTAGATCCACAAACAGGTGAAGTTTGTGCAATGTTAGATGGTACCTTTGTCACTCAGCTCCGTACAGGCGCTGTTCAAGGCGCGGCAACTGATTTATTGGCTCGTAAAGATGCCAGTCGAGCTGTGTTGATAGGTACAGGCGGACAAGCAGTATCCCAATTAGAAGCAATGTTAACTGTTCGTCCACTAACTGATGTGGCTATTTTTGATATTGATTTCCAAAAAGCGAAACAATTTACGATTGATATGAAACACCATTTTTCCCATTTTTCGACTAATCTTTATTTTTCACAAAATTTGGATGAGGAGATTAGCCAAGCAGATATTATCACTTCGGTCACAACGTCAAAAGTTGTAACATTTAATGGCGATAAAGTAAAACCCGGTACCCATATTAACGGCATAGGTGCTTATACACCACACATGCACGAAATTCCTGAAGTCATTGTTAAAAACGCGAATATTCGAGTGCTTGATACCAAAGAGGGCGTGTTGGCTGAAGCCGGTGATATTATTGATCCAATTAAACAAAAATTAGTGTCGAAAAATGACTTTCTAGAGTTGGGGGATTTAGTGCAAAATCCAATGCTATGTCGTCAAAATGATCAACAAATTACGTTATTTAAAACGGTTGGAACCGCAGTATTAGATGTGTATATTGGTTACGATATCTATCTTAAAGCCAAAGAAAAAGGAATAGGGACGTATTTATAGTCGTTACTCGTTAAGCTTAAGTAATATTTTGTCAAAACTTTTAGTAATTTAGCCCATTAAGTATAAACTAGCTTTTTAGTTCAGCTTTTTGTGCTCGCCCGAGTAATTCCATTGCTGCTTGTTTCGGATCCTTATGCTCATAAAGGATTTGATAAATTTGTTCAGTGATTGGCATATCAACATGATATTTTTGGGCGAGTAACCAAACTTCTTTTGTATTTTTGCAACCCTCAACAACTTGAGCAATGGCTTCTTGGGCTTCTTGAATTGATCTGTTTTGACCAAGTAAAATACCAAAACGACGATTACGAGATTGATTATCGGTACAGGTTAAAACCAGATCGCCCAGTCCAGCCATTCCCATAAAAGTTGCAGGATCTGCACCTAATACTGCCCCTAATCGCATCATTTCGGCAAGCCCGCGCGTAATTAATGCTGTTCTGGCATTGGCGCCAAAACCAAGTCCATCAGATAATCCAGCACCAATAGCAATCACATTTTTGATTGCGCCACCAAGTTGCACGCCAATAAAATCTCTACTGCTATAAACTCGAAAGCTTTTGCTACAATGGAATAAAGTTTGCAGTTGATTTAAAAAATATTGGTCAGTTGATGCAACAGTTACTGCTGTTGGTAATCCAGATGCGACTTCTTTGGCAAAAGTTGGACCAGAGATAACCGCTAGTGGAATTTTATCGCCTAGAATTTCTTTTGCTACATCTTGTAGTAAGCGACCGGTATCTGCTTCAAGCCCTTTTGTTGCCCAGACGATTTTTGTATCTTGACGTAAAAAAGGCTTAATTTCAGTCAAAATGTTTGCAAACGCATGACTTGGAACCACAATAAGTAAAATGGGTGCAGCTGAAACTGCCGTTTTTAAATCACTTTCAACGTGTAATAGATCCGGAAAAAGAATATCTGGTAAAAATTGTTTATTTTGCCGATTTTGCTGCAAAATGGCCATTTTATTAGGGTTATGACCCCATAGTAAAGTTGAATGACCATTTCGTGCTAGTAAAATAGCTAAAGAGGTTCCATAAGATCCAGCGCCAATTACTGTTACAGCAGCATTTTTTTTCATAATAATCTAATAAACTTATTGCTTGTTAATTGTAACACAGTGATTATTGAAGTATTTCTTTAGAACTAGAATCAAGCTCAGCTTGTTGTTGCTGAATATAGTTCATGAATAGTGCTTCAAAATTTACAGGTTCTAAATTCACTTGTGGGAATGTCCCTTTACTGACTAAACTTGAAATAACTTCACGCGCATAAGGGAACAAAATATTTGGACAGTAAGCGCCAACACAGTGTTGAATTTGGCTTTCATCAAATCCGACAAGTGAAAAAATACCTGCTTGAGTAACTTCACAGATATACACAACTTCGTTTTGTTGTTTTACAGTTACAGTGACACGAAGTGCAACTTCGTAGACATTTTCACTTAAAACTTGTGAAGATGAATTTAATTCAAGATTTAACTCCGGTTTCCATTGTTTAGTGAAAATTTCTGGAACATTATTAGTTTCAAACGACACGTCTTTAGTATAAATACGTTGAATAGCAAACTGTGTTTCCGGTTGTTGTGTATTGTTTTGTTCTGTCATGATAAAACCTTATTTTTCAATATATTATTTTCTAACTAGTGGTAAATTTTCGCCGTTCCATCCAGCAATTCCGTCTTTTAAGGTAAAGACATTTAAAAAACCTTGTTTGACAAGTATTTCACCTATACCTGCTGATGATAAACCATTTTCATCAATCAAAATAACAATGCTTTCTTTAAATTTTTCAATTGTTTTTGCACTTGCATTTTTAATGTCGGTAGGCAAAATATTATGAGAATCTGTTATATGCCCTTTTTTAAAGCTATCTGCAGAACGAATATCAATAATAACTGCATCTTGCTTATTAATCATATGGATTGCTTGAGCATTATTGATAATTTTAACTTTAGATAGCTTACCTTTAATGGTTAGTACAATGATTGCAATAAACAGCACAATCCAACCCAATGAGAGTAAAAGATGATTTTTTACAAAAGGTAGAATTTCGAGTGTAATAAAGTCCATACTTGTATGATTACCTAGTTTTTTTCAATATAAGAAGAGATTATAGCGATATTGTGTAACGAAATACAGTGCCAATAACTGAAAAATTGTTTTATAGCAACTTGTTTTATTTTAAATGGTCATAAAAAATGTTTGGCATAATCGCATACTTTCATGTGCTTTAATTAAGTTATCTTATTGTTTATATTTTTATTTTTTAGAATATGCAATTAAGCATGGCAGAGGGCAGATAACATTGCAGTTAATCATCTTAGGTCACAAAGAGCCAATATAGTTTGAATAATGTTATCTTTACCTTTTTACTGTAGTAGTAATATGACAATTTATTATAGTTTTAAATATGGGTATATGAATTTTATATTTAACTAACGGCATATTATGAAGTAAGTTAATACACAAACTTGGTGCGCTTTTGCTTTTTTTTGGTGCAACTGCGATATTTCTGTTACTATGGGTGCTGGTAAATCCACTGAAAAATAGAGTTGGAAAAATGGCATCATATTTGCATACGCTATAACAACTTAGTTAGAATGCCTTATAAACTGAACAATTATTATTTGTCCTCAATGGAGAAGATACATGTCTACACAAAAAGTTTTAACACTTATTAAAGAAAATGATGTCAAGTTTGTTGATTTACGTTTTACTGATACAAAAGGTAAAGAACAACATGTTACGATTCCCGTTAGTCAAATTGATGAAGATTTTTTTGAAGATGGTAAGATGTTTGATGGTTCATCAATTGCTGGTTGGAAAGGTATTAATGAATCAGATATGGTGTTAATGCCAGATGCATCAAGTGCTGTTATCGATCCATTTTTTGAAGATGTAACATTAAATCTCCGTTGTGATGTTTTAGAACCTGCAACGCTGCAAGGGTATGATCGTGACCCGCGTTCAATTGCTAAACGTGCCGAAGAATTTTTAAAATCATCAGGTATTGCTGATACTGTTATTTTTGGACCTGAACCAGAATTTTTCTTATTTGATGATATTCGTTTTGGTTCTCCGATGTCAGGTAGCTTCGTACATATCGATGATATTGAAGCGGCTTGGAATTCTGGTACAAAATACGAAGAAGGTAATAAAGGGCATCGACCTGGTGTTAAAGGGGGATATTTTCCACTTCCACCTGTTGATTCATCACAAGATATCCGTTCTGAAATGTGCTTAATTATGGAGCAACTTGGCTTAGTAGTTGAAGCTCACCATCATGAAGTTGCAACAGCGGGTCAAAACGAAATTGCATGTCGTTTTAATACGCTAACTAAAAAAGCTGATGAAGTACAAATTTACAAATATGTTGTACAAAATGTAGCACATGCATATGGTAAAACAGCGACCTTTATGCCAAAACCAATTTTTGGTGATAATGGTTCCGGTATGCACTGTCACCAATCATTAGCGAAAGATGGTGTAAATTTATTTGCTGGTGATAAATATGCGGGTCTGTCTGAAATGGCACTATACTATATTGGTGGTATTATTAAACATGCTAAAGCCATTAATGCATTTACTAATCCTGCAACTAACTCTTATAAACGTCTGGTACCGGGCTATGAAGCACCAGTTATGCTCGCTTATTCTGCTCGTAATCGTTCTGCATCAATTCGTATTCCTGTTGTGACTAGCCCTAAAGCACGCCGTATTGAGGTTCGCTTCCCAGATCCTGCTGGTAATCCATACTTATCATTTGCTGCACAGTTAATGGCCGGTTTAGATGGTATTATCAATAAAATTCACCCTGGTGATGCGATGGATAAAAACTTATACGATTTACCACCAGAGGAATCTAAATTAATTCCTCAAGTCGCGGGTTCGCTTGAAGAAGCTCTTAATGCATTAGATGCAGATCGTGAATTCTTAACACGTGGTAATGTCTTTACTAATGATACTATTGATGCATACATTGATTTAAAACGTCAAGATGTTGATCGTGTACGTATGACACCACATCCAGTTGAGTTTGAAATGTACTATAGTCTATAAGTTAATTTATAGTAATTTAAATCATTAAACCACCGCTAACTTGTGGTGGTTTTTAATCAGGACGGAAAATCAACGATGACATTTTATAATGAATCTGATGCTAATCTTGTTCTTGATTCTATGATTACAAGTATTTTATTGCTTGATACCAAACTTAATATTCTTTATGTCAATACTGCCGCGCAGCAGTTGTTAGGACAAAGTTCTAAAAAAATATTAGATAAATATCTTCCTGATTTATCAAGTTATTTCTCTTTGAATATTGATTTAATGCTCAGTACATTAAAGCAAAATCAAGGGTTTACAGATAATGAAGTCAATTTAGTTATTAATAATGAGTTACATATTTTAACGTTAACGGCTCAACAATTAACTAATGGTCAAATTTTAATTGAAATGGCACCATTAAATAATCACAAGCGTCTTAGTCAAGAACAATTGCAACAAGCGCAACAGAGTGCCGCTCGCGAATTGGTTCGTGGACTTGCTCACGAAATTAAAAATCCACTAGGTGGGCTTCGAGGGGCAGCGCAGTTATTATCACGACAATTACCGAACAATGAATTGCAAGATTATACAAAAATTATTATTGAGCAAGCAGATAGATTGCGAAATCTCGTAGATAGATTATTAGGACCACAACAACGATTGCAACAAAAAGAACAAAGTATACATCAAGCAATAGAGCGTATTTATGCTTTGTTGTGTTTAGAAAAACCAGTCAATATTGAAATTCTGCGTGATTATGATCCAAGTCTACCTGATTTTATTCATGACTCAGAACAAATAGAGCAGGTAATTTTGAATATTGTGCGTAATGCTTTACAGGCCATCGGTTCTAATCGCGGCACAATTATCATTAGGACAAGAACGGCTTTTCAGGTTACTTTACATGGACAGCGTTATCGTTTGTGTGCTCGTATTGATGTTGAAGATACCGGGCCCGGTGTGCCTGTTCATATACAAGATACCTTGTTTTATCCTATGGTGAGCGGTTATGAAGGCGGTACAGGTATTGGGCTTTCAATTGCGCATAATATTGTTGATCAACATCATGGTAAAATTGAATTTAATAGTTGGCCTGGGCATACCGCGTTTTGTGTCTATTTGCCAATTAGGCAATGAGGTGTATTAAAATGAATATTTGGATTGTTGATGATGATAGCTCTATTCGGTGGGTACTAGAAAAGGCATTAACTAATGCTCATTTAAATTGTGTCAGTTTTTCGACAGGTCAAGAGGTGATGGATGCCTTGGTTACTTATGCTCAAAAGCCATCGGTATTAATTTCAGATATTAAAATGCCAGGAATTGATGGTTTAACATTGCTTCATTATGTTAAAGAAAAATTGCCTGAATTACCTGTTATCATTATGACTGCCCATTCCGATCTCGATGCGGCAGTAAATGCCTATCAAAAAGGCGCTTATGATTATATTCCTAAGCCTTTTGATGTGGACGAAGTTATTCAGCTTGTTGAACGGGCTATTTTACAAACTCAAAGTAACAAAACTAACCATAATACTACAGTAAAAGCATCGACAAGTATTATTGGCGAAGCGCCTTCAATGCAAGAAGTGTTTCGTATTATTGGTCGATTATCTAAATCTTCTATTAGTGTGTTAATTAATGGTGAGTCAGGAACAGGTAAAGAGTTGGTTGCTAAGGCATTACATACCCATAGCCCTCGTTCTCAATCACCTTTTATTGCATTAAATATGGCGGCAATCCCTAAAGATTTGATTGAATCTGAGCTTTTTGGACATGAAAAAGGCGCATTTACTGGTGCGGCTCAAATTAGACATGGGCGTTTTGAACAAGCTAATGGAGGGACTTTATTTTTAGATGAAATTGGTGATATGCCACTTGATGTGCAAACTCGGTTATTAAGAGTGCTTGCTGATGGACAGTTTTATCGTATTGGCGGCTATTCGCCCGTCAAAGTTGATGTTCGTATTATTGCTGCTACACATCAAGATTTAGAGGCAAGAGTAAGAGAAGGAAAATTTAGAAATGATTTGTTTCATCGTTTAAATGTGATTCGTATATTACTTCCTCCTTTACGTGATAGAGCCCAGGACATTCCAAAACTTGCTGAGCATTTTTTACATACAACAGCAAAAGAATTAAGCGTAGAAAGTAAAGTATTAAGTCCCGAAGCATTAAGTGTTTTGTGTCGATTTAATTGGCCTGGTAATGTACGCCAGCTTGAAAACACTTGTCGTTGGATTACGGTGATGTCTTCTAATCAAGAGGTTTTGGTTCAAGATTTGCCGCCAGAGTTGTTACAGTTACCAACAGCTAAAACATGTGTTAAAAATGATAATATTACTTTACCTGCCGATCATGTTTCTCAACAAGAGGCTGATTGGAAAATATTATTAGAACAATGGGCAAAACAAGCTCTAATAGAAGGTAAAATTGGCATTTTGACTGAAGTAATAAATGAAGTTGAATGTATCTTATTAAAAAGTGCACTGAATTTTACTCGTGGTCATAAACAAGATGCTGCCCATCTATTAGGGTGGGGACGTAATACATTGACTCGAAAACTTAAAGAGTTATCGCTTGATCCCAATAGCGGCCTATAACTGCCAATATTCATTATGCTATCGAATGAATCGATAGCTTTTTAATCTATTTATTCATTTTACAGCTATTTACCCCATCTTTCATAGCATATTGCGTTGTTAAAAATTTAAAGTTCATTGAACCCTACCTATTTTTTGGTTACAATCATAATGTAAATGATAATTATTATAATTATCATTTTTTGGTTTTTTATTTAGGCTGATAATTAGGAGTTATAATGTATTCATATATCAAAGTAAAATTTTTAGTTTTACTTACTGTATTACTTGTTTTAGTTGGATGTGACAATAAAAAAGAACAGCAAACACCTGTGAAAAAGGTTACCGTTGAACATGCTCAAGGCAAAACTGATGTACCTGAAAATCCTAAAAAAGTCGTTGTTTTTAATATTGCAACACTTGATATTGTTGATGCTTTGAATATTCCTGTGTCGGCTGTTCCGCAATCTGATGTACATTTACCTGATTTTTTATCTAAATATAGCGATAAAACCTATACTAATGTTGGGACCTTATTTGAACCAAATTATGAGGTATTAAGCACAATTGAGCCTGATGTTATTATTGCTGGTGGTCGCGCTAATGATGCTTATAAAAAATTAAATGACATTGCTCCAACGGTCTCTTTAGATATTGACTCAAAAGACTTTTTAGGTAGTTTAACGCAAAGAACAGAGCAATTAGGCACTATTTTTAATAAGCAAGATGAAGCTAAAAAGCTTATTGCTAATTTTAATCAAAAAATTGAACAACTAAAACCAAAAACAAGCACTGCCGGAAGTGCATTAGTCATTATGGTTAATGGCGGTAAAATGTCCGCTTATGGTCCAAAATCTCGTTTTGGTTTTGTGTTTGATATACTTGGTTTTAAACCTGCAACCACATTTCAAGAAGCTGGACGTCATGGTAATCCGGTGACCTCTGAATTTATCTTAAGTGTTAACCCACAGTGGTTGTTTGTATTAGATAGAGATAGTGCAATAGGTAATAAAGAAGCACAATCTGCACAGCAAGTACTAAGCAATGACTTAATTGAAAAAACAGCGGCATGGCAAAATCAACATGTTATCTATTTAGATTCAACTTCAATGTATATCGCAGGCGGTATTCAAACTTATAGTCGTTTGATGGATCAAATTAGTGAAGCTTTACATAAAACATCAACAAATTGATGTGACTCATGGTTAAGTCGTTTTATTTTATTGCAGGCATTTTCATTTTATTGATAATGACTGCAATAAGTCTATTTATTGGTGCAGGGCATGTAACGCTATTTGAACTGTGGTCAGATAGCAATATGCGCGAGATTTTTTTTGTAAGCCGCGTACCTAGAACAGCTGCTTTATTATTAGCTGGCAGTGCTATGAGTGTTGCTGGTTTAATTATGCAACTGCTAACACAAAATCGATTTGTTGAACCCTCTTTGGTTGGTACAACTCAATCTGCTAGTCTTGGCTTATTAGTAATGATGGTTTTAGCACCTGGCGCAAGTGTTATGACTAAAATGGTTATTGCCAGCTTATTTGCCATGATTGGTACAATGATTTTTATGGCAATTTCTCGAAAAGTAATTTTTAAATCCACTTTGATGGTACCACTTATTGGTATTATGTTAGGATCTGTTATTAGCGCAATTACCACATTTTTTGCTATGTATTTTGATTTGTTACAATCACTGGGTGGTTGGGAATCAGGTGATTTTTCTGGCATTTTACAAGGTCGTTATGAGCTATTATGGCTGGTCGGTGGATTGACATTACTCGCTTGTTGGAGCGCAGATCAATTTACTGTGGCCGGATTGGGTCGAGATTTTTCGATCAATGTGGGACTTAATTATCGCCGTGTTATGTTGACTGGACTGATTGTTATTGCATTAATCGGTGGTATTGTTGTTGTGGTAGTTGGCGTTTTACCATTTTTAGGATTGATTGTGCCCAATATTGTTAGTTTATTATTTGGTGATAACGTCCGTAAAACCATTCCATGGATCTGTTTATTTGGTAGTGGATTAGTTTTAATTTGCGATATTATTGGACGTATTATTCGCTATCCTTTTGAAATTCCTGTTAGCGTAATTCTTGGTGTAGTTGGTGCTATTATTTTTTTAATATTGTTGAGTCGAAAACGCCATGTTAGTTAGCCAAAAACGCCATTGTTTATGCCAAAAAAGAGTATTTTTATTGTTTATTATTGCGCTAATTTGCGTAATTTGCTTTATGGTCTTTGGCCTAAAGGGCAATATCAGTTACATTTTGATCCATCGAACATGGATTATGCTAACTATGATTTTAGTTGCTTTTTCGGCAGCAACATCAACATTGCTTTTTCAAACGATCACTAATAATAGAATTTTAACTCCTTCAATTATGGGGTTTGAATCTCTATTTGTACTCATTCAAACTGTTGTGATCTTTTTTATTGATTCACAAGGCATTCCTTATATCGGTATTGTTGGCAAATTTATAGTTGAATCACTGTTATTAATCTTATTCTCTCTATTTTTGTATCGAGGTTTATTTACTAAGCTCAAGCAAAACTTACATTTGGTGTTATTAATCGGTATCATTTTAGGTACATTATTCCGTAGTTTTTCTAATTTATTGCAGCGTTTGATGACGCCGTCTGAATTTGCTGTGCTACAAAGTCGTATTTTTGCGACATTTACACGCGCAGAGCCTATATTGATCATCTTTTCATTGGTGATTACAACTATTATTGGTCTATTTTTATGGCGAATGCGATTTAAGTTTGATGTGCTAGCTTTGGGGCGTGATAATGCAATAAATTTAGGTATTGATTACCAAAAAAATATCACTATTATTTTGTTGCTAGTCTCTGTTTTGGTGTCGATATCAACAGCATTAGTTGGACCGTTTACGTTCTTAGGTCTTTTAATTGCTAATTTAGCTTATAGTATTAGTGGATCAAGCCAACATCGTTTTTTACTCCCTACTGCTTTTTTATTAGGTGTTATTTTTCTTGTTGGTGGGCAAATGCTCTTAGAGCGAGTATTAAATATGGTTGGTGCATTATCCATTGTGATCGAATTTATTGGTGGTTCTTTGTTTATTTTCTTATTATTGAAAAAGGTTAGGATGTGATAAAAATTGCTAATGTTAGTAAAAACTATCAAACAATACCTGTACTAAAAAATGTCAGTGCGACCATTTCACAAGGCGGCATTACTGCCATTATTGGTCCAAATGGTGCGGGTAAATCGACGTTACTATCGATTATCAGTCGACTTTTATTAGCTGACGAAGGGCAAGTTAAAATCCAAAATATGGATGTTGTAAATACACCGAGTGATAAACTTGCCACCTATTTATCCGTATTAAGGCAGGAAAACCGTTTTACCAGTAGATTGACTGTCTTCGAGTTAGTCGGGTTTGGACGCTACCCTTATACCAAAGGTCGATTAAATGCTGATGATTATAACCATATTCATCGTGCCCTTGATTTTTTAAATCTTACCGAATATAAAGATCGTTTTTTAGATGAATTATCAGGTGGGCAACGACAACGAGCCTATGTTGCCATGGTACTTTGCCAAGATACTGAATATGTATTACTTGATGAACCGCTCAATAATCTCGATATGAAACATGCTGTTGCTATGATGAAACAGTTGCGCCGTGCTGCCGATGAACTGGGTAAAACAATTGTGATTGTTATTCATGATATCAACTTTGCATCTGTGTATTCTGATTACATTTTAGCCATGAAAAATGGCGAACTAATATACCAAGGTAGCCCTCAACAAATTATGAATGCGACTATTTTAGAAGATATATTTGATACTCCAGTCAAAATTGAAAATGTCCATGATCAAAATATTGCTATTTATTACTAGTGACTAATGTACTTATTGTTATTGATAGGATTTTGCGAAATCCTATTTTTTTGGATCAACCCTTTTTGTATTTAGGCTTTTTGCAAAACGTAAAATATAGCTAACTTATTGAGTAGACATTAGAATCAGTATTTACAAATTATTCTGATTCAGGTTAAATAACTAACTATATTTTAGCTGAGATAGTGTTATGAAATTAGAACAAATCGCTCTTTTGGCGGGTGTTTCAAGAACAACAGCGAGTTATGTGATTAATGGAAAAGCCAAAAAGTATCGCGTGAGTGACAAAACAGTTGAAAAAGTCATGTCGGTGGTAAAAGCGCATAATTACCAACCTAATGCCGTAGCAGCAGGACTTAGAGCCGGTAAAACCCGTACTATCGGTTTTATTATTCCTGATTTAGAAAACAACAGTTATACCCGCATCGCTAATTATTTAGAACAGCTGGTAAGAAAAGAAGGATATCAGTTATTACTTGCATGTTCAGAAGATAATCCACACATCGAAAAAGAGTGCGTTAAGCATCTTCAGCAACGCCGAGTAGATGCTTTAATTATTTCATCGTCATTTGTTTCTACTCAGGATTATCTTTTTTATGATAGCTGGCAAAACGAAAAGATCCCATTATTTGCACTTGATAGAATATTATCCATCTCTAAATTTAGAAATATTGTAGGGGCGGATAGACAGGATTCTAAATCACTAGCCAAAGCATTTAATAATTTTGTAGAAGATTCAGCGGTTTATATTGGGGCTTTACCAGACTTGTCTGTTAGTCAACTTCGTCTAGATGGCTTTCAAGATATCCAGCTTAATAATTGCAATAAAATTGATTTTTTATATGCAAATAACTATAGTCGTCAAGATGCTGATTTTGCCTTTAGCCAATGGTTAGAAAGTCATGAGATGCCTAATGGCATTTTTACTACTTCCTTTTCTTTATTACAAGGAAGTATTGATGCAATTTTAAGAAAATTTGGACATTTACCCGATACTTTAACTATTGCTACCTTTGGCGATAATGAGTTGTTAGATTTTTTACCATGTAATGTCATATCGCTTGCACAAGATCATAAAGAAGTTGCGAATATAACAATGAAACTGTTTTTAAACTATTTGCATAATGAAAATTACCAATCGGGTACGACAATAATTCCGAGGAGATTGATCTATCGAGGTAGCTTAAGCCGTTAAGATATTGATAGGCACCAAAAGTAATATTAGTTTTAAAATAGTTTAAATAAAAAATAAGATCCAGATCACAAATTACTTATCAATAGACATAATTTATTTGATAATTAATGTTAATTTATTCATTATTGCTGAAACGATTCAATAATGTTAATTCAAGGATTTATATTGGCTGAGTCAATTTAGTCGACCCAACATTTTAACCCAGAGGTATTTATTATATGTTTCATTTAGTTAAAGAAAACATTCATTTAAATGAACAAGCTACCAATAAAACTGAAGCGATAAAAAAAATTGCTACAGCCTTAACGAGTGCAGGATTTGTTGAAGAAGGTTATGTCGATGGCATGCTTGAACGAGAAGCTCAAGCGGCGACATATTTAGGTATCGGTCTTGCTATTCCCCATGGCACAACAAAAACACGTCATTTGGTCAAAAAAACAGGGGTACAAGTATTTTGTTTTCCTAATGGTGTTGAATGGGGGGATGATGGTGAAAAGGCCTATCTTGCAATTGGTATTGCAGCAAGCTCTGATGAGCATCTAGAATTACTTCGTCAACTAACTCACGTACTTGGGGCTGATGGGGTAGAGGAGCGCATCAGAAAAATTCAATCGGCGGACGAAGCAATTGCCATTTTAACCGGCAAAACAAGTCTAGAAGATAGTCAATTCACAGTAAATGAATCTGCATTATTATTGGATATTCCTGCTGATAGTTTATCAACACTACAAGCATTAAATGCATCGCGTTTAAAACAGCAAAATGCTGTCAATACAAGTTTTATTACTGAAGTATTAGATAATAAACCTACTTATCTAGGTGATGGTGTTTGGTTAAATGATAGTAAAGAAGGTAATTTAAAAAATGCTATAGCAATTAGTCGTACCACTAGTAATCTTAATGAAGATGGTAAGCCAGTTAAGTTACTTATCACCATGTCAGTCGTTGATGATTCTGTTTCTGACGTTGTAAATAACATTGCAACTTTAGTGTTTAACCAAAAATTAGCATTACTATTATCAGCAAATAGCGATGGGTTTATCAATCTTCTTTTATCTGGCTCTGAAACGACAGGAGGTGCTGATAAATCAGAAATGCAATCGACCTCTACAAATGAGTCGACAGCTACTGAATCGAATAATGAATCATTAAGTCGAGAATTTATTATTCCTAACGAGAATGGTTTACATACTCGTCCATCGTCTGTTTTAGTTAAACTCGTTAAAGAATTTAACAGTAAAGTCACCGTTGCTAATTTAGATGGTAAAGGTGAAGCAGTAAGTGCAACGAGCTTAATGAAAATTGTTGCGCTAGGTGCCAAAAAAGGCAGTCGATTACAATTTACCGCCGTTGGTGACGATGCCGAACAAGCGCTTGAAGCAATTGGCAAAGCGATTGAAAGCGGTTTAGGTGAGGGTGTTTAAATGACTTATCGTATTGCAACAATCACCTTAAATCCTGCTTATGATCTTTTAGGTTTTTGCCCAAAAGTAGAGCTTGGCGATGTTAATTTAGTTCAAACCAATGCATTACTAGCTGCTGGTAAAGGCATCAATGTTGCTAAAGTTTTGTCGGATTTAGATGTTCAATTAACTGTTGGTGGTTTTTTAGGTAAAGAAAACCGTGATGGCTTTAATTTATTATTTAAATCATTAAATGTGGTTGATAAATTTGAAACAATTGACGGTCGTACACGTATTAATGTCAAATTAACCGAAGAAAATAGCGAAGTGACCGATCTAAATTTTTCTGGCTTTACTATTAGTGAGCAAGACTGGCAAAGCTTTGTAAAAAACTCGCTTGAATGGTTAAAAGACATTGATATGGTTGCTATTAGCGGTAGTTTACCTGCTGGAGTATCACTTGATAAATTTACAAATTGGATGGAACAAGTTAAAGCGATTTGTCCAAAAATTGTATTCGATAGTAGTCGAGATGCATTGGTCGCAGGATTAAAAGCAAAACCATGGTTAATCAAACCAAATGATAAAGAGCTCGAAATGTGGATAGGTCGCAAATTATCTACATTCGATGATGTAAAAAATGCTGCTATGGAATTAGTTAATGGTGGCGTTGACAATGTCATTATTTCGCTTGGAAGTAAAGGTGCATTATGGGTCACTAAAAATGAAGCATGGTTAGCAAAACCACCTAAATGCCAAGTAGTTAGCACTGTGGGTGCCGGTGATTCAATGGTCGCTGGTTTAATATATGGTTTAATCACTGAGCAATCAATTAAAGACACTTTAGTATTTGCATCAAGTGTTGCAGCTTTATCGGTTGGACAGGCTGGTGTGGGTATCGCTGAGCGCCAAGCTGTAAATAATATGCTAGAAAAAATTGAAATAATTGCTGCATAAGGAGTATTCATGAATATATATATTATTGAAGGTAGTCATGCAGGTCCAGTTAATGGACGTTTAGCTAAAGCAGAATTAGCTTTAGCGGCAAATGCCTTAAATTTAAACGTAGTTGAAAATGCGGCATCAGCAGATGTTATTGTTGCTGTCGGTTCGGGGACCATTAGTGATAAATCAGTGGTGGGTAAAAAAGTGTATGTTGTTGAAGACTTAAATCAGCTTTTTGCTAATCCAAAACAGATTTTAACTGATGCACAAAGTAAAGCGAGTGTTTATGAACAATCTGCTGAGGAGGCACCAACATCAACGCCAAATAATGGTATAAAACGCATTGTTGCTGTTACTGCTTGTCCAACCGGGGTTGCACATACCTTTATGGCGGCAGAAGCGATTGAAGAAGAAGCCAAAAAACGGGGTTGGTGGTGTAAAGTTGAAACTCGTGGTTCAGTCGGTGTTGGCAATGAATTAACACCAGAAGAAGTCGCTTCTGCCGATGTAGTTATCGCAGCTTGCGATATCGATGTCGACTTAAGCAAATTTACAGGTAAAAAACTTTATCGCACCAAAACAGGACCAGCCCTGAAAAAAACAGCACAAGAATTTGATAAAGCATTTGAAGAAGCAACGGTTTATCAGCCAGCAAATGCTGCAAAAACTGAATCAAGCAATGATAAAAAAGGTGTTTATCAACATCTATTAACCGGCGTATCTTACATGTTACCAATGGTGGTTGCAGGTGGTTTGATTATTGCGCTTTCATTTGCTTTTGGTTCGTTTGAAATGGTTGACGGGGTGCAAAAATTAATTGGTGAACCGCATTTAGCTCAAATTGGAGGGCTTGCTTTCTCACTGATGGTGCCATTGCTTTCAGGTTATATTGCTTATTCTATTGCGGATAGACCTGGGCTTGCACCGGGGCTTGTGGGTGGTTTACTTGCCGTATCGACTGGCGCAGGCTTTTTAGGTGGGATTATTATTGGTTATTTTGCAGGTTATTTGGCGTTATTAATCACAAAATATTTACCATTACCAAAAACGCTAGAGGCATTAAAGCCAATACTAATCGTACCACTATTTGCAACGCTTATTACAGGTCTTGTGATGCAATTTATTGTTGGTACCCCGATTGCATGGTTAATGAACGTTGTAACAGTATGGTTAAATTCAATGGGTACAGCCAATGCTGTTATATTGGGGGCTATTTTAGGCGGAATGATGTGTACTGATATGGGTGGGCCAATTAATAAGGTTGCTTATGCATTTGGTACAGGTTTAATTTCAGCACAAGTTTATGCCCCAATGGCGGCAGTTATGGCGGGCGGTATGGTTCCACCTTTAGCGATGGGCATTGCAACACTCATTGCAAGCAAAAAATTTGCTAAAACTGAACAAGAAAGTGGTAAAGCTTCATTGGTATTAGGTTTATGCTTTATCTCGGAAGGGGCAATTCCATTTGCTGCTCGCGATCCTTTACGTGTAATCCCATGTTGTATCATCGGTGGCGCAATTACAGGTGGCATGGCGTTAGCTTTTGGTTCAACATTAATGACGCCACATGGAGGGTTATTTGCTTTAGCCATTCCTGGCGTGGTTAAACCAGTAGGTGGCTACTTGTTATCTATTGTGGCTGGTTCTGTTATTGCTGGTGTAGCTTATGCACTTATTAAACAACCAGAGTTAGAATCTACAACTGTAGCTTAATTCTGAAATATAAATAAAAAAAAGCGCCATCAAATGATGGCGCTTTTTTTATCATCAATACGTTATTTTTTTATCCAACGTTGTAAATCTCTAGGAATAAAGTGATCTATTTGTTGTAGCATCAATTTCGGATCTTCCGAAACGATTAATGTTTTATAAAAACTATCTCGAACAAACCCCTCGTTCACAGCATGTTGTAAAAAATTGAGCATAGGCTGCCAAAATTCAGCTGGATTAAATAAAGCAACCGGCTTTTCGTGATAACCAATTTGCATACCCGTCCAGACTTCAAAAACCTCTTCTAGCGTACCTGTTCCGCCCGGCATTGCAATAAAGCCATCGGCAAGTTCAGACAGTCTTGCTTTGCGCTGATGCATATTATCTACCACTTCTAAACGAGTGATACCGTGGTGAGCCGTTTCGGCTTTGACTAAACGTTCAGGGATAATACCAATCACCTCGCCTCCATGAGCTAAGACTGCATTAGCAATAATACCCATTAAGCCTTTATTACCACCACCATAGATTAAACGCCTGTGTTGCTCCGCTAATATTTTACCTAATTGTTCAGCATGAGTCCGGTATTCTAGGCGGCTTCCTTCACTTGCACCACAAAAAACACAAATATTTTTTTTCATCAATTTTATTCTACCTGTTATGTCACTTACTCATTATTTTAACACAGTAATCGCCTGATTTGCTTACAAGCTGAGCAGTTGATTCTATTTGGTGTTTTATAGATTGACATTGTTGTTATAGATAGTTAATATTCTGCCTGTTAAGTGTTCCTCCATAGTTCAGTCGGTAGAACGGCGGACTGTTAATCCGTATGTCACAGGTTCAAGTCCTGTTGGAGGAGCCAATTTTAGAATTCTTAGAACCTGCTTATAGCAGGTTTTTTTATGTCAGTAAAATATTTACTTAGTCACCTCATTCATTGTTGCTACAAATGCAAAAAACTGTTACCACTATAAAATATCTATTTGATTTAATTGTTTTTTTAATTTATTAAGTGGTTTGATTTTAGCAGATAGTACCTTGTATTAGTTGAATAAAATAGCGATGAGATAAAATCAATAACGAATTAAAGCTTAATTATTATTAAATAAATTACGCAAAAAAAGAGATTCACATCCCCCCTTTGCCCAGCCACTATCACTATAGTTATTTTTCGTTAAAATTTAAAAAGTCCAAAACTGCATCCAACTATAATGATGATAATAATTCCTCTGAATTAATCAATACACGAGTAGGTTTATAATAGATTATTTTCTATTTTTTGCTGTACTATTTTTGGTGAATATTTACAGTGGGGCTACTGGGAGTTGAATTAATGTAAACAACCCATTATTATCATTGAACTTTTCACAATTCATAATAAGTAATTCCCTTTATTTGTTCCTTTATTATTTTTTTAATAAAAATTAAACTTTTCTTGAAAAAATAATCTTAGTTGGGCTTAAAAAAATAAAAAATTTATTACTACTTGAGCGCGGAGCGCAAATTAAAAATAAACGCCGATGTTGATTTTTCGATTGTGTAGTAATGGTGAATAAATGTTGAAAATTTGTTGGAGGCTAGCCACCAATAACTTTTCAACATGGTTATGTCAGCAAAATTCACGGTTAATACATATGAGAAAATATTAATTTTCTAAAAAAGGCTTAAATTTTTACTATTTTGTAAACTTAAAAAGTTTCCCACACTTATATTTTTACGTATAGTATTCGTAAGGTTTGGATGAAATACACCTCTATCCCACAATCCCACCCATTTTATATTTAAATCTGTTAATTTTTTTATAAGGGTTGAATTATTTATAAATTTCTTTTTAAATTCATTCTTTCCTTGAGCATGAAAACTTGCAAATAAAAGAGGTAATTTTAGAGCTAAGCAATGGCATAACTCATCCTCAAAATTAGTATTTTGTTCTAATAATACTATTTTATTTCCATTTTTTATAAGCTTTCTAAGATTGTTTATAAAAACATCGCTCCGCTTCGGAGTAATAACATCAGTATCAAATATCACAAAAATTTTGTCATTTCTTTTAATTTGGACTAAATGTCTTTCGATAGCAGACTCCCACATATTGATTTTTTTAATATGAGACAATTTTATTTTTTTACTAGATATAAGTTCCTGAACAAGTTTTTGCTCACACTCACCTTCAACAAAACAATAGCTCATAGAAACTAATCCTCTATTAATCTTTCTAGTTCATTAGTAGATGGGAGAGTCTTGAAAAAATTGTTTTTAATGTGATTAATTAAATTTCTATCATTTTTTTTGTATTTTTCCTGAGCTTCAATAAAGAAAGAATTACCAGAATCTTTTACTAAAAAAGTAAATGAATGAATTGGCAAATTTAAGTCTAAAACTTCATAATTGTGAGTCGTATAAAAAAATTGACAATTTCTTCCCATTTTACTAATAATTAAATTAATAATTGAAACTTCAAGTTCAGAATGAGAGTACGACATTTTCTCATCTAAATAGTAAGTTGCACACGTAACATCATTATCACAAAACTCTTTTTCCTGTCCAATTTTCCCTATTAATGAGGCTATTTTTATTGCATCATAAGTCCCTTTAGATAATCGATTTTTATTATTTGTTATATCACCTTTGTCATTAATATCAACCGCATCTCCATTTTTAAAATATATTCTGTGTCCAGTTACCTCTTTTTTCTCTTTCTTTTTACCTGAGCCATTTATTGCTATTTCTACTACTTTTTCAATTGTATAATCAAAAGAAGACAAAATACTTTTCATAATTTTTAAATCAAAAGTATCTCTAATAGGAATACTAGTCTCGTCATTTTCAGAGAATAAATAATACCAACAACCATTAACACCATGTTTTTTAATAAATTCAAAGGGGAAATTAATGACTTCTGAGCCATCTCTTTTAAAAAAACAAGCTCCTCTAGGTGCTTCTTTATTTAAAATTATTTTGTCAATTTTTTTTCTTAGCTGAAAACAGCTATCGTTTTTACCTATAGGTGAATTGACATAAAGAATATTATTTATTACATTATTTTCAGTGATTTCAATTTTAAGCCTGTGTGCATAGGGCTTAGGCGTTGTAGTAGCATAATCAACTTCAATAACACCGAATTTACTTTTATTGTAAATTTTATCTCCAGACTGTAATGGATGATTTTGCAAAATATAATTTTGTATATCGCAAAGAATTTTTCCAACAGAGGTTTTACCGCTTGAATTAGTTCCAGATAAAATGCAAACTTTTTTAAAATAATAATTTTCTCTTCCTAAAATATGTTCACCATCTATAGTCGGAAAAGTAGGTTTACGTTTAAAACTTAGTTCAAGTTCTGCATTTTTGAAACTGAATAGATTATCGATTTTCAATCTAGTAAATATCATTATATTTTCCTAATATCGGAATATAAATTAATTCTAATTTATTTATTATAAATAAACAATAAATAATAAATAATAAATGTGATTGTATCAAAATTTGTGGTTTACCCTAAATTTCATATTTTTTAAAATATATTCGATATAAAACTAATAGAATTTGTTCATCATTATTTTTGATCGTTTATATCGTTCAATGAGCGTCAATTGTTCTGTATAAGAAATTTGGATTTAGCAATTTTTTTATTTGCCTGTAGTGAGGATATTAAAACGATGAAATGCTGGAAACAACATCAAGATGAACTTAAAGTATTTTTAAAAAAATGCCATAATGGTGAAATAGATAAAAATTCACAAGCATGTGAAAATGCAAGATCTGCGGCAAATCATAATCTCAATAGTATTTTCCCTAATTACGGTGAGAAAAAATAACCAAAATTTTAAATAAGTGATCTGTAAAGATCACATAATAGTTAATAATCTCGATCCATCTTTTTATTACTTTTCTGTTTTTCATTATCTGTTGGAGTTCCTCGCATTGTTTACAGTAATTAGAGAGAATACTGTAATGAATATACATAAAAAAATAAAACTAACGCCTTATCACAGACAAGAGATATGGCGTTTATATCATAAAGAAAAAATAACCATCACTGATTTGGCTAAATGCTTTATGGTTAGTCGCCCGACCATTTATAACGTACTAGAGAAAGCTCGATTAAAGCTTTTTGTCCCTTTAACCAGTAAGAATGAACGTTATAAAACTATCAGTTATATGGTATTAAACGTCTGGTTAAAGTTGAAAAATCTATTGAAGATAAATTAAGATGGCAAGCTAAACGCTATAACAAAACCTATCTGGGCGAAATGCTACACGTTGACACCAAACGTTTATCATTACTTAAAAATGAAACGAAATAAACTAGAGACTATTACTATGTTGATAATCGGCTTAATTTACTATAATATTGTTTTAATAAGTGATATCATGCAAAAGTATATGTCTAGATAATTCAATGTTTGCACTATAAATAAAAAAGCGTAAACATGGCATCAGCAGATATAATCACAAAACTAAAAAAACGCTTAGTCAGTGATCAGATATCAATAAAGATTCGTTAAAAAATTTATTAATTGTTATTGGATAACATCATTTAATTATAAAAATGGAGATACTTATGAAAAGTAAAGGTGTTGCTTATTTATTGTGGTTCTTTTTGGGGGTTGGAGGAATCCATCGAATGTACTGTGGTAAATGGATTTCTGGTTTTATTTGGTTATTTACTTTTGGTTTGTTCGGTATTGGATGGATTGTAGATATTTTTCTAACTAGCAGTATGGTTGATTATGCTAATTGCATCTATAAAAGTAAATATAATCAGCAGTCACCAAATAATATTTCAATTCAAATTAACAATGCTCCGCACGCTCAACCGTCAACTCATGCTATAGACGAAAAGGGTGCATAATGCGCAGAAAATACCTCTGTGTTTGCATTTCATTATAAAAATAATCCACTAAAGCTCATAAGGCGTTTTATCAAAAATCGCTTTATGAGAATCTGTGACGGTTATTTTTTCTTTGATTCGTTGGCATATTCGTCGAATAGATTCTAGCTTTCCTTGTTGTTTAATTGGTTCAAGAGCATTTATAAAATCTCTTGCTTTAATTTCTGTGATAGCAATACTACCTACATAAGGTAGTACATGTAATTCTAAAGAACGCCAAATATCTTTTAATGTAGCAGCTTTGAAATTAGATGAAGATTTTAATTTAAACCAATCAGTAGCAACCTTTTCAAAAGTATTATTCTGTTCATCTCTAAGTAGTTTTAGTTGATCTTTTTTATATTGTTGAGGATCTATTCCTTTAGCAAGTAATTGTTTTGCTTCATCCCTTTTTAGTCTAGCATCAGCTAAACTAATTTCAGGATATGATCCAAAACTTACAAGGGCTCTTACTTTAGAGGTGGCCGATATAATTAAAACGCCAAATCTTTGTACCTATTGATTTAACAAGTAAATACAAACCATTCCCATCAGATAAAGTATAATCTTTTTCTAAGGACTTAGCTGTTCTGATTTTTAGTATTTGTGAGTGGTGTAGTTATACGTGCCATAGTTATATACTTATAGCTATACGTTGATGTTGTGTTTTTAGCGTATAACCAATTATATAACTAAAACTATTGATTGTCATTGAATTAACGTAATACTCATTGACATAAAAAACACTATAAAACATTTGAATTATAATGAATTAATAATAGTTGGTGAATTTTAATGAACAATATAGTGGTGGAGCTGGCGGGAGTTGAACCCGCGTCTAGATTTTAATATCAATATAAATAATAATGATTTTTTATTTTATTTGTTTTTTGCGTGCATTAGACGTGCATTTTATTTTGATGCTTTTTTGATTGATGTATTACCGTCGTATGATTCAAGGTACGAACCGTAATGCCGGAATAACATTTCTGGACCTTTATGCCCCATTTGCTCTGCTAACCAAAATAGATTAACGCCGTTGCTTAGATGATATGTTGCAAACGTGTGTCTAGTTTGATACGGGTTGCGGTAGCGTACTCCAGATCGTTTTAACACTGGTACCCAAGCTTTTTTTCGTATTGCATCAGCCCCCTCCCATTGTTTATTTGTTTTTGGATCCAAAAAAACATACTCATTATGTAAAAAACTAAATTTCTTTTGTTTAGCTAATGCTATTAATGCATTGTTATCCAGATCAATAATACGAGTTCCTGCTTTTGTTTTTGTTCCTTTTTCAACTCCAACTACTCGAGCAGAATTTACATGTACTTTGTTTTTAATAAAGTCGATATTTTTCCATTTTAATGCGCAAAGCTCGCTTGACCTCATGCCTGTTGCTAAAGCGAACCTAAATAAATTTTCCCATTGTTCATTGCTACAACATTGTAATATTGTGTTAACCTCATCTGGCGAGAACGGATCAACAACGTAATCACTTTTATCTTGCTCTGTGCTTTTGTCATGATATTTAGATACTGATACAGACTGAACGGGATTAATAGAAATTATCCCATCAATAATAGCATCATCAAGAGATGACTTAAGGTAAGATAAGTTATTACGTTTAGTCTTAATTGATGTTGTTTGTTCTTGTACCCAATTTTTTATAATTCCTGGTGTTAATTCGGTTATGCAAATATCATGAAGATCATGAAGTGCATTAATGCACTTCTGATAGCCGTTGATCGTTGATGGAGATAACTTACGTTTTTCACATAAAGATAAATAACTATCTAAATAGCTCTTAACTTTTAATCCTTTACTTGAATAGCCAAATATTTTCAGCTTACTTGACTTTGGAAAGAAATCAGCATAATTAAAAGTTCCTCGTTCAATACTATTTAATATTTCACCTCTTTGTCGTTCTGCATATTTTATGTTTGATGGGGTAACGGGTAGTCCACGTAGCGGTTCACGACAACAAACACCTTTAAATGTAAATGTGATAATTAATGTTTGAACGTTTGCGTGTTTTCGAATTGTTACACCACGCGACATTTTTGCTTTTCCTTTCCTTTCCTTTCCATTCATCAACCGCTACTATATCTACCTGACGTTCTTTTATACCTTCAACACGGAAAACATGTACTCCGAAAGCCCAAATGCCTCGTTTTAGCCTTTTATCAACAGCACCTACCGTGTCGCCATATTCACTACAATATTTAGAAATTGGTAAATAACGTATCATTTTTTGCACTCCTTTTACTCCACAAAATTATTAAATAATTGTTATCTGCAACTTAACAATTATTTTGAAACCAAACACATTTGCTCTGCATCGAACATTGCATCATGTAGTGCGTTATGTTTTAAAAAATTAAATGACGGCGTATAGTCTTCAATTTTTCCTTTTGCTGTTCGTGTTAATGCGTCAATATATGTTCTAACATCTCTGACTTGGTAATATAACCACGGCGTTTGTAATGAATATTCATTGAATGCATTTTCTAAAATAATCGGGTCAAAATTTGTTCCTCTAAAATAAAATGCAATATCAGGGTTAATTTTTTTCCATTCATTTATTTTAGATATTAATTTCTTAAGAGCTTCTTCTAAGTGAGAATGCCCTGGTACAGGGAATGCAATTTTTTTATCAACTTGAGATCTCCACCATTCTAGCGTTTCATTGCTGATCGTTCGGTTGGAATAAAATAATTGGTCTGGCAGGTCACATGACAGGTATAGATGATGATCACTGTAACAACCTGAAATTTCAACCATTTCTATTTTTTCTGACGTTTCATTTAAATTAAATCTATCAAATGCAAACGCTCCAATTGACAATATAATTGCCGTCGGTTTTGTATCTAATGTTTCAATATCAATAATAACTGTATTAATTGTCATTTTAATTTTTTCCTTGTTTGCTATATCTAGTCATATTCAGCCCTCAATCGCTTGTTCCATGCTTTATAGTCGTTCTAAATCTAAATATAGTTCTTTAATATCGTTATCTATTCTTTGTTTTGTTGAATAAACTTTACTTTTTATTAACCTAATTTCTGCTCTACGATTTAGTATTTCGACAGCCATAACCATCTCAGTGGTTGGTGGTTTTTCACGATCGTAACTTCCAGCTATTTCCAATAATTGATCTTCTGTTAACTATATGATTTTATTCATGCCCAGTCATAAAATTATTAAAACCTTTTTTACTATTAATCATTTTCATGACAACTTGTTCTGTAATTTCAGTTTTATTTGGTGTAGCTAACCAGAATTGAGTTAATCTATGTAATGGGTTGGCCGTTTCCCAAAGATCAGCTTGAAACTCAACCAGATAATCAGATAGTTCAGATGTAAAATACTCATTAGCCGTTATAAATGTGTCTGTTTTTAAATATTCGCGTTTTAGTTGATCTCGACAAATAACGCCCGCCATATTCTGCCATTTTTACATCTCCTGTTTGATCAACTCATAAAACCGACGCATGAAGCGGTTATAAGCAATGCCACTTGGCACTGGCTCTATTTTTCTCTCAAGCAATGGAATACCTTTTAGCATTGGCCATTCTTTGCCATCATTAGCTATATCACGATGCTCAGTTGCTAATAAAATAAGGTCAGCTTGTTTAACTTCGGGAGAAATAGTTAATGGCAAATTAAATTTTTGCCTGATAACTTGATCAACCTTGTCTTCAACTAGGCGGTAATCATGTAATAATTTTTTTAGTGGTGATGGGATGTCTTTGCAGTACGCTTCAACAGCATCATGTAACAATGCTTCTAATTTAAATTTATCGGCAACAACGTAACTACATTCAACAGAATGTTGAGCTACAGAATAAAATCTATCAAGCTGGCCAGTGTAACGGCATTCATGAGATAAGCCTTTTGCGATATCTTCAATACAGATTGTATTGGCTGTAGGGTTTTGATAATCAAAATTTAACCCTGAATGGGTTGTAATCCAAGTCATACTAATACTCCACGTTGTTTATAAAAAAATCTTTAAAAACGCTCTGGTCTGCACTCCGAGAGCGTACGATTTACTCCACTAACATTCTGTAATCAGGAATTGCATTAACTAAGTGTGCCTATCTTTATACTTGTTAGGCTCAAGTGTCCTTTTTGTCACCACAACAGCAAGGAATCTGGTATAATTGAATTACCACAACAGTAAATTTGGATATTCAATCATGCCGGAATGGGTTACTCATCTTTTTTCTTTTGTAACAGGGAAAGTATCAATAAGGCGAATTATGTATACCGTTCTTTTGTTTATTTGTGGTTGTGTTTTTACTCCAAAGGCAGTAATAACATATATTGAAAATATAGAGGTTCCATTTGTTTCTGGAAAGACAGTGTTTTATATTGTGCTCTTTATCATCAGTTACTTGGTTGTTGATACTGTTGTTTTGGTTTTTAATAAAATTTTAAAAAACAAGAACCAAAAAATAAAAATAAAAAACAGAGATCAACATATCAAGAAAATAATTCATCAATTAGATGAAAATGAATTAAAAATCTTATTCATGTTTGTACACCAGCGCACAAATTCGCTCAGCTTAGATGGCTCTGATCAGTATGTTAAATCATTGCAAAGCAAAAATATTATTATTCCGCTGGGAGGTGATTTAAGAGGACGTCACTTGTTATCCATGATCTACCATATACATCCAAGTTATGCAGGCATTATTACCGAAATTTATAATGAATTTATCGAATAAAATACACTTGGTTAATGCTGTTCCTAATTTTTAAAGAACTATCAAAACAATTCATCAAAAAAACACTGTATATAAATTCAGTGTTATTATTATAATGAATAACTCTAATTAACTGATTAACTGATCTAAGACTATGGACGAGATTAAAACAATAAAACACAGTTGTGTTATATGCCAAAGCCACGAATATCTTTTCGAACATGAACCTAAGCTAAACCCAAATGATGAGGCTATTTTTGTTAAAAGCATCTCATGCGCTTTATGCGGTTATCCAATTTCAGCAGTAGAATTCATGGAATCAGAAACGGGTTTCAAATACGACGAACTGAAAACAAGAACAATTAATTAGATGTTTTGATTTTTAAAGAGCTATGTAAAATTAATAATTAAATTCTAAGTTATCTTAGAAATTTAGTCAACAAGTTCTTATTTTATGAAAAACATAGCGAAAGAAGACGTGGAGAATAGTGACCAAGCGTGGTCACTTCTTATTGCATTTTATTTTTACTATTGAGATTTCGAAAGTTCTAAATATTGTTTGATAAGATTATCAATATTAATCTTAGAACTATATTTTTCATAAAATCTCCTTTTATAATTCAATTTGAACGCCTTTGACGACACCGATAATTACACAATTATTATTAATTGGGATACTTTTATATTGTGGATTTAGCGGCATCAAATATCTATTTGGTCCATCTATTACTAATTTTTTTACTGTTACTTCATCCGTTCCATCAATTCTTGCTACAACTATTTTTCCATTGTCTGCAAACTGCAAAGTATCTACTATTATAATTGAATCCTCTGGTATGCTTGGGTTACCCAAAGGGTTTAACATTGAGTCCCCGACAACTTTAAGCGCAAATGATTCTGATGATATCGAAAATGTAGTATTGATCCATTCGTCTACTTCATTATTGTTTATCATGTGTTCTGTAAAATTCCCAGCTTGAACTGTCGATAGTAAAGGAACTGTTTGTACAGTTGATGATTTTACTGGTGACAGATTATTTAATGATCCGTATAAAATATAATTTATGTCTACATTAAACAACTTAGCTAATAATTGCAATGCTCTGCCTTTTGGTTCATTTACATCTCTTTCCCAGAATCCAACCGTAACATCGGAAACATTGCAAAATTTACCTACCTCAATCTGAGTTTTTTTATTCTCTTTTCGTAATTTCTTTATTCTTTGTCCAACTGTTTCCATAATAAAACCTAAAAATTTTTTTCTAATCTATCTTAGTTTTTATTGATCTAGTTTAAATTCGATAGTGTTATCTAACTTAACTTAGATAATAAGGAGTAGTTATGACTACAGATCAATTAATTTCATATTTTAAAACACCCAAAAAAGTGGCCGAGTTTTTTAATATTAGCCCGGAAGCTTTTTATCAGTGGCAAAAAAGACCTCAGAAGTTAATTCCAAAGGATCGCGCTATTGAAGCCGCATTTAGAACTAATTCGGAATTAGCATTTGATGAGACCCTTTATCAAAATAAAGAAAACCATAATTAAAACAACCACCAAGAATAGAGGTAAATGTGGACAATAGAAATTATCCAACACCGAAAGAGATAACCGATGCAATTCATCATTTAATCACATCATTTGACGGTAAGTACCCTGAAATGGCGAAACGACTAGATCCAACGTCAGTGTACAGAAAATGCATTACGCAATCGTGTGCGGCAATTAAATGGGCAAATGGTACCGCTGGGGATGATATTAGAAATGGAAGCAGAAGCCAATTCTAATGTTATTACAGAGGCAATTGCAAAATATCGAGGCGGTGTTTTTGTTAAGTTGCCTGAATTTAATGAATTTGATAACGACGAGTTATTAAATAAATTTAATAATCTTATTGCAGAACTGGGTCAATTTTGTCGGCAACATAATGAATTTACTGCAGATGGAATATTAGATAAAAAAGAGAAAAAGTCATTAAAAGCTACGTCGTATGCAATTCAATGTAGATTGAGTGAAATTATCGTTATAACTGAAATGATTTTTGGAAAGGGTGACCGATAGCAATTTTGCAGAAGGCTATCGGTCGGTTGCGAAAAAACACTTGTGGAGTATTAGTCGCATGAATAGTTTAACACTAAATTGTACTGTAACGCAATTGCGTTGCAAGTTTTCACAATCAGGCTTTGAATATGAAGCCATGATAAATCACATCTGGACACCTGTCAGCCACCAATTTGTCGAATTTTTGTGGTCTTTTCTAATCAAACAACAAAGTTTGAATAACGACAATAACAAAGAGGTTAATCTATGAGTACCAAGTTAACTTCCTATGTTTGGGATGTTTGTGCTACAAGTGGAATGAAAGGAACTAAATTATTAGTTTTACTAAGGTTAGCTGATTTTTCCAATGATGAGGGGGGTAGTTTCCCCTCAATTGATACAATTGTCAGCCAAACTGGCTCAAGTAAAAGTGCTGTTAAGTTAGCCCTTAGCAGCCTAAAGAAAGATGATTGGTTATATGTAAAAGCTCGTCGAAATGGTCAACGGAATGACAGTAATTTGTATTGTATAAATGTCCAAAAACTACAAAAACTAGCTTTAGAAATTGTTAATTCTCACCAGCCAAATTCTGACCCGTCACATTCTGACCGGTCAAAAACTGACCCGACAGAATCTGACCCCGATCCATATATAAATAATAATATAAATAATAATAAATTAGGGTCTGGAAATTTTAGCCAAATTTCCGACGCTGATAAATTATCCCAATTTTTAGAAAAACATCCTCAAGCTGAAATTTATTCAGCAAACGGAAAATACTGGGGTTCAAAAGATGATTTGAAAGTAGCCCAGTATATTTATCAAAAAGTGCTTGAGATTAACCCAACTTACCAAGAACCTAATTGGCCACGATGGAGCAATGAGATTCGGTTGTTAAAAAAACGAGTCAACAAGCGGACACGAGAAATATTAGAAGTTTTTAATTGGGCTAATCATCATGAATTTTGGTTTAAAAACATTTTGTCACCGTCGAGCCTTTCTGAGAAATGGATGATCCTCACGACTCAAATGTTATCTGATAGTAAAACAGCGGTAAACAAATCGTCTGAAATTGATTGGAATAGTACAGGTTGGTTACGTGAGGAGGTTCTACAATGAAACCTTTAAACGAAATTTACAGCGCATCTGAAATTGCAATAAAGCAAAATTTCAACTCAAAAAATACAAGTATTGGAACGCCAAAATTTAATTGTGAAATTGAAAAAAACTTTAATAAATTATTTATCCAATTAAAACAGGTATTCCCTGCAATAACGGCGTTAATAAAAACTCAGATAGATCTTGATGAGTTCAAAAACCAATGGTTACTGGCATTTAAAGAAAACGGCATAACAACGTTACATCAGTTTGAAATTGGTATGAAGAAAGCACGTCAACAAAGCACGCCATTTGTCCCATCGCCTGGTCAATTTATTTCATGGTGCAAAGAGGGCGAGGCATCAGATATGGGGTTACCAACAGTTGCTCAAGTTATGCGAGAGTTCAACAAGTATAGTGCTGAGATTGGTTTTTCATGTCTAACAGCGGAGCAATTCCCATGGTCTCATCCAGTTATGTACTGGATTGTTACCGATCTGAGAAAGCACATGCGCCAATACAATCAATCTGAGTTCGAGGTTGAAAAGCGTGCCGAAATGCTAATCAACAAATGGGCAAAAAAATTGAGTAACGGTGAAGTAATACCTGAAATTCGTGTCCAACTTGAAGAAAAAAAATCAGGGTACGGCGTATATTATTGCAATTCTGATGCAGTCAACGCGATGAGAGAAAGGGCGAGAGAGAAAGCAAAAAGGAGTATAGCAGAAAATGGGTAAAGTTGATTATAAACATTCAAAAAGCAAAACTGATTCAGATATAAAAGATCTATGGCAAACGCCGATTGAGTTATATGAATTTTTAAATGCTCGTTTTAGTTTTGTTTGTGATGTGGCTGCTAGTGATCACAATCATTTGCATTTGAATTATTTAACTGAGTCATATGATTCGTTACTGAACGGTTGGGCTCACTTAAAAAGCGGTTTTGCGTTCTGTAATCCTCCTTATTCTCGAATCTTACCGTGGGTTAAAAAAGCACGTGAAGCCGCAGATCGCGGTGTTGGTACCGTGATGTTGTTACCCGTTGATACGTCGGTTGAGTGGTTTAACGAGTTACGAAAATTAGCTAGTGAAATTTATTTTATTGTGAATGGTCGTATTTCGTTTGTCCGTTCTGATAATAAGCAAAAAATTAACGGTAATAACCGAGGTTCATTTGAGTATGCAAAAAATTTAACAATTGAACATCAAACAAAAGTTAAACAAAGCATTAACAAAATGATTATTGATCGGCTATCGCCAGAGCAAATCAATAATGCTGCTCGGTTTTTGGTAAATAGAATGGAGGCTATGCCAAAAGCTTAATGCCTTTTATGTTGGTGATGTTGTATATGAATGTAAGGTTAAATAATGATAAATATTAATTTAGAACGCATGGAGTTTGAAAAAACAATGCGTAAAAAAGGGTGTCCAGATATTCATTTAAGAAAGGACCGAAAGGGCGGATATTTAAGAAAAAATATGGAATCAGCATTTCAAGGCTTTGTTCGATTCACTTACAACAGCAGGGGTTTGGGTTGATGATAGTCAGATCAAGCAAATTGAATCTGACTGGTGTGAGTCAATTAAAAATGGTAAAGTATTAATCAATATTAGGTTAATAAAAGGTTAATAACAATGCTTGATAACCCTATAAAAACTGATGATATGTTGTACAAGTATAGCACAAATAGTATTAACCAATGTTTCCCTCAAATGGAGTTAGTCTAGTTTTCTAATAAATGGTACTATTACCAATAATATTTTATTATGGTTAAATTAACTATTGTTTCTTATTAGGTGAAAAGATGACAGGTGCTGATTTAAATATGAGTAATTTGAATTTTGATAAGAATTCGACAGAAAGTGACGTAGAACAGTTATTTATGATAAATTTCCTAAAAGCGCCAAAGCCATATGGTCTTGGTCTATCTAATAGCAATATTTTAACAAAACATAATATCAATAAATATTCTATTGGAAAGGGGAATTCAGCTAAAATTTATTACCCGGACTATCTATTAGTTAATGGAGGATATCCGATTGTTGTAATTGAAGTAAAAAAACCTTCTGATACAAATTTAGATGAAGCATTTAGAGAAGCCAGACTATATGCACATGAAGTTAATGATAAATTTGATAGAGAATTAAATCCAGTCAATTACATATTAGCAAGTAATGGTATTGATTTAATGTTTGGAGCAGTAGGTTCTGATACTCCTATTATTACGTGTAAAGTTAATCAATTAATTTATGGATCACAAAATTTAAATATCCTGATTGAAACAATAGGTGAAATGGGATTAAATTCTTGCATTAAAAAAATCAGTCAAAAAATCAAACCACCATATATACAAAAACCAAGAAAAACAATTGGCGGTAAAACAACTCAAGAAGAAGAAATTAAAAAGAATCCTCTAGGCGAAAATATTAGTGACACTTATAGGTGGATATTTGATCCTTTTACAGAAGATCACAGAAAATATATAGTTACGAAAGGTTATATTAACACAGATATCAATAAAAAAACTCAACATGAAATTGATCGAGTAGTTAGAATGTCGAACTCAGCAAGTGAGTTAATATCTCAACAAATTCAACAAACCAATAAACCAGTAGAAATATTTGAAGTTCTTTCTAAAAATTCTTATTCTCAAATTATTTTATTGATTGGAAAGGTCGGCGTTGGTAAATCTACATTTATTGATTTACTACAATATACAGATACTATACCCGAAAAGATTCAGGACTCTTTAATTTGGGTAAGATTGGATTTAAATAATGCCCCTTTAGACAAAGAAAAAATATATACATGGGTTCAAAAAGAGATAATTGAAAATTTACAGAAACAATTTAGCTCAGAATATGATTTTGATAGCCTCGATTTTTTAATGAAACTTTATTCAGTAGAAGTAAATAGTTTTAAAAAGGGAAGAGGTGCTATTTTAAGTGAAGACACTGAGTCATATAAGAAAAGTTTGTTTGATTTACTTGAAAATAGTCAAAATAATTTAGATTTAACTTTAAAGTGCTATATTAGGCATTTGGCCAATGAACGAGCTAAATCTATGATTATAGTGTTCGATAATTGTGACAAAAAAGACAAAGATTCTCAATTATTAATGTTTGAAGTAGCTAATTGGGCGAAAGATTCTTTAAAATCTATAATTTTTTTACCGTTAAGAGATGAAACATATGATAATTATAAAGACCAAAAGCCTTTAGATACAGCAATAAAGCAATATAGCTTCAGGATAGATGCACCTAAGTTCCAAACTGTATTAACTAGAAGAGTTCAAATGGCATTAGAGTTGATTTTTGATTCTAACTCAGTCAACTCTAAAAATAGTGATTTTATACTAAAAAATAGTATGCATGTGAAGTTTGATCCAAATAGTGATGGTTCTGTATATTTATTATGTATGTTGAATTCTGTATTAAATAATGAAAATTCAATTAGGAGATTATTAACAGGGCTTTCAGGGGGAAATATTAGGATTGCATTAGAAATGTTTTTGAATTTTTGTAGTAGTGGGCATATTCCAAATGAAGAAATAGTTAAAATAAGAAAATTTAATAATAGTAGTTATACTATGCCAGAACATGTTGCTATTCGAGCATTAATGAGAGGTAATCATCGATATTATATCAGTAAGTACTCAAAAATAAAAAATCTTCTAGATGCACAAATAACCGATGAAAATATACCGATTTATTTAATTCGTTTAGCTATACTTAGATGGCTTAAGCTTATGATAAAGAAACGAGATTCAAAGAAAAATTTCCGAAAAGGTTATTTTTTAGTTAAAGATATAATAGCTGATTTAGATAATATAGGTTTTTCTGAAAGTTTAGTGCTTAATCAAATCACTTATCTCGCACATGCTATGTGCATTGTAAGTGAAGATTTTCAGTGTGAAAATATAACATTAAACACTAATGTAAAGTTAGCTCCAGCGGGTTATGCCCATTTAGAGTTATTAGAAAATGATATAACATATTTAGCTACCGTTTCTGAAGACACTCTAATAACAGACAAAAAATTAGTGACCGATATTAAAAATGTAATGATCAATCCCAAAAATACCTATAAATTAGCTAAGGTTTGTAAGACGGCTTGCCGCTTTGTTGAGTATATAGAAAAAATTTCACTCAAGATGTTAACTGATAATCAAGTATTCTCTACTTCTGAATTATTACCTCAATTAATTTCAATGGAAAAGCCAAGATTAACTATTGATCGATTTAAGAGAATGTTGGATTCAGATGATGATTGGAAAGATTTTTGTAAAAAATACCCTATAGGCACAAAATTGAAAGGAGTCATAAAAAACAAGGCTCCTTTTGGAATTTTTGTTGCACTTGATACTAATGATAAATTTTCAATAGATGGTCTTATTCATAAGTCTAACATTCCTAAAGAACAATTAAATAAATTTTCTTCGAGACAAAACATCGATGTAATAATTCAATATCATGACCCAGAAACACCTAAAAAGGTAAGCCTGATTTTTTGCTAATTGTCTCAATTAGCGTTGAAAGCCTGTATAGGTTAACTTGATTATATTTATAATACAAGTCTATTTTACTAAAAATTTCATTTTAATAAGAAAGACAATTATATTTATGCAATTTTCACTAATATTATAAAAAGTGATATATTAGAACTATGTCAGAGTGCAGACTGACATAGTGCGAAAGGTGTTTAACAAGGCAGATGTTAAGCGTTTATTCAAAACAAGTGGAGTATTAAAAAAATGAATCAATTAATTGCTATTGAAAATGTTATTATTCGTCAAAATAAGCAGGGGTTGTATTGCTTAAACGATCTTCATCGAGCATCAGGACAACTAAATAAAAATCGCCCATCTTTGTGGCTTGAAAATAAACAAGCCCAAGAATTAATACAAGAAATAACTGAAGAATTTGTCAAAGCAGGAATTCCTGCTTTGGAAGTGGTGCATGGTGGTATTGAGCGAGGAACATACGCTTGTAAAGAGCTTGTTTATGCCTATGCAATGTGGATTAGTCCCACATTTAATCTAAAGGTTATTCGTACATTTGATTCTGTTGTAGCTAGAAAATCATCAGAAGTGGATAAGGTTAATATTGGATTGATGATTTTAGAATCTGCATCTAGAACTTTAAATTTATCTAATTCGGCCAAATTAAAAGGGTACCAAGAATTACAAAAATATTCAGGTGTACCCTGTCTATTACCTAATTATGCAATAGATGCACCAAGTGACTCAGTTGATGGTTCTAGCCGTGTATCTTTTTCATTAACGCATTTATTACAAAAATATGAAGTTCCATTAAAAACGACCGTGGCTTATGCGATATTGAAAGATTTAGGCATTGTTGAGCGCAATAAACGTAAGAGTGTTAAAACAGGTGAAGAAAAAGAGTTTTGGTCAATCACTGCGTATGGATTGTTATATGGTAAAAATCTCACCCCACCGAATAACCCTAGAGAAACACAGCCTCATTTTTATGATAGTAGATTTAAAGAATTACTAAAGTTAATGCAAAACGCTAAAGTGGCATAATGAAAGCAATACTTACTCCATATTGCCAACCAGAACTTGGACTAGTCATTCTCAAACCTGGTGCAGAGTTATTAAAAAAAATGTGCACAGGTAATCGTATTATTATTTCTCAAAGCGGTGAGGAACACGCGGGTATTAAATCGGGTATTATTCAAGATGAACAACCGTTATTAAATAATAAATATATCGATCCATTTATATTACATGACACAGTAGTTGATAAACTAAAAAATCTATATAACTTTGATTATTGGTTAAATCAACGATATAAATGCCAGTTAGAAGATGGTGAATATTGTCATCATGAATTAGTGAATGAAAAAGTTGGCAATTCAGCTATTCGTGTGTGCTGGCATCACAATAAAGATTTAGTTATTGATGATAATGTGAAAACGCTAGCAAAGCGCAACTTAAAACAATTTCTAATCGAATGTGTTATAAACCAGTTAAAACACGATAGTAACCATCAATTATCAATTCAAGAATTAGCTTGGTGGGCTGTAATCAATCAACTACATGAACTCATACCTGAGAATATGACCAGATTACTGCATAATAGACCAATTGAAGAGATAAAGTCTGTTTACAAAGAATCTGATTTAGTCGCTAGTGATGATCGCTCAAAACCTAGATTACAAAATGAAATAAATAACACACACCAACATCTACAAGTATTATCTAAACCAGTTAAGAAAATAGTGGTAGATCATGAGTCACCCGAATCATTCATGTTAAGGCCAAAATTAAAACGCTGGGAATGTGAAAAATATACCCAATGGGTAAAAACTCAACCGTGTGTATGCTGTGGTAAACAAGCTGATGATCCTCACCATATAATCGGTTATGGACAAGGCAAGATGGGAGGAAAGGCTCATGATATCTTTACTTTACCACTATGCAGAATTCATCATAACGAGTTGCATAAGAACGCCGAAGAGTGGGAACAAAAGCACGGTTCACAGATATTATTGTTAATTCAATTTTTGGATCGTGTTTTTGGGATGAGTGTTATTTTTTAGTCTATTTTGTGTCGGTTTTATCTTGAGGCTGATTTTTAGTATTTCTGCTAGATGATTTTTGGCCAGTAATAAAAACAGCTACAATACTAACCACTAAAGTACAAGCAACAGTAACCGCACCGCTAGTTGAACCAATAAATGCTAAAAAGACACAAAATAGAAGTATTAAAACCAGAGAAATAAGAGCAAATATTTGACCTCGTGAGGCTAATGTATGCTCACTGCTATCTCTTCTTTTGGTTGCATCAATTCTATGGTTCTGTTCTTTTTCTGCCATCGCTATAATTCTATTGGCAGCCCAGGACATGTTCTATCATATTCTTGCAAATCTTCTGATGAGGGAAGTGGACCGACGTGCGTCTTACTTACCATGATTTGTTGTATTTTTTTCCTTTCAGATAAAGGTATATTTTCCAAAACCTCAGGAGTTAGTTCAAGCAAAGAATCCGATTTTATCTGTTCGGACTCCTTAGCTACAACGTCTTTATGGTTTTGTTGGTTATTTTGTTTTTTCTTTTTGGTGTTCACTGGCTATACCTTTATAAAGATAACTTCCAACATTGGTCCAATCAGAACTCATATTGCATACATCTTTTTCATATGACGGCAAATCAGAATAAACCGCTGTTACAGGGCTAAATGTTAATAAGCCACCAAAAGCCGTAGCTACAATAGTATATAATTTAGTGTGTTTCATTCTACTCTCCTCACAAAAAATTCGAGTAATTACAGACAACGATAATTTTTAGCCGCAAAATTATATTTTATAAATATTCTTTGATCAAGTTAACATTACTAATAAATAAAATCAACTATATACAATTTTATTAATTAAACATAACGCAGTAATATGTTATTGCCATATGTCCAATAAACTAAGCCCGAAAGGGATTAATTTAAAATAAAAATGCTGTTATTTATTATCGCTTCTGCACATTCTACACCAACTCTGATTAGTTGCGCCAGAAGGCAAAGTTCTGTAGCCAAATTTTTCTTCTAATTCAACTGCTGTTTTTGCTGTGGTTTTTTTACAGTGTGGGCATGTATGGGGGAGTTTTATTGTGCCAACCATTTTATTCTCCTTAGATTTAATATTTTTATGTAATAGTCTATAAACAATCTAAACTTAGTACCATAATTTTATTATGGTTTTGTGATTAACATCAAAAATTTTAAGTACCTCAAATATTTCTTTTTAGACATCTAGATGTTAAGATGTCTAATTGTGGAGTTTGAGCAATAAACAGAGTGCAGACTGTTTTTGTGAAAGTCCTCTCTATAATTTTACGGAGAGTATATGAAGAGAGATATTAAACAAGTCCTTGTCGCATGGGCTAATGTTAGACGTAGTATGAGAACGGGTTTAGAATACCCTTACAAATCCCCATCAATACTTAACAATAATAATGGCTTTGATTCTCGCCCATTACTAAGTGAAGATGAAGCTGAAATAGTTGATAAAGCTATTTTATGCTTATCAAAAATAGATACTATTTCTTATTCTATTCTTAAATCAATTTATATCAATCAACAGTCTTGTCGTCAATTAGCTAAAAATATACATAAAAGTAAAGATTTTGTTTGTGACAAATTAAAGATGGCTGAAATTTATGTGTTCGCTATGTAACTACCCCCTAAAATAGTACAGCAAAAAAGTAGAAATTCTCTATGATAAAAGTAAAGGGGATTTAATTATGAAAAAAATGACTGAACATCAAATCGTAGCTATTTTAAAAGAGGCTGAAGCGGATATTCCCGTTAAAGAACGGTGCCGTAAATATGGCATGGGTAATTCAACTTTCTATAAATGGCGTGATAAATACGGAGGAATGGAAACTTCAGACATCAAACGCTTAAAGGAGCCAGAGGCCGAAAACCGTAAGCTTAAACAGATGTTTGCCGAACTGAGCTTAAAATCCCGGTTTCAGGAAGAAATCATAAAAAAGCTTTAGTGCTCACAAAGGCACGTAAAACGTGGGCACAGCAACTACAACAAAATCATTCAGTTACTATTGCTATGAGTTGTGCCATTGTTGGCTTAAGCCGTTGTGCTTACTATTATCAATCTAAGTTACTGGATGATTCGGTGATTGTTTCGGTGTTGAATGCTATCACAGACCGGCATTTACGCTGGGACTTTCCTAAATTCTTTAATCGTATCAGAAAGCTGGGCCATAAATGGAACCATAAACGGGTGTATAGGGTGTATTGTGAATTAAAGCTTAATCTCAGGGTAGCGTATTCCTCCACGATGCCCGGAAAGGTTATTAGTCCCCAATAAACAAGGTGAATGTTGGTCAATGGATTTTATGAGTGACAGTAGTGGTAATCAACGTCGCTTTAGGACATTCAATGTCATCGATGACTTTAATCGTGAGGCGCTAGGCATTGATATTGCAGTAAGCTTACCGGCAGGGAGAATTACCCGTTATTTAGATAAACTGGCAGAATATCATGGGTATCCATTAAAAATACGGGTCGATAATGGGCCAGAATTTACAGGAAATACGTTTATTAACTGGGCAAAATAACATGGTATAACTATAGAGTACATCAACCCCGGTAGCCCTTATCAAAATGGCTATATTGAACGATTTAATCGTACCTATCGTACTGAAGTACTCGATTTATATCTTTTTAACAATTTAGCACAAGCAAGGAGAATAACCGAAGAATGGTTAACGATTTATAATACCGAAAGACCGCATGAGGCATTAAATAACATGACACCGATTGAGTATAAAACATTAAAACAAGTAGCTTAATTTTCTACATGAGTTGTGTACTAAGTTTGGGGGTATTTACAGCGATTACATCCAGATATTTATATGGATGAGTTATTAGTTGGAATGCGTACTATTAATCAAGTTTTAGCGCATATTATGAAAAAACTTGATATTTATGATGAATTTAAATTAGATACATCTGAATTGTATGTTAAGTAAAAATTTATTTATAAATTTAACTTAATGCGGATGGCAAAGGACTAAGTGGTGGAGCTGGCGGGAGTTGAACCCGCGTCCGAAATCTCTACATCCTCGGTACTACATGCGTAGTTTGTTTTTGAATTTCATCTACCCGCTGCGAACAAACACGCCACTGATAAACTAGCTTGATTAAGTTTAATGCTTCCGCCCCAAGCAAGGCTTCCACACGATCTCGTTTGGGTTTGACTCCTCTTGATCCCCGTCCTACGAGCGGAGGCTAGGGAGAGAAGGCTCTATACAGGTTATTAAGCTGCTAGTGCGTAGTTTTCGTCGTTTGCGACTATTTTTTTGCGGTTTATTTACGAGGCCTACCGCACCTCGGCATGCACCTTGGGTTTCGCAAATCCCGTCGAATCCAGAATCAGCCCCAATTGTGAATTGTACCTAAGCACAATATCAGGGCATTATAGGTGAATTCAAGATGGAATACAAGTTAGGCAATATCTGAGTTAGCCGGATTTTTGAGCGGAGTATATCGCGATCGTTTTAGGCTTGCTATTTAATCAAAATTTACCAATTTTAATTGTGTAAAAAAGTTTCAGGTAACTATGTGTTTCAGTATAAAAATAAAGTTTGTAACCGCTAAATTAGGTTTCGGAATTAATCGCGTTATTTACTGTAATTTGAGAAACGAATGTTATAAGTTATAAATAGATATAAAAAACAAAACTAACGTCAAATCACAGACAAACTCTATAGCGTTTATATCATAAAGAAAAATAACCGCCACAATGTTTCAGTCGTTTGACCATATATAACACGCTAAAAAAGTCTGATTTCAGGCTAAATTTTTTGTAAAAAATATTCAGGATTCTATACCGTTTCATGGTTATTTGAGAATTTTCAGTCTCTATTTATTAAATTGTGTAATAACCATGGTATTAATCAAACATTCATAAAACCCACCAGCCAATAAATGAATGGCAAGTTGGAAGCGATAGAGACTTTAGTGAATATGTGATATTTGCTTTTTAGGCTAAATTTTTTGTAAAAAATATTCAGGATTCTATACCGTTTTATGGTTATTTGAGAATTTTCAATCTCTATTTATTAAATTGTGTGATAACCGTGGTATCAATCAAATATTCATAAAACCTGTCTGCTAATAAATGAATAGGCAAGCTGAAAGCGATAGGTGCTTTAGTGAAGATGTGAGGTTTGCTTTTCAGGTTATATTTTTTTGTAAAAAATATTCAGGATTCTATACCGTTTCGTGAACCATTGAGACTTTGCAGTATTTATTAGATCGTGTAATAACCATGGTATCAATCAAACACTCATAAAACCTGCCAGCTAACAAATGAATGGGCAAATCGAAAGTGATAGGGACTTTTATGGTGATGTGGCATAACCACATTTTTTACAAATTAGGTATATAACACGCTAATTATTTTGTATTTTGATGAAGGTGAATGAGCAAGTTTTATAATATTTATAATTATTTTTAAATATTTTTGAAAATAATTGTTATTTAAAATCAATGTATTAATTGTTATTTGGTTAAAAGTTAAAAAATATATGAAATTAAATTGAACTTTTTGCCGTTTAATCTGTCTATATTAACAGATTACGTTTTTCATTTTTTGCCTTCCACTCGAATATTCGAGTGGATTTTTTTTGTCTTATATTTTCCCCCTCTAAAGCAATTTATTAAATCCTTTATTTATTATTAACAGTTGGCGCTAGTTTTTTTATTATTTTTGCTAGAAATAATTTGCGCTTATATAGGCAGAAAGATAGTATTGCTAAAATTTTAGTTATTTAAATAGCTCCTTTTTATTCGTTATCAAGCTTTTTCAAAAAATTGTTTAAAACTATTTTGAGTATCATTATTTTTAATAATAAATTAGGCAATAATTTGTGCTTGGGTTGCGAAATCATTATGTGAGCAGAGAGAATTATTATGTTATTTTCAAACAGGACACAAGGACACTTAATTGCATTAATGACAGTGTTTCTTTGGGGAACAACATTTATTGCAACTAAAATATTATTAATTGATTTTAAACCTGTTGAGATCTTGTTTTTTCGATTTGGACTTGGTTATCTAACTCTTTGGATCTTAGCACCACGTTTTTTTGCATGGCAGGGTTTTAAAAAAGAGGTTATGTTTTTGTGTGCTGGGCTGTGTGGTGTCACTTGTTATTTTTTGTGCGAAAATATTGCATTAACCTATACAACAGCGTCTAATGTTGGGGTTATTACTACTTTAGCACCAATATTTACTGCGATATTATCGATATTCTTTTTAAAGATCGAAACGCCGCCGAAGCGTTTTTATATTGGTTGTTTATTTGCCGTTGTTGGTGTTGGGATCATTAGCTTTAATGGCAAGTTTGTTCTTTCGCTCAATCCACTTGGTGATCTGCTAACTATGTTAGCTTGTTTGTTTTGGGCTTGCTATTCAATTTTGGTAAAAAAGAGTAGTAATTATGGTTACAATACAATCTTATTAACAAGAAGATTCTTTTTTTATGGTCTGATGTTGATGCTTCCTGTATTGCCTTTCTTCGATTTTGAATGGCATTTGTCTCGTTTTACCGATCCTGTAAATCTACTCAATATTTTGTTTTTGGGTGTTGGCGCTTCGGCCATTTGTTTTGCATCTTGGAATTATGCCGTTAAATTAGTAGGAGCAGTTAAGATTAGTATTTATTTATATTTGGTTCCGATTCTTACTATTATCGCTGCCGTTGTGATTTTGCATGAGCCGTTTACTTGGATTGCCGCTATTGGGACATTGTTTACGCTTTGTGGCGTGTTATTATCAGAAGGTAAAGTTAGAGTAAGAAGAAAATAATTTCTTTTATGAGTAATAAGTGAATATGAAAAAGGAGCATTAGCTTCTTTTTTTTAATAATTTTAAAGATTTTTATATCCGTTATCGAATGATGGTACTGTGTTTATTAATTTATAATAACTCATCTGAATATTTATAATTCAGGCAAGTGTCCTTTCCTATATAGTTGATCAGTAAATCTAAATCTTGTATTAAAAGTTATCATTTTATAATAGTCTTGACTTAATTGGTTATTAATGGAACATTATCGTACAATCGCCATACGATATGCTAAGCTAGTGACAACTTTGCTAGCACTGTTTTTTTGCGAATTATAATGTGGATAAATATATAAGGAACATTATTATGAATTCAAAAGGTCAGACTTTAAAAAAGAAGGATGAAACTCGACCAATTAGACAGCTAATTTTACGTAGTAAGCCATTTTTTGATACGTGTAGATTATGTTCTTGTAATGATTTACCTTTGATATTAAAAAATCATTTCATCTCTTTTAAATCCATTTTATTTTTGTATTGTTGTATAGGCATTAATCATCCTTTATTTGCTCAGTTACCTAATGTTGAACCCGCAAAAACCGCAAAAGCAATACAAGGTTCGGCGCCTTATTTAACGTTTGATGGTGGGCAAACCCAATCATGGGATACGGATAGATTTTTAGATATCGAGCTACCTGATGGTCAGGTGCTAACCCCAAAAAACAATCCCTCATCTAAAGCCAATCCGATACCATTGCTACGTGATGGTATAAAACTTAGTGATATTAAAACGCTTATTCCAACGGGTCAAAATACTATTTCAATGACCGATTTACTGAATAATAATGGTTTTTGGGCCGATAAAGATGGTGATGGCGATATTACCGCAACGGGGAATTTAACCATTATTGGTCGAGATGCCAATGGTGCCGAAATGGGATTAGATGATACCTTTCAGGATTGCAATGCGCCATATAGTGTAACAATGCAGAGTGATAATAGTATTTTGTCAACAGCTTATGGCTACCCAAATTCAATTCGAATAGCGGCTAATAGCGCCACTTATTACCTAAATCCTCCAAAAGGCGCTTGTACTTATTCTGCCAAGCCTAACTTATATTTAAGTAATAGTCGAAATAGTTGGGGTGGGTCGAATTATTCAGGGCCACCGAGCGAATGGGACGATGCAAAAGGCTTTAAACGTCAAGATTTAAATAATCCGGCATCAAACTTTCCAACCATGGGGGCATATGGGCTATTTTTTACCATGGATATGGTTGATAGCTTAGGCAGTGAGATGACGTTTGACAAGTCACCAGCAACATCGGGCATTGATTTAACTATAACGGGCAATGGCAGTATTGCCAAGATTCGATTAGTCGGGCCCAAAGAGGGGGCTAGCGCCGCTGAGGCAGCAACCGCACTGCCGACGACCTTTTTCTTGTATTCCGATAAAGCCAAAACTAATAAAGTATATAGTTTTACCATCAAAAAATGGTTTATCGCAAGAAAGGATTATAGTGGTAGCAATCGTAGTTATGCTCAGGCTGAACAATACTGTAATCAGTTGGGTTATCAAATACCTACAGTTGATCAACTGACTAATGCTAATTCTCAATATTGGAATCAAGGTTTAGCAGGTCAGGGTAATAATTATCAACGTCGTATTGGTGGAGGGCTATTTTCAGAATGGGGAGAACCGAGTGGATACTATCTTGGCAATAATTTTGAAGGTGGTACACCTTATTGGACTCAAAATACATATAAACCTCCATTCGAACCTCTTTATAATCTTCTCGTATACTCCAGTACGGGAAGTGCTGGCATTTGGCTGTATGGAAACACAGTTTGTGTCAATTAAATTAGCGATATTATATTATGAATAATAAAATAAATAAGCATAAACAGAGTGTGATTCAAGCCATACAAGTTTTTGTTAAACAAAAATTAGCTAATGACTTTTCTGGTCATGATATGGCGCATATTGAGCGCGTGGTGAGATTGGCCGAGCAGATTTTAAAGCATGAACCAAAAGCGAATGGCTTTATTGTGATTGTTAGTGCTTATTTACATGACGTGATTGATGAAAAAGTGGTTGCTGATGTGAATCAAGCTGTCATGGAGTTGCGTGATTATTTAATATTACAGGCATTAACCGAGAGTGAAATTAAAATGATCTTTGACATTATTGAAAATATGTCATATCGAAAAAATCTTAATCAGAAAAAAACATTATCATTAGAAGGGCAAATTGTGCAAGATGCTGATCGGTTAGATGCATTGGGAGCAATTGGTATTGCTCGCACCTTTTATTATGGCGGCAATAAACATCATATTATGTACGATCCTGATATTTCACCACGAACTGCATTGAATGAAGATAATTATAAACAAGGCAATACCGTCATTAATCATTTTTATGAAAAACTTTTTTTGCTTAAAGATAAGATGAATACCCCAATAGCTAAAAAGCTCGCTGAGCAACGGCATCATTTTTTGGTTCAGTTTGTAAATCAGTTTGAAAAAGAGTGGCTAGGTAAGGATTAATTACTCGCTGTTTTATTTTTATAAACGGTAAAGTGTGGGCAATAATTTTGGCGACTGTAAAACGGATTTTAAACTATCTGGCGCAACGCTCTCTGACTAGAGAGCGCTTTTTACGATTAAAACGGTATTGGTGCACCAACAATCCATAGCACAATAGGTAATGTGATTAAGCTTAATAATGTACTAACTAAGGTTGCACTTGATACCAGTTCTGGATGAGTATCAAACTGTACTGACATGAGAGTTGTATTGGCGGCACTTGGCATGGCCGCTAATACGATTAATATTTGCTTATAAACTGGCAAAATAGGCATAAAATAGACTATGCCAAATGCGACTAGCGGTGAAATGATCATTCGGGTTAGTAATGAAAATGAAAGTTTAGGATAATCCAGTTGTTGGATCTTGATTTTGGCTAATTGCATTCCCAAAATAATCATAATGACAACGATTGAACAATCGCCAATCATGCCAATGGATGTCATTATGGATTTGGACAAAGGAATATGGCACAGTTGAAAAAGCATACCTAATAAAGCGCCATAAGCTACCGGCATGCGGATAACTTTATTGATGACATCTTTTTGGCTGACAATATCGCTACGCGCACTGCCTTTTGCTGCATAATAGATGCCAACTGTGCTCATTACAAATTGTTGCAATACCATCATAATCACGCCAAGGTCAAATCCTACTGTGCCAAAAAAGACTAACAGTACTGGAGTCCCATAATTACCATTATTCATAAAACATGAACTTAAAATCATGGCACAGCGCTCTTTGGCTGAATATTTCAGTATCATAGACCAAATGGAGATGATAATGACTAATGAAAAACAGAGACCGAAAACATAACCGATATAAAATAGATAATCTATAGTTAATGTATGCGTATAAAATGTTTTAAATGCCAAAAAGGGAGATAGCACATAAAGTGACATTTTCGATAGATTAGCAACATCAAAATTTAAGGCTTTTTGTGCGATAAATCCGACAATAAAAATAGCAAAAATGGGAAACAAAATAATAAAAAATTGCATAAGCGATGTCTTTAATTTGATTAATTAGTTCATTGAATCAATGGTAGTTACGATAAATTCTCGTAATTGATTACAGGTAGTGTCATCCAGTGCATTGTTGTATTTATCTGTTAAGATAAATAAATCTTCAATATGTTCACCAATAGTGGCAATTTTAGCACTCCGTAATGATAAATCTAAATTAGCAAATATCTCGCCGACACAAGCAAGTAAGCCAGGCATGTCTAATGCAATGAGCTCCATATACGTTTGCCTCTCATTGAAAGCGGATAAAAAATTGACTTGTGTTGGTACAGAAAAAGATTGCAATCTTTTCTTTGGTGGTTTAATTGTCACTCCTTGATAAACGGGGTGGTGTAGTGCTTTTTCCAGTGCTTTTATAATACCTTGGTGCCGATCTTCTTGCACTGTTTGCCCATTTGGTTCAAGTACAATAAATGTATCAAGGGCAAATCCTTTTTTATTGGTAATAATGAGTGCATCATGAATAGTTAAATTATGCATACTGAGTGTATTACAAACAGTTGCAAATAGATAAGGTCTATCAGGCGAATAAATAAAAATCTCACTGCCACCATGATATGGATTTGGATTGATTAACACTAAGGTTTGCGTTAAATCATGATGTAATAAATTTTGAGCATGTATAACAATTTGTTCCGTTGTATACCGCAGAAAATAGTCAACTCGGCAGTCTTGCCAAAGATTCTTGATTTGCCATTCATCGTAATTTTGTTTGAGTAAAGTCGCGAGTGCTTCTTGTTTGTGTTGCCTTGCAATACTTCGTTGCTCTGGAATTTGGTGGATACCTGAATCAAAAGATCGCATTGCGGTAAAATAAAGTTCACGCATTAAGCTTTGTTTCCAGCTATTCCAAAGTGTTTCGTTGGTTGCACAAACATCGGCAATAGTTAAACAGAGCAAATACTGTAAGCGACGCTTACTTTTTACTTGTTGAATAAATTCTCGAATCACTGCGGGATCTTGCAAATCGCGACTTTGTGCGGTTACCGACATCAGTAAGTGATAGCGTACTAACCAAATAATTAAATCGGTATCTTTGGCATCTAGCTGGTGTAATTGACAAAATTTTTCAACGAGCTGTGCGCCTATTTCAGAATGATCACCATGTCGTCCTTTACCTATATCATGAAATAAACCCGTGATAATAAGTAGTTCAGGTTTGGATAATTTCGCAAATACGGTTGAACTATTAGGATGCTTTTGTTTGCCGCTATCTGTTTTTAGGTTATCTAATTCAATTAGCAACCGAATGGTATGTTCATCAACGGTATAAGCATGAAAAAGATCAAATTGCATCATGCCAGCGATATGCTTCCAGTCTGGAATATATGCGGCTAATATGCCATATTGATGCATGGGTAAAATGGCTTTTTTTATTGCATCAGGGTGTTTGATAATCCTCATAAAAATTTGCCGAGATTTAGGATCTTCACATAGCAAAGCTTTTAATTTTCTTCTTGCTGAACGTAACTGCCTAATGGTGTTTGAATAAAGCCCTGTAATTTGTGGATTAAGCAAAATGGTATAAAAAAGCTGCATAATCATGACAGGATCTTTTTTAAAGAGGTTATCATCTTTTATATCAATTAGACTTTCTCTAATTTGGAAATATTCATCAATATCATAAGGTTTATTTTTGGGGGTATGCTCAAGTATCGATTCATAAAACAGTTGTAATAACATCTGATTGAGTTCAGTAATATTGTGAGCGACACGGTAGTAGTCGTGCATCATTTTTTCTACTGGTGTGTTACCTTCACCTTTGTAACCTAACATATTGGCAATGCTAAGCTGCCGATCAAAAAGCAAGCGGTTATCATAACGAGCGATAACGCAGTGCAACGCAAAACGCATTCGCCATAAAAATTTACGGCACGTTTTGAAGTCTTCAATATCTTCAGGGGTTAAATAATTGAAGTCAGCCATTTTTTGTAAAAATTCACCCCCAAAATGGCGAATGGCGATCCATTGGATTATCTGCATATCGCGCAATCCGCCTGGACTATTTTTCAAATCAGGCTCTAGATTATAAGAGGTACTGTGATACTGCTGGTGGCGATCTTGTTGTTCTTTAATTTTTGCTTTATAAAAAGCTCGAGAAGGCCATATTTTTTTGCTAAAAATTTGCTTGCGTAGTTCATCTAGCAGTAATTGATTGCCTGAAATAAGTCGCGATTCAATCAAATTGGTCATTATGGTGATGTCATTTTTTGCTTCTTGTAGGCAAATTCTTAATGTTCTAACACTGTGTCCTATATCTAAATGTAAATCCCATAACAAGCGAACCAAATCACCGATCTGTTTTTCAATCTCTTTAGTCAATGGGTAGTCACTTAAAATCAAAATATCGATATCTGACAATGGATGTAATTCAGCTCGACCATAGCCACCAACGGCAACCAAAGCGATGCGATTGCGTTTAAAGAAAGAAGAAACATGTTTAGGAATTTGGTAAAAATACCATAAACGTTGAAGTAAACGATCAATAAATTGGCTGCGCAAATGCACTAATATATCAATATCTGTTTGTTGCTTGAATTGAGCCATTGACCATTGCTGAAATTCATCAAGTTGCTGTTTAAGGTAGCTAACATTTATCTGATCATCACTAAAATCAAGGGGGGAGATAGGGTAATACACATGCGTTTTAGTCATAGCCATATTATTAAGTCAAGACAATTCAATAGCCATATCGTTACTCGATTTTAAATGACTGTCAAGCTACAGTTGGCAGAAAGCAAAGTATTAGATAATGATATTAATCCTAAAAAAGGAACAATGATTTGTTCCTTTTGTTAAAAAGTTTCAGGAAAGTATGCGTTTGAGTATAAAATTATAATGTAAAATCACTTAAATCATTTTCATTTATTTCAGAATCAATTTGCCCAACTAAATACGAGCTCATTTCGGCTTCTTGCGGGGCAACTTGAACATTATCTGACACTAACCAGTTATTGATCCAAGGAATTGGGTTGGACTTGACTTCAAAGGGTAATTTTAGCCCGACTGCTTGCATACGAATATTAGTAATATACTCGACATATTGGCATAATATATCTTTATTTAAACCAATCATTGAACCGCCTTCAAACAGATATTCGGCCCACTCTTTTTCTTGATTGGCGGCTTGTAAAAATAGATCATAACAATCTTGTTCGCACTCTTTGGCAATATCGGCCATTTCAGGATCGTCTTCACCACTACGAAGTGTGTTTATCATAAACTGTGTACCGGTTAAATGTAGTGCTTCATCGCGCGCAATTAGTTTAATAATTTTTGCGTTACCTTCCATTAGTTCTCGTTCAGCAAAGGCAAATGAGCAGGCAAAACTGACATAAAAGCGAATGGCCTCAAGCGCATTGACACTCATTAAGCATAGATAAAGTTTCTTTTTGAGTTCACGTAAATTAATGGAAACAGTGCGATTATTGATGTCGTGCTTACCTTCGCCAAATAAATTATAGTAACTTGCATAGCTAATAAGGTCATCGTAGTAACCTGCAATGTCGCCAGCACGTTTTTGAATTTCTTTATTGGTGACAATATCATCAAAAACGACTGATGGGTCATTAACAATATTACGAATAATATGAGTATAAGAACGTGAGTGAATGGTTTCGGAAAACGACCAAGTTTCTACCCAGGTTTCGAGTTCCGGTATTGATATCAAGGGTAGCAATGCAACATTGGGACTACGTCCTTGAATTGAATCGAGTAATGTTTGATATTTTAAATTACTAATAAAAATATGTTTTTCATGTTCAGGAAGGTGTGAGTAATCAATACGATCTTGTGATATGTCTACTTCTTCTGGGCGCCAGAAAAAGGACAGCTGTTTTTCAATTAATTTTTCAAACATCTCATATTTTTGCTGATCATAACGAGCAACATTTACCGATTGTCCAAGAAACATCGGCTCTTTGAGTTGATCATTATGCACATGCGAGAAAGTACTGTAATTCATACTCATAAAAGAACTCCTACTAATTTATCGTTGTTTTTACCGCTACCTTCCGACAGTGTAAAAGTTAAATTAAATGGGGGAAGTGGTTTGTTGCCCCCATACAAACTGAGTTTTAGCGTGTAGCTATTATTTTGTTTTAACAATGGCAACTAAATCTTACAAGCGCCACCTTCACAACCATCATCGTTTTTCGTCAGTGCTATATCGCCTTGAATATCTTCAGCACCATCGCGTGTATTGTGATAATAAAGTGTTTTTACACCAAATTTATAAGCATTTAATAAATCAGCCAATAACTGCTTCATTGGGACTTTGTCATTTGGGAATTTAGTCGGATCATAATTAGTATTTGCTGAAATTGATTGATCGATAAATTTCTGCATGATACCTACTAATTGTAAATAACCTGTATTATTAGGGATTTGCCAGAGTAATTCGTAGAAGTTTTTCAGATTATTATAATCTGGAACAACTTGTTTTAAGATACCATCTTTTGAAGCTTTAACACTAATAAAGCCTCGAGGTGGTTCAATGCCATTTGTTGCATTGGATATTTGTGAAGAAGTTTCTGATGGCATTAATGCCGATAAAGTTGAATTACGTAGCCCATGGGCTTTGATAGATTCTCGTAATGATTCCCAATCATAATGTAAAGGTTCTTTTGTAATAGTATCTAAATCTTTTTTGTAAGTATCGATTGGTAAAATGCCCTGAGCATAAGTTGTTTCGTTAAATAGTGGGCATGCACCCTTTTCTTTAGCAAGATTATTAGAGGCTTTTAACAAGTAATATTGCATGGCTTCAAAAGTACGATGCGTTAAATTATTAGCGCTACCATCAGAATATTTAACGCCATTTTTGGCTAAATAATAAGCATAGTTAATAACGCCAACGCCTAATGTGCGACGATTGATTGAAGAGTTTCGAGCAGCAGGAACAGGGTAATTTTGGTAATCCAGTAGCGAATCAAGCGCACGTACCGTTAAGTCAGCAAGTTCTTCAAAGTCATCTAATGATTCGATTTGACCAAGGTTAAAGGCTGACAACGTACAAAGTGCAATTTCACCTTTTTCATCATTGACATTATTAAGTGGCTTTGTTGGTAGCGCAATTTCCATACATAAATTAGATTGATGAACTGGCGCTAATTGAGCATTAAATGGGCTGTGGGTATTACAGTGATCAACATTTTGGATATAAATACGCCCAGTTGATGCGCGTTCTTGCATTAATAGTGCAAAGAGTTCAACCGCTTTCACAACTCGTTTGCGAATATTTATATCTTGTTCATATTGGTGATAAAGCGTTTCAAATTTATCTTGATCGGCAAAGAAAGCATCATAAAGTCCTGGCACATCTGATGGGCTAAATAAAGTAATATTTTCGTTTTTGATTAACCGTTGATACATTAATTTATTAATTTGCACCCCATAATCTAAATGGCGAACACGATTTTCTTCGACTCCACGGTTATTACGTAAAACTAATAAGCTTTCGACTTCTAAATGCCAAAGAGGATAGAAGACGGTTGCAGCCCCACCACGTACACCACCTTGCGAACAAGATTTAACGGCAGTTTGAAAGTATTTATAAAATGGAATACAACCAGTATGAAAGGCCTCTCCATCGCGAATTGAACTACCTAAAGCACGAATTCGCCCTGCATTTATTCCAATGCCTGCCCGTTGTGATACATATTTTACAATAGCGCTTGCAGTTGCGTTGATTGAATCTAAGCTATCATCACACTCAATTAATACACAGGAACTAAATTGACGAGTAGGGGTGCGCACACCTGCCATAATAGGGGTGGGCAGTGAAATCTTAAAGGTAGATACTGCATCATAAAAGCGTTTTATATAGCTAAGGCGTGTTTCTTTTGGGTAGTTGGCAAATAAACAGGCTGCGACTAGAACATATAAAAATTGTGCACTTTCATAAATTTCGCCAGTAACACGATTTTGTACTAAATACTTTCCTTCAAGCTGTTTGACCGCAGCATAGGAAAACGACATGTCTCGCCAGTGATCGATAATTTTATCCATTTGTTCAAATTCTTCTTGGGTATAATCTTCAAGTAGATGTTTATCGTAACGTTCACTGTCGACCAATTTTTTAACATGTTCGTATAGTGATGGAGGCGTAAATTGGTTATAGGCTTTTTTACGTAAATGAAAAATGGCCAAACGCGCTGCTAAATATTGATAATCTGGAGCATCTTGCGAGATAAGATCGGCAGCTGCACGGATGATTGTCTCATGAATATCCGATGTTCGAATTCCGTCATAAAATTGAATATGTGAACGTAATTCAACTTGAGAAACCGAAACATTTTCCAAACCTTCAGCTGCCCACGTAATAACACGGTGAATTTTATCAAGGTTAATTGGTTCTTTATTGCCATCACGTTTTGTAACTAGTATAGATTTATTCATTCTTTTAAGCCTAATCTTAAAGTATATTTTCATTTATAATAATTGATATTTATCAAAATATACAATATATGGTACCTATTAATTTATTAACTACTAGATGTAGTATTATTTATTAATCATATTCTGAAAAGAAATAAAACAAATTTACTTTTATTTATATAAAAAAGTATATTTTTATCATCAAAATTGATTAACGTAGGGAAATAAAATTATGAAATAGAAAATCTACCTATTATAGGTAGATATTTTGGATAGTTTACTTGAAAGTGTCTATTTTATTGCAATACATACTCCATTTTTGTGTTCCTTTTCTGGGCGGCAGTGGTATTTAGCGTTGTAAGGATGTAAATCACAGTACTCTTTTTTATCGGGATCATACACCCAGATACGTTTAAATGACGAAAGTTGGCTAGAAGCGGCCGCCCAAGAATTAGGGTAGGCTTTTTGATTTGGATCTCCCCATTCACCTAATAACGATCCTATCTCTCGAGTAAATTTGGCTGAACCGGCGTTATTTCCAAATGGAGCATTACTTAATTCATCTGCTTTACTTATACGATAATTACCATTTAGTGTTTTGCATCCTAAAACAATTTCTTCTGCTTTACCTCTATTGGCTTTTGGTTTACCAATAAAATTTTTATCCCAGTCAGCAAACCATTTGGTAATGGTAAATGGATATTGAATAATATTGCCTGTAACTTTATTTTTTCCTTGAATAATAATGGTATATCCGTTATCAGATTGCATAACATGCTGCCAAGCTCTTTCAGTATCCATTGCTTCAGCTGTATTAAACATGACGGTGACTATATTGGCATTGCTAGAAATAGTGACAAGTTCATTTCCTTTAACGATCTGCCAATCATAATTTTTAGCAAGCCCATTTTTGGCTAATAAAAGGTCAAATTTAGCACCATAAAAAGCGGTTGTAGGGAAGTTTTCATTGGCGTTAACATTAGATTGAGTTAAGAATCCATAGTTTTTGTTCCATTGATATTTTGTACTTGTTTCTGCTTGTGAAGGTGCGAGCTCAGGTTTTGCATAACAAATGCCTGAGTCTTGTAATACAGTATAAATTTTAGATGGGTGCGTGATAATATCTTCATTTGGATATTCATTAGCATTGGGAATACCATACTTTGAAAATAGTGTTAAATCAGCCGATATTTTTACTTTATATGGACCTACTTGTCCTTTTGTTGCCAATGAGCAGAAGGTATCGCTATCTGAGGGTATAAATTCAACTAATTGATTAGAACCATTTGTATAATACCAAATCATTTTTAGATTTTCTTTTGTATCAAGTGTATCTAGCTCATCGCCATCAGTATCTAAATATTGGGTGCTACTGGGTTGTTTTAATGGTGCTACTTTGATTCTATTTTTAAATGAGTTGCTAATGGGTACTGACATATTACTTATTTCATTGCCATAGTAATTCTTATCATCAACGGTTAAGCCGAAAAGATCAAAGTCATCAATACTTGCTTCGATGGTAGATGAAAATTTTGGTTTAGTTCCTTGAATTATCTGTATTGTATTGGTCGATAAAACCGCATAGCTTGTGGTTGTGATCTGTAGTAGTCCTATTAAATATGTAATTGTTTTTAAATGTTTTCTAGTTATATTCATTGTTATTTTATTTCCATTATTAATTATCTTTATTTAAAAACAATCATCGTGATGACAATCAAGGTTCTTAGTTTAAAGTTTATATTAAATCTTGTTTAGGGTAGGCGCTTTATTGGATATAAACAAATCGTTTAATTCGTTCAATGCGGGGGGGAATAATAGTTAATATCAATAAATAGATGTTTTATTAATGGATAAAAACTTGTATTGGTTAATGATTAACATAAAATATTATCAGTTAGAATTAGAATATAGCTGAAGTTTTTCTAGACGTTTATGATTATGTTTTTCGCTAAATGATTATAACCCAATTTGATGCCAATATTTCTTTTGATTTAAATATTGGCCGGTTTTTAAGTAATAATATAGAAAATAATATATTAATGAAATCATGAATAAAAAGATCTACCTATTATTTTAAGCAGATCTTTTAGAAAGTTTAATTGAAATTACTTATTTTATGGCAACACAGACCGCATTTTTATGCTCTTTTTCTTTATCACGACAGTGATATTTTGCATTGTAAGGGTGATAGTCGCAATAGTCTTGCTCATTGGTATCCCAGACCCAAATACGTTGAAAAGAGTCGCTTTGATGTTTTTTACCAGAAGTTTTTGCTGCCCAAGAATTAGGATAAGCATCTTGAGAAGGATCTCCCCATTCACCTAATAATTTGCCAATCTCTCGAGTGTATACGGCATGGCCTTTTTTACCAAGCTGTGCATTACTTAATTCATTTGCGTAACTAATTCGATAACGACCCGATAATGATTGGCATCCAGCAACTACCTCTTTTACATCGCCCTTACTAGCCATATCTGTGCCATGAGTTTGTATATCCCAGCCAGTAAACCATTTGGTAATTTTAAATGGGTATTGAATAATATTGCCTGAGGTTTTATTTCTCCCTTGAATGATAACTGTATATCCGTCACCCGATTTCATAACATGTTGCCAAGCGGTTCCGTTTTTCAATGCTTGGGAAGTATTAAATTTGACGGTAACAAAATTTTCATTGTGAGAAATAGTGACAAGTTCACTTCCTTTCACAATTGTCCAATCGTAATTGTTAGCAATCCCTTTTTTGGCTAATAAAAGGTCAAATTTAGCACCATAAAAAGCGGTCGTTGGAAAGTTTTTACTTGGATCAACAATAGATTGAACTAAAAATCCATTATTTGAATCCCATTGTTGTGCGCTACTTGCCGTTGCCTCTTTCGGGGTTAGTTCTGGTTTTGCGTAACAAATTGGTGACTCAGAAATTATTGTATAAGTTTTAGATGGGTGTTGAATGATGTTTTCATTTGGATATTCATTTGAATTGGGAATACCATATTTTGACGATAATATTAAATCAGCCGATATTTTTACTTTGTAAGGAGGATATTTTTCAGTTTTTGCTAATGAACAAAAAGTATCACTTTTGTTAGGCGTAAATTCAACTAATTGATTTGATGAGTTTGTATAATACCATGTTATATTAGGGGATTTTTTTGTATTAAGGATGTCTAATTCATCGCCATCAATATCTAAAAATTGACTATCATCAGGTTGTTTTAATGGTGCAACGCGAATACGGTTTGCAAATGGATAGCTAACAGGAATTGGCATTTTATTTACTTCGTCGCCATAGTAATTTTTACCATCAACAGTTAAACCAAAAAGTTCAAAATCTTCAATGCTGTTTTCAATAGCATCGGAAAGTTTTGGTCTATTTCCCTCAATTGTAAGGGTACTTTTTGTAGACAAAACAGCATGGCTTATTGTTGAGAACTGTAATAAGCATAAAACATATATAATTGTTTTAATAGGGTTTTTGTTAAGATTCATTGTTTGTTTATCTTCCATATTAATCATTTTCGTTTAAAATTAACTATATTGACTTTAATCAAAAAAGTTTTTTATATTTGTATATAAACATATATATAACGTTAAATAGAATAGGCAATTTTGGGGATAGAAACAAATAGTTTAATTCAATAGATTTGTATAAAAATATATTGTAATACCTATCGATAATGGTTAATTGAACTACAAAAGGGATTCTAATATGTAGAATTTGTTTTATTATATTTAGTAACTAATGGTTTTTTTTGATTTTTTGTTAATGTGCTTTTATATTGATATTGCAACTGCCACCTAACATAGTTCATCAAAAAGTAGAGAATTATTTATGATAATAAATAAAAGAGTATTTAGCGCTAACAAAATGGTTTCGCATTAAATTTTATCACTATTAAAAAATACGCAAGTCAACATTCCAGTGAAAGAGTTTTACTAACATGTTTTGATCGTATCAAAAAGCTCAGCTATAAATGGCGTTATGAAAGTGTGTATTGGGGTATATTGTCAATTACAGCTTAATGTCAGAATAAAGTATAAAAATATATTCCATAGAGAAGTCTAGATACGTTGTTAGAACTCAATCAACAAGGTAAAATGCAGGGCAATTAATTTTATGAGTGACAGCAGTGGAAAATGCAGTGCATTTAGAATCTTTAATGTGATAGATGATTTTAATTGTGAGGCATTAGGCATGTTTGCCTTCACTTTTACCTTAGCAGTGATATTTAACTTGATAAGTGTGTGGGTCACAGAATTCTTGTTCAACAGTATCATATAACCAAATATGTTGATAACTATGATTTTGTTTATTTTGTCCAGTAAGTTTTGCTACCTAAGAATTCGGGTAAGCTTCTGGAGAAGAATTACCCCATTGACTTAATAATGTACTTATCTATTGGGTGAATGTTACCTCATCTTTTACCCATTGGCGCATGACTTACTTCATTTGTATACATTATCGATGGTTGTTTGATAACACTATTATTCAGGTAGTGATTAATAAACAAAATTCCATATTTAAAAGCTAAAATTAAATGACCAGATATTTTTATGTTATATGGATAGTACTTTCCTTCTTTTGCTAGTGCACAGAATGTACCGGAATTGGCATCATACCAAGTTATTTTAGCGGGAGATTGTATAGCAAGATACCCTAATTCATCCCCATCGATATATTGTTCTAAATTTGGTGTTATTGTCATTTTATGTTTAAATGGATAAGGAAATGATAGGGGCATTTTTGCTACTTGATTGCCGTAATAATTTTTACCATCAATAGTCAATCTAAAAAATTCGAAGTATTCTATATTTTGTTCGATTTCTGTTGATAACGAAGGAAGATTACTTTGAATTTCTTTAGCGGTTCGAACTGTTAGATATGCATGACTTATAGTGCAAAAAAGAAATGGAATGACTGCACATATCATTTTATTAACGTTTTTTGGGGTTATGATTTTATTCATATTGCTTCTTTTTACTACCTACTACTTATTTCTATTTTACTTAAAACTATCTGTTACGCATTTACCGTAAATTTTGATTTAAAGTACTGATTCTATGAAATGAATAATTTGATATAAATAATAGCATAAACAAATTAATGGTTATATGTACAATAGGGTTTTACTATTAATCATTTAGTTAGGATTTTAATGATTTTTGTTTCTGATTCAATTTAGTTATTTTGGAAAAAATAACTAAATTATCTCTGATTAAATTACAAACAAAAACATGTCATAAATCTAGCTCTTTTTTAAGATTTGTAGCGTTGGATGGCGCTGGTGCGGTTTTGTTCTTCTATCCATGCTAATTTATCAGCATAATTTTTTTCTGCGCCTCGTGTTGTTGGGCGGTAATATTTTGTATTAGCCATTTCTGGTGGAAAGTAATTTTCTCCTGCAGCGAAAGCATTAGGTTCATCATGAGCGTAACGATATTGAGCACCATAACCTAAATTTTTCATTAATTTTGTTGGTGCGTTACGTAAGTGTTCTGGAACATCATAATCTGGTTTAGATTGTGCATCGGCCATTGCTTGTTTAAAAGCAAGGTAAACCGCATTGCTTTTTGGGGCGCAAGCAAGGTAGATAATAGCTTGTGCAATTGCGCGTTCTCCTTCAGCTGGACCAACTCGGGTAAAACAGTCCCATGCGGCTAGTGCAACTTGCATCGCTCTTGGATCGGCATTACCGACATCTTCTGAGGCGATAGCTAATAACCGACGAGCGACATAAAGGGGATCGCCACCGGCCGAGATAATCCTAGCATACCAATAAAGTGCAGCATCGGGTGCTGAGCCTCGAATCGATTTGTGGACAGCTGAAATTAAATCATAAAAACGGTCACCTTGGTTATCAAACCTAGCGCTGCGTTCACCCATTACCTCCTTGAGTAGTTCAGGGGATAGATCTTGACCATCGGACATGTCAACCAATAGCTCAAGTGTATTAAGCGCACGCCTTGCATCCCCGCCTACAAATTCAGCAATCTGTTTTTTGGTTTCTTCGGGCAGCAGAATATTTCGGTTACCGTAACCACGGTCGGGATCGTCCATTGCCTGTTGTAAAATCTGTTCAATGTCGTAGTTGGTTAATGATTTAAGCAGATAAACTCGTGCGCGCGATAGTAAGGCGGAATTGAGTTCAAATGATGGGTTTTCGGTCGTAGCGCCAATAAATGTTATGGTACCGTTTTCAACATAGGGTAAAAAGGCATCTTGTTGACTTTTGTTAAAGCGATGAACTTCGTCAACAAATAAAATAGTGCGAATGCCAGCTTGTTGATTAATTTTAGCGCGTTCAATCGCTTCGCGAATGTCTTTTATACCAGATGTAACGGCAGACACTCGTTCAACTTTTGCATTGGCATGGTGGGCAATAATTTCTGCTAATGTTGTTTTGCCGGTGCCTGGTGGTCCCCAAAGAATCATTGAGTGCAAATTACCAGCTTCAATGGCTTTTGGTAATGGCTTGTTGTTACCTAGCAAGTGGGCTTGCCCTATATATTCAGATAAGGTTCGAGGACGCATTTTCGCTGCTAATGGTTTAAACTCATCAGTGGTAAATTCAAAAGACATACTTGGCATGGTAGGTCATTATCCAAATTGATAAATTGAATCTATTATATACTCGTTATTTAATAAGTGAAAAAAGAAAAGAAAATATCTTTTCCCATTAGAATAAAAACGTTAATATTTTGAACTAATTTAGTTATTGGACTTTATTATTTAGTGGTTAGATGAAAAGTAAGGATTGGGCATGAACAAGTGTTTATTGTTAATTGGATTATTGGTGAGCTTATCAGTATGGGCTGGTGATAAAGAAGTATTACAACAACGTTTAGATAAAATTGAAGGGTTTTATGCTAGGTTTTCTCAAAATGTGAAAACAGCCGATAATCAAGTTGTGCAAGACGGTAAAGGCGATTTATGGGTCAGCAGACCTTACTACTTTAATTGGACAATGAACGAGCCTGATGAAACCTCAATTATTTCTGATGGAAAAAATATGTGGGTGTATATGCCAGCGGTTGAGCAAGTAAGTGTGATGGACTTAAAAAAAGCAATTGATAACCGATTAATGCTATTGATTACTGATAGCCATAATCCAATTTGGAATGCTTATAACGTTACACGTAAGCAAGATTCATTTGCACTTAAAGCGACTGATGGTTCTAATCAAGACTTTGTTATTTCGGTTTTACCAACAGGAATGATCTCAAATTTTACGATAGTTGAAGAAGACGGTCAGCGTAGCTTTTACGAATTATCTCATCAAGTGCTAGGTAAAGTAGAACTGAATAAATTTAAATTTACTCCGCCAGCAGGTGTAACAATTGATGATCAACGTTAGTTGATTTTCTTTTGCTCAAATTTAATTTGTCGTAACTGACTTGTTGTTCTATGCCAGAGTTATCACTGTGATTAAATTTGAGCCCTGATTTAGAATAAAAGAAATTATTCAGTCACGCCGTTTTTGAAAATCGATAAATCTCTAAATTGATTAATTTCATTACATGTGGGTTTACCATTAACCAGTTGTATAATCAGATCAATAAATTGTTCTAATAATTTATCCATTTTGATGCCATTTACTAACTGCCCTGCATCAAAATCTATCCAGTGTTGCTTTTTATGAGCTAAAGCTGAATTAGTTGAAATTTTTACGGTTGGTACAACTCCGCCATAAGGTGTTCCTCTTCCTGTAGAAAATAACACCATATGGCAACCAGCAGCAGCTAATGCGCCTGTTGCAACTGCATCATTACCGGGTGCAGATAATAAATTTAAGCCTGTTTTTTGGAGTCTATCACCATATTCTAATACATCAATAACCGTACTATTACCTGCTTTTTGCGTACAACCTAGAGATTTGTCTTCTAGTGTAGTAATACCTCCTGCTTTATTACCCGGTGAGGGGTTTTCGTAGATAGGTTGATTGTATGACATGAAATATTGTTTGAAGTTATTAATCATATTTACGGTTTTTTCAAATATTTGTTCATTAACACAACGAGACATTAAAATTGTTTCCGCGCCGAACATTTCTGGGACTTCTGTTAGTACACTTGTCCCTCCATGTGAAATTATATAATCAGAAAATCTGCCTAATAAGGGATTAGCAGTAATGCCCGATAGACCGTCAGAACCACCACATTCAAGCCCAAATTTAAGTTCACTTAGTTTACCTAATTGCCGTTGATCTGTTTTCATTACTTGGTAGATTTCAAATAAATAATTGACACCTTGTTTTATTTCATCTTCAACTTCTTGAGCAATCATAAAGCGTACTCGCTCGCTATCATACTCTCCAAGGCTTTCTTTAAAAGAATTGAGTTGATTATTTTCACACCCTAAGCCAATGACTAAAACTCCGCCGGCATTAGGATGCTTAACCATATCTTGTAATATAGTTTTGGTTGTTTGATGATCAAAACCTAATTGTGAACAACCATAGGGATGAGAAAGTAAATAAACACCATCAAAATTATATGATTTTTGTAAAAGTTCTTGAGAAATATCGGCTAAAAATTGATTGCGAATCTGTGCGGCAATACCATTAACACAGCTAACTGTAGGAATAATCCAAAGCTCATTACGGATACCAACATCTTTATTTTTTCTTCGATAAAGTTTGACTTCTCTATCATCAAATTGCGTTGAAATGTGTCCTATAGCCGGTTGATATTGATATTCATTAAGTGCGCCAAGATTGGTTTTTACATTATGCGTATGAACATGCTCACCAACTTGAATCGCTTGTGTGGCATGACCAATTGGAAAACCATATTTTATAATATTTTCGCCTTGTGCAATTGGTTTTATTGCTATTTTATGACCGGCAGGGATATCTTGTAATGCAGTAATTTGATGTTGATCTACCAATAGTTCGCTAATGATTTTATCGCCTTGATGTAATTGTTCTAATGCAATAATGACATTATCATTATCATTGATTTTAATTGTTTTTTTCATAGCTAATTCCTATAAATGCTCATTTCCGCTACGTTTGGTAGCGGAAACAATTGGCAGATTGTTATTGTTTTAACTTATTTTTATGACTGATTTGAGTCGAGCACTTGGATCATCTCGCATTTCTTGGAATGCCTTTTCAGCATCAGCTAACTCATATACATCGGTAATGATTTTTTTGACATCACATTTTCCTGAACTGACTAAATCAATTAATTCGATAAAGTCTTTTTTTAGGGCATTGCGAGATCCAAAAATATCCAACTCTTTTGTTTGAATTTGGGTAAAGGCAAAATCTAACTTTTGCTTGCTTACACCAACTAACCCAATACGTCCTCGGAAAGCTGCTGCATCAATGCAGTTTTGGAAAGTTTGTGGTAGTCCTGCACATTCAATGCAAACATCAAAACCGTCATTTTCAGTGAGTTTTTTTACTCTTTCCTCAAAATTTTCTTTATCTGTTCGAATAACACCTTTTGCACCTAGTGATAATGCCTTGTCTAATCGTGATTGCATTACATCACTGACATAAACTTCAGCCCCTTTTAATACAGCAGCCATAACTGCAAATAAGCCGATAGGTCCGGCGCCAACCACTAAGACTTTATCTCCTTTTTTTACTGATGTTCGTTGAATGGAATGATAGCTAATACAAAATGGTTCGATCATGGAAAGTGTTAATGCATCTAATCCTTTACCATCATAAATACGTTCAATTGGCATACTGTAATATTCTCTAAAAATACCATCGCGTTGTGCGCCAAGTGTTTGATTACTTGTGCAGCAATTAACAAATCCACGTCGACAAGAGTAACATTGACCACAGTTGAAATAAGGATTTGCCGTAACTATCATGCCTTTTTGGATACCATGATCATTGTCTTGGACTTCGACAACTTCGGCCGAGAATTCATGACCAGGAATACGAGGATAACTGGCATAAAGAAAAGTCCCTTTATACGTTCCCATGTCTGAACCACAAATCCCACCATATAATACTTTTAAGATTGCTTCTCCCTTTTGTAACGTTGGTTTTTCCATCTCTTTAATTTCAACTTTTCCTGGTTCTGGAATAACAATATATTTCATTTTAGGCATTTAATTGACTCCTAATGTTTAATTGTTTGGAATATAGTTTTTAATATCGTGGGATAAAATATTTTTCAAATTTTCCGTTACTAAATTGGTTAATCCAGGGACATTATTTAAATCTTCTCCCCAATGTTCTGTCATTTTTAAGACATTTGTGACTAATGTTTTTACATCATTTTGATAAAGGGGTTGCCATTCATTAAATTTTGCTAATAAATGAGCATCATCAGTTAATGAAATAGTTTGACCTTGGTATTTTCCACGATAAAAAGCAATGAGTGCAGCTAATGAAAACGAAATATATTTTGGTGGTTGGTTAAATTGTTTACTATAGGTTAATAACTGCGGTAACAAGCGAGTTTTAAATTTAGTTAATGAATTTAGTGAAATAGATATTAATTCATGTTTTATGAATGGATTTTTAAAACGTTTTAATACCTCATCTGCAAATTGTTTTAGTTGTTCTTTATCCAAAGATAGCGTCGGGATAACTTCTTGATTAAGCAAATTTTTAACAAACGTTTCAATTTGCAAATTATCCATACATTGTCCTACAGTGCGTAGTCCTGCAAGATACGCAACCGGAACCATTGCTGTATGGGCGCCATTTAAAATGCCAACTTTTCTTTCTTTGTAAGGTTTAATATCATCAACAATTAAAATATTTAGGTCTACTTGATCGAGCTTTAATTTTTGTTTTAACCAATTTGGTCCTTGGATAACAAATAAATAGAAGTATTCTGCTGTGTCTAAAAATTGATCTTGGTAACCTAGTTGTTGTTCAAGTTGAGTGGCTTCATCTTTTGGGTAACCTGTTACAATACGATCTACTAACGTTGAGCAAAATGTATTACTTTCGTTTATCCATGCAATAAAGCTATTACTAAGTTGCCATAATTTTGCATATTTTAGTACCAACTCTTTGAGTTTTTCGCCATTATAATCAATTAGTTCACATGGAATAATGATCAAACCTTTATCTTTCTTTCCGTTAAAAAATTTGAATCGATGATGTAAAAAACAAGTCAATTTAGCAGGAAAGGTTGTTGGTGGCGTATCAGTAGCTTTATCTTTCTCGCTAAATGCTATTCCTGCCTCAGTGGTATTTGAGAAAATAAATTCTAAATCAGGATTTTGTGCACATTTTAAATATAACTGATAATCTTGATATATCAAGATTTCGCGATTAACTGAATAGATAATTCGAGGAGTAGCAATAGCATCATTTTGTTCATTAAGACCTCGAATAATCGTTGTATAAAGCCCATCTTGTTCGTTAATTGAGGGGTGATGGGTATCAATAGGTCTGATAACTGTTACACCGCTATTGAAGTCTGTTTTTTGGTTTAGATTATCAATAATCCAATCAACAAATGCTCTTAAAAAATTACCCTCACCGAATTGGATAATCTTTTCAGGGTAATTTGGTCCAGAAAAGTTAGATCTATTTAATTGTTTAACCATGGAATAGTTCTCTTTAATTTATTAGCTAGTAAGTAAAGAGAACTATAAAAGAAGATACAAAGTCGTATTTATTTTTTTTATTGTTTCGTGTTGAATATAAAATTTTTTTGTTTTTTATCTGTTTTTTATAGCTAATGCTCGACCAATTGACTCTTGCATTGATGTTTTCGCTGTATTTAAATGTCGACACAACGCTGCGATGGCCGCTTGTTCATTTTTTTGTAAAATTGCTGTTAAAACAGCAATATGCTCTGATACGGCAATATTATTACGTTCTTTTAGATTGCTGTTATCCCACTGATAATGAAAATGAAATATGACCGAAATTAAATCAAAAGACTGCATGAAAAACGGATTATCATTACAAGATAAAATTAACTTATGAAAATCACGATCAAGCGTTGAAAAAAGAGTATATTCATCTTGTATATTTTTCTGAAAATTTTTATGGCGTTGTAATAATTCTCGTGCTTTTATCCAGTTGAAATGATTATCTGGTTGAGCCATAAATGCTTTAAGTGCAAATATTTCTAACACACTCCTAAATTCATAAAGTTTTTCTGCATAATCTTTGGCAAATGTAACTAATTCCCACTCCCCCTTTTTTATATTATTAATAAGCCCATAGTGTAAAAAACGTAATAAAAATTCACGTACAACAACGGGATTTACTTTTGTATCTTTAGCAAGTTGGATTTCGTTAAAATTATCACCTGGCAATAACTTCTTATGATTTATTAAATGGTAAAAATAGGTTTCAAATTTTTTATCTTGTACCGACCTTTTTTCAAAAATACAGACTATTTTATCTTCGTTTGTTGGCTCTCGTAATAAATGGTATTCATTATTATTAAACAGTAGGATTTGTTTTTTGCATAAATGCTCTAGTACTGCTCGGATAGTTGTTCTACTAACATTAAAAGCCTCAGCTAGAATTGAAATAGAAGGTAATGGAAAAGATAATATTTTGTTATTAATGCAATCAATAAATTGATTAATGGTATTTTGCCTTAATGTTTGACTTCTGCCCATATTATTTTCTCAATAATGTTATTATAATAATAGGAGGTTAAGAAAATCCTATCGAATATTTTTAATAGGATTTTCTAATAAAATGGCTAAGTTATAAAGTAGATTAATTTTCTGTAATCGGTTTAATATCTTTTAATACAAGTAAGTAGACAAGCGCACCTATTGCACAAGCGCAACCTGAAACCACGAGAGCATACATAAATGAGCCTGTTGCGCCAATAATGTATCCTGTTACAATGGGACCTAATATTCCTCCGCAATTTGAAACCGTATTTTGAATACCTCCTAAAACCGATGTCATATTTCTTGGTGCTACATCGCCAGGTAGGCACCAGATAGCTGAACCAGCAAAGGCAAGACCAATATATGAAATACAAAGTAAAGCCATCATTATGGTTATAGAGTCAACTAAGCCAGCAAATGAAATTGAGGTTGCAATTAACATTCCTCCGACCAAATTACATTTTCTAGCAAGATTGATATTATTGGTTTTTATGTAAATAAAATCAGTTAACCACCCTCCAATCCATTGTCCAATTATACCACATAAAGGCGGTAACATAGCCAAAAAGCCCATTTCTGTTAAGCTTAAACCTCGTTCTTTCATTAAATAAGTAGGGAACCAAGTAATGAAAAAATAGACCGCATAATTAAGCATAAAAAATCCAATGCACATAGCAACCACATTGCGATATTTTAATAATTGATACCATTTCATTGGTTGTATGGTATCGATGCCTTCTTTTTTGATTTGGCCGTCACGAATATATTTTAATTCTGTTGTACTAATACTTGGATGTTGTTCTGGATCTCGGTAAATATATATCCACCAAACAACCCAAATAAGACCTAAAGATCCACAAATAAAAAACGCCGCATGCCACCCCCAAGCAGCAATAATCCAAACAACAAGAGGCATCGCAAATGCTGTGCCGAAACGTGAACCACTATCAAATAGTGCAGTTACGCGTCCTCTTTCTCTATCAGGGAACCATTTTGCAGTTATTCCCCCATTACAAGGATATGCTGCAGCTTCTCCAATGCCCATAAACACGCGAGCAAAAATAAAACCGATAGGGGAGGTTGCTAATGCCGTTGCACCAGTTGCTAAAGACCACCAAGTTACCGATCCTGCAAGTGTTTTCCTTTGCCCAAAACGATCTGCAAGGAAGCCAGCAGGAATTTGACAACAGGCATAACTTAAGAAAAATGCAGACATGATCCATCCCATTGCTTCAGGTGAAATATCTAAATCAATCGCAATAATAGGTGCAGCTGCAGACATGACAGTTCTATCTAAATAATTAATCACAATAGCAAATAACATAAGTATTGCTATGTGGAATCGAACACGACTATTTTTTTTAGGCATAAAAAACCTCTTTCTATAAATTATTTAATAATATATTCATTTAGTTATCTTAGTTTGGGTAACAATAATAAAGATGACTAACCAATAAGTCATTTCACTAAAATGGCTATATTGATAGTAGAGAAAAAATTGATTTAGATAAGGAATTGTTTGTTCGATTGTGGTCTGGATAATATTTTTCTGTTTTTAATTTGTTTTTTTTATTTTTTCATCGTTTATATTACATCTTGGTTAGTTTTAATATATCTCCCTTTTTATAAAAAATTTATTTTATTTATATATAACCAATTGATATTAAATATTATATTTTCTGATTCGGATGTTTTTATTAGTAAGGCTATTAAAATAATTTTGATGTTGATCACATTTATCCAATAAACCTTTTAAAGCTAAATTTTTAGCTCTGCATACTCAATTGCAGTGGTTCACTCTTTATAGGATAAATTATGACAAGTGCATTTTATAACAAGCCGTCTTATTGGTTCGCTTCCTGTTACAGTTTTATGTATTACGCTGCAGGTAGTTTCGTTTTTTCGTTTTATGCCATATGGCTAAGTAAGGAGATTGGTTTAACGGCAAAACACACTGGCATTATTTATTCATTTAATTATTTTGTCTCGCTCATTATTATGATTGTGTATGGTGTTTATCAAGATAAATTAGTACTGAAAAAACAGCTTATCTGGTTTCAAAGTATTATTATCACTTTAGCCGCGCCTGCATTAATTTATGTTTATGAACCGCTACTAAAGCATAGTTTTTACATTGGTGTCATCTTTGGTAGTTTCTTTTTAGGCTTTGGTTGGGTTGCAGGAATGGGGTTAATTGACTCTTACTGTGAAAAAATCAGCCGTGCTTTCGGTTTCGAATTCGGTCAATGTCGCACATGGGGTTGCATCGCTTATGCAGTAGGAACCTTTATTGCTGGTATTTTAATTAGCCTTAATCCACATCTAAATTTTTGGGCTGCATCGGGGATAGGTATCTGCTTTATGCTACTTAATCTCAATTTTAAACCCGATTTAAGCCAATCATCACAAGCCGTCTTCAAAAACAAGAACAAGTTAAGTTTTAATGAAATTATATCAGTTTTTACACTGAAAAAATTCTGGATATTTGTTATCTATGTGCTTGGAACTTATAGTCTTTATAATATTTATGATCAACAGTTATTTCCTGTTTATTTTACTCAGCAGTTTAACGATATCAATGATGGTTATCGCTTATATGGCATATTAAATTCGTTTCAAGTTTTTTTAGAAGCGGGGGTCATGTTTTGTGTTCCATTTGTTGTAAATCGTGTGGGCGCAAAAAATGCGTTGATTTTTGCAGCGTTTATTTCAGCTTCTCGTATCTTCCTTACTGGACATGTGAATAGTATTGCGATTATTTCCATCATTAAGCTTATGCATTGCTTAGAAATTTCCACCATTTTAGTCTCGGTATTTAAATACATTGATATTAATTTTAATGCTCGACTTTCCGCAACTGTCTTTTTAATCGGTTATCAGGTGGCTGGCTCTGTTGGTGTTATTTTGTTTTCAACGCTTGTTGGTGATTTTTACGATACCACCGGTGCGGCAACAACATTTAATAATCTTGGACTAGTTGTTTTAGGGTTTATGATTTTTGCTATTTTCTTCTTAAATAGTGATAAAAAAACAAAAGAGATAAATAAAAAATAGTTAAAGAAAGAAAATAGTCGTAGTTTTAGCACATTATATTTAATAAACGTTAGTAAGGATTTACAATGAACATATATAATTCAGTTACGCAGTTTCACTTTGAACAAACTAGAACCATTTCACCTGAAAATATGACAGGTGAAAAAGGTCAATCTTGCATGAAAGCGAGTGCTTTAGGTCCAAGTCGTAAAGGACAAGGTTATATATCAATTCCAGCAGGTAAAACAGTCACTATAGCTGAAATTACAGGACCAGCAGAGATTCGTCATATGTGGTTTACCTTAACAGATAAAACTCATCGCGGCAGTTTTGTGTTACGTGATGTTGTTATCCGGATTTATTGGGATGATGAACTAGTACCATCAGTTGAGAGTCCAATCGGTGATTTTTTCTGTAATGGTTTTGGCGCACGGTGTGATATTAACTCAATGCCAATTGTAGTCAATCCAACAGGTGGATTTAATAGCTATTTTAGAATGCCGTTTAATAAAAAAGCGAGGATTGAAATTCAAAATGAACATGAAGCAGATTTACAGCATTTCTTTTTCACTATTAATTATGCCTTAATGCCTAAACCATTTGAAGCACCACTTTATTTTCATGCTCAATGGCGTAGACAACGAGTAACTAATTATGCTGAAGATTATGTATTATTAGATAATATCGAAGGCTATGGCTATTATGTTGGTACTTACTTAGCCTTAACCGCTTTGGAGCGTTACTGGTGGGGAGAAGGGGAATTTAAGTTCTATCTTGATGATGATAGTCAATATCCAACTCAACATTCAACAGGCACTGAAGACTATTTTGGTGGGGCATGGGCGTTTCACAATCGTGATAGCCAAGGTCGCCCATCAGCTAAGTGTTTTCAAACGTTATTTATGGGTTATCCTTATCAGACTAAACGCGATGCAACGCGCGACTTTTTCCAAACTGGAGATGCAAATCCAGTGCACGGCTTTGGTGATGATGCTCTACCTATGCATGGTTTATACCGTTGGCATTTACCCGATCCGATTGCATTTCACAAAAATATCAAGCTTGCCTTTCAACAAATAGGCAATGATGATATAAGATTATATGAGCGTTGTGATGATATTGCCAGTGTTGCATATTGGTATCAAAATCCATCGGTTAACTTTAATCCCATATTTCCTGACAAACAACAACGTACTCCTCGTTAATAGAAAAGGGGATAGTGATATCTATGGCGAGTAATAAATTAAAAATCAATGATATTGCTCGTTTAGCTGGCGTGTCGGCAACGACCGTCAGCCATATTTTTAATAAACGAGATAAAAAATATCGTATTTCACCACAAACACGGCAACGGGTATTATCTATTGCTGAGCAGTACAGTGAACAGGCTCATATACGTCAATATTTGGTTAAAGCAAATAGTACTGATACTATCGGTGTGATAGTACCGGACATGTCCAATTCTTTTTTTTCTATGTTTCTGCACTATTTAGAAGCGTCTTTTAGACGGAAAAACATCCAATTGTTAATCACTTGTAGTCATTATAATAAAGAAGTAGAAATTAAAGTGGCACAAAACTTAGTTGAGCGAAAAGTCGATGCAATGATTGTTGTTACTTCATTAGATAGCGACGAATTTTATATTGGTATTAATCAAAATACCCCAGTGTTATTGTTTGATCGTTACCTTAAAGATACACCTTTACCGTTTATTACCAGTGAATCACTAAACTCAGTCGCTGAGCTAATTCAGCCGTATGCAAGGCAATTAGATGAATTTTATTTTATTGGGTGTGACACACAGTTAACATCTATTGAAGCAAGACTTGAGGGATTTAAACAAGGGCTTAAGAATGTAGGTTTAACTGTTAAGCCACAATGGTTAGTCAGTGATGACTATTGCCCGAATAAAGGATATGAATTACTTAAAAATCTTCACAAAAAATTGGGAAGACTGCCTAAAGCTATTTTTACACCTTCATGTAATTTACTGCAAGAAGTGCTGAGCTATTTAGTTGAAGTGGACGCTAAACCGCGACAGATCTGTTTGTGTTCTTATGATTATAATATTTATCTTAATTATTCTTACTATCCGATTAATGCTATTGCACAAGACTTTCAAAGTATGGCTCATACTTGTGTTAATGTAATTGATGATTTACTTAACTTTAAACAATTAAAAAACCATGCATTTTTTATCAAGCCACAAATTATACGCCACCACTAGACCTATGCTTTACCAAGTAATAACATATTAGCGGTTGGCGTTTTTCATAATACGCGCTTTATCGACTTGCCATTGACGTTCTTTAATATCGGTGCGTTTATCGTATTCTTTCTTTCCTTTGGCAACACCAATTTTTACTTTTGCCCAGGCATTTTTCCAATAGAGCGAAAGTGCAACAACGGTATAGCCTTGGCGATTAATTTGACCGAACAATGAATTTAATTCGCGTTCATTTAATAGTAATTTACGTGTACGCATAGGTTCGCATACAACGTGTGTTGATGCAACATTAAGTGGTGTAATGGTAGCGCCAAACAACCACGCCTCACCATCTTTAAGTAACACATAACTGTCACTAATATTAGCTTTTCCTGCGCGTAGTGATTTCACCTCCCAACCTTGTAGGGATAATCCCGCCTCAATTTCCTCTTCAATAAAGTACTCATGGCGTGCGCGTTTATTTAATGCAATGGTTGCCGAGCCTGGCTTATGTAATTTTTTCTTAGTCATAATGTACGTTATTATAAAGTTACATGATACTATATGCCACTAATTTTAACTTTTTATTTTAATATTATGGCACATGTGTTTCACGAAGTTATCGAGCCTTATTCTATAGAGCAAATGTTTGCATTGGTTAATGATATCGCAAGTTATCCTCAATTTGTACCAGATTGTGTAGCAGCTGGTATTATTAGGAAACAAGATAATATTGTTGAGGCGTTTATTGAGGTTGAAAAGTTTGGTTTTAAAAAATCGTTCACAACATTAAATCAACTCAATGAACCTAACTCAATTGATTTGACCCTTTTAGAAGGGCCATTTAAACACTTATCTGGTCGATGGCAATTTAGTTCACTGGGTGAAAACAAAAGTAAAATTAGTTTTAACTTAGATTTTGAGTTCAAAAATAAGTTATTAGATATGACTTTTACACCTATTTTTAAAGAGGTGATGATGGGCTTAGTTAATGCATTTTCAAAACGAGCAAGGCAGATTTATTAAAATGATAAATATCCAAGTTGTTTATGCGTTACCGAATAACTCAACAGTTATTGATTGCAATGTCGACGAACAAACGAATGTCTTGCAAGCAATTACAAGATCTAATATCTTATCGTTATGCCAGATTAAATTAGATGATCATCTAATTGGTATCTATGGAAAACGTTGTGATCTTAATGAATTGGTTAAACATGGCGATCGTATTGAAATCTATCGACCTTTAATCAATGATCCTAAAGAGATAAGACGAAGAAGAGCTGCACAAAAAAATAACGATGAAAGGCAAAGGAAACCGAATGCATAATCTGCTAATTGAAAAGATTGAAACTTTATGCAAAAAGCGTGGTATTAAACTGACGACACAACGTCGAACAGTTTTAGATATTATGTTAACCGTAAATAAAGCAATGAGTGCCTATGATCTTTTGGATCTACTTAAAGTCAGTGAACCTCAAGCTAAACCGCCAACAATTTATCGTGCGCTTGAATTTTTACTAGAGCAAGGTTTTATCCATAAAGTTGAATCTTCCAATAGCTATATTGTTTGCCCGCATTTTCAAGATCCACAGCATATCTCTATTTTATTTATTTGCGATAAGTGTCAACAGATCATTGAAAAACATTCGCAAGATATTGAACATCAATTTAATTTGTTAGCTCAGCAAACTGATTTTTTAATCAAACATAGCGTGCTTGAAATACATGGATTTTGTCAGAAGTGTCAATCTTAATTGTTATTCTTTGGTTAATTAATATCACCTGCGATACAGTAGGACAAATTGCATTTAAGTATGCCGCAATTACCTCGAACAATAACCACGGTTTACATTATTGGCAAAAATTATTTGGTAACTTTTGGCTTTGGCTGGGCTTTGCCGCATACTTTATTGGGTTTATTTTTTGGCTGGCTTTTTTAAGTAAAGTACCTTTGTCGCAAGGCATTTTATTAGGATCATTTAACATAATTACTGTTATGTTGGCTGGGCGAATTTTATTTCAAGAGCATCTTACTTTATTTCGTATCATTGGAATATTTTTTATTACTACCGGTGTCGTTTTAGTCGGGCTTACATAATGAAAAAATTTTATATTATTGGATTTATTTTACTACTATTTTTTGATACGTTTGGACAAACAAGCTTTAAGTTAACAGCGTTATCGGCAATGCCACTTGAAGTCAGTGTTAATTGGTTAATTCGGGTTTTTTCACATATCTGGGCTTATTTAGTAATGCTTGGTTATACAGGGGCATTTGTCACTTGGATGGTATTATTAAAAAAAGCACCAGTAGGTCCCGCTTTTGCCGCTTCTCATTTACAGGTGGTAACAGTTATGTTGGTTTCGGTTATTGCTTTTGATGAGCAAATTACATTGACGCGCATGCTTGGTGGTTTATGTATTATTGCTGGTATTGTTTTTTTAGCTCTGGCTGAGCAAAAATTGCAGCGTAAATCTTAAGTTCTTCTTTGCTTTTTATAAAAATGTAGCATTTAGTTGAAATTTTTTGTTAAGAGATAATATTGTCTAGTTTAAAAAGGATTGATTAGGGGCTAGTTTGCCCGATTTAGTCGAAATATAATCAATAGCTCTATGGATTTTCAATTTTGACAACAGCTAATATTATATATTTTCACTTTTTGTCAGACACGTTATGCGTTGTAAATATCATCACTTTGAAAAAGACGAAATGATTAATCCGCAATATGCAGCGTTGAATGCATTTTTTTAAAATGAACCGGTAATGATATTTAGTTTTTTTAGCTACCTTCGCGTTCCATTACAATTAAATAGGATTCTTTTTTCCACAACAAGAACAAGCGACGCATATCTTTTGCCATCGTTACTACGCGCCAACCCGCTTGAGCATGTTTATTTAAAAATTCTGAGAATTTAACCTCATTAGCATTAGCTGTACCTAAAAGTAATGAAGACAATGAGCTTTCTTGAAAAACAACTACCTTATATTCTTTCATAATACCCAAACCTTAACAATTTATTTTAATTTAACAATATATTAATGATAATTGACATCGCAAACTTGTGGTATTGTATATTTTTTGATTCTTATTATCTAATGAGTAAAAACAATTTATTCTACTTAAAAATAGATGTGTTTAATCTGTTTATTGTGTGCCATTTTAGATTACATGAAAAACTTAACATGATAGTAATGGAAATTAGCAATGTGTTTTTAGTTGTTTAGCATATTGATTTATAAAACCGATATTAAAACTGTTTGAAGTTTAAAACAAAAAGAATAGAAATGACAAAATGTACTGCTCGTAATAAGGAAAGCAGACAAAAATAAATCCAATAAATAGGCTAGATGTGTTTATCCAAATTTTTCAGCATTTCGATAATTGGTCGATTGGCGTCAGGAAATTCATCGGCATTTAGATCTTCTTGGTCAACCCAACGGCTTGGTTGGCCTTCTTTAGCAAAAGGGACGCCATCCCATTCTTCAACTAAATAAGCATGAATTGTGATATCACGATCATCATAACTGTGTTCAAATATTTCTAAGAATTGGGCTTGATGGATATGGATGTCTACTTCTTCTGCAATTTCACGTTGTAGGGTTTGATATGGCGTTTCTCCAGCCTCAATTTTTCCACCTGGGAATTCCCAAAAACCAGCAAGGTGAGAGTCTTCACCGCGTTGGGTGATAAAGATTTGACAATTTTGTGAACGAATAATACCTACAGCAATTTTAATGTGTTTATTCATAACTCTATTTGCCTATGAGTAAAATTAGGGAAAGTTACAACTTCCCCTCTTTCAATCTACTGCCGATCCTAATCGACGATTTAAGCATTAACTTTGCGTGATGATACTAAATTTTTGCCTTACTGAACAGCACCATGGCAGTGTTTATATTTTTTACCTGAACCACAAGGGCATGGATCATTGCGACCAACTTTGGCTTCAGTACGCACTATCGGTTGTGGTGTAGCGCCAGCTGATTGTTCTTCACTTTCGCCATTTATACCCGCTATTGATTCATGATTAGCTTGTTGTTTTGCCATTAGTTTTTCCATTTCAGCTAGGCGTTGACGTTCAGCTTGATCAACCTCTTCTTGTGATCGTATTTGTACACGGCTTAAAATACCAATAACATCATATTTTAACGATTCTAACATGTTAGCAAACATATTAAAGGACTCACGTTTATATTCCTGTTTTGGATCTTTTTGTGCGTAGCCACGCAAATGAATACCTTGGCGTAAATAATCCATGGCTGCTAAATGCTCTTTCCAAAGCGTATCAAGTGTTTGTAGCATGACACTTTTTTCAAAGTGCCTAAATGCTTCAGCTCCAGCCGTATTTTCTTTCTCTACATATCTCTCTTGTGCAATTTGTAAAATACGCTCGCGCAATGTTTCTTCATGCAGGTTTTGCTCTTCATCAAGCCATTTTGCGATAGGTAAATCTAAATCAAAGTCTGTTTTTAGTGCAGCTTCAAGCCCTGGAATGTTCCACATCTCTTCAATCGATTGTGGTGGAATGTATTGATCAATTAAGGTGTTAAATACATCTCCCCGGATTGAATCAATGGTATCTTTTATGTCGTTATTATCAAGTAAGTCGTTTCGTTCACGATAAATTACTTTACGTTGATCATTAGCAACATCATCATATTCAAGAAGTTGTTTACGAATATCAAAGTTGCGACTTTCAACTTTCTTTTGTGCATTGGCAATGGCTTTTGTGACCCATGGATGCTCAATGGCTTCGCCTTCTTTCATTCCTAGTTTGCGCATCATGTTACCCACACGATCTGAGGCAAAGATTCGCATCAATGGATCTTCAAGTGATAGGTAAAACCGTGAAGCGCCTGGATCACCTTGACGACCTGCACGTCCACGTAATTGGTTGTCGATACGACGCGATTCATGGCGTTCAGTACCTAAAATATAAAGTCCGCCTAATGCAATGACTTCTTCGTGTTTTGCTTGCCAAGCTTGTTTCGCTTTTTCGATATCTTCTTGTGTTGGATTTTCAATTTTAGCTATGTCACTTTGCCAATTACCACCAAGCATAATATCGGTACCACGTCCAGCCATGTTGGTTGCAATGGTCACCGCCCCTTTACTCCCTGCATTAGCAATGATTTCTGCTTCTTGAGCATGGAATTTGGCATTTAACACATTGTGTTTAATACCTGCTTTATTAAATGCCTGTGAAACTAGTTCTGATTTTTCGATTGATGCTGTCCCAACTAAAACGGGTTGACCGCGTTTTACACAGTCTTGTACATCAGTGACAATTGCATTGATCTTTTCCTTTTCAGTCATATAGACAAGGTCAGATTGATCTTTTCGTTGCATTGGACGATTAGTTGGAATAACAATTGTATCTAGACCATAAATTTGGTTAAATTCAAATGCTTCAGTGTCTGCTGTACCTGTCATTCCCGCTAATTTTTCGTATAAACGGAAATAGTTTTGGAAGGTAATTGAAGCCAGTGTCTGGTTCTCATTTTGGATTTTAACCTGCTCTTTTGCTTCAACTGCTTGGTGTAAACCATCAGACCAGCGTCGACCATCCATGGTTCGCCCCGTATGTTCGTCAACGATGATAACTTCATTATCTCTAACAATATAATCAACGTCACGATGGAATAGGTGATGAGCACGCAAGGCAGCGTTAACGTGATGCATTAATACGATATTGCTTGGTGCGTAAAGTGATTCATCACCTTTCATGATACCTTGTTTAATCAATAGCTCTTCAACTTTAACTAAACCACGTTCAGTTAAATTAACTTGGCGTGATTTTTCATCAATTGAGAAGTCTCCATCCCCTTGGAAGTGGTCAGAGTCTTCTTTTTCTTGACTGGTTAAATAAGGAATAATTTTATCAACGCTAATATATCTGTCTGAGCTATCTTCGGCTTGACCTGAAATAATCAATGGTGTTCTTGCTTCATCAATTAAAATTGAGTCGACTTCATCGACTAAAGCATAATGCAATGGGCGTTGTACTCGAGCATCTTTGCTAAACACCATATTATCGCGTAGATAATCGAAACCATATTCATTATTAGTGCCATAGGTGATATCAGCATGGTAAGCCTCACGTTTTATGTGTGGCGGCATATTAGGTAAATTAATACCAACAGTTAATCCTAAAAATTCGAATAAAGGACGATTATTTTCAGCATCGCGCTGTGCTAAGTAGTCATTAACTGTAACAACATGCACACCTTTACCAGTTAATGCGTTTAAATAAGCAGGTAATGTTGCCGTTAAGGTTTTACCTTCACCGGTACGCATTTCAGCAATGCAACGTTGATTGAGTACCATACCACCGATCAATTGCACATCAAAATGACGCATGCCAAATACACGTTTACTCGCTTCGCGTACCACTGCGAAAGCTTCTTCTAAAATATCATCTAATTGGGTTCCAGTGGCAATCTTTTGTTTAAATTCAGTGGTTTTTGCTTTTAGTTCATCATCGGTTAATGCTTCCATTGCTGGTTCAAGTGCATTAATGTTTTCAACTCGTTTGCGCATGCTTTTTAATACGCGCTCATTGCGGCTACCAAATACTTTTGTTAATAATTTTAATAACATAACTCTTCTCTTGTTTTTCAATGCGGATTTAAGGAATTAACCTTATATAAAAATTAGTTTTATTTGAGTTATAAACTCATTAAGCGGTAGCTTTAGGTCCAGCTCGTATGCCGTTATAAGGGGATAGCCGAATGACTTTACTTGGTGAAAATTCAACATAACTTGGTGTGATAAAGCGCGCTGTGATGCATTGCTTTTTTAAATGTGGTAGTGCTTGTGATTTTTTTCGATCTGCTTTTTTGTGATCTTGAACAATTGATGCAATGGCAATAATGCCAATTTGCGAAATAGAAGTTTCTGCAGGAAGTGCTTCGTGTTGACATAAACTGAACCCAGCAGCAATCACACCTAACAATAAGTGTGATAAAGCGGTTTTAATAATTAAGCGTTTGCTGAGTTTTTGCCAATAATTGATCATGGTCATAATAGTGATATGTTAGCATTTTTTGCCAAAATGAAAAACAATTATTATTTTTTATAGATAGTTGTGTCATAAGGATTTTTTATAGAGTCGATCCCCGTCATTAATTCAATAATGATTGAACTATAATAAACGGGAATCGTTGTAAGTAGACTATTTCACCATTAATTGCCCCATCATACCGAGTGTCTCATGTTCAACAATATGGCAATGATACATACGTAATCCCGACATATTTTGTTGAATCTTTATGGTAATTTTTTCATGCGGACGTAAATTAATGGTATCTTTTAATGCGACATATTCTGGTGGTTTTTTTTCACCATTCAATTCGTGTGAAACAACGACAAACTGTGCACCATGTATATGGAAATTGTGATCCATATGAGAGTTATTGAAAATTGTCCACTCTTCAATCTCATGAATTTTACTTTGCAAATCGATCCTTTGCATATCATGACGTTTGCCGTTAATTAAAAATAACATACCACCTCGCGGCTCCTTCATATCCATAGCTTCAGTATATTCGAGATATTTAGAAGTAGTTGCCTGCCCAAGTTTTGGCAATACACGTAAGGTTGATGGCAGGTGAATTGATTTTGACTGTGTCAATACCAATTCACCAAGTATAATATCTTGCTCTGGTGGTACATTGCCCATTTTACCGCGATCGTAACCGATAGATTGTAAATAAACTGTACCAGATTGTTTTGGTAAAATGACAAGCTCTGCACGTTCAGCTGGAGACAATAGCAGCGGTTTATTGAGTAAAACAGGTGCAGGCATTAATCCTCCATCAGTACCTACCAAATAAATATCACAGCCAGGAACGGATAAATTAAGATAACGACCAGAACATGCATTCCAAACTCGTACTCTTGTTGCCGTATTTATGGTGATTTTGGGACGATAGGCACCATTAATTAACACAAATTGTCCCTCGCGACCATTCATCCAATCAACCATTGAATTATCCGCAATTTCGCCTTTATCAGTCAATTTTAAATCTGAAAAAAACCAGTGTTGTTCAGGCAAGAATGCGAGCGGATCGTTTTTGCTGCGTACAATAAATATGCCAGCTAATCCTCGTGCAATTTGTTCTGCTACTGTTTCATGTCCATGTGGATGATACCAATAGGTGCCTGCATTTCCTTCAGGTATAGTAAACTCATAAGTTCGGCTACTTCCAGCAGGAATTTGATCTTGTGGATTACCATCTTGATTAGATGGGATCAGTAAACCATGCCAATGTACGGTTGTCGCTTGTGTTAAACTATTTTTAACAGTAATTTTAACGTCATCTCCCTCAAAAGCTTCAATCACTGGACCGGGGGTATGACTATTATAAGCCCAAAATTCTGTTGTGATATCTTGTGTTAACTTTAACTTAACAGGTTTTGCTTCCAAGATTGCTTCAAAAATACCTTGTTTATTACTGGTATTTTCTAAACGAGGTAATTGTGGTAAATCCAGTCCTTGCGGTAAAGCTGAAGTTGCTAATAATTTTTGTGAAACTTTATTACCCATATTCATATTCATATTCATATTCATATTCGTATCTCCCATTTCACCTGTTTTACAATCATCAGAGTTGATTTCACAAGCCATACCTGGCATGGTTGAATCATTCATTTTGGCGAAGGCTTTTGTAACTGCTACCCCACTTAAAGCTGCTGCAATATTGAACAGAAAATTTCGACGTTTCATAATATTCCTATAATCATTGTTTTTGATAAACAATCACTATTTAGTGATTAATGATAAAAACTAATAACAAAAAATTTTTACTCTAAATATATATAGTTAGGTTAATGTTTTATTGGAAATACAAGTTATTTAAGTAATTTTTAGTGGTTTTAATCTAGAAATAAATTCTTTATATTTTTGAGCAAAGTAATATGTAAGGTATCGTTCACAATATGGTAAAAACTGAAAGTTCAACAGTAATGTATTATATGGTGAACACGGGGTAGTGGTGATACAAGTTAAACTTTGAGATGACTTTTGTAATAAAGAGTGGTGATTATTATGCCCATAAATGCCTGGCTTAGATATTATTCGGTATGAAATATTATTAACAATCACTGATGAATTAATTGTAATTGCCAAATATCTAGCGAAATAAGCGAGAAAAAAGAAGATGATTGCTAATGCAACAATAAGATAAGTTTGTTTATTGATGATTCTTAATGACATATGTAAATCTCACTATTCATCTCATAAATACTTTAATTATTGTACTGAAAAAAGAAGCAAAGTTATACAGATTTTAAACACTTGAAGCGAAGATTCCACTATTTTATAGTAAATATTTTTGTTCGTAGTGACTTCATTTAGATTAATGAGTAATAACGTAATATTCAATATTGAATTATGACAACTACTAATGTAATAGTTGCATTTAATCATACATAATAATAAGCTGTTCTGCTATTATATTTGTATAACTTAAATTGACGAATCATAAAGATATGAAAATTCTCTTTGGTGTTCAAGGAACAGGCAATGGCCATGTCAGTCGTTGCAGAACATTAGCTAACGCACTGAAAACGGCAGGTGCTGATGTTGATTATATTTTCAGTGGCCGTGATCCTAAAGACTATTTTGATATGCAAGCTTTTGGCGATTATAAAACCTACCGTGGTGTCACGTTTGCAACGCATAATGGTAAAATTAATTTTCGCAAAACCGTGCAACGAATTCGAGCTTTTAGGCTCATTAAAGATGTCCGTGAGCTTGATTTATCAAAATATGATTACATAATTAGCGATTTTGAACCAGTAAGCGCTTGGGCGGCACATCATCAGCATCGTGAATGTTTAGGTATAAGTAATCAGGCGGTATGCCAATATCTTAAGCCTAAAGAGTATGGATTAGTCGCAAATGTGATTATGAAATATTATGCTCCGGTCACTAAACCAATTGGTTTACATTGGTTTCATTTTGGGCATAAGCTCATTCCTCCGATGATTGACACCTTTGAGGCTACACCAACCGAAGATGGAAATATTGTCGTTTATTTGCCATTTGAAGCATTAGATGAAATTACAGTATTTCTAAAGCAGTTTAAGGCGCATCAATTTATCTGTTTTCACCCAGATATAAAACAAGAATCACAACAAGATAATATTATTTTCCAAAAAATTGGACGTGATAATTTTACACATGCATTAGTCAGTTGCTCAGGTATTATTGCCAATACAGGTTTTGCATTAATTTCAGAAGCCTTAGCGTTAGGTAAAAAGATTTTAACTAAACCAGTAGCGGGGCAATTTGAGCAGATCTATAATGCACGGTGTTTACAAACTTTAGATATGGCTACTGTCATGGAAAGTTTAAATGGCATTAAGCTTAAATATTGGCTTAGTCTACCCTCTCCAAAACCAATAATATATCCTAATGTTGCAACTGAATTAGCAAACTGGATTGTTTCAAAACAAAAAGAGTCGTTACTTTCTTTAAGTGAACGGCTTTGGTGTCAAACTATCTTTCCGGAAAATGTGAATCAACGAATAAAATCTTTAGGATATGTGTAAAGGAATGAATATGATAGTAAGTATGATTGTTGCCATGGCTGATAATCATGTAATTGGCTTAAATAATCAAATGCCTTGGCATTTACCTGCAGATTTGGCATGGTTTAAAAAAAATACTCTTAATAAACCTGTTATTATGGGACGAAAGACATTTGAGTCAATTGGTCGCCCATTACCGGGACGTCATAATATTATTATTTCAAGACAAACAGTAATAGAATCTAACGTAGTTCCAAATGTAAGTTGGGTACCATCAATTGATGCTGCAATATTGTTAGCTCAAGCACAGCTTGTTGATGAAGCATTTATTATTGGTGGTGGTAATATTTATAAACAAGCGTTACCTTTAGCAAATCGACTTTATTTAACGCATATAGATGCAAAACTACAAGGCGATACCTTTTTTCCTGATTACTCGCCTGAGCAATGGCAAGTTATTTATCAAGAAGCACATCAAGCCAATGATAAAAATAGCTATCCATATCAGTTTGAAATTTTAGAAAGAAAATAATAAGTATTGGCCTATTGCCACTAAATAAAAAGTGGCAATTTGACCTGCCAATTAGCCTTGAAAACGTTTGGCTTCAATAACATCGGGTAGTTGTTTTATTTTATTCAGTACTCGATTTAACGAATCCTGATCAAAAATTTCCATATCTACATCGATAGTCGCTAATTGTTGCTTCATATCCGAGCGACTCATTAGACCAAGGACATTAACCTTTTCATTCGCCAAAATCGTGGTAATATCTCGTAATAAACCACTTCGATCGTTGGCAACAATTTGTACCACCATGGTATAGCTTGAGTAGGTATTATTATTCCAAACTGCATGGGTAATACGCTCAGGAGCATGATTTTTAAGTTCTTGTAATTGTTCACAATCAGCACGATGAATTGAGATACCTCGCCCTTGAGTAACAAATCCTGCGATTGGATCGCCAGGAATAGGGCGGCAGCAATTTGCAATGGTATACATTAAGTTACCCACACCTTCAATAATAATTTCACTGCCTTTTTTATTACCAGTTTTATTGGTATTTTTAGTTTGTGCATTCGTTTTTTGGGCAATCTGTTTTAATGCGGCTTCATCTTCTTCTTCAGCTGTTGGTTTGTGAAATTGAGCATTAATGAAGTTAACTAATTGATTAATTCTTACATCACCACTACCAATACCAGCGAGTACCTCGTCAAAAGAGTGAGCGTTATATTTATTGATTAAGAGTTTTTCAACACTTTTTAAACTAATATTTAAAGGTTCAAGCTCGTGCTCTAAAATTTGCTGACCTGTAGCGATATTTTTATGCCGATCTTGTTTTTTAAACCATGCTTGAATTTTAGCTCTTGCTCGGCTACTGTTTACAAATCCGGTATTAGGATTTAACCAATCACGGCTTGGATTAGGTTGTTTTTGGGTAATGACTTCGACTTGATCACCCATTTTTAAATTGTAGGTAAATGGTACAATTCTTCCGCCGACTTTAGCGCCAATACACCGATGACCAACATCACTGTGTATATGATAAGCGAAATCAAGTGGAGTTGATCCCGCAGGCAAGTCAACAACATCGCCTTTAGGGGTGAAAACATAAACGCGGTCATCAAAAATTTGACTACGCACAGCTTCTTGAATCTCACCGCTTTCAGACATCTCTTGTTGCCATGTTAATAATTTACGCAACCAAGAAATTCGCTGATCATAAGCGGTCATTTTGTCGGTACTGCCTTCTTTATACTTCCAATGGGCGGCAATGCCTAGTTCAGCATCGTTGTGCATTTGTTCAGTACGGATTTGTATTTCAATTGTTTTATCTTGTGGTCCGTAAACAACAGTATGGATGGATTGATAACCATTTGGTTTTGGATTAGCAACATAATCATCAAATTCTTTGGCGATATGTTTGTAATGGCTATGGACGATGCCCAATGCATTATAACAATCTTCTATACGATCGCAGATAATACGTACGGCACGAATGTCATATAGATCTTCGAATTCAAGATGCTTACGTTCCATTTTGCGCCATATACTATAAATATGCTTAGGGCGACCATAAACCTCAGCGCGGATATGATCTTGATTCATCAATTCTTGTAAATGGTTAACCAATTGCTTGATATACAATTCACGATCTAATCGCTTTTCTTGCAATTTTTTAGCAATCAAACGATATTCATCTGGATATAAATAGCGGAAACAAAAATCCTCTAACTCCCATTTTAATTGACCTATGCCTAAACGGTTAGCTAAAGGGGCATAAATGTTAAAACATTCTTTAGCTGCAAGCACTTGTTCTTCTTGAGATGCATTGATTAAATTGCGTAAATAGGTAATACGTTCTGCTAATTTAATTACTACACTTCGAAAGTCATTGACCATCGCTAGCAACATGCGGCGGATACTGTCAATTTGTTCGGTAGTGGCGCTGCCGTTACGAATGGCTCGTAGTTGGCGAATTTCCTTCATTCTGACAATGTTAGAAATAATATGAGAAATTTCACGATCAAAATCTTCAGGAATATCTTCTCGACGTATGATTTTGTTATCAACAAAAGGAAGCAATAAAGCGGCACATAAACTATTAATGTCCATATTAAGTGTCGATAAGATCTCGACCATTTCTATTGCATTTTCGAAACAAAAAGTTTGCTCCGGCGCACCTGCGCTGTTTTCAAAACAAAAATCCCAAACCTCTCTAAACTTTTTATAAAATGTTGGATTGGTTAATAACAATTCTTGTTTTATCCATCGTTCAACATCAAATTGAGCAAGAGAATAATGTTCTTCACTATGTTGGTGTGCACCTCGAATAGATACCATAATTTATGTTCCTGATTTTATTAGCAACAACATTGATTCAATGTGTTTGGTTTGCGGAAACATATCTAATATAGCAACTTGATCAATTTGGTATCCTGCATCTAAAAGTTGTTTGCTATCTCGTGCTAGCGTCGCAGGATTGCACGATATATAAACGATTTTTGACGGAGCTAATTTTGCAAGTTCTAGTGTTGTATTAAATGCACCAGCTCTTGCTGGATCTAATAATACTTTATTATATTGTGATTGACTCCATATCGAAAATTGTTGGGTATCGTCTAAGTTACTAGTTAGAAAATTGGTTTCCGCACAAATCTCAGTACTATTTAATATAGTGTTGAATTTTGCTTTTTCAACCAGAGCATCAACACCTTCAATGCCCGTTAATGTTTTACTTAATGTAGCTATAGGTAATGAAAAATTACCCATACCACAAAATAGATCTAATACTTGGTCAGTAGGTTGTAACGTAAGCCAATCAAGTGCCTGATCGATCATCTTTTGATTAATTTTACTATTTACTTGAATAAAATCGAGTGGGCTGAAGGTTAATTTTAAATGATTAATTAAATAAAAATGTTCAGTATTACCGGTAATATGTACTAAATCTTTGCCGTGAAAATAAAGCGAAATATTGTTATTTTCGGCAAATTGTTTTAATAGGTTAACATCCTGATCGACCAGAGGCATGGTGTGCCTTAACACAAAAATAATACCACTATCGACCGACATTAATTCAATATGGCCAAGTGCTTTTTTCTGTTTTATGCAATTGAGCATGCTGTGTAATGGTGCTAACAACGCATCTAATTCGTCAACTAATACCGGACAATGTTTGATATTAATTATTTGATTTGATTCAGCTTGGCGAAATCCAATGACCAATTTGCCTTTAACAACATTAATCGAAAGTCTTGCTCGTCGACGATAATAGTAAGGTTTATCGGCAATAATTTGGGGGGAGCTTTCAATAATATTTGTCAAAGGTTGCCCTGTTTCTTTTTGTAACAGGTTGATTAACGCATCATATTTTGCTTGTTGTTGTAAATGTGGTGCAACATGTTGCAATTCACAACCTCCACATTGTTGATAATATTCACATAGTGGTTTAACGCGATCTTTACTATGATTATGGTATCTAATGACTTTGGCTTTAGCGTAATTTTTTTTATTTTCAGTCAGTTCAATATCAACTGTTTCATCTGGCAAGGCTGATTTAACAAAAATTGTTTTACCCTTATGATTGGCAACACCTTGCCCAAAAGCATCTAAGGATGAGACTGTTACTGTCAACTTTTGCGGTGTCAGCTTTTTTTTCTGTGGAGTGTAAAAATTAACCATAAACGTTTTTTATGCTAAGCGCTTTAATAATGCTGTTTTGACATGCAGTGGTACTAAATTTGTAATATCACCACCATGATAAGCAACATCTTTCACGATTGTTGATGAAATAAATCCCATTGCAATAGATGGCATCAAAAAGATAGTGTCTAAATCAGATTTTAACGCACGATTCATTTCAGCAAGTTGCCTTTCGTATTCAAAATCGTGTGTTGTACGAACACCACGAACAATCACTGTCGCATTATGGGTTTGAGCAAAATTGGCCATTAGATTATTAAAGCCAATCACTTCGACGTTAAGTAGGTGTTCAACTGCGGTTGAAGCTAAATTAACACGTTCTTCTAAGGTAAAGAGCGTATTTTTACTTGGATTTTCTGCAATAGCAATAATTAAGCGAGGAAAGAGTAATGACGCTCGTGTAATAAGATCGATATGACCATTGGTAATGGGATCGAAAGTGCCAGGGAAAATAGCCGTTAAGGTTTTGCTTTTCATATTTCATATTATCCATTAGCGATGATGGTTATATGATACCTAATTTTGTTATGGATTGTTAGTTTAAGCTAATAAAAACCTATTTATTGCATCAATACAAATAATGGTGTGATATTACTTGGCAGTACCTGTATTAATAACTATATTGATAAAAATAGCTCAGATAGGTGTTTGATTTTATTTATTTTTTTAATTTTATTTTTTGCGATTATTCATCCTCTTATGAAACAATAAATTGATAAGTTGTTTGATAACGATAAATTTGGTCTGGGTGTAAAAAGCAGCTTGGTTGTGGCCAGCTAGCATGGTGAGGGCTGTCAGGTAAAAATTGTGCTTCTAATGCCACGCCAGCAAAGTTACCATATTCACCATTGTGCCGATTTGGTGTGTGTTGTAAAAAATTGCCGGTATAAACTTGTAACGAAGGTTTGGTTGTAATCACATTCATTATTACTTTATTATCCGACGAAATGAGCTCGGCAGCGATAGCTTTTGTTTTATCTAATAAATAAGCATGATCATAACCACCAGTTATTTGTCGTTCTTGACTCTCAAGAAGTTTCTCAAATAAAAGTTTCGGCCGACGTAAATCCATATCGTGCATATTGACACTAACTAGATCATTATGGGGAATGCCATTGGCATCAACGGGTAAATAATAGTTAGCATTCACTTTTAATCTGTGATTTAGTATGTCCTTGCTTGTTTCACCATCAAGATTAAAGTAAGCGTGATTAGTTAAATTAACTGGCGTGGTTTTTGTCGTCGTTGCGTTAAACAATATAATGACTTGATTATCATCAGTGAGTTGATAATTGACTTCTACATTTAATTCTCCCGGAAACCCCTGATCTCCATCAGGTGAAATTAATTTAAATGTCACTTGCTGATCGGATTGAGATTGAATGTGCCATAATCGCTTATCAAAACCTATTTTTCCACCATGCAACTGATTGACGCCTTGATTGGCAGCGAGCATGTAATGTTTACCGTCAATGTCAATTGACGCATTGGCAATGCGGTTTGCATAACGGCCAATAGTGGCACCTAAATAGGCATCTTGCTGTTGGTATTGTTCAAATGATTGACATCCGAGCAGTACTTCACGATTTTGTCCATGAACGGGTAATACACAGGAGAGCCATGTTGCTCCCCAGTTTGAGAGCTTGATATGCATTCCTTGGTTATTCGAAAGTTTAATAATCTGTTTTATAGGCATATCGCATGAGCTCCTTCACTTGGTGTACAGACATAAAAATCTTCTTTAATACCAGTTTTTTTAGCATAATTATTGCTAACAATGGTTTTAACCGCATCAACTTTATCTTTCGGCACTAACGCCACAACACAACCACCAAAACCACCACCAGTCATCCGTACACCGCCTTGTTCACCAAGGACACCGTGAATTATTTCAACTAAGTAATCAATAGCCGGCACGGTAATTTCAAAATCATCACGCATGGAATTGTGACTATGCGCCATGAGTGTTGATAATAATTTATAATCGCCACTTGCAAGTGCTTGTGCTGCTTTTAGTGTTCGTTCATTTTCGGTGATTATATGATGTGCGCGTTTAAAGACAATGGGATCTAGTGTATTTTCAATATGTTTTAATTCAGTTAAAGATGCGTCCCTAAGCGCTTTTACTCCAAGTGCTTGTGCTGCTGCCTCGCACTGTTTACGTCGAGTATTATATTCACTATCAACTAATCCACGTTTGATATTTGAGTTGATGATAACCACAGAAAAATCTTTAGGAATTGAAACAGCTTTAGCTTCTAGTGATCGACAATCAATCAATAATGCATGTTGGCTTTGTCCTAGGGCAGATATTAGTTGATCCATGATGCCGCAGTTGCAACCGACAAATTGGTTTTCTGCCTGTTGACCAATTAATGCTAACTTGGTGCCATCTAAAGGTAAGTTGTAAAGCACTTGGAACATTTTAGCAACGGCGACTTCTAGGGATGCTGATGAACTTAGTCCTGCTCCTTGAGGAACGTTTCCGCTAATAGCAAAATCGACACCATTAATATTATTTGCATATTTTTTTAACTGTTTTACCACACCACGTATGTAATTAGCCCATCTATAGTTTGGATGTTGTTCAATAGGAGAATCTAACAAAAATTCATCTTGTTGATTATCATAATCTACCGCAATGACCCGAATAAGATTGTCTAAGCGCTTGTGACAACTTATTACCGTTTGATAATCGATAGCACAGGGTAAAACAAAACCATCATTATAATCGGTATGTTCACCAATTAAATTAACGCGACCTGGAGACTGTACAACTGTATCGGGTTTATAACCGAATTTAATTTCAAAAGCTTGCATAGTTTTATCGATTAATGTTTTCATTTATTTATCCTTGCTATCTTTATAGTGAACATCACTAACACTGCGTAACTTTTCTGCGGCTTGTTCTGGCGTTAAATCACGTTGCACTTCAGCTAACATTTCGTAACCGACCATAAACTTTTTTACTGTGGCGGAACGTAATAAAGGGGGATAAAAATGTGCATGCACTTGCCAGTAATCATTTCTATCTTTCATAAATGGCGCACCATGCCAACCCATAGAGTATGGGAAAGAACAATGAAATAAATTATCATAGCGACTCGTTAATTTTTTTAATGCAATGGCTAAATCACTTTGTTGCTCGTCACTTAACATGGTTAATTGAGGAATATGAATTTTGGGTAATAATAATGTTTCAAATGGCCATATTGCCCAAAAAGGGACGATGGCAACCCAGTACTTAGTTTCGACAACAATTCGTTCTCGATTAATTAGTTCTTTTTCGACATAATCTACTAATAAATTATGCTGATATTTTTCAAAATAATTGCGCATGTTGAGATCTTCGCACGCAATTTCATTGGGTAAAAAGCTATTCGACCAAACTTGTCCGTGTGGATGTGGGTTAGAACACCCCATTGCCGACCCTTTATTTTCAAATACCTGTACCCAAGGATAGTGTTTACCCAATTCTATTTGTTGATTTATCCAAGTTTTAATCACCTTTTCAATGGCTGGCAAATCAAGTTCAGGTAATGTTTTACTGTGATCAGGAGAAAAACAGATCACTCGACTGGTGCCTTTTGCGCTTTGTATTTGGAATAATGGGTCGTGGTTTTGGGACGATTCTGGGGTGTTTTCCATTAATGCTGCAAAATCATTAGTAAAAACAAATGTTCCCTTATAATTAGGATTGATATCTCCTGTCACCCGTTTGTTACCTGGACACAAAAAACAAGTTGGATCGTAACTTGGTTTTTGTTCTTCGTTTAATATTTCTTGTTGTCCTTGCCAAGGGCGTTTTGCCCTATGCGGTGAAACAAGCACCCATTGATTGGTCAATGGGTTGTAACGACGATGAGGATGATCAACAGGGTTAAAAATATCCATTTTGCCTCTTCTTTTAATTTTGCATGTTTTAATATTATTTAACTTAATTTGTTAATCGGGATAACCTTGTGGGTTATTAGATTGCCAATTCCAAGAGTCTTTTACCATGTCATCAAGCGTGAGTTTGGTTTTCCAACCCAGTATTTGTTCAGCTTTGTTAGCATCAGCCCAAAATGCTGGTAAATCACCTGCTCGTCTCGGTGCAAAATGCCAATTAAGTGATTTTCCTGACGCCTTTTCAAATGCCTTGATGAGTTGTAATACACTGTAACCGACACCTGAACCTAAATTATAAATATGTACGCCAGTTTTGTTATGATCGGCTTTGAGTGCAGCAATATGTCCATCAGCCAAATCAACGACATGTATAAAATCACGGACACAAGTGCCATCAGCTGTTGGATAATCATTTCCAAAAACCGCTAATGATTCTCGCTTGCCTACAGCAACTTGGGTAATATAAGGCATAAGATTATTAGGAATTCCAAGTGGATCTTCGCCCATTAATCCGCTTGGATGTGCGCCAACAGGGTTAAAATATCTTAGTAAAGTCAGTGACCAATCCGGTTCAGCAACGGCTAAATCCATAATACATTGCTCTACCATTAATTTACTTTTTCCATATGGGCTAGTTGGTAAACCTTGTGGTAAGGTTTCAACATAAGGTACAGGAGCGAGTTCACCATAAACAGTGGCCGATGAGCTAAACACTAACTGTTTAACACCAGCAGCACGCATTGCTTTCATCAGTACTATACTGCCGTAGACGTTGTTTTCATAATATTCAAGCGGTTTATTTACCGATTCGCCGACAGCTTTTAGACCAGCAAAATGAATAACCGCTTTAATGTCATGTTCTGAAAAAATTTTAGTTAATAGTTTTTCATCACACACATCACCTTGATAAAAAATGACAGGTTGACCAGTAATTTTTTGTATTCTATCTAGCACTGATGCTTTACTGTTAAACAAATTATCAATAATAATGGGTGTGTAGCCTGATTGAATCAGTTGAACACAAGTATGACTTCCTATATATCCACAACCACCAGTTACTAATATTTTCATAATAAAACCTTTATCTAATGTAATTGTTATAGTGAGCGTCTGTTAATCTTCAGATTCTTCACTGTTCTTATTTTTCCATAGATCCCATGGCCCTCGCCCAGATAATGTAAAGGAGGAAATCAGCGTAAAACTAAATGCGATCAGACCTAGGACTAGATATGCTCCTGCGAAGCCTATTTTAACATACATTAGCCCTACAAAGGTGGACATAAACATGATAGATAGTTGTTTTGCAAAACAAAATGCAATTAAGTAAACGGTTGCCGATAAGCGAATAGGGAAGTATTTAGTAATATATTTAAATGCACCCACAAGTAGTAAAGGTGCTTCGAACATATGCAAAGTTTTGAGTATAACAACTTCAACAGCTGTGCTAGCAAATGCTGAGCCTGTAATGCGAATTGACATGATAGCGCCAGCAACAAGTAATGTATTTTTACTGCCAATTTTCTTTACAATCAGTGGCGCAAAAAACATCACAGATGCATTTAAAAACTCACCAAGCGTTGTGACATAACCGAATGCTTCTCGCCCGGCTTGTTCACTAGAAAAAAATGAGGTAAAAAAGTTAGCAAATTGTTGATCAAATACATCATAAGTACAGGCAACGCCAATAATGTATAGCATAAAAAACCAAGTTTTGCGCATTTTTAGCAAATTAATGGCAAGTTTTAAATTAAATGGTTCAGGTTTATTTAGCCCCATTTGCTCAACAACTTCAGTCGTTGTTGTTTTTGCTGGATCGGCAATTTTGACTAAAAATAGAAGAATTAATGCAAAACCAGAACATAACCAATAAACGGCATTGACATCTTTAGAAATCATAATGCCAACAAATGAAGCACAAATTGCCCAACCAAAACAACCAAACATACGGCAACGGCCAAATTCGAATTGACTACGTCTACTTATTTTTTCAACGAGCGCTTCAATGGCTGGTGCACCGCCACTAAATACCATACCAAGATAAAATCCACCAACAATTGCACCCAAAGTGACATTAAATTGAAGCAGTGGTCCTAAAATGAAGATAAAAAATGGACCAAATAATACAAGAAGTAGTGTGATAGCCCAAAGGAGATGTTTTTTTAATCCTAACTTGTCAGACATTAATCCGAACAAAGGCTGGAAAAAAAGTGCAAACAATGAAATAAATGAAAAAACATACCCAGTATCTGCTTCATTGAGGCCATTTATTTTCAACCAAACAGGGAAGAACGGGAAATACGCACCCATAATAAAAAAGTACAGAAAGAAGTAGACACTAAATACCCAATAATTCTTATTACTTAGTGATGATTGAATTTGTTGATTCATAATGAACGTCCTTTGTTGGCTTTAAAAGATTACACCACCATTTAGAAATCGTTTACATTTTGTTGGATAGGTAATTTATTAGTGAATTTTGTATGATAATAGCATTATATAATTGTTGAAAAAGTGATCTTGTTAACAGTTTATGAAATCGGTTACATTTTTCAATGTGATTGATTTTTTCGAAAAGAGTTACTTAACTTTTTATAAAGATGAAAACATCTAATTCTCACTATGATAGATGAAAATGGATAATCTAATTGCCATTAGTGAGCTTTGCTGGGTTTTATACGTTTTTCAAAATCCAACCAGTCATAATAACCATCACTATTAATAGATGCATTTTCCAAATGCAGTTGATAATGTTGTGGTGGATTATTAGCATCAAGTACTTTCCCGTTATGAAGCTGTTCGAAGCTTTGATAAATATATTCGGCTTTAAAGAAATATTTTCCAGTAGATAAGTGACGAAAACGCTGTAAAGCTACTTTTCCACCAATTGGTGTTGTTTCAAATTGGTTAGGTAGTTGATAGTCTTTAAAATCTAGTGCACCAAGTAATGCAGCAATAGTACTATCGTGCCCAACAAGTAGATTGACTTTATTATCCTGCTGTATAAGATCGCTTATCATATTGATGATGAGTTTAGCAGAATGTTTGGCAAGTGTTTTGGAATGGAAAACTAAATTAACATATTGATTACGAATTTCGATAAGTTGTTGCCACTGTTCTTGGCTAGTGAGCCTGCCCCATGCGATTTGTTCTTTTTGAAAGGCTGAATAGTACTGTGATAAAAATGCATCAACGGCTGAAATCCCTATTGCTAGTGGTCCAAGCAGTACTGGTTCTTGGTGTTTTTTAAAATAGAGTTCTGATGGAATATCGGCTAAATCACATTGATATTTTGCATATAATGTCGAATGCTTATAATCTAAAATATCGGAAAGAATTTTATAAGCGGGCGCTAGATTTTTAAAGATGTTGCCTGCTTTGTTAGCTTCATCAATATCACGTAATACGGCATGCTTAAATTCAGGGGAATCATCTTGCAAACTAGGATCGAAGATCGGATCCATGTTTTCAATAGGATATTTATGATGAACAGCAACATCATACCCCGCAAAGGCACCTATTGCCAAAAATTGAGCCGTAGCAACGGTCCTTTGCAGGCTGTTAGCATACACAAATAATTCAGTATTATGTGTTGATAATTTTATATTGTGCTTTTCAAGCCAAGTTGCTAAATAATGGCCAAAATAGGCTTCTAATACGCCACCACGTGTGGTTAAATAACCATATGGGTGATCCCATTTTGGCCACTTAAAGTGAGTAATTTTTTCTAAAAATTGTAATGTGTTTTGTAATGGTGTGCGAATACCATGGCGGCTAAGTATAACGACTTTATCTAATTGGTAATGGTTATTTTTCATTTCGTGATCCATCCTTGTTTGTGCAAATAATTTAGAATAAAATCGCGTTGCTCATTATTTATTGTTTTAGCAATTTTATCACTCCAACCACCGACTTTTTGATGAATACTGCGGGTTTTATAGTAATCATCCATTTGGGCATCATACTTTGTCAAAATGGCATGCTCAATTGGTTGATAGTGGTTTTCAAAAAACACTAGCTCTTTTGGTAATCTTGGTTTTAGTTCTGGATGATGATCGGGGTAGCCAAGACAAAGCCCAAAAAGTGGCAGGACGTATTTCGGTAAATCAAGTAATTGCGTTACTTTATCAAGATTATTGCGCAAACCACCAATATACACAGCACCTAATCCTAATGATTCGGCTGCAGTTACGGCATTTTGCGCCATAATTGCTGTATCAACACAGCCCAATAATAGCTGCTCTGCTTTACCAAGATTAAGTTTTGGATCAATTTGATAATGGCGATTAAAATCGGCGCAAAACACCCAAAATTCAGGTGCTTGGATAACATACTTTTGATCGCCTGCATAATGAGCTAGTTTTTCGCGTTTGCTGGGGTCGGTGATACGAATAATTGTCGAGCATTGAATAAAATTAGAACTAGAAGCCGACTGTGCTGCGCTAACAATTAAAGTTATTTGCTCTTGAGTTAAGCTAGTTTCTTTATAAGCACGAATAGAGCGATGCCGACAAAGTAGATCGATCGTTTCGTTTTGCATAGTGGCTCCTTAGCATAATTATTTGTTTACAAATTGGAGATCCCAAACGCCATGACCTAAATTCTGACCTCGTTTTTCAAATTTGGTAATTGGTCTATCATCAGGTCTTGGAATGTAGTTGCCGTTTGCTGATAAGTTTTCAAAACCTTCTGCTTGAGTTAAAACCTCTAACATATGTTCGGCATAATGTTGCCAATCGGTTGCTAGGTGCAAAATACCACCTAATTTTAATTTTTGCCGAATTAGCTGTACAAATTGGGGCTGAATAATACGGCGTTTATTATGTCTAGCTTTATGCCAAGGGTCAGGAAAAAAGATTTGTACTTTGTCTAGTGAACGATTAGGGATCATATTTTCTAATACTTCAACTGCATCATGGCACATCACTTTCAAGTTTGATAATTGGTTTTCTTCTATCGCCATTAAACAAGCACCCACCCCAGGTTTGTGCACTTCGATTCCTAAAAAGTTTTTATTAGGTGCATTTTTCGCCATTTGTATTAAAGAAGCCCCCATACCAAATCCAATTTCAAGGACTAGCGGTTTGTTAGCATCAAAACAAATAGGTGCATGTGCATTATATTCAATACCAAATACAGGCCATAAGTTTATTAATGCTTGTTCTTGTCCTTTTGTTAAACGACCTTGTCGTAAAACAAAACTACGAATAGTTCTTTTAGATTTGATATTTTCGTTATCTGAGTTTAATTGTTCATTCATCACGTTATTTACTTTGGTTGTGGAATTGATTAAAGCTAATTGATGGTTGTTAGTTTACTCGATTTTGCGTTCACAGCAAAAGCATCTTAAGGTCAAATTTTTTTAATTAATGATTTGTAAAAATATATCAAATATTTTTGATATATTTTTATATTGTGGTTGAGCATGATAGATAAATGATTATATAATTGTAGCCCCGATTTAACCGATTACGAATTAAGTAATCATGAATACATGCTTGAGGATTTCTCGTGCCTGATATGAAGCTTTTTGCTGGTAATGCCACACCCGAACTAGCAAAACGTATAGCTAATCGTCTTTATACTTCTCTTGGTGACATTGTTGTAAGCCGTTTTAGTGATGGTGAAGTTAATGTCCAAATCAATGAAAATGTCCGTGGTGAAGACGTTTTTATTATTCAATCAACTTGTGCTCCAACCAATGATAATTTGATGGAATTACTGGTTATGATCGATGCTATGCGTCGTGCATCTGCTGGTCGTATTACTGCAGTTATTCCTTATTTTGGTTATGCAAGGCAAGATCGACGAGTTCGTTCTGCTCGTGTACCTATTACCGCTAAAGTTGTTGCTGATTTTTTATCAACAGTTGGTGTTGATAGGGTATTAACCGTTGATCTTCATGCCGAACAAATTCAAGGTTTTTTTGATGTCCCAGTTGATAACGTATTTGGTAGCCCAGTTATTTTAGAAGATATGTTGCAACGTCAGTTTGAACGTCCGATTGTGGTATCTCCTGACATTGGTGGTGTGGTGCGTGCTCGTGCGATAGCTAAACTACTTAATGATACTGATATGGCAATTATTGATAAACGTCGTCAACGTGCAAATGAAGCTGAAGTGATGAATATTATTGGTGATGTGGCTGATAGAGATTGTATTTTAGTTGATGATATGATTGATACAGCAGGAACACTTTGTAAAGCAGCTGATGCTTTAAAAGCGCGAGGTGCAAAAAGAGTGTTTGCTTATGCAACGCATCCAATATTTTCAGGTAAAGCAGTAAGTAACATTAAAAACTGTGCCATTGATGAAATTGTTGTTTGTGACACAATTCCATTAACAGCAGAAGTAAAAGCATTGAAAAATGTTCGCCAATTAACGTTATCAGGTATGCTTGCTGAAGCAATTCGTCGAATCAGTAATGAAGAATCGATTTCAGCTATGTTTCATCAATAACCTGTTTTATCTTTGAATCAAATGCCCCTTTTGGGGCATTTTTCACAATAAAATCAGTGACAATAAAAATATTATGACAACGATAAAACTGATAGTAGGACTTGCCAATCCCGGCAATGAATATGCAGCAACAAGGCACAACGCAGGTGCATGGTTTGTTGAGCAATTGGCTCAACGTTATAATCAATCATTAAAAAATGAATCCAAATTTTTTGGTTACACATCAAGAATCAACATTTCAGGTCATGATGTGCGTTTATTAGTTCCAACTACTTTTATGAATTTAAGTGGTAAAGCGGTGCAAGCTATGGCTACATTTTACCAAATAAAGCCAGAAGAGATATTAATTGTCCATGATGAACTAGACTTGAATCCCGGTATAGCTAAACTTAAATTTGGTGGCAGCCATGGTGGTCATAATGGATTGAAAGATATCGCCAGCAAATTAGGTAATAATTTAAATTATTATCGGTTAAGAATTGGTATTGGTCATCCTGGGGATAAAAATAAAGTGGTTGGCTACGTTCTTAATAAACCTTCTAAACAAGAACAAGAGTTGATTGATGAGGCTATTGATCAATCAGTGCGTTGTACTGATATTTTATTATCTCAAGGAGTTGAAGCTGCGATGAATAAATTGCACGCTTTTAAGGCTTAATTTATTGAGTCAATAACAAATGGGTAATGGATAACTACTTGCTTATAATAAACAATCCGCCAAAAATTGAGCGGATTGTCAAGTCATTATCTTAGAAGGCTAGATTAAGAAAACAGATGAGTAATATTACCACCTTTTTCAGCTATTTTCTTCATTACCTCTTTGATTAACCATGTATTCATTGCTGTAGTATCATCAGTACTGCCTGTATAATTTAGCTCTTGCGCTAATTTTTTACGTGCATCTAAGCTACTGTCTATACCTAGTAATTTCAATAAATCGACGATCGATGTTTTCCAGTTGAGTGCTTCAGGATGCTTTTTTGCTAAATTATCAAGAATAGATGTGACATCAACATTAGATGTGCTTTGCTCTACCTTTTCTTGAACCTGTTGTGAACCACTTGATACCGTATCTTTGACTGATGCAGTGATATTTTCAACTTTATCTTTCACTGTATCAACGGCATTTTCTACTGTTGCTTGAGCACTAGGAAATACTTTAGAAAAAATGTTATTTAAGATACCCATATTACACCTCTTTCAAATTTAAACTGCTTAAAAAAACTGCTTAACGATATAGATGTAGAAAATATCATAATTAATATAACGCCTAAAAGGATAGAATGTCAAAATAGTTATGCTTTTATAGCATTTTATGTACTACGATACAACGCATTATTTATATGCAAATCAATTACCATTAAACATTCTCATCATTTTAAGGTATTTGATAGGTGTTTACAAATAGGTATTATCCATCTTGGAATTATATTATGTATGTTTGTATAAACAAAAATTGCCCTTAAAAAAGGGCTTGCAATTGTTAGGATTTTTATATGTATTAATTACAATTGATTTGCTTGGTTCTATTAATTAAAAAAAGCTCGGAGGATTGCATATTCAACACCACGAATTTCAGCCAAACCTCGCAAACGGCCTATAGCAGAATAGCCTGGGTTTGTTTTTTTCTTGAGATCATCTAACATTTGATGTCCATGATCTGGGCGGACAGGAATAGGGCGTTTGATTCCTGCCTTTTTACGTCGTTGTTCTTCTGCAATCAATGCTTTGATTACAGCATACATGTCAACATCACCAGCTAAATGATCACCTTCATGAAAAGATAGTGGGTTTTCTTCACGAACTGTTGCTCGTAAGTGAATAAAGTGGACACGGTCGGCAAATTTTTCAGCCATGATAGCTAAATCATTATCGCTACGAACGCCATAAGAACCTGTACAAAAACAAAAGCCATTATGAATACTATCAACGGTATCTTTAATCCATTGCATATCTTCGATCGTTGAAACAATACGAGGTAGGCCTAAAATTGGGCGCGGAGGATCGTCCGGATGAACAGTCAAAACAACACCAACTTCTTCAGCAACAGGGACAATAGCTTTTAAAAAATAGGCATAATTTTCACGTAATTTTTCTTTATCAATATTATCATAAGTTGCGAGATGAGCACGAAATTGATCAAGTGAATAACCTTCTTCAGCACCTGGTAAACCTGCAATGATATTTGCAACAAGTTTATCTTTATCTGCTTGTGTCATTTGTTCAAAATATGTTTTTGCTAAAATGGCATCTTGCTGTGAATAATCTTTTTCTGCATTAGGTCGTTTTAATAGATAAATATCGAATGCGGCAAAGGCAACTTGATCAAACCGTAATGCTCTTGAACCATCAGGTAATTCATAAGAAAGATCTGTTCGAGTCCAATCTAAAACTGGCATAAAATTGTAACAAACAGTGTCAATTCCACAAGCAGCTAAATTTCTAATTGATTGCTGATAATTGGCGATATGTTGCAGAACGTTTCCCGAGTGGGTTTTTATTTCTTCATGAACAGGAATGCTTTCTACAACAGACCATGTTAATCCTTTTTCTTCAATAATATTTTTTCGTTTTTGGATTTCTTCAATGCTCCAAACTTCTCCATTTTGAATATGGTGTAATGCTGTAACAATTCCAGTTGCTCCCGATTGTTTTATATCATCTAATGATACTGGGTCATTGGGTCCAAACCAACGCATCGTTTGTTCCATATAAATCTCCTTAACGATTTCATTTATTTGTTTTTCTAAAATAAAAAAGATCTATAAACAATGCTGATTATTTACTGCCTATTGATTAACAATGTTAACTAGAATTGAGTCAAATAGGTAACCATCAAAATTTAGATCTCCACTATCATAAATTGCCATTAATGTTGATTTAACATTTTCTAAATATTGCTATATAGCTTAATGTGTCGCTTTTACATCTTTTACTTGTAATGTGCATAAAATTTACTCGTTATTATTACGTCATTTTTTAGTAACTCGATTTAATTACCAATTGGTTGATAAAGACCACTAGGCTTGCCTTTATTTAATACATAATATTAATCATTTAGTTAGCAGAATATTTAATGTTATTTTCTCACTAGTTAACTTATGTAATTAAATTGGAATGCCAATGTTAATGTCAGCATATTAGTATTGTCAATTTTAAATAAAAATAAACCATTTTTGGTGATTTAGATCACAATTCAATCAAAATGATAGTGAAAAATTATTTTGTAAATGAAAACATGTCTAACCAATAAGTAAATCTGTCATTAAACTTTAAATTTGAATGGTGATATAAGTATGTTAGAAATTTCAGCTTTACCTCAATATATAAAAAAACGCCCAACGTATGATAGAAAGAAGATTGTTTCTAGAATTGTCCATTTAGGATTTGGTGCTTTTCATCGAGCCCATCAGGCTTTGTTTATAGACCGATTATTAAATACAGGGAACAGTGATTGGGCTATTTGTGAGGTAAATATTGTTGGTGGAGAACAGTTAATTGAAGATATTCGTAAGCAAGATCACCTTTATACCGTTTTAGAAAAAGGAGCCCAATCGAAAGAGGCTTTTGTTATTGGTAGTGTTAAAGAATCACTATTAGCGCAGAGTGATGGTATTGAAGTTATTTTAGAAAAGATGGCCAGTCCCTTAATTGAAATAGTTTCACTTACTATCACTGAAAAAGGTTATTGTATGTTACCGGGTGGAGTCGGATTGGATTTTAATAATGCATTAATTAAAGCCGATCTTGTTAATCCAGAGAAACCTGTATCAGCACCAGGTGTTATTGTTGAAGCACTGTATCGTAGAATGCAACGAGGTCTAAAATCTTTTACCGCTTTGTCTTGCGATAATATTCCCGAAAATGGTGTAGTTTTAAAGAAAGCGATTTTAGATTTAGCTAAAGCGCGCGATTTCAAATTAGCTCAATGGATTGAATCTAATACAACCTTTCCGTGCACAATGGTTGATCGTATTGTACCTGCCATAACATCAGAAACATTAATAGAAATTGAGGGCGTATTAGGTGGGATTGTTGATCCCTGTGGTATTGCTTGTGAGCCATTTATCCAGTGGGTCATTGAAGATAATTTTGTAACAAATCGACCAAATTGGGACCAAGTGGGTGCAGAATTTGTTAAAAATGTTGTACCTTACGAAGAAATGAAGCTACGCATGTTAAACGGAAGCCATTCATTTTTAGCGTATTTAGGTTATTTGGCCGGTTATGTGCATATCAATGACTGTATGAATGATGCAAGCTATAAAAAAGCCACTCATCAATTAATGATGGCACAACAAGCTCCCACTCTTCATGTCCCATCAAATGTTAACTTGCTAGAATATGCAAACAAACTTATTGAACGATTTAGTAATCCATCATTAAAACATCAAACATGGCAAATTGCGATGGATGGAACTCAAAAACTTCCTCAAAGAATGCTTGATTCAATTCGCTGGCATATAAAAAACGACTCTGATTTTTCATTACTTGCATTAGGTGTTGCTGGGTGGATGCGTTATGTCGGTGGTATTGATGATAATCATCAGCCAATAGATGTTAAAGACCCAATGTCAGAGCAATTACAAACTATCGTTAAAGCTAGCGTAGATGGAATAGAACGAGTCAATTGTTTACTCAAACTGGATGTGATTTTTGGTGCTGATTTGCCGAACAATTCTCAATTTAGAGAGCAAGTCACAACACACTATCTTACGTTAATGCAAAAAGGGGCAAAACAAACGATCCAAGAACTAATAATCTAAAATTAGGGTGAAAAAAGAATGAAAAAATTTTTAGATGATAATTTTTTATTGCAAAGTAAAGCTGCTCAAAGGCTCTATTTTGATTATGCAGAAGGTCAGCCGATATATGATTATCATTGCCATTTACCTCCTAAAGATATAGCTGAAGATAAAAATTTCCGTAATTTGACCGAAATTTGGCTGGCAGGTGATCATTATAAATGGCGAGTACTGCGTACAGCTGGTATTGATGAAAAGCTTATTACTGGCGATGCGTCTGATTATGATAAATATCTTATTTGGGCTAAAGTTGTGCCATTAACACTTGGTAACCCAATTTATCATTGGACACATTTAGAGTTGCGTCGTCCATTTGGAATAAAAAACACGCTCTTTAATGAACAAACAGCGGTAAAAATTTGGCATCAGGTTAATGAACAGTTGGCCACACCAGCGTTTTCAACTCGTGGAATCTTAACTCAAATGAAGGTCAATACAGTAGGTACAACCGATGATCCAATTGATTCATTGGAGTATCACAAACAAATCAGCTTAGATACGACCTTTAAGACAAAAGTAAGACCAAGTTGGCGACCCGACAAAGTATTTAAAATTGAATTACCAAATTTTGCCGATTATATCCTGCAATTAGGTAATGTTACAAATATTGAAATCAACTCTTTTGAAAAATTACTCTTCGCATTAACTAAAAGGCTGGATTATTTTGAACTTCACGGCTGTGAAGCGTCAGATCATGGTATAGAAATCTTAAGGTATGCTGATATACCAACAGAAAGAAAACTTAACGAAATACTCATTAAACGTTTAAATAATCAAGAAATTTCTGAATTAGAAATAGCTCAATTTAGTACAGCAATGCTTATTTGGCTTGGACAGCAATATCACAAACGTAATTGGGTTATGCAGTTACATTTGGGGGCTCTACGTAATAATAATCAACGGATGTTCAAAATTTTGGGACCTGATGCAGGCTTTGACTCAATTGGTGATAGACCTATTGCTGAACCACTATCCGCTTTATTGGGTATTTTAGATCTGACAGACCAATTACCTAAAACGATTTTATATTGTTTAAATCCTCGTGACAATGAAGTGTTAGCAACTATGGCAGGCAATTTTCAAGGGTCTGGTATTGCTGGCAAAATCCAATTTGGCTCAGGTTGGTGGTTCAATGACCAAAAAGATGGTATGGAGCGCCAACTAATGCAGCTTTCACAAATGGGATTATTAAGTCAATTTATTGGCATGTTAACAGACTCACGTAGTTTCTTATCATTTACAAGGCATGAATATTTTAGGCGCATCGTATGCAATATGGTTGGTCATTGGATGGAAAATGGTGAAATTCCAGCTGATTTTAATCTGGTAGGGACAATGATTAGTGATATCTGTTTTAACAATGCCAACCGTTATTTTTCTAAGTAATAACAAGCTAACTAACTTTTAATATAATTATAAAAGGAAAAATGATGAAAAAAATAAAACATTTTCGATGGTATATGATATTACTTGTTTGTGTTATTACAATTGTCAATTATCTTGATAGAACTGCATTAGGCATAGCTGCACCGACTATTTTGGATGCGACAGGTATATCGAAAGAACAATATTCGTGGATAGTAAGTACATTTCAATTAGCTTATACCATTGGTCAACCAATCATGGGATTTTTTATTGATACCATTGGGTTAAGACTTGGATTTGCTATTTGTGCGGTTATTTGGGGACTCGCTACTATGGGGCATGCATTAACTGGCACATGGCAAGGATTAGCTTTTATGCGTGGAATTATGGGATTTAGTGAAGCTTCAGCAATCCCCGTTGGCATCAAAACAGCTTCAATTTGGTTCCCTGCAAAAGAGAGAGGAATTGCTGCGGGCATATTTAATATGGGAACTTCATTTGGTGCTATGTTGGCTCCTCCTTTGATTGCTTGGTGTATCTTATTCCAAGGCTGGCAATTTGCGTTTGTTGTTTCTGGCTCTCTGGCTTTACTTGCTGCTATGATTTGGTTTATTTTTTATCGCGATCCTAAAGATTCAAAAAAACTATCTCCAGAGGAGAGGCAATATATAGAAGTTGGAAAAGAAAATCATTTAGAAATAAACAGCAAAGAAGAAAAAGTGTCTTTTATTTCAATTCTTACTCAACGTAATTTTTGGGGGATCGGTATTGCACGGTTTCTGGCAGATCCCGCATGGGGAACGATCAACTTTTGGGTACCCATTTTTTTTGTAGAAACTCTGAATTTTAGTTTAAAAGAAATTGCGATGTTTGTTTGGTTACCCTTTTTAATGGCTGACTTGGGATGCCTAGCGAGTGGCTTTGTTGCTAGATTTTTTAATGATAGAGGTTTTTCGTTAATCAATTCAAGACTTATTACATTTACCATTGGTGCTATTCTTATGATGACTATTGGATTTGTAAGTATTGTTGAAGATCCTTATCTTGCTGTATTTTTAATTAGTCTTGGCGGGTTTTCTCACCAGTTACTCTCAACTGTAGCTTCAACGCTTGGCGGTGATTTATTTAAGAAAAATCAGGTTGCAACAGCGGTCGGAATGGCTGGCGCATGTGCATGGTCAGGCCAGTTGATTTTTAATTTATTTATTGGCGCATTTGTTGGTATTATTGGTTTTGGTCCATTTTTTATCGCGTTAGCTTTTTTTGATGTTATAGGAGCAACTGTTTTATGGACTTTTATTAGAGAAAATAAAACTCAGCACACTAGCTTTCAATTAGCAACCAATTAGTGAACTGCGCCTTTGTAGCTTTAAACTGACAAATACAATGCTTGAACTATATTTGTCAGTTTTTTGTCAATTTTCTTTTTTATTCAGTAGCTATGGTTATTACTATTGTGAGATTTAATTAACCTGTTTATAAAGCAAATCGATAAACAATGATGAGATTTTCTACTGGTTAACAATGGTAACCGGAATAGAATCAAACAAATAACCATCAAAGTTAGGATCTTCACTATCTGAAACAGTCATTAATGTTTGTTTAACATTTTCTAAATGTTGCCACATAGCTTGTCGTGCAGCCTTTGCATCTTTTACTTGCAGGGCTTGTAGTATTTTTTCGTGATCATCAAGCCATTTTTTTCGGTAACTATTATCAGTAATACGATTATGGAGTTGATTCCACATTTTACTAGCATGGCGTTTTTGCCATAGATCGTTTAGTAAATCTTCTAATACAGCATTTTTTGTAGCCTTTGCTATCGTAATGTGAAACATTTCATCTGCACTATAGTCGTCAAGTACACCATTTTCTAATATCTGTCGTTCTTGTTCTAAGATAGACCTGAGTTTTACTATATCTGCTTTCACTATCTGAGAGGCTGCAAATGCTGCAATATTACTCTCAATTAATTGTCGTGCCTGTAATAGTTCAAATGGTCCAAAATCGTTTTCTTCTATCTGCTTATCCTGCTCAGATAATATTGCATTTGGTAAACCAATTACATAAACACCTGATCCTTTTTTTACTGTAACCAAATTTTCAAGCTCTAGCATGATTAATGCTTCACGTACTATGGTACGACTCACGCTAAATGTTTCTGCTATATCTCTTTCTGGTGGTAACCGATCTCCAATTTTATAGGTACCATTTTTTAACAAAAACTTTAGTTCCTTACCAATTTCTTGATAAAGACGGCTAGATGATTGCATTTGATTGCCCTTTTTTGAATAAACACTATTAATTAATACGATAGATTATACGCTAGTTATCTTGTTTAGCAGAATATTTAATGCGTTAGCTTCGATAATTACATAATGAAATTGGTATACCTATTTTTGATTGTCATAATGCAAGTATTGTCTATTAAATAAAAATAAACCATTTTAAGTGATCATGATCACGGTTTTATCAAAATAACAGTGAAAATTATATTTTATAAGTGAAAATATGTTTAACCAATGAATAAATGTTGTCATAAAACTTTAAAAATGAATGGTGATAGAAGTATGCTAAAAATGCAAAGTTTAAGGAACATGTAACCAAATATTATCTATCATTAACGAAATTTAGCGCTAGGCAAACTGTTAATAATTAAGTTTTGCTAAATTAATGTTTAACCATTAACAATAAAATTTAAAATAGGAGCCATAATTCATGGAATTTTTAAATATTCTTTGGGTTATCCTAGGAATAGGATTAATGTTACTTTTAAATATTCGTTTTAAAATAAATTCAATGGTTGCATTGCTATTGGCTGCAATATTTGTTGGTTTGATGGCTAAAATGGATGTATTGAGTATACTTAAAACGATTAAGTCAGGGTTCGGCAATACGCTTGGCGAACTTGCTATTATTGTGGTATTTGGCGCAGTTATTGGCAAATTAATGGTTGATTCTGGTGCGGCTCATCAAATTGCTCAAACATTGTTAAAAAGGCTTGGAATCAAATATGTAAAACTAGCGATTATTATTATGGGGCTTATATTTGGGCTCGCAATGTTTTATGAGGCAGCATTTATAATATTGGCTCCATTAGTCATTGCATTGGCTAAAGAAGCTAAAATTCCATTTTTAAAATTGGCTATTCCTGGTGTTGCAGCGGCAACTACAGCCCATTCGTTATTTCCTCCACAACCAGGACCTGTTGCACTAGTTAATGCCTATGGTGCTGATATGGGAATGGTCTATATTTATGGATTAATTGTCGCAATTCCTTCTGTAATTTGTGCTGGAATAATTCTTCCTAAATTTCTGGGTAATTTAGAAAGACCAACACCATCATTTTTACAATCTGAAATATCTGTTGATGAAAATAATCTCCCTTCATTTTTTACATCAATTACTGTTCCTTTGCTTCCTGCTTACATCATGATTGCAACGACAATAGCAAATATAGGGTTAGAAAAAGGAACAACCGCTTACTCAGTGCTCAATTTTATTGGTTCATCTCAAATAGCCATGTTTATTGCGATGATTGCTGCATTTATATTATTTGGGAAAAAACTCAATCATTCAATGGAATGGGTTATGCACTCTTTTGATAATGCGGTAAAAAGCATTGCAATGGTGGTATTAATTATTGGAGCTGGAGGCGCATTAAAACAAATTATCATTGATACAGGAATTGGTGATGTTATTGGTCAATTAATGTCAACAGGGGGCGTATCGCCTTATATTATGGCATGGTTAATTACTGTATTAATTCGTTTAGCTACAGGACAGGGCGTTGTTTCTGCAATGACGGCTGCGGGAATTATTGGGGCTGCTGTTATTGATCCTACCACAGGTGTTATAAATGATGTGAACCCAGCCTTACTTGTGCTTGCAACTGCTGCAGGTTCTAATACGTTAACGCATATAAATGATGCATCTTTTTGGTTATTTAAAGGCTACTTTGATTTATCGATCAAAGATACTTTAAAAACATGGGGGTTATTAGAACTAATCAATTCAATTGTTGGGTTAATTGCAGTGTTAATTATTAGTATCATTGCTTAATGGTAATTTTTTCTAAAAGATTAACTATTATATTTTTGTAGTTAATCTTTTTTTATTCTTTCTAATAAACTGCAAATTTATAATCAGTTATATATTTTTCATCTGGTTATCTTTAAGTGAAATATAGAACTTGATTTTAGTAAAGGAACTTTTATCAAACTGTAAATAATTATTTTTCAATAAGACTTTTGGTTATAAATAAGGTAAATTATTACATCGGCTATTTTTTAGAATAAAACTTGTTTTATTGATTAAGAAAGGAGATAGTGTCAAAATATGCGTTATAACGATCCACAAATATTGACGTCAATTTTGACACAAGCGCCTTGTTTGTCTAAAATTCAAGATAGGGCTAATGCATTAAGGTCATTGGCTAAAGTCGTTAATGATCTATTGCCATCACCATTGAATGCACAATGCAGAGTAGCTAATTATCGCCAGGGTGTGTTGATTTTAGAAGTAAGTACAGCGGGTTGGTTAACTAGATTGAAATATGAACAAAGCAATTTAATATCTGAGATACGAAAAAATATCTTACCGTCTCTATCTTCTATCCAATATCAGATAAATCCAGATATTTCAGTAAAGTTGTCAAAGAGCCATTTTTTGACATCTAAGCCAACTTTAGTTTCGAGTGTGATGACACCACAAAGTGCAATGTTTTTATATGCATTAGCTGAAAATGCACCGGACAAACTAAAAAAACAATTGATAAAACTTGCTAACCATGCAAAATAAGTGCCGATAACTGGATTTCAATTTTATAAAATTAAATATCTTACAGATATAAGGAGTGAATAGTGGATAAAGATATGCTAACTTATCTGATAATCGGATTAGTAATTGGTTTTATTGTTGGTTTTATTTTTATAAGCGTTATAAGTCCTAATGCACGTAAATATGCCAAAGTTAAACAAGAACTAGCTCAAACAAAAGATGAGCTAATAACGCAAAAACAAATAATTGCTAAACATTTTTCACACAGTGCAGAGATATTGGATAACATGGCCAAAGAGTTTCGTCGTCTTTATCAACACATGGCTGAAAATTCCAGCCAATTTATTGATGGCGATAAAGTGGCATCTTTGGACTTTGACTCCGATTCTGTTCCAGATGAGACAAAAAAAAATACACTTGATAATCAACCTAGAGATTATTCTGATAATTCTTCTGGTTTATTCAAATCAGATGAAAATAAATCTTAATTATTACGGTAGGCTTTTATTTAACCATTACCTAATGGTAAAGCATTTTTATAGAGATTTAATTTTTGTAAAGGCGAGAGTTATAAGATGATTGATTCATTAAAACAACAAAAAAAATTGCTAACTATTTTAGCTTTAAGTTTGGGAATAAGCTTATCTGCACTTGCGAATGCTCATGCTTCCTTTCCTCCTACCTCATCCGATAGTAGTAATGCGCAACAACCAAGTTTGGCACCAATGCTTGAAACAGTGTTACCTTCAGTTGTAAGCATCAAGGTTGAAGGTATTGCTCAAATGCAAAATAATATGCCCGAGGAATTTAGACGATTTTTTGGTTATCCTGATAGCCAATCAAGATCGTTTACAGGTCAAGGCTCAGGTGTGATTATTGATGCTGAAAAAGGCTATGTTGTTACGAATAATCATGTTATTGATAATGCTGATAAAATTACAGTTGCTCTAAATGATGGGCATGAATATAAAGCAAAACTCATTGGTAAAGATCCTCAAAGCGATATTGCTTTGCTTAAAGTGGAAGATGCCAAAAAATTAATAGCAATTAAATTGGCCGATTCTGATAATTTGCGTGTTGGTGATTATGCTGTAGCAATTGGTAATCCATTTGGCATTGGTCAAACGGTTACTTCGGGGATTATTTCAGCCTTAGCTCGCAGTGGACTTAATATGAATGGTTTTGAGAATTTCATTCAAACAGATGCTTCCATCAACCAAGGAAACTCTGGTGGGGCACTTGTCAATTTAAATGGTGAGCTTGTTGGTATTAATACAGCAATTATTGCACCAAGTGGTGGTAATGTAGGTATTGGATTTGCAATTCCTAGTAATATGGTAAAAAGTTTAACCTCGCAACTTATTGAATTTGGTGAAGTCAAACGTGGTGTGCTTGGCATTAAAGGTAATGAATTAACATCAGATATAGCAAAAGCGTTTGATGTTGATGTTCAAAAAGGCGCCTTTGTCAGTGAAGTGATTGAAGATTCAGCTGCGCAAGCTGCAGGAATTAAATCTGGTGATATTATTGTTTCGATGGATGGTAAACCAGTGGATAGCTTTGCTGAATTACGTGCAAAAATTGCGACAACTGGTGCTGGGCGAACTGTAAAATTAGGTTTAATTCGAGATGGCAAAGAAATGTCTGTCGAGGTCAAACTAAAAAACAGTGATGAGGTGACAACTGAAGCAAAATCATTGCATACTGCTCTTGATGGTGCAACACTTAGCAATGGTGAAATTAAAGGACAAAAGGGCGTTTTAATCGAAAGTATTGCTAAAAATTCACCCGCATCTCGACTCAGCTTACGTGAAGGCGATCTTATTACTGGCGTTAATAAAGAACGAGTAACTAATATTGCAGATCTTCGCAAGATTATTGATAGTAGTCCATCAGTAATTGCATTGAATATAGTTCGTGGCGATAGTCGTTTATATCTAATTTTAAGGTGATTAGTTGGTCTTTCTCTCGTCGATGCTAAGGCATCGACGAAAACTTCAATTTTAACCTTTATATAGATGTGTTAAAATCTTGTACATTCTTCCTATTACAATCCTGAAACTAATGCTAAAAAAAATTCTATGGCCAATATTAATTGGAATGGTTTTAGCCATTGTCTTATTAATTATTTTTCCCTCCTTACAAAAGGGGACTGAATCAGATTTTCCAAGATCAATTTTTAGTGATGAGCCATTAAGTTATTCTAGTGCCGTTAAACTCGCAGCCCCTACTGTAGTTAATATCTATAGTCGCTCAATTAATTCTGTATCTCAAGAATCACAAGATAGTTCAATTACTCCGCTTGGTTCAGGGGTAATTATGAGTGAGCAGGGGTATATTGTTACTAATTATCATGTTGTTGAAGATGCAGAACAAATTATTGTTGCACTGCAAGATGGGCGAATTTTTGAAGCTTTATCTGTAGGTTCGGATAAACTTGTTGATATTGCCGTATTAAAAATAGAAGCTTCTAATATTCCAACTATACTTATTAATCCCCAGCGTGAACCTAAGATTGGCGATGTTGTGTTAGCCATAGGTAATCCTTACAATATAGGACAAACTATTACACAAGGTATTATCAGTGCTACAGGTCGTGATGGATTGAGTCCATACAGAAGACAGAATTTTATCCAAACTGATGCATCTATAAATCATGGTAATTCAGGCGGTGCACTAGTTAATACCAAAGGTGAACTTATGGGTATTAATACGCTTACCTTTACAAAAAATCTAGGTAATGATGTTCCTGAAGGGATTGGATTTGCAATTCCTACCGCTTTAGCCGTGAAAATTATGAATAAATTGATTCAGGATGGAAAAATTATTCGCGGTTATATTGGTATTGATGGATTAGAATTTGCCCCCATTCAAAATCCAAGTGACATGCCAGTGGTGCTAGGTATTTTAGTCACTCATGCTGAAGGTCCCGCATTGCAATCAGGTATACAAGCTAATGATATCTTGATTATGGTAGATAATAAGCCTGTTAAATCAATTGTTGAAACCATGGATCAAATTGCTGAGTTGAAACCTGGAACGATCGTCCCTATTATAGTTTTGCGAAATGGTGAAAGAATTGAATTGCAAGTAACCATCGGGCAGTTACCTGTTTAATTGGTCTTTTACTACTTGATTATTGTGACCATTGGTCGTATAATTCGCCACCTTATCATGTTTTTTTAACATTCGTATGGTGTATAGATCTTGCTTTTATAGCCGTTTATATAGCGATACGAACAAATTTTAGAGGCTTATTATGAAAGAAGGTATCCATCCAGAATATACTGCAATTACAGCAACTTGTTCTTGCGGTAACGTTATCAAAACTCATTCTACTATTGGTCATGATATTCATCTTGACGTATGTGGTGAGTGTCATCCGTTCTATACTGGTAAACAACGTGATGTTGCAACAGGTGGACGTGTAGATAAGTTCAAACAACGTTTTGCTATGGTTGGCGGTAAAAAATAATTTTCCAAAAAACCGTATATAAAAAACTATAATAGTTGAAAAGGCGCATAATGCGCCTTTTTGCTTTTTTTCAAAATTAATATTTTTAGTTAATAATCAATCAAATTCAGGATTGATACCTAATTGTTGCATCATTTTTTGAGCTTGTTTAGGAATACCGTCTTCACGATCTCTTTGTAAATCTTCATCACAAGGTAAAGGTTGACCAGTATAAGCATGAAGAAAGGCTTCACACAATAACTCACTATTTGTTGCATGACGTAAATTATTAACTTGCCTGCGAGTACGCTCATCAGTCAAGATTTTTAATACTTTTAATGGAATTGATACTGTAATTTTTTTTACTTGCTCGCTTTTTTTACCATGCTCAGCATAAGGGCTTATATATTCGCCATTCCATTCCATCATATTTTCACCAAATCACATCACAAATAATGTGGCAATTCTAACGTTTTTTTTATTTTTCTGCAATCTATACACTAAGATACTTAGACGTCCAGACATATTGACGTCTATAATCAGTGTGCTATTCTTATACAATCTATTCTTAAAGTAAGCAAAGTATTATTTAGGGGGAGCGTTATTATGACTAGCCAAGCTAACAATTTAAGCCAAGGAACAATTGCTGTTCGTGGTGGGCTCAATACTGATGATCAATATGGCAGTGTTGTACCTGTTATCACACCATCTACGTGTTATCGTTATGAAGAATTTGCGAAACCAAGAGAATTTGATTATGCGCGCAAAGCCAATCCAAGTCGTCGATTGGTGGAAGAGACTGTTGCAAAATTAGAAGGTGGTGTCGATGCTATTTTAACTAACTGTGGCATGTCAGCAATTCACCTTATTAGCGTTGCCTTATTAGCGCCAAATGATTTAGTTGTTGCCCCTCATGATTGTTATGGCGGTAGCTATCGGCTGTTTAATAGTTTGAGCCAGAAAGGTTATTTTAAGGTAAAATTTGTTGATCAGTCTGACTTGGGCGCATTGCAAGAAGCATTAAGCTTGCATCCTAAATTAGTCTTGATTGAGACACCAAGTAATCCATTACTGCGTGTTGTTGATATTAAAAAAATTGCGCAGCAAGCACATGACGTAGGTGCTTTAGTTTTAGTCGATAATACGTTTATGACGCCTATTTTGCAAAAACCATTAGAGCTTGGTGCTGATATTGTTACTCACTCTTGTACTAAATTTTTAAACGGTCATTCAGATTTATTAGCAGGGATTTTAGTCTTTAAAGACCAACAACTTGCTACAGATGTTTTATGGTGGGCAAATAACATTGGTACATTGACCTCATCATTTGATAGTTATCTTTTATTACGTGGGTTACGAACCCTTGCTGCACGTGTGAATTTGCAACAAGACAATGCACAAAGAGTCGTTGCATTCCTTGCTAGCCATCCCAAAATAGCCAAAGTATTTCATCCATCTTTACCAACTAACCTTGGGCATGATATCGCTAAAAAACAACAGAAAGGTTTTGGTTCATTACTCAGTTTTGAATTAGCTGGCGATGCCGATGTGATGCCGAAATTTTTAAAGGCTCTTAATATTTTTACATTGGCTCAATCACTTGGTGGAGTTGAAAGTCTTGTGTGTCATCCAGCGACAATGACACATTCAGGTATTAGTGCTGAAGCACGAAAAACAGCTGGTATTTCAGATCAATTATTGCGTATTTCAGTTGGTTTGGAAGATATTACAGATTTACTGGCTGATTTACAGCAAGCACTTGAAACAATTTAACTGTTTTTATAGATTATAATTAGGGTTGATGATATATGGTAGTTGTGTTATTTCATCAATCCGCGCTATTTGCAATGATGATTATTGTTTATATTTGCTGGAATTTTTCTATCTTTTTTTCAATCGCTATAAAAATTTCATTGATTGAATGTCGTTTGGCTCTACCGCATACTTTTGCTGCTTCATGACAGACCAGACATTGCCTTGGTTGGTTGTCAAATTGTGAGCGTGACAGGCTTTGTTGTGTAACAATGTCAATAACATCAATATCCCACAAACGCCCTAAAGGGTGATTATTTTCAATATCCATACAGTATTTTTTAAGCGTCTTAGCTGAACATTTTACTGCTATAATGGCTTCTGAACCGGTGATGTAGTGATAGTGATCTTCATTGATTATCGTGATGTCATTTTGTAAAAAACAGTGCTGTAAAGCTTTGATAGCTTCATCAAAAAGATAACGAGCACCGCTGCTGTTTTTTATAGCACCCGGAATAACTAGGCTTAATGATATGATCGGATGTTTATAACATATCATTGCCTGTTTTTGGTTTTCCACTCGCTTTTCCTTGGCTAATAGCATTTGCTCAAGATTAATTGGAGTGCCATCATCAAATTTAATTAGCATTTTTTCCATTGAATAAAAATAGTAATAGCATAACACTTTTACATGTTAGGCCATTACTCTATTAATTAAGACTAAAATTAGTCTTTAACTTGACGTACGACATCAATAACTGAACCGTCGCGGAAATGTACAATACCAACAATTTTATCTTTAAACTCGATTGGTTTTGGTTCACCAGTTAAAGATACAGCACGTTGATAAAGCTCTTCAATGCTCATAATTGGCAAATTAGCTGCTTTTAAACGTTCAGCAATTTCTGGGCGATTAGGATTAACCGCAATACCATGGTCAGTCACAAGTACATCAACACTTTCACCAGGAGTAACTAGTGTTGTTACCTTTTTAATTACAGTTGGAATACGGCTGCGAATTAGTGGGGCAACAACGATTGTCAAGTTTGCACCAGCAGCTGTATCACAGTGACCACCAGATGCACCACGCATAACGCCGTCAGAACCAGTTAATACATTAACATTGTAATCAAGGTCAATTTCTAAAGCACTTAAAATAACAATATCAAGTTCATCAACGCTCGCACCTTTTGATGCAGGGTTTGCATAAACATTGGTTGATACTTCAATATGATCTTTATTTTTACCTAAAGATTGTCCGGCGGTGCCATCAAAGCTTTGAGTATCTAATAAGCGTTTAACCAAGCCTTTTTCATGAAGATCAACAATACTTGCTGTAATACCACCTAATGCAAATGATGCAGTAATATTTTTCGCACGCATACGATTTTCAAGGAAACGAGTTGCCGCAGTTGACGATGCACCAGAACCTGTTTGGATTGAGAAACCATCTTTGAAATAGCCTGAGTGTTCAATAACATCAGCAGCATAACGCGCGATCATCAGTTCGCGTGGATTGCTAGTGATACGTGCTGCCCCCACACTGATTTTAGTTGGATCACCGACTTCATCAACTTTAACAATATAGTCAACTTGATCTTGGCGAATACTTGCTGGATGGTTAGGATAACCAACGATATCTTCAGTAAGTAATACTACTTTCTTCGCAAATTGCGCATCAACCATGGCATAACCAAGAGCACCACATTGTGATTTACCTGATACACCATTCGCGTTACCTTGCTCATCAGCTGTTGATACAGCTAAAAAGGCGATATCAATGTTAATTTCACCGCTTTGGATAAGTTTTACTCGTCCACCATGAGAATGGATATGGACAGGGTTTTCCATTAAACCGTGTGAAATTGCATCGGCTAATTTACCACGTAGACCAGAGGTATAAATTTTAGTAATTACACCTGATTCGATATGAGGTATTAATGCTGAGTTACAGCTTAATAACGAACTTGAAGCTAGTGTTAAGTTTTTAATACCTAATTTACTGATAGTTTCAACAACTTTGTTGATAACCTTATCACCTTCACGGAATGCGTGGTGAAAAGAGATAGTCATACCATCGCGTAATTCACATTTTTTGATTGCCTGTTCAATAGAATCACACAATTTACGCGTGTATTTAGACTCATCTTTTAAATATGGTGTTGTTGCGTTAGCGTCAACAAAAGGCGTAATATTCTTGAGATCAGGGTGCTGTTTAAGCAAATCATCAATTTTTTTGTTTATAGAAGTAGTCATTTTTCAATCCTATCAAATTTCTTTACGAACACCAGAATATTTTGCCAACTCGATAACTTTTCTAGCACGAGCTATAATCGGTGCATCAATCATTTTGCCGTTTAGGGAAATAACGCCAAGGCCTTTTCTTTCACCTTCTTCTGCTGCTTCAACCACTTTTTGTGCATTTTCCACTTCAGCCGCTGTTGGAGCATATGCATTATGTAATAGTTCAATTTGTCTTGGATTGATAAGTGATTTACCGTTATATCCGAGTTTTTTAATTAGGCTAACTTCTTTTAAGAAACCTTCATCATCATTAACATTTGAATACACCACATCAAATGCATCAATGCCAGCTACACGTGCTGCATGTAATACTGCACAGCGAGCATAAAATAACTCAGTACCATCGCCACGCTCTGTTTGCATATCAACAAGATAGTCAAATGCAGCTAGTGCAATACCGATTAAGCGTGGAGAAGATTGAGCAATAGAAACGGCATTAACAACGCCTTGAGCCGATTCAATTGCCGCCATTAATTTAGTGCTACCCACTTCACGCCCACACTCTTTTTCAATTCTTTCAACGTGTGCTTCTAATTCATGAATATCTTCTGCGCAGTTAGTCATCGGTAAACGTACTACGTCAACACCCGCTCTTACTACTGCTTCAAGGTCTTTTAAACCAAATGGAGTATCAAGTGAGTTGATTCGTACTACTGTTTCAATTCCGTGCTCTTTATAAACAGGAAGAAGCAATGTTTGTGCTACTAATAAACGTGCTGAATCTTTTTCTTTAATAGAAACAGCATCTTCCAGATCGAACATGATTGAGTCAGGTTTATAAACAAACGAAGTCGATAACATTGCGGCGTTTGCACCTGGAAGAAATAGCATACTTCGACGTAATTTTTTCATAATAATTTACTCCAATCTAAGTTTTCTTCTTCTGCGCCACGTAATACCGCACATTGAACTCTTGCTTTAATAGCACAATCAAGTGCACCTTTATCATCAATAATGATTAAACCGTCGGTTACATTAAGCTCATTTAAAGTTTGCTCAACAACTGCACGAATTTGATCGCCGAATTGTTTATTAACATCACTATTAATAACAATTTCAATTCCCGTGTTTGGTATGGCTTTGACTAACAAATCGCTAGATTCAAGAGTCCCTGCCATGGCTTCTTTTTGTATTTTCATTTTTTTACCTTTAAAAACGTATTAAATTTTAAATTTATCCAAATTAGCTGAAAGGTAATCCCATGTAGTAGATGGAACTAGCTTTTTTACCTCTTCATATTGCTCAGATGCCAATAATTTTCTCACTAATGATGCCGATACGATAGTGTCGCCTTCGGTTATCCGTGGAACTTCAACAACAGTAATTGCTGATTGTTCACTGACTGTTTTATCTGTAAGCCAATAAGACATTGCTTCATTATAAGCTTTAGTGACTTCATCAAAAGGTTCAGTACCAACAAATCGATAAGTAATATTAAGTGTTGGTGCAATATAATTTCGGAATATAAGCAGGTCGATACCCATATAGGCTCGATCAATTTTTGCCTTATCTTTTAGAAAATAAGTCGGAAATGTTGCCCTAGAAATAATATAAGGTGAGCTAGCATGCACAGTAACATTTTTTATCTGTTTCGTGCCATCTTTGACTAACTTTAAACGTGTATCAAATGAAAATTGTGATGCATTTTCATTGACGACAAAAACATGTAACCAATCACATTGGCTGGCTGCATATTGTATAAGATATTGATGGCCTTTAGTAAAAGGGTTGGCATTCATAACAATACTGCCAATCTTTTTTCCCTCTTTTTGCTGTGCGTGCAGTTGCTTACAGTACTGTTTAATGCCAACAGGATTATTTTCCATTAAGACAGCAAGATCGGTGATTTCAACAATAGGATAAAAACCACATCCTTTAAAAAAATCTATATTTTCAGGCTTTGTATATAAAAAAAGGTGAAAATAACCGTTTTCGTTAGCATATTTTATGGTGTGATCCATTAAAGTGAGATTTAGTTGATTGCCACGGTAATCAGGATCAATAGCAACGCATTTTATAATATCACGATCAATCCCTGCACAAGCTATAATTTTAGCATCGATTTTTACGACCATAAAAATGGTAACTTGTGAATCTAAATTGAGATCAGAGCGCGACAATAGCTGCTCAATTTCTTGATAATCTTGTTTTGATTTGGAAATATCAACAACAGTGTAATCAGCTAAATCATACATAATGTTACCTTTTTTCTGCAACAACAGAGTTAGTTAAACGCCCAATTTTGGTAATTTCAACTTCAATAATATCACCATCTTGCATAAACACAGGCGGGTGACGTTTTTTACCCACTCCACCAGGTGAACCCGTAAGAATGACATCCCCAGGTGATAAATGAGTAAATGTACTGATATATGAAATTAATTCAGGCACCGTATGCACAAGATTTTTGATAGAATCATGTTGCATTTGCTCGCCATTTAAATAAGTGGTTAACGATAATTCTTTTGGATCGGCAATCTCGTCACTTGTTGTAATACATGGACCGAATGCACCAGTGCTTGGCCAGTTTTTACCAGCGGTAAACCATGTATATTGCCAGTCACGAATTGAGCCATCCATATAACAGCTATAACCTGCTACATATGATAACGCATCTTCAACCTTAATACGAAAACCAGCTTTACCAATGATAATGGCTAACTCGCCTTCATAATCCAATTCATTAGTAATAGCTGGTTTAATAATATTGGTTTTGTGACCAGTTTGAGAGTCAGGAAAACGAACGAACAGAGTTGGTGCGGAGCTGGTTTCATTAAATTCAGCTCGTTTTTCGGCATAGTTCATGCCAACACATAAAATTTTGTTTGGATTTGGAATGACGGGTAAATAAGTAATGTCTTGTTCATCAATGTCACTTGGGGCATCAAGATAGGTTTTGGCAACAGATAGTCCTTCTTTATCTGCAAGCAGTGATTTTAAATCGGCATATTTATCACCTAATTTTTGCTTTAAATCAACAATACCGTTGTGAGTAAGAAGACCAAAACTTGCTCTACCAGAGACAAGATAACTGACAAGCTTCATGAAAACTCCTTAAAAGCTGTTTGTGTTAATTATAAATACGAAATAAAAATGAACAACCTTAGTATAAACTAAGGTCGCTCTTTGAAATGTAAAATCTATACTAAGAAATTGCCGAGAATTAGTAATGATATTGATACATTAATTGCACCGCCAATACGAGTTGCAATTTGTGCAAATGGCATAAGCTCCATACGTTCTGCAGCTGTTAAGATCGCAACGTCACCTGTTCCACCTTGACCACTTTGACAACAAGAAATAACAGCAGCATCAACAGGGTACATGCCAAGTTTTTTCGCAACAAAGAAACCAGTGGTGACTAAACTAACTACCGTACAAACAATAACAATTAAGTTTGTAACAGTGAATGCTGCAACGATTTTATCCCATGGTGTAATTGCCACACCTACGGCAAATAAAATTGGATAGGTAACAGATGTTTGGAAAAATTTGTAAACAACTTGTGAACCACTTAATACTTTAGGTGAAACACCAGATACTAGTTTAACAAAAACTGCCGCAAATAGCATTCCTACTGGTGCTGGAATACCCGTCACTTTGTGACCAATCATACCCACCATATAAAGAATAGCTGCTAATAATACACCTGAAGCAAATGTTGTCACATCAATAATAGATTCTGTTTTCGCCGCTTTTTTATCAGCAATCTCATCGTCTGCAGGTAATAGTCGACCGTTACCAGTTAAGTGTGGATAAGCTTTACCGATGCGGTTAAGAATACCACCACAGATAATACCTGTTAAACCACCTAACATTACTATTGGTAATACACGTCCAAGCGCTTCCCCTTGCTCCATACCTAAAATTGAAGCGTATCCAATAGAAAGAGGGATTGCACCTTCACCAACGCCACCTGCCATAATTGGTAATACTAAGAAGAAGAAAGTTTCAAATGGTGTTAAACCAAGTAAATAACCAACACCAACACCAACAAGCATACCAACGATTTCACCGCATAACATTGGACCGAAGATTTTTAAGAATCCTTGAATAAGTGTTTTCTTATCCATATTCATAATACTACCTACGATGATGCAGCAAATGTATAAATAAAGGATATGCGTATCTTTGTAGAATTTGGTTGTTGCTTCAACAACTGGTGTAGGCAAAATACCATAATAAACGAGTGCAGATGGAATAAAGGTTGCACAAATTGCCGCAGCTCCCATTTTTCCAACAACAGGTAAGCGTTTACCAATTTCACCACATAAAAAACCAAAGAAAGCACAAGTAACCACCATCACAACGATTTCGCTAGGTAATTTGCCTGTTACTAACACTTCCGCAAAGATAAGAATACCGGCAATAATAAATAATGGAAGCGGGATTACACCAATTTTATAGTTATCCATTAGTCGCCACCAATTATATGGCCAGCCATATAACCTCTCTTCGGCTGGCTTACTCGTTGATTCTTTTCCATTAATATTTTTTTCAGATGAGTTAAAATTCACCATTTATTTTTTTCTCCAAAATGTCTTAATTTATTCGAAATTGTTGGTGTCTATCTTTACAAAAAATTAATGAAAATTTTGTGATATAAATCATAAATTAACTATGGTTTTTATGGTTTTAAAGGCTATATATTTTTTAATGCTGTGTTACACTTATCAGAGTTTAATTTGAAAAGCGAATGGAAAAATGCGAAAAAAAATCCAGTTATCGTTTACAACAAAGCTTTTTTTATCGCTTTTGTTTTTTTCATTGATCGTTCTTGCGCTGTTACAAAGCTATATTTGGAACACCACCGAAACGAACTTATATAGAAGTTTGGGCGAAAAGGCGCAAATTCAAGCAAAAGAGCTATCTGTTTTACCAAGTTTAATTGAATATGTCAAAGAAAAAGATACAAATAAAATTGCTAATTTAATCACAGAGATATTTGAGCAAAGCGACGCAAGTTATATTGTTATTGGCGATGCGAATGCTAATCGTTTATTTCACACGGCTAATAGCCCGTTACACTCGCCAATGGTCGGTGGTGATAACCAAGAGGTTCTTAACGGTAATAGTAGCATCTCCATTAGTGAAGGTTCTCTTGGCTTAGCATTAAGAGGGAAAGCACCAATTAACGATCATGGTAAAATTATCGGCATAGTCTCGGTCGGTTACATGATTGATGGAATTTATGCATTGCATATAAAGCAATTTATACCATTTATCTTTTTTTGTTCTTTATTGTTTTTAGCGTTATTTATCTTTTCATATTGCTTTTCAAAAGCAATTAAAAAACAGATGTTTAATTTGGAGCCTAAAGCAATTGCACTATTGGTGAAAAGCCAAAAGTCGATCATGGAGTCGATTTTTGAGGGGGTTATTGCAATTGATCTTAATTATAAAATTATCAATATTAATCAATCTGCTCGTACGATGTTAGATATTAAAATAAGTGATGATGAATTACATAAACATGATTTGAGGTCGTTTATTAAATCAAGCGATTTTATTTATAAAAATGATAACCAAACTGAAGACATACATGATCATATTTGTTATTTCAACAACATTATTGTCATTGCCAGCAAAGTTCGGGTGGTCATCGATGATAAAACTCAAGGTTGGGTCATTACATTTCGTAACTTTGATGATATTAATATATTAAGTATGCAATTAACGCAAGTAACACAATATGTTGATAATTTGCGTGCATTAAGGCATGAGCATTTAAACTGGTTGGCAACGTTATCAGGTTTAATTTATATGAAACGATATGAAGAAGCGCAGTCTTTTATCGCATTGCATTTTGCTGATAATCAAAATAATTTAGATTTTATTACTGCACATTTTAAAGTGCCAGCTGTATGTGGTTTGTTAATTGGTAAATATTCAAAATCACATGAAATTGGATTAAATCTAATCTTTGATCCTGCATGCCAATTAAGTGCACTACCTTCACTTATCACCGAAACAGAATTTATGTCAATTTTAGGTAATTTGCTTGATAATGCCTTTAATGCCAGTTTAAAAAATGATCATGGCGATAAAACAATTTATTTATATCTTAGTGATGCAACAGATGAACTTGTACTTGAGATCAGTGACCAAGGTTGTGGTATTGATGAAAATATTCGTGATTCAATTTTTGAACCCGGCGTTACATCTCAAGAGGGGAAAGAACATGGCATTGGTTTACACCTTGTTTCCACCTATATAAAAAAGGCCAATGGTTATATTACATTTGAAGATAATACCCCTTATGGAACAATTTTTTCTGTATTTATACCTAAATAGTAGAAAGGCAATTATATGAAAGAATTTCAAGAAGATAACATTAAAGTGCTTATTGTTGAAGATGAGCCTATTTTAGCAGAACTCAATGCAGAGTTTATTCAAAAAGATACAAAAGTCAAAGTAGTAGGTATTGCTTCGAATTTATCTGAAGCTAAAAAAATGGTAGAAAAATTAAAACCAACCTTAATATTACTTGATAACTATTTGCCTGATGGAAAAGGAATAGAATTATTTGAATACATCATCAACAATCATCTAGATTGTTATGTTATTTTTATTACCGCAGCAAGTGATATGGATACTTGTAGTAAAGCAATTCGTTATGGAGCGTTTGATTACTTGATTAAACCGGTCTCTTATCAACGATTAAAGCATTCACTTGAGCGTTTTGAACTCTTTTTATATCGACAAAGCCTACAAAAACACGTCAATCAAAGAAAAATTGATGAGCTTTTCAATTTGCAAACTAAAGACTTTGTTAATATGAACCGTCACTCAAAAGGCATTGAGGAAATCACATTACAAAAAGTGAAAGACATTTTTATGCAGAGTGAGAACGCACTTACTGTTGATGAAATAGTAGAAAAAGCCAATATTAGCAAAACAACTGCTAGGCGATATTTAGAGTATTGTGTCCAAATTAAATTATTAACAGTCGAACTTAATCACGGAAAGATTGGTCGTCCAGAAAGATTATATAGACGTTTAGGAAAATAAATATTTAACTTAAGACTATTTTCATATAGTAGCTTACTTTCTATATAATTGATAATTATATAAATATGCTTATTTGTTATTTTAACTGCAAAATATTTGATGCTAGATTGGACTAAGATGTTAGATAGTTAAATTTTGCAGTACCAAAATAATAAGGAGTAAGCATATGTCTTTTGCTATAGGAAAGGTCGTTACTAATGAAAATAATGAGATTGATAAAAATGGAGCATTTGTCCGCCAAGCTAATCGTTTTGATACACCATTTGGCAATAATCCCGAACAATTACCCGTTGAAGCCGACCGTTATCGTTTAATTTGGGCAGCTATTTGTCCTTGGGCACATCGTTCAATGATAGCTATCAAATTATTGGGATTAGACGATGTAATTAGTGTAGGTAAAGTAAGCCCGATTAGAACCTCTAATGGCTGGGAATTTTCGCTTGATGCTGGTGGTGTCGATCCTGTACTGGGTATTCGTTATCTACCTGAAATCTATGCTTCAACTGATTCTGAGTATGACGGCAGGGCGACAGTGCCAACGGTTGTCGATGTAAAAACGGGCAAAGTTGTCAATAATGATTATTTTAAACTGACCTATTATTGGGAAACCGCATTTAAACCTTTTCATAAAAGGGGGGCGCCTGATCTTTATCCTGAAAAATTACGTGCGGATATTGATGCGTTAAACGATGTAATATTCCATGAAGTAAATAATGGCGTGTATAAAGCAGGTTTTGCTCGTTCGCAAAAAGCTTATGAACATGCTTATCATCTTGTTTTTAATCGATTAGATAAGCTAGAACAGCGTTTGAGTCAATCGCGTTATCTATTCGGTGATAAGATAACTGATTCTGATATTCGCCTCTATGTGACATTAGCTCGATTTGATGTTGCCTACTATGGCGCCTTTAAAACCAATCGTAATCGAATTATCGACTACCCTAACTTATGGGCTTATGCTCGAGATCTTTATCAAATACCTGCTTTTGGTGAAACAACTGATTTTGAAGCAATAAAGAAAGGCTATTTTTTGGGCGATAATGCGCATAATCCTTATGATATCTTACCTTTAGGACCAGATATAAGCCATTGGCATACCCCCCACAACCGAGATAAGCAGTTTAGTTCAACTCACTAATTTTATTAATGGGATAATTACAATGCCAAATATATTAGATGTTGGATTGATTTTTACTCAAATCCCAATGTTACTTGCTTATCTGCCTGTAACGCTTTTTATTACCTTTTTCTCGATGCTACTTGGGGTAATATTAGGATTGATTATTGCCATCATCAAAATGAATAAAATACCGATATTATCGCAAATATCAGTGGTATTTGTCTCTTTTATAAGAGGAACGCCATTATTAGTACAGCTCTATTTAAGCTTTTATGGTATTCCTATCTTATTGCGTTATATCAATTATTTTTATGACACTCACTACAATATTAATGGCATATCTCCAATGTTGTTTGTGTTAATTGCTTTTTCGTTTAACGAGGCAGCCTATAATTCAGAGACAATCCGCGCAGCATTACAGTCTGTGAATAAAGGGCAGATTGAAGCCGCGCAATCATTGGGCATGACCTATAGCCAATTGTTACGAAGAATTATCATTCCTGAAGCTGTTATTGTGGCCTTACCTAATTTAGGTAATGCGTTAATTGGTTTACTAAAAGGTACATCATTAGCATTTGTCTGTTCGGTAACCGAAATGACCGGTCGAGGGAAAACTTTAGCTGGGCATAGTTATCGTTATTTTGAAGTTTATATTTCATTGGCATTAATTTATTGGGCATTAACCATTATTATTGAACTGATTATGAAATATTTGGAAAAGCGCTTAACCATTTCTGACAGTGTTAACACCCCCAGTTATCGCCGAGGAAAATTATTATGATTAATGTGCAAAATTTAACATTATCTTTTCATCATAATCTGATATTGAATCAACTTAACTTTCATATTCGCCCCCATGAAATTGTCGCGATTATTGGGGCATCGGGTGCCGGTAAATCAACACTCTTACGGTGTTTAAATTTATTAGAAAAACCACAACAAGGTCAGATCCGTATTGATCATTTTGAATTTGATGTTAGTTGTAGAAAAAGGCATGAAATTGTCGCATTTCGTCAGCAAACAGCAATGGTATTTCAACAATTCAATTTATTTCAACAAAAAAATGCTTTAGAAAATGTTATGGAAGGATTAATGATTGTGAAAAAATATCCAAAGGATAAAGCGCAGCAGATAGCCTATGAAAAATTGGCTCAGGTTGGACTTGCGGAGCGAATCTATCATTATCCAAAACAGTTATCAGGTGGGCAACAACAACGAGTGGCAATTGCTAGGGCGTTAGCTATGGAACCGAAAGTGTTGTTGCTTGATGAACCCACCTCGGCACTTGATCCTGAACTGGTGGGTGAAGTGTTAGCAACCATCAAAATAGCCGCTAAATCAGGCATTACTATGATTTTAGTTTCTCATGAAATGAGTTTTGTACATGATATTGCAACTCGGGTGCTATTTTTAGATAAAGGGCAAATCATTGAAGATGGTTCACCGCAGCAGGTGTTTTCAAATCCAACTCAATCAAGAACCAAAGATTTTTTAGCCAGATATTATTCTGCAGGGCAAATAGATTATGAAATTTAATAAATGGAGTATGAATGAATATTATTATTCAACAACATTGCGATGGAATTAATTGGCAAGATGTTGCTGATTTACTGACTTTTTATGGACTTAGTTCATTGGATGCTAAAACACAAGAACTAGTGTTTCGTAATAGCTATGCTGTTGTATTTTTAATGGAAAAAAACCGAGTAGTGGGTGTTGGACGTGCGTTATCTGATGGTGTTTGTCAGGCAGCTATATATAACATTGCATTGGCACAACATCTACATGGCCAGCAGTATGGACGGCTGATTGTTGATAAACTCGTTGATCAAGTAAAACAGTGCAATATCATCCTTTACACCCATCCACAAACCGTCGAATTTTATAAAAATTTAGGTTTTGAAGTAATGAAAACAGGTATGGCACGTTATCAAGCTGATCATATAACTGACATGAGAAACATGGGTTTTATTTAAAATGTAGATAAAAAACAGTTCAATAAATCCGTTGGCAATGTTAAGCCAAAGTTAAGGAGAAAATAGCTTTATGAATTACAAAAAATGGTTAAGTATTTTAGCAGTAGGGACTTTATTATTAATTGGCTGTGATAACCAAAATAAAGGCGAAGAAGCAAAAGGTAAAGAAACAATTATTATTGCAACATCGGGTGCACCGAGCCCTTTCACCACAGTAAATGAGAAAGGAGAGTTAATGGGGTATGATATTGATGTGGTAAAAGCAATATTTGCAAAGTTACCGCAATATGAGATTAGCTTTGAACTTACAGAATTTCCATCGGTTTTAGCAGGGCTTGATGCGCAACGTTATCAGGTAGGTGCCAATAATTATGCCATGAATGAAAAGCGCAAAGAAAAATATTTTTATTCTGATCCTATTTTTAAAAACCAATACGCCATTGCGGTGGCAAAAAACAATAACGATATTAAAAACTTTGCCGATCTAAATGGCAAATCAACCGAAGTGACACCGGGACTGAATTATGCTACCGCATTAGAGATTTATAATGAACAGCATCCCAATAATCCTGTTAAAATTGTGTATAGTGAAGCTGATTTATTACCAGTACTTCAACATGTTGAAACCGGACAATATGATTTTCAATTAATCGATAAAGTGATGCTATCACAATTGATTAACGAACATAATCTTAGTCTTAAAATAATAGAATTAAACAAAGAAGATGCTGATCGTATTGGTTCGCCATATAGTTACTTATTAATCAGTAAAGGGAGTAAAGGCGAACAGCTAACTAAAGATATTAATGAGGGGATCAAAAAGCTCATTAGTAATGGTGAATTATCGAAAATAAGTGATCACTATTTTAGTGCTGATTATTCACCTAAATAAGCAATTTTTTATTCTTTTAATTGATAATCGATTCTTTTATCTCATAGTGGATAAGCATCGGTTATCCTCTTATCAGGTCGAATAATTAAGCCAACATTGACATAATGAAAAATTGGAGGGAAGAGACACATTTGCATTCCACTTTATGGAAGAAAAGTTTCGAGCAAGTAAATCATAGCTTGACTGTTTTCGCTAGGATCAATATCCCTTGCCTTTGTACAACGAAGTTGCTGGAGCATTTTGTTGATAATACTATAGGTATTTTTGGGAACCTAAAGTTATTAGACATTCTATTTATTTTAACTTTATTCAGTTGTACTGAGACAAAAACAAGTGATCGCAATTAAATCCGCTGAAAAATCCTCATGACTTTGCCCATTCTTGCCAAACTGTAACGGCTTTTGGGCTATTCCGTTATATTGTACCGTTGTTTAATTTCAGCTAACTCTGCTTGCGATGTGGCATTAAATGCTTCAACCATCCATTCGGGCCAGCCTTGACCGGCAATCCTATGGGCTTTAAATTCCGCTTCTTGATCTGATTTATATTCGCCATCATCGATATTGGCAACATCACAAAAAAACATAAAACTATTGATCCAACCCCAAACAAATGTACTCCCTGCGCCGGCTCGAATAGGATCTAGCATGATATGATCAATCACTTGATGCGTTCCCGGTTGGCACACCATTAGCACGGTCGAGGTTAGGGCATTACGTGACATATTATGAATAACAACACCATGCAAATCATCCCAATCATACTCCTTTATTCGGCGTTTTTTCGGTTGCAAAAATACCGCAGGGTACCGTAATACTTTAAAGTTAAAAAAATAACTTTCGTTAACATAGACTTTACCCGTTTTACGGTTAAATATAATGGGACTGCCTCGACGGGAGAAAGCATTTTGGTAAAATTCAGGAATGGATAGATATAAAGCGGCACAACAGGCAATAAAGCCAATTATCCCCATTATCGTTAGTTTGTCACCAATGTCAGAATCATTGAACCAGAAAATCATTATAAAAGAACCAACAACTAATATACTTCCCAAAATAATAGCAACAAAATAAAGGCAAGCATAAAAAATCTGATCATTGAGATCCTGACGAATAAAGGCACAGTAGTTATTATTGGCATAGCTTAAGCGACGATCATGCAGGGGCACTAAACGTGGACCTTTATCCAGATCGCCAAACCAACCAAAGATTTGTGGACGGTATTTTGATGGCATTTTATTCTCCTTTTATTTATTCATCGTGAAATTGGTTGCTGCTGCGATTTATGATGAGTGGGATTTCGTCATCATCTTGTGCATTAGGGCTGATATTGATTTGATAGCTATTTACTAGATCATAAGCAAAGGTGCCCGCTACCCATGTTATCGCCGTTAGGTGGCTATCTGACTGGTTAGGATCGGTTTTTTTCACTTCGATTTTTTCAATATCATTAAAATGGGCTTGCCATACCGCTTTGCCCATTCTTGCCAAACTGTAACGGCTTTTGGGCTATTCCGTTATATTGTGCTGTTGTTTAATTTCAGCTAACTCTTCTAATGATGTGGCATTAAACGCTTCAACCATCCATTCGGGCCAGCCTTGACCGTCAATCCTATGGGCTTTAAATTCCGCTTCTTGATCTGATTTATATTCGCCGTCATCGATATTAGCAGATTTATAAAAAACCATAAAACTATTGATCCAACCCCAAACAAATGTACTACCAGCGCCGGCTCGAATAGGATCTAACATAATATGATCAATCACTTGATGCGTTCCCGGTTGGCACACCATTAACACGGTCGAGGTTAGGGCATTACGCGACATATTATGAATAATAACGCCATGCAAATCATCCCAATCATACTCTTTTATACGGCGTTTTTTCGGTTGTAAAAATACCGCAGGGTGCCGTAAAAACTTAAAGTTAAAAAAGTCACTTTCGTTAACATAGACTTTACCCGTTTTACGGTTAAATATAATGGGACTACCACGACGGGAAAATAGATTCTGATAAATTTCTGGAATAACAAGATACATAGCAACAAAGCATAAAATGACACCACTTAACGCAACTAAAAATATATGGGTTTCTAAAATTGGGTTACATAAATAAGTCAATATAGACAATAGAACTACTGCAGAGCATAAAAGAATAACAGCAATAATGTAAATACATAAATAAAAAGCTTGATCAGAAGGAATCTTACGAATAAAGGCACAGTAGTTATTATTGGCATAGCTTAAGCGACGATCATGCAGGGGCAAACTATAAGGGCCTTTACCTAGATCACCAAACCAACCAAAGATTTGTGGACGGTATTTTGATGGCATGATTACTCTCCTTTTATTTATTCATCGTGAAATTGGTTGCTGCTGCGATTTATGATGAGTGGGATTTCGTCATCATCTTGTGCATTAGGGCTGATATTGATTTGATAGCTATTTACTAGATCATAGGCAAAGGTGCCCGCTACCCATGTTATCGCCGTTAGGTGGCTATCTGACTGGTTAGGATCGGTTTTTTTCACTTCGATTTTTTCAATATCATTAAAATTAGATTTCCATACCGCTTTGCCCATTCTTGCCAAACTGCAACAGCTTTTGGGCTATTCCGTTATATTGTGCTGTTGTTTAATTTCAGCTAGCGCTTCTAATGATGTGGCATTAAACGCTTCAACCATCCATTCGGGCCAGCCTTGACCGTCAATCCTATGGGCTTTAAATTCCGCTTCTTGATCTGATTTATATTCGCCATCATCGATATTGGCAGATTTATAATACACCATAAAACTATTGATCCACCCCCAAACAAATGTGCTCCCTGCGCCGGCTCGAATAGGATCTAACATAATATGATCAATCACTTGATGCGTGCCCGGTTTGCACACCATTAACACGGTCGAGGTTAGGGCATTACGCGACATATTATGAATAATAACGCCATGTAGATCGTCCCAATCATACTCCTTTATACGGCGTTTTTTCGGTTGTAAAAATACCGCAGGATGTCGTAATACTTTAAAGTTAAAAAAGTAACTTTCGTTAACATAGACTTTACCCGTTTTACGGTTAAATATAATGGGACTGCCACAATGGGAGAATAGATTATGATACAGTTGAGGAACAGCATAATACATACCGAGACAACAGGTAATAAATCCAATAATTCCAATAAAACAAAGCATGCTACCACTATCTAGATGATCATAATCCATAATAAATGTAGGAAAACCAATAAGAAGTATTAATAAAACAATAACAATAACAAAATAGAGACAGGTATAAAAAATCTGATCATTGAGATCCTGACGAATAAAGGCACAGTAGTTATTATTGGCATAGCTTAAGCGACGATCATGCAGGGGCACACTATAAGGGCCTTTATCCAGATCGCCAAACCAACCAAAGATTTGTGGACGGTATTTTGATGGCATGATGACTCTCCTTTTTATTTATTCATCGTGAAATTGGTTACTGCTGCGATTAATGATGAGTGGGATTTCGTCATCATCTTGTGCATTAGGGCTGATATTGATTTGATAGCTATTTACTAGATCATAAGCAAAGGTGCCCGCTACCCATGTTATGGCTGTTAGGTGGCTATCTGACTGATTAGGATCGGTTTTTTTCACTTCGATTTTTTCAATATCGTTAAAATCAGATTTCCATATTGCTTTGCCCTGAGTGAGGGTTTTAAAGGTTTTTGCTTCATAATGTTCCATAAAATAACCTTTGTCGAGGGTCACATACTCTGTGATTTTTAGGGTTTCTTTGGCTTTATCTTCGTTTAGGTGGATTGGGGGATGCGCCTCTACTGAGTCTTTATTTACCCCTGTTGAACGGATATTAAAACGAGATTCAATCAAATCCTCATCGCTTTGCCCATTTTTGCCAAATAATTTAACTGAAGCCTGTAACGGCTTTTGGGCAATAGTAGCGCAGTTTGGGTATGTTAAATAAAAATAGAGGTGGCGGTGATATAGCTTCATCCCACTAAATGAACTTGGTTTTTTAAAGATGATAAAAGTTTCAATGCCCGACAAGGCAACCAAATAATCATTCACCGAATGCCCAAAACCGACAAATGAGTGCTGCTCTTCGTGATAAGCGCCGTACCCCAAATAGGCAAACTCTTTTTGCACCCCAAAATAACAACGATTTAACCAGTGATCGATAGGGGTAAAATTATCGTATTTTTTGCTATAAGCAATTAAATATAAACTTAAAACTAGTAACGCAGCACCAATCCCTATAGCTAATCCACTTTCAAGTAATAATAGGAAAGCACCAGCGCCTAAGGCTAAAGCACCAAACAATCTAGATCTAAAATAGCTTTTATCCTCCATATTCCACATCCCCAAGGCACTTTTTAACTCGCCTAAGGCCTCCAAAATAGTTATAGCAGCAAAAGCTTTGGCTACG
>NZ_FMWR01000033.1 GCF_900103085.1 Gilliamella mensalis | reverse complement strand
CACTAAATCACCCGCTTTAATCCGATACATCAAAGCTCTTTAACAGAAATGCTAGCTTCTGCTTCTTTTAATATCAATACGATTTTGTATTCTGTCATCTTTTTCATATTCAAATTCTCTTTTACTTTTATCGTAGTGCATTTTCTACTTTTGGGTTGTACTATTTTAGGGGATAGTTACAGTTCTATTTTTTCAGGAAGTAATTTTGCTTTCGTTGCAAAATAATATTCTCCGTTAGGAGCAGTAATTAATTCCCAAATTAAATTATCTTCTTGTAGTCTAATCATAGCTATACCATTTTTACCGCCAAAAGTACTATCAAAATGAACCTTAATTTGATTATTAATTAACTTAGATGCAAAAGGTATAGGGCAATCTATTTTATTACCATAATTAACAATAGAACATAATTCCCCTATTACTATATTACTATTGTCAATTTTTAATTGTATAGAAAAAACACTATAAGGTATTTCATTTTTTTCTAAATAGATTTCTTCAGTCCAAGTTTGTTCAATATCTACAGCACATGCATAATCTAAATGTAATAAAACAAACAAAACAAATAATATATTGCGCATAAAACTAGCCATCTTTAATTTCCACCTTTAAACAATCATCAACTCTATTTAACCAACCTTTTAAAAAAACATAGTTTTTTGTATGAGTCCCATCATCTTTAATAGCTAATTTAGTATAATATGCTTTCCTAATTTCAGTAATACGCGTTAATAATTTATCTTGATCAGAAATAGAATTAATGATAGTAGCTGTCGCTTCTCCCATTTTTCCATCAATAATAAAATTTTGATTAAACTCATCAACTAGAAGTTGTTGTATTTCTTTTATTGCGCCCCCCGAAGTAATTGTCCAATCATATATCATTAACCCTAATCTATCGTTTTCTATTTTGCAAAATCCTTTTGGTTGCCAATATCGTTTTCTATAGATAATTTCGGCTTGTTCATCTGTAAGTTTTTGTAAGTTCTCTAAAGTAGGTTCTATCCCCAAATCTTGTTTTGCATATGACACCCATGTATTCCAAGCTATCCCTTTATTAGTCGCTCCTCCGGAATCATTTGGGTTATTTACATATCCTCCTTCATGCTTTAATACTATTTTGGAAATTCTATGGAATTTTAAGGAACAATCGTCTATTTTAATTTTAGTCATAACAGTGATACCCACAGGATGCATAAACCACGCCTTGCCATCAGCGCTAAGCGTGGCTGGTGGGGTGGTTGTGGTATCCGTTGTCTCGCCATTTTCTGGGGGGGTGTTGTTTTGTTGGTTTAACTTGGCTAAGCCTTTAGCGACATCATCCCACCACAACATCTTTTTTATCTTCTCTTTGGTCTTTTCCCAAGCCGTCACTTGTTTTTCTAACGCTTCCATTTTGGCATAAGATTCAAACTGCTCTTTAGTCAACTTTTCCGATGGTGATTGTTGATAATCAGCAGGAAAACGGCTTATTTCTCGTCTTAGTGTTTCAAACCCTTTCGCTTCAGGGGAGTTCTTTGCTTTACCTACACGGCTTAAATATGCATCTAATTTTGCTTCGTTACCTACAGCTAAAAATCCCCTATCCTATATTGTCTATCGTCTTTATCAATAAACACAAGTATCAATTGCAGAACAATGAAGCCATTTTTTTATGGTTTTATTTTTCGGGGTAATATACTCAATATAATAAAATCCATTATTTATCTTTAATAAATTAACTACATCACCTTTAACTAAATACATTTTTGTTTTTTCATTTACATTGGATTTATTGAATAAATAGGATTTCATTACTAAGTTATATGCATTTTCATAATTGATTTCATTATTAGATTTAACACAACTACCTTTTACTTTACCATTTTTCTATCCTTCAAATTATCTTTTTGCGTTGCTGGCAAATTTTCTAGTAGATAAAGGTTAAAGTAGAATTAACAAAAAACAAGCAGCAATGCCGGCATGCTATTTATACAATTTTCAAGTTTTAACTTTTTAACTCCAAATCACCAAAATTAGTCCTCTTTTCTTGAACTAATTAACTCTAACTTGTCATTAATAAAATTATAATATTTTCTTCTGTATCTTTCTTTATCTTCATTTACATCGGGATCTGCTATTATTCCAGAAATAATAATTAAACTACTATCTAAATGGTATTCTATTGAAAACCCATTTTCTCCATTTTCATCTTCTATTAAATAAGCATTAGGTAAACCAATAACTTTGTTAGAAAGTAAGTTTCTAATTTCTCCACAAATAGCACCGCCACCACATCCATAGACCTTAATTAAATAGTGATAAGCAAAGTTTGCATGTTTAATTTTTGTTTTAGTTTTAATAGGAAAATCATTAAAATTTAAGTTAATATGGTCTTCGCCTTGAGCTGCGCAAGAATAATCAACTGAAAAGATAATGAAACATAAAATAGCATACTTAAATACTTTCATATCTATCACCAACTCCCATTTTTCGATTCTATCAATGCATCAACCATTTGATCTGGTAGTATATGGGCCGAATTCAGCCCATCACCTTGATAATATGATGAGCCTTCAAAAGCAGCAACCCGTCCTCCACTTATCGTTTTACCTTTACGTACCCCAGCTGATGCAAACTCTTTTGCCCAATCATAGATTGCATCTTCAACATCACCATCATGCTCTAAATATTTTATTATGCTTTTCCTTTTAATCTTTATTAAATATTCTTCAAATAAAGTATCTTGTGTTTCTTTATTATATTTCAGCGATAAATCTAATTTTAAATAAGCCACAGCAGCTTTTAAAGTTTGAGGAATTATTTGAAAACGTCCAGCAGCAAATATTTCTTTTTTTGATTGTTTATCAATTAACTCTTCTATTGTCATAGATGTTAAGTTAGTATTAAAAAAAGCTCTTAATTTTGGTTTAGTTTGATTATAAGCTGAATAATCATTATTGGATTCTACTTTCCCTAATAATAAAGCAAATGGACTTTCAGCCCAACCTCTCTTTTTTTCAACCTTAAAATAATCCATCATCGCTACGGGATGCATAAACCACGCCTTGCCATCAGCGTTAAGCATGGCTGGTGGGGTGGTGTCTGCTGGGGTAGTTGTGGTATCCGTTGTCTCGCCATTTTCTGGAGGCGTGTCGTTTTGTTGGTTTAGCTTGGCTAAGCCTTTAGCAACATCATCCCACCACAACATCTTTTTTATCTTCTCTTTGGTCTTTTCCCAAGCTGTTACTTGTTTTTCTAATGCTTCTATTTTGGCATAAGATTCAAACTGCTCTTTAGTCAGCTTTTCCGATAGCGATTGTTGATAACCAGCAGGAAAACGGCTTATTTCTCGTCTTAGTGTTTCAAAGCTTACTTTATTAGGTATATATAAATTAGTATCTTTATTTAATCCTATATCATAATAAATCTTAAAATACCCTCTATCTGAAAAAGTGGTTATTATTCTTATTAAATTATTTTCATCATAACGCGTTAATACTTTTTCAAAACGATTTCCACCATCTTCATCAAAACTCGGGATCTTTGTAATCAAATTATTATTATGGTAAAGATTAATAATATTTCTATTATTTTCAGTATCGAAAACTGCCTTATTAACCACCTTGTGATCAATATCAAATGTCAATCTTTCAGCATATGAGTTTCTGAAAAAACAATCAAAAAAATAAATAATATTAGTTTAAATTTCATTATTGTTTTCTTTCTTTATTAAGATATTTTATCAATCCCTCTTTCGTTGAAAATTCGCAGCGTTCTTTTGTTTCAAAATCATCTATACAATTGATTTTTGATATAAAAGAATCATCTCCTATAAAATATAATGCTCTTAATATACCATCATCTTCTACAAATAAAGGTAATTCTATAAAACGATACCATGTAGTTAGCTCTGTACCTTCTTTCAATAAAATGTAGATATATTTATTACCGGATTTTTTTCTAGTAAATTCGAAGGCACTTACTACTTCACTATTTCCATATTGATATGAATAAACTTCTAGTGCTTTATACAATTCTCTATTATTATTAGTTAAAAAATAAACCTCTAAATTACGTGTTCCATTGTCAAATGAATTGCTAAGAAATAGAGCGATACCTTTCTTACCTTTATATTCAACCTCAATTGGTAAATGAGCTATGTTATTATATTTAGGGAATCGAAATTTTTCGGGAATGGTATCTAAATCCTCATCAGGATCAGCATAAGCATTTTGTCCTATAAAAATTAAGCTTAATAATATAAACAACATTGTTTTAAACTTCATTGTAACTCCTCATTAAAAAGAAATAGAATCAAAAATTTTTTCTTTTTTTATTTTTTTAAAGTTTTCCCGACGATTTTCATAAGTTTTAGTATTTTTATTGATTATTTCTGTAATTTTATCAACATGTTCTCCTTTATCACCGTTATCTGCCTTTTTATGTAATTTATATTTCAACCAGAAATATACTGCAGATAACAATAAATAATTCTTGGAAAGAACTAAATCGGGATTTGTAACAAAATCGACCCTAGTTTTATACGTTTGTTCATACCAATCTGTTAATCCTTGATAATTTGCTTTACCCGTTAACTGAAACATACCACGTCCTCTGAATTTCCAACCATCACCACTATTAATATCACCATTCCCCATTCTATTTCCATATACTCGATTTGCTATGGCTTCTTGATCTGCGGCATGCGGATTATTTTCTGGTTTATCTACTCGACCATATAATTTTGCTTCACTAGGGTTTTCACGGAAATAACTAAAAGCTCTTAATGCACTGTAACTATAATTTAAACTTTCAGCAGATGAAGTGCATTTAGCCCCAACTTCTTGCAAACTTTGAGCAAAAAAATGGGTTAATCTTAATTCAGTATCTAGATGAAATAATTTATAGTTTTTGTTGATATCACGAGCTATATTATTTAATGTTTCATTATCTGCTTGCGTAAAAATACGTTTTAACATATCAACTGTTATACACGATTTTGGTTTGAAATTAAATAATGCTATAGGATGAATAAACCACGCCTTGCCATCA